>NZ_JBNGZH010000071.1:0-4255 GCF_052049775.1 Candidatus Pelagibacter sp. | reverse complement strand
GGAATTGTAAGAGTTCAACAATCTTATTTTTTTTCCTATTTTTTTTAAATTTTTATTTCTAAAAACTAAGTTTGATTTTACGATATAATATTTGCCAATATCATATATATCACTTGTTTCATCCTCAGAAATTAATTCCTCATAAATTTTTTCACCTGGTCTCAGGCCAATAATTTTTATTTTTCTTTTAGGATCAATTGCTTTTGCTATATCTAATATTTTATATGACTTAATTTTTGGAATGACAATATCTCCTCCTTGAGAGTTTTGTAATGACCATGTAACCATTTTAACAGCTTCATCCATGGTTAAAGAAAATCTTGTCATACCTTTATCTGTTATTGTGAAAGGTAAATTTTTTTTTTTTTGTTCCAGAAAAATAGGCACAACAGATCCCCTTGATGCTATTACATTGCCATACCTTACAACTGAAAAATTAATATTATTTTTACCTACAATATTATTTGCGGAAATAAATAATTTATCTGCACACAATTTTGTTGCCCCATATAAATTTGATGGTGAAACTGCTTTATCAGTAGACAATGCAATAACTTTTTTGACTGAGTCACTCTTCAAAGCAGCCTCGATAACATTTTGAGAGCCCAAAATATTAGTTTTTATAAATTCTGTTGGATTATATTCAGCTATGGGTACGTGTTTTAAGGCAGCAGCATGTATTACATAGTCGACATCATTAAATGCAGATTGTAATCTAGATAAATCTCTTATATCTCCCAAAAAAAATCTTATATTTTTCTTTTTAAAAATTTTTTTTTTAGCTAATTCCGATTGCTTCAATTCATCTCTACTAAAAATGATAATTCTCTTAAATTTAAAATTTTTAAGAAGATATTCTACGAAAGCAGTTCCAAAAGACCCTGTTCCTCCAGTGACTAATATTGTTTTGTTTATCATTTTTAATAGTTGCTAATTATACTATTTAAATTAATAATCTATCCTAATCTAAATTAATTATTAAATCTTAAAAAAATAATTTAAATTATTACAATATCTAATGTTTAAAAAAACTTACTTTATAGCTGATATTGCAGCTAATCATGATGGTTCATTAAAGAGGGCAAAAAAACTTATAAAACTTTGTGCTAAAGCTGGAGCTGATGCTGCTAAATTTCAACATTTCAAAGCTGAAACAATTGTAAGCGACGAGGGCTTTAAAAAAATTGGAAAGATAAGTCACCAAAAAAAATGGAAAAAAAGTATTTTCCAGGTCTATAAGTCGGCAAGTATTAATTTCTCTTGGACTCAGGCTCTTAAAAAGGAATGTGACAAAGCGGGAATAGATTTTATGACTGCTCCTTATGATCTTGAATATATTGATAAGGTAAACAAATTCATAAAATATTTTAAGATTGGTTCAGGCGATATAACATGGAAAGAAAGCTTAGAAAAGATTTCTAGGAAAAAGAAAACAATTATGCTCGCAACTGGGGCATCATCATTTACTGATGTAGTTAACGCGGTAAATTTAATTAGAAAAAAAAATAAAAAAAAAATTATTCTTATGCAATGTAATACAAATTATACAAACTCAACTAATAATTTTAATTACATAAATTTAAAAGTTCTTAATCAATATAAAAAATTTTTTGGAAATAAAATTATTCTTGGTCTTAGCGACCACACACCTGGTCATGCAACTGTTTTAGGTGCTGTCACTCTTGGAGCAAAAGTTATAGAAAAACACTTTACAGATAATAATAACAGAAACGGTCCTGACCATAAGTTTTCAATGAATCCAAAGACATGGAAAATTATGGTTGATGAGACAAGAAATTTAGAAAATGCCCTTGGTAATGGAAAGAAAATAATTGAAAAAAACGAAAAACAATCTGCAATAATACAAAGAAGAGGATGTTGGAGTGCAAGAAAAATTTACAAAGGAGAAATCTTTAATAAACAAATGGTCAAACTACTTAGACCATGTCCAAAGCAATCAATAAGCCCTTTTTTAATTGAAAAATACTTTGGAAAAAAAATAAAAGTCACACTTTCACCGAACCAAATAATAAAAGAGAAATATTTTGATTTTAAATGAAATTTAATTTCAAAATTTTAATACCATCCTTTAATGAATTAAAATCTTTAAAAAAAATTATTTACCAATTTAATTCAATGAAAGAAATAGATATCCGAAGAGATATTTTAATTCTTGACGATTGCTCAACAGATAAAACTAAAATTTTTTTAAAAAAAAATAAAATAAGTTTTTTAAGAAATAATCAAATAATCGGCTACGAGAACAATATAATTAAGGGAATAAACTATTTAAAAAAAAAAAGAGAGAAAATAGATTTTTTAATTACCTTTGATGCTGATGGTGAACATAAAACAAAAGATATGAAAAAAATACTAACACTATTAAATCCTGCTTTAGATTTAATTGTTTGTAATAGAAAAAAAATGAATAGATATTTAGAATACTTAATATCTTTTTGTTTTAAAAAAAAATATGGAATAAAAGATCCTCTGTCAGGGTTTAAAGTTTATAAATATTCAAAAATAGCAGAGGAAGTTAAAAAAATTTCAAGTAACTTTTATTTATCCGAAGTAGTTATGATTTTTAAAAAAAAAAATTACAATATTTTGAACTATGAAATAGATGTTAATATAATAAAAAATAGAGTATCAAGAGCTGGGGGATTTTTCCTTGCAAACAAAAAACTCTTGAAATTTTTATTTTACATCTTCAGGTAAATCTAAAATAATATCGAATATTGAACGATCATTAGATTTGGGATGTTTAATATATTTTGAAAAATAATTTTTATATTTATTTTGATCGTAAGAAAATAAATTTTCAAAATTTCTATGATAGAATTTTTTTTTGTTTATGTTAAAAATCTTACCACCAAGTTTTTGTCGTAGTGTATGAATTCTTGGTCGCAAATCTTTATAACTAGAGGAGTCTAAAAAAATTATTGGTTTTTTATATAATACTGCAATATTAACTGAGGTAGATTGGTGAGTCAGCACTAAACTTGAATTTTTTATCAAATCATAAATTTCGCCGTAAAATTTTGGTCTGTCAAAGTTTTCACCCTCAGAGTTTAATGATAAATTTCTTGGATGCATTGATATTACTATTTTTAAATTTGTATATTTTTCAAAATAAAAAAAGAAATTATTTATTTCTTGCAAATATTTCTCTTTTGAAATCGGCACGGGTCTAGATAAAATTTCAAAATCAGGATGACTTGATGTCATCTCTTCTACATAAACTGCATATTTATATTTAGGGAGATCAAATTTTTGTTTTTTTTCGTAATCAAAGCTCTCATAAAAAATTTTTTCATAATCAGTGGAATGAATATAAAAAGTCTTTATTTTTGATGTCTCATCATTAAAAGTATGTGATTTCAAAATAAAATCATGTTCGAAGGTGACAATATTTTTCTTAGTAAATGGAAATGAAAAAATTTTATTTAAAATTTTTTTAAAGTACCAAAAAAAATTTCTTGAAAACAAAAGGTATTTAATTTTAAAATATAATATTGTCTTAGGCTGTTGATTATTATGCACTTTAATAAAAAATAATTTCTCAAATTTTTTTTTTAAAAAACACTTATAGCTACTTAGACTTTCAATCGACAAATTATCTAAAACGAAAATTTTCATACCTGTTTCTTGTTTTTCCAAAAACGAAGTGAATTCCTCTAAACTTAATATTTTTTTTAAATTTATGTTTCTATTTTTGAAATAGGATATTTTTTTCGAGTAAGTTTTGTGATAACTTGGGTGCAAATAATTTGTAAAATCACATATGCAAACATCGTATCTTTTTAAAAGTTTTTCGATACCAAACCTTTTAAGATCATTTTGTGTAAAAAAATTTTCAGTAAATACTAGCAAAAGGTTCTTCATTTAAATTTACTAAAACGCGATTTTAATTTCTTTTTAGCTTGATCAAAATCTTTTTTTGTATCTATATCTAAAGATCTTTTTTCTGGCATAACATAAGTTGCGATTCTTCCGAATAATCTGTTATTTTTATCTAAAAAACCTCTTATATTAAAACCATATATCGCTCCATTCTCAATGAAAGTATCACTTGAATTTTGTCTTAATGTTCTTTTTAAATAGTTATAATTTAAGCTGCAAAGTTTATTTTTAACGAATTTCCAAAAAAATTTTCTTGATATGTAAGACGAAAAAATACTGTCATACCCTTTTTTTAAAATTTTATTACTATTTCGAATATCGCTGTACAATAATAATGGAGAAGTAGCTTGTA
>NZ_JBNGZH010000070.1:0-1503 GCF_052049775.1 Candidatus Pelagibacter sp. | reverse complement strand
AATTTTTTAATTATCCTATTATTAATAGGGTCATCTAAACAAATAAATGATTTTCCAAACGAAGGAACTTTTTTAATAAAATTAATAAAATATTTTTCTAAGTCATCCATAGATTTATAAAAATCCATATGCTCTCTGTCTATATTTGTAACAATTGAATAAGTAGGAGGTATATGAAGGAAACTCCCATCAGACTCATCTGCTTCCAAAACTGTCCAATCACTCTTTCCTAGCTTAGCAGTATTTTTGATAGAATTGATTACTCCTCCATTAATAATTGTTGGATCTAATTTAGTTTTTTGCAGTATTGAGGTGATTAAAGAAGTTGTTGTGGTTTTTCCATGTGAACCTACTACAACAATATTTTTCATAAGAGAAACAATATGGGCTAACATTCTTCCTCTTGTAATAATTGGGAGTTTTTTCCTTCTAGCTTCAATGTATTCTGAATTATTTTTTTTTATTGCTGAAGAAATAACTGCTATTGTTGCATTTTTTAGATTTTGTTTTTTTTGACCAATAAAAACTTTTATTTTTTCTTTTCTCAATCTTTCTATATTTTTATTTGATGTTAGGTCACTACCTTGCACTTTAAATCCTTTCCCTTTCATAATTAAAGAAAGTCCACTCATGCCAATACCACCGATGCCAATGAAGTGAATAACCTCAGTTTTTGCTAATTCAATTTTCATTAATTATATTTAATATTTTTTGATGTACATTAGTCCAAGTATTTTTGTAATTTAATTTTTTTAAATTTTCCTTTTTTTGTAAAAATTCAGAATTATTAGATAATATATTGGTTAGAAGTTGCTCAATATCATCCTCAAATGTCTCTTGTTTAAGCATCCAACAACATTCTTTTTCTTTATAAAATAAAGCATTCTCAAATTGATGATTGTCCTTAGAATGTGGTAAAGGCACTGCAATAAATGGTATGTTTAATAAAGATAATTCAGCCAAGGTTGAAGCACCTGCCCTAGTTATACAAATATCTGAATTATTAATTAATTCTTCAAATTTTTTATTAAAACTGAAGATTAAACATTCAACATTATTTTCAATATAGAAATTTTTTAAATTGAGAATATTTTTTTCACTTGTTTGATGCAAAATTCTGATTGAGTGTTTTTTTGAAATATTAACAATTTTATTTTTGAGATTAATATCAAATATATTCGCTCCCTGACTTCCTCCAACAATCAACAAATCTAATTTTTTATGGTTAAAATTTTTTTGTTTTAAAGTATAAAATTTTTCTCTAACTAAGGGAAATATAGTTTCAACTTTACCTTTATATTTTGGTGGAAAATTTTTTATTTTCTCTTTGTAACAAATTATTTTTTCACATGAGCCTAAAAAAAATTTATTTGCTCTTCCCAAAACTTGATTGGGTTCTAGCAGGTAAATCTTTAATCTTAAGAATTTTGCTGCTAGTAACAATGGAAAAGACATATATCCTCCGGTGGAGAATAATTTTTTAATATTATTTTTTTTTAATAA
>NZ_JBNGZH010000069.1:0-3082 GCF_052049775.1 Candidatus Pelagibacter sp. | reverse complement strand
AAAACTTCTAGATGATTTTAATTTATTAAATGAAACTATAAGTAAATTTTTATATTGAAAAATGTTTGAGATTTTTAATAATAAAAGAATAATTGTTACAGGTCACACAGGATTTAAAGGCTCATGGTTGACAGCTTTTTTGAGCACATATAAATGTAAAATCTATGGTCTATCCAAAGATATACCAACAAAGCCCTCTCATTTTAAACTCTTAAATTTTAAGAATAAAGTTGTAAATCACAAATTAGATATTACGGACCTTAAAAAGCTAAAAAAAGTTTTTAATAAAATTCAACCAGATTTTGTTTTTCATTTAGCAGCACAATCATTAGTAAAAACTTCTTATGAAAATCCAGAAACAACATTTAAATCTAATTGTATCGGTACTTTAAATATTTTAGAGTCTTTAAGAAATTTAAAAAAAAAATGCACAGTGGTTTTAGTTACAAGTGATAAAAGTTACAAAAACTTAGAAATCAAAAGAGGTTATAAAGAAACGGATCAACTAGGTGGATTAGATCCATATAGTGCTTCGAAAGCTTGTGCGGAGATTATAATACAAAGCTATATACAATCTTTTCATAAAACAAATAGGATTTTCATTGCTGTTGGACGAGCAGGAAATGTTATAGGTGGTGGTGACTGGTCAAAGGATAGACTCATTCCTGATTGTTTCAAATCTTGGTCAAATAAAAAAGATTGTATTATAAGAAATCCAAATTCTACTAGACCCTGGCAACATGTTGTTGAGGTAGTTTATGGATATATGGTTCTGGCAAAACAATTAAGTACTAACCCACGACTTCATGGTGAAGTCTTCAATTTTGGTCCATCATACTCAAAAAATTATAAGGTAAAAGAAATTCTAAGTTATTTCAAATTTCTTTGGAATAGGTGTACTTGGAAAACTAAAACAATGAATACAATACAAAAGGAGTCAGTTTTATTAAAATTAAACTCTACAAAGGCAAAGGAAGTTCTTAAATGGAAAACTTCCCTCAGCTTAAAAGAAACCTTAGTCTTAACATTAGACTGGTATAAAAATTATTATATAAAAAAAAAAGAGATAATTACTTTTCAACAAATAAAACAATACAAAAATAAATTAAATAAATTTAAATGAAAGTTGTTATATTAGCTGGTGGATTAGGAACTCGTTTGTCTGAGTACACAAAATTAATCCCAAAACCTATGGTAAAAGTGAATAATAAACCAATTTTATATTATATTATGAAACATTTTTCGAATTATGGATATAAAGATTTTTATGTTTTGCTCGGATATAAGGGGAAGGTAATAAGAAATTACTTTAAAAAAAAATCATTTGGTTGGAATATTAACTTAATTGATACAGGCCTTAAAACAATGACTGGAGGAAGATTAAAAAAAATAAAAAAATATTTAGGTAAAGAAAACTTTTTTCTGACATATGGAGATGGTTTATCAAATGTAAACTTAAGAAAATTATTAAAATTTCATAATAAAAAAAAGGGAGCGTTAGTTACTATGACAGCAGTACGACCCCCAGCACGATTTGGAGCGATAAAAATAGTGGGGGAGAGGGTAAAGTTATTTAGGGAAAAATCTAAGCTAGATGAAGGTTGGATTAATGGTGGCTTTTTTGTAATAAACTCAAGATTTTTAGATTATATAGATAATTCAGCAACTTTTTTAGAAAGATCACCTTTAGAGAAAGCAGCAAAACAAAAACAACTTTTTGCATTCAAACATGATGGTTTTTGGCAATGTATGGATACAAAAAGAGATAAAGATAATCTTGATTTTTTATTTAAAAATAGAAAGGTCAAATTTTAAATTGAAGTATAACATTTTGGTTACAGGTGGTACGGGTTTCATAGGCAAACATTTTATTTTAGAACTTTTAAAAAAAAAAAAATTTAAGATTTTTTCTTTATCAAAAAAAAAAATTAAAAAAAACGTTCAAATCAAGAACGTAAAATATATTTTTTGTAAGATTGAAAACAAACAGGATTTAAAAAAAAAATTAAATTTGAAAATTGATTATGTTGTAAATTTTGCCGGTCATATTAATCATTCTGAGACTAAAAAAACTTATAAAACTCATTACATAGGATTAAAAAATTTGACTGAAATTTTATTAAAAAAAGATATAAAAAAATTTTTACAAATTGGAAGCAGTGTAGAGTATGGTTTTACTAAATCTCCTCAAAAAGAGAAAAGTAAATTAGAAGTAAAAAAAATAAAGTCAATATATGGAAAATCAAAATTGCTTTCTACAAATCATTTATTAAATCTTTATAAAAAAAAAAAATTTCCAGTTTTGATCATAAGGCCTTACCTGATTTATGGACCTGGTCAGAAATCAGATAGATTAATTCCTATCACAATATTAAATTGTTTAAAAAATAGGAGATTTGATTGTTCATCTGGAGAACAATTAAGAAATTTTATGTATGTGAAAGATTTTTCAAAAATAGTGTACAAGTGTTTTTTTTTAAAAATTAACGGAGAAATTTTGAATATCGGTTCTTCTAAAAATTATACTGTTAAATTTATTATTAATAAGATCAAAAAAATTATAAATAAGGGTTTCCCGAATTATGGTAAAATCAAACTAAGAAAAGATGAACCATTTTATTTGTCACCAGATTTAAATAAATTTAAAAAATTCATTAAATATAGATATGAAACACCAATTGAAAAGGGTTTAAAAAAAACAATTCTATATTATAAAAATTAAACTATGAAAAAAATAAAAATCAAACAACTAACAAATGAAACATTTTAAAAAATGTCAGAGTTAGTTAGTATAGTTGTAAATTGTTACAATGGTGAAAAATATCTTAAAAAAACTTTAGAAAGTATACAAAGGCAAAAATATACAAATTGGGAATTGATTTTTTGGGATAATCAATCTACCGATAATAGTAAATTTTTTTTTGATAGTTTTGAAGATCCAAGATTCAAATATTACTACTCTGAAAAACACACTTCACTTTATGAAGCTCGGAACTTAGCATGTAAAAAATGTAATGGTAAATTTATAGCTTTTTTAGATTGTGATGATTGGTGGTATGACAATTTTCTTTCTATAAGAAAG
>NZ_JBNGZH010000068.1:0-1492 GCF_052049775.1 Candidatus Pelagibacter sp. | reverse complement strand
ATTTATGAATAAATTTTTAACATATGTAACTCCTGTATTTAAAATTCCAAAAAGAATCCAAGAAAAAATTAAATTTTTAATTGATCTAAAAAAATACAACAAAAGTGAATATGAGGAAAAACAAAACAATATTTTTAAAAAAATAAACTTAAACAGAAGTTCTGGAATTGAAAAACTTCAATCAATCAAAGAAAAATTCGACTTGAAAATACAAAGATCAATGTCATCTGAACATGAAATTTTATTTTCATCTATTGCAATCAATAATAATTATAAAATTCATAAAATTTTAGAAATAGGCACTTTTGATGGCTATAATTCTTTATTATTGTCAAAGATTTTTCCTAAAGCTGAAATAGAAACTATAGATTTACCAAGTGACAATTTTAATTTTAGAGATTCATATCAACGAAGTGGCCAAATAGAGACATTTATCAAAAAAAGAGATGAGACATTAGCAAAATCGAATAATATTATTTTTAATCAAATTAACTCAATTGAGTTAATAAATCATAACAAAAAGTATGACTTAATATGGATTGATGGTGCTCATGGTTATCCTGTAGTTTGTATTGATATTATCAACTCATTAAAATTAATAAATGACAAAGGAATAATTTTATGTGATGATGTTTTTTTAAATTTAGAAATTTCAAAATCAGACAGAATGTATAATTCTCTTGCATCATATGAAACACTTAAAATTTTAGCAGATCAAAAGTTAATTAAATTAGAATTAATTTTTAAACGTTTAAATTCCAAAGATAATTGCTCTAACAATCAAAGAAAGTTTATAGCTGTAGTTTTTAAAGATTAAGATGAATAAATTAAACTATTCTATTAAAATTCTTGATAACTTTTTAAACAAAGAAGACTTTGATTATTTGTGCACTTTACACCAAGATACAGATCTTGAGAATGAATTTAAAGTTTATCATAACGAAATAAATGATGACATGATTATAAACTCATCAATAGATCAAAATTTCTTAAGAAAAATTCATAAGAATTATTTTTTAAAAGCCATGAATATCTTAAAAGAAATATGCCCAGAAAAAACTGGTCTTTATGATTATTCAGATTTTACAATCATAAAAACAAAAAAAAATAGTAAATTTCCAATTCATGATGATACACCTAATAAATTACTATCTGGTGTTATTTACCTTCATCCAAAAAAAAATTCTGGCACAATTTTTTATAGTGATAAGAAAGGTTCAAATAAAACAATTATTGATTGGAAACCAAATAGAGCAGTTTTTTTTTCTAGAAAAGAAAAAGAAACTTGGCATTCATATGAGGGAGATGGAAACAATGATAGAATCGCATTGGTATATAATTTAATGACCAACAAACTTAAAGAGGTTTACAAAATAGAAAAAAAAAATTATCTTTTAGGATATTTTAGATTTAAAATTAATCCTTATTTATTCAAATATTTTAAAACAAATATTTAAAAGTATAATTTCATTATGACTAGGAAAATATCCTA
>NZ_JBNGZH010000067.1:0-3756 GCF_052049775.1 Candidatus Pelagibacter sp. | reverse complement strand
TTATTTATATATTTGCAATATCCAACAAATGTCTTATGGTATCTATAGCTAACTTTACAATATTGTTCTACATAATGGACAAAAGTAAAAGCCTCCCTATATGATAAATTAAAAAAAATATTTTTAAAATTATTTTTTATCATAAAATTGAAAGGAGATTTTTTTCCAAAAGAATCTTGATGGTTTAGATTAATTATTTTCTTTTGGTATTTACCAAAAACAACAAAAGAATAAATTGGATTTGAAGATCTTTGAAATAATTTATGTTGTAAAGCATATCTGGAAAGTGCACCTGAATATGTGCCTGTTTTTTTTTGATTAAATTTTACACCTTTGCAAAAATCCCAATTATATGATGGAATGACAATTGTACCTTCGTATCCTACATAATTAATTAGATTATCTAGAAATTCCTTTAAACAAAAATTTATTTTTTTTTTTTTAAAAAAAATTAAAGAATCTAAAAAATTTGAATTAATTATAATTTTGTCATTTTTTTTTATGTTAATTATTTGAAATAAATTAACATAATTAAATTTGGTTTTCATTTTGTAAGTATAATTTAGGATTTAATAATAGACGTATTAATTCCTTTTACTTTTAAGTACTTTCTTCGAGCCTCATTTGCACTTCCATCATTTAAGACTTTGTGATCAATATCATTTTTTCTTACTGCTAAAAGATATTTCTCCTCATCTGTAAGTGTATCAACAAAATCTTGATTTAAATAACTCTTATAATTCAATAGTTGTCCATAAGACCTATTTTTAATATTGAGCATGATAGATTTTCTTTGTTTTCCATTAATATTAATTGCTCCAGCGTGCCATAAGTTTAAATTTGCAATGACTACATCACCTTTATTCACTTCAACCCTGACTTCGTCCGGGTGTTTTTCATGAATATCTATGTAATCATCTGGCCATCCTAATTTTTTATGAGTGGCTGGGATAACTCTGAGGGCGCCATTTTCAACGTAACTATCATCAAGATAAATAAAAATTACAACCCCTGAAAAAGGTTCATTTATATCTTTTCGGGCAAAACCATCCATATGAATTCCTTGCTGCCCGTAACCTTTTTTTGGACTTCTTAAATTAAAACCACAAACTTTTATTTCGTCTTTAATAACATGATGTGCTGCCAATATTAATTCGGGAATATTAATTACTTTTAAAAATAAATTATGCTTATTAATTAATCCACCTAATCTATCTGCACCTTCCTCAAATTTCTTTCCAGGTTTAAAGTATTTTTCTTTACCTTCCCAACCTCCTTTATCACCTTCCTCACTGATTAATTTTTCCGATATTTTTGAGAGTGTGTCTACATTTTTTTTTAAAAATGAAATATTTTTCAACACCAAATATCCTTGATCATCAAGATGCTGGGTATCTTTAAAAGATAAATTTTTGAAATTTTTAATTATATCTTTTATGGAATTTATCATATTTGTAATCTTATACTTTATTATTTAAATTTTAAATAAAATCTATTTTTTAATTAAATATATATCTGGTTGATAATGTTTTTTTAATTTATGTAAAGTATAAAGTTTTTTGTGCTGATTGTAAAATTCTTTTAATGCTTTTGCTTCACCTTTTCTAGAATTCCTAAAAGCTTCATCAAATAAAATAATACCTCCTTTTGAAATGTTGTTATTAATAAAATTTAGCAAAATTTTTGTCTCTTCATACAAATCACAATCAATATATGCAAATGAAATTTTGCTTATTTGTTTTTTATATTTTTTGATATTTTTAAAATTATCATCAATCAAAAAAACCTGGTTTAATTTAAAGAAATTTAAAATAAATTTTATATATTTTTTATCACCCACAAAAAAATTATTTGATCCAGTAGAAAAAGGCATTCCTTTAAAATGATCATATCCGAAAATTTTTTTTTTTATTTTTAAAAATTCAATTATTTTTTTTTGAAAAATTAAACTATTTCCATTCCAAGTTCCAAACTCAATAATATTACCCTTAACCTTTTTTGCTTTTTTTAATAATTCGTATAATGTTAAAAACCTAAATAAAGACTTGTCCCCAATTAATGATCCATAATTTTGAAGCACAAATTTTGGATCTAATTTTTTATACTGATTTAAAATTTTTAAATAATTATTTGAATTAAGACTATTATTGAAAAAATTTTTCATTAAAACTTTTTACTTCTATAAAAAATTTCAGCAATTTTCCAATCTTCTTTATTATCAATATCTACGGCTCGATAAAATGGTAATTCTAAGCATTTGGCATCAATATGCATAAATTTTTTTTTAGATATCCAATTTTCATAAGTGCCAAAATAAAATTGTCCTGAGTCATGATAACTAGGACTAAATTTAGATGTGTCTATAAAAGTATTTTTAATATTATAGAATTTAGGCTCTAAATTTTTACTAAGTTTAAATGCCCTTTGTATAGGGTGTCGATATCTAATTACAGGATAAACGAATTTTTTAGGGTTCTTTTTTAAAGTTTTAAAAGAAATCACCAAGTCTTCTGGATTTAATAATGGTGTACATGGATATAAACAACAAACATATGTAAAATTTAATTTTTTAATTTTTTTTAAATACTCGCATGCATGTTTAATTACACTTTGAGTTGAGATTTTATTTGAAGATAATTTTTTTGGTCGATTTATGATCAAACTAACATTTTTTTTTTCACAAATTTTTTTTACATGTAAATCATCTGTAGTAACACAAATATAATCAAATATTTTTGTTTTTTTTACAAGATCTATGGCTCGTGTCAGCATTGTCTTTCCAAAAAAACTTTTAATATTTTTTTTCTTTATTCTAATACTATTTTTTCGTGCTGGAATAATTGCTACTAACATTTAATTTTTTTTAAATATTATATGTACCTCTGAAGAAATTTTATTCTTATCAAGAATTTTTTGCATACTATCTAAATATTTTATAAAATTACTTTGAAATATTTTTATATACTCTTTTTTATCCGATGATTTTTGATTTAAATATATGACACGATATAAATCCACAAAATCATTTCCAAACCACCATTCACCAGCAATACTAAGATTATATTTTTTTTTTATAAAATTAAGAGAATTTTTTGTAAATAAATGAGTATGTCCGCCTGATAAGTGCCTTGGATAAATATTTTGAAATGCATTTTCTATAAAACTAGTTAAAGAAAATATTGGAACTGAAATATAAAGATATTTAATTCTAGAACTCTTGTAGGCCTCTAAAACAGTCTGAACAGAACTGACATGCTCTAACACACCTATCAAACTTAATATATTTGCATTTTTTTCTCCTTTAATTAACTTTATTGCAGAATTGATATTAATATTCACTGATTTGTTATTTTTTAAAAATTTATTTGCCAATTTATTCAAATTATCATTTGTCTCGTAACCAATAGCTTTTATACCATTAATCTCTAAAGCTTTTAAAAAATGACCAGCGCCCGAACCTATATCTAAAACACATTTTTTTCTTTTTATTATTTTTTTTAAAAATTTTACTTTCGGATTATATATTTTTTTTATTCGCTCATTGTAGTCTTTTGAATAACTTGCATAAATATTTTTAGCACCTGAGCCTTTATTATATAATTTTTTTAAAAAGCTGTCTGTTTCCTGAAAAGCACCATTAATATGCTGACATTTTGGGCAAAGATAATAATTAATATTAAAACTGTTTAAAAAAAATATTTTTTTTTTTGAATTACAAATTTTGCATAAAATTCTTTTAGGCTGCTGAGCATATAG
>NZ_JBNGZH010000066.1:0-5412 GCF_052049775.1 Candidatus Pelagibacter sp. | reverse complement strand
AAGCATAACATTAATTTTATAAAATAATGATTATTGAATGTATTAATTGTAATAAAGTATTTGAAGTAAATTCAGAACTTATTCCTGAAAATGGAAGAACTATTCAGTGTGGTTCGTGTAATCATGTTTGGTTTTATAATCCAAAAATTACAGATATTAAAAAAGAAATAAAACAGGATGTTAAAATTGATGTCAAAGAAAAACCAACTATAAGTCAAACAAAAAAAAATGAAGCAAAAACATTTAAAGAAGAAAGCTATTCTAAATTAAAAGATAAAAAAAATTATGAGATAACAAGATATAAACCAAGAAAAAGTTTATCATTTACTAAATTAGTTTCGTATTTTATTGTACTTTTGATAACTTTTGTTGCTTTATTAGTTATCATAGATACTTTTAGTACGTATTTATATCAATTATTCCCTTCTCTTGAGCTTGTTATATTTAATCTTTTTGAGATATTGAAAGATATTAAATTATTTATTAAAGACTTAGTTTAATCATGATTAATTACTTATCTAAACCTTTTAAATGGTTTTTTAAACTTGAAGCAGCTAGCGGTTTAGTTTTACTATTTGCGGCTATAATTGCACTAATAATCAGCAATTCTAATTTATCTGATTTATATTTTTCAACGTTAAATAAATACCTATTTTTAGGTATTAACAATTTTGGGTTAAAATTATCTGTCTTACATTGGATTAATGACGCCTTAATGGCAATATTTTTTTTCTTTGTCACTTTAGAAATAAAAAGAGAATTTTTACAAGGAGAACTTTCAAATATAAAACAAGCTTTACTCCCAATAATTGCTGCTGTAGGTGGCATGTTGGTTCCTGCATTATTTTACGTATTTATAAACTTTGGTGACAGCGAAACTATGAATGGATGGGCCATTCCCTCTGCTACCGACATTGCTTTCTCACTTGGTGTATTATCTCTATTAGGAAAGAGAGTGCCGTTATCTCTAAAAGTTTTTTTAACCGCTTTAGCAATTATTGATGACTTAGGAGCGATAGTTATCATTGCTTTATTTTATTCAGGTGATTTGAGTATTAAATACCTAACGCTTATGCTGTTAGCTTTTATTGCCCTGTTAGTGATAAATAAATTTAATATAAAAAAATTTTTACCTTACTTAGTTGTAGGTATATTTCTGTGGGACTTTACACATAATTCAGGTATTCACGCTACTATTGCTGGAGTTTTATTAGCAATGACCATACCTCACCGAAAGAAAGAAAAAGATTTTTCTTTGTTAATCAAAGTTGAACATGCAATAAGTCCCTACGTAGCTTTTGGTATTATGCCTTTATTTGCTTTTGCCAATGCAGGAGTATCTCTGGAGGGCTTATCTTTTAGTTCTTTATTAGATAAAGTGCCACTCGGAATTTTATTAGGATTATTTGTAGGTAAACAATTAGGTGTCTTTGTATTTTCATATGTATCAATTAAAACAAAAATTGCTCAAATGCCTAATAATTCAAATTGGTATAACTTTTATGGTGTGGGTGTTTTAACTGGTATTGGTTTTACAATGAGTCTTTTTGTTGGAAATTTAGCTTTTGTTGAGAATATGCAATATATGGATGGTGTAAAAATAGGAGTACTAACTGGGTCATTTTTATCCACTTTATTTGGTTACTTCTTAATACTACTTACGCCTAATAAATGACAAAAAAATTTATATTAGGTTTTACAATCATTATGTTTTTTTTTAAAAGTTCAGCTAACGCAAATTATGAAAAAACTTTTTTTGATCTAAATATTGAGAGCATATCGGGCGATATAATAAATTTTAGTGATTTTAAAAATAACACAGTATTAGTTGTAAATACAGCAAGCTATTGTGGATTTACAAATCAATATGAGGAACTTCAAATTCTTTGGGATAGATATAAAAGTAAGGGTTTAATTGTTCTTGCTGTACCGTCAAATTCATTTAATCAAGAGAAAAATAAAAACTCAGAAGTTAAAGAATTTTGTGAAGTAAATTTTAATATCACATTTCCACTTTCAGTTATTACAGAGGTAAAAGGAAATAATGCACATGAGTTATTTAAATGGGCTAAAACTAATCATGGTAGCTCAGCAGTACCAAAGTGGAATTTTCATAAGATTTTAATAAACAAAGAGGGAAAAATTGAGGATACATTTTCCTCTTTCACTAAACCATTATCAAATAAAATAATTAATAAAATAGAGAGTATTTTATAAATTTAGAGTAAGCCCATCGAAAGCAGGCATTGTGTTTTTTGGTAAAATTTTCATGAGAACTTTGTAATCTAATACTGGAGATAAATTGGTTAAAATAGCTTTTTTAGGTTTGAACTTTCTTATCATAGAAAGGGAGGTCTCTAAGTTAAAATGTGATGGATGGTAATTATACCAAAGGCAATCTATGACTAAAAACTTCAAATTTTTAAAATATCTAAAATCTTTAGTGTAAATTTTACTTACATCGCTTATATAAGCCAATTTCTTATCAATTATAAAGCAATTAGATTTCACTTTTCCGTGTTCAACTTTAATAGATTTAACAGAAATTTTTTTCTTATTATTAGATGTAAAAAAAGTTTTTGGTAATTTATGCAATTTTAAAGTAGCAGGATACTCTCTAGAGTAGCTTTTGAATATATATGAAAAACTATTTTTTAAATATTTAGAAGTAAATGGATCAGCATATACATTGATTTGGTTTTTGCTACTTATATAAAATGATCTTAGATCATTTATTCCATGTGTTTGATCACCATGCATGTGTGAAAAAAGCACTTTATCTATTTTTTTAATCTTATGTCTTAATAATTGTTGACGTAAATCAGGTGAAGTATCGATCAATATATTTTGATTAGAGGTTTTTAATAGTGCAGAACATCGTGTTCTATAATTCTTCTTGATTTTAGGATCACAATTACCAAAAAAACCATCTGGTCTTGGTACACCCATTGAACTACCACAACCAAGTATTATAAACTTCATACAGTTTTAATTAAAAAAAAGATTATTAAAATTGTTAGTGGTAATTTTGATAAGTTCAGATTTTTCAATCCCCTTTATTTCTGCAAGTTTGGCTGCAGTAAAATCTATAAATGATGGTTCATTTTTTTTTCCTCGATTTGGCACTGGAGCTAAAAAAGGACTATCTGTTTCAATAAGAATTCTATCTAATGGAAGAGAGTTAAATGTATTCTGAAGATCAACAGAATTTTTAAAAGTGATAATACCACTTGCAGAAAAATAAGAATTAAATTTTAAAAGTTTTTCTGCAAATTTTTGAGATCCTGTGAAGCAATGCATCAAAATTTTTAACTTTTCATCTTTATATTCATTTAATACTTCGTAAGTTTTTTCTTCGGCATTTCTTGAATGAATAATTAATGGTATATTTGCTTCTAATGCAGCTTTAATGTGCATTTTAAAACTTTCTATTTGTTTATCTCTATCTGAATTTTCATAATAAAAATCAAGACCAGTTTCCCCAATTCCAATAATTTTTTTATTTTCATTTAAATTTTTTGTAAAAAATTCTGAGTTAACGTTATTTTTATCTGCCTCATGTGGGTGTATTCCAATTGTACCAAATATAATTTCATCTCTATTTACAATGTCTTTAACTCTGGAAAAGCTTTCAATAGATGTTGAGATTGTTAATAATTTTTTAACACCAATTTCTTTTGATCTTTGTATAACATTTTTTAGATCACTAAATAATGGCTCATGATCTAGATGACAATGTGAATCAATCATTTTCTTTTTCTATTTTGTTAAATAATATATCAATTTTATTAATAGCACTTCCTTTTTTTAAAAATTCATTATTTCCAATTGACTGAAAAATTACATCTTTTTCCTCAAGATTGAAAATTTTAAGTGCTTTAAGAGATGATTGCGGAATAATTGGATATAATAAAAAGGTTACTTTTCTAACAATTTCAAGAGTTGTATAAACTATTGTATTTAACCTAATTTTATCATCTTTTTTTTTCCACGGCTCCTGGTCATTAAAATATTTATTGGCTTCAAATAATCGATTTACAATATAATCAATATAATAGTTAATATTTTGATTATCTATTTCCGATCTCAAATTGTCTAAATTCTGACTATATTCATCTAAAATTTTTATATCATCATTTTCAAATTTAATTTTTTCTGGCACCTTGCTATCACAATTTTTAATAACAAATGCAGATACACGTTGACATAAATTACCAAAATTATTGGCTAAATCACTATTAATACAATCCTCTAATCTTTCTTGAGAAATATTACCATCATTTCCAAATGAAACTTCTTTTATCAAATAATATCTCAAAGGATCCAGTCCATATTGTTTTATAATTTCTAATGGATCCAATATATTTCCTTTTGATTTTGACATTTTTTCCTCATTAGATAATATCCATCCATGTCCGTAAACTTTTTTTGGAGGAGTAATTTTTGCGGCCAATAGGAACGCAGGCCAATATATTGCGTGAAATCTTAATATATCTTTTCCAATCAAGTGAACAGATGCTGGCCAAAATTTTTTATATAATTCATCATCTTTATTGGGATAATTTAAAGCACTTATATAATTAGTGAGAGCATCTAACCATACATATATGACATGATCATCATCATTTGGAACTTTAATACCCCATGAAAAACTTTTTCTACTTACTGACAAATCTTTTAATCCACTTTTAACAAAACTTATAACCTCATTTTTCCTAGATGCTGGAGAAATAAAATCAGGATTTTTTTCATAAAATTCTAATAATGCCTTTTCCCACTTAGATAATCTAAAAAAATAAGATTCCTCATCAACCCATTCAACAGGAGATTTAGATGATATGGCTACTTTTTTATTATCAAGATCTTCAATCTCATCCTCATTGTAGAACGCCTCATCCGACACTGAATACCAACCAGAATATTTTGATAAATAAATATCATCATTTTTTTTTAATTCTTCCCATAAATATTGAACAGATTTTTTGTGTCGAGACTCAGTAGTTCTTATAAAATCACTATTTGTTAAATTTAAAGTTTTTGATAAATTCTTGAATGTTTTGCTAATTTCATCACAGAACGCAAGAGGTTCAACTCCTTTTTTTTCTGCAGCTCTTTGAATTTTTAAACCGTGCTCATCAGTCCCAGTCAGAAAATAAACTTTATATCCATCTATTCTTTTAAACCTGGCAAAAAAATCAGCAATAATACTTGAATAAGCATGTCCCATATGAGGTTTGGCTGAGGGATAATAAATAGGTGTTGTAATATAGTAATTTTTATCCATTTAAAAGTTTTGAATTTATTTCTAAAAATAAAGATTCGTCATCTAAATTGAATTTCTTAAAATCATTAATTCTTTTCAAAAAATAATTGTAAATATCTAAATTTGAAACTGAAATATTTTTTATCAAA
>NZ_JBNGZH010000065.1:0-5186 GCF_052049775.1 Candidatus Pelagibacter sp. | reverse complement strand
TTATTTCATCTTCATTATTAAGAAAATATTTGCAGAGCGGGAAACTTAATAAAGTTAATAAACTTTTAGATAGAAAATGGTCAATTGATGGAAAAGTTCAAAAAGGTAGACAACTAGGAAAAAAGATCGGTTTTCCAACAGCCAACATAGATATCAAAGATTATGTTTTGGCAAAACCAGGTGTTTATGCCGTCAAAGCTAAGAAAATAAAAAGTTCAAAATATATTAAAGGAATAGCCAATTTAGGATATCGACCTACATTTAATGGAAAAAAAATATTATTAGAAGTTCATTTATTCAATTTTTCTGGAAATTTATATAATAAGTACTTAAGAGTAGAATTTTTAAAATTTATAAGAGCTGAAAAAAAATTCAGAAATGTAGACCAATTAAAAAAACAAATTAAAATTGATTTAGTAACAGCAAAAAAAATGAAATGAGTAAAAGCCAAATTAATTTACCCAAAACAGCTTTTTCAATGAAAGCAAATTTACCAATTAGAGAACCAGAAATTTTGAAGCTTTGGAAAAAAATTGATCTTTACAAAGAGCTAAGGAATTCAAGAAAAGGAGAAGAAAAATTTGTTCTCCACGATGGTCCTCCATATGCGAATGGAAATATACATATGGGTACTGCTTTAAACAAAATACTTAAAGATATTATAGTAAAGTTTCATCAAATGGATGGCAAAGACTCTGTTTATGTTCCAGGTTGGGATTGTCATGGTTTACCTATCGAATGGAAAATTGAGGAACAATACAAAAAAAATAAAAAAAATAAGAATGATGTTCCAATTGTAGAATTTAGAAAAGAATGCCGAACGTTTGCTGAAAAATGGATAGAGGTTCACAAAGACCAATTTAAAAGATTAGGTGTTGTTGGTGATTGGGAAAACTATTATTCAACAATGAGTTATGATGCGGAGGCACAAATTGTAAGAGAACTTGGAAAATTTTTAAAAGAAGGTAGTCTATACAGAGGATTTAAACCAGTTTTATGGTCAACTGTAGAAAAAACTGCCTTAGCTGATGCCGAGGTTGAATATCAAGACCATAAATCTGATACGATCTATGCTTGTTTTCCAGTTAAATCATCAAAAATAAAAGAACTTAATGATTGTGAAATTGTTATATGGACAACCACTCCTTGGACGATACCAGCAAACAAAGCCTTAGCATACAATGAAAGCTTAGATTACTTAATAATTCAAATTAATGATGACGGAAATTTTAAAAATAAAAAAATTGTTATCGCTGAGGCACTACTAGACTCTGTTTTAAAAGATTGCGAGATTAAAGAATTTGAAAACCTTAAGAAATTTAAAGGTAAAGATTTAAAAGATACTATCTGTAAGCATCCATTTTTTGATTTAGGGTATGATTACGATATTCCAATGTTAGAAGCTCGTTTTGTAACCACTGAACAAGGAACAGGAGTCGTTCATTGTGCGCCAAGTCATGGACCTGACGATTTTAATCTTTGTTTAAATAATGGAATAAAGGCAATTGAAACAGTGGATGATGATGGAAAATATACAAATAATGTTTCTCTGTTTGAAGGTTTACACATTTTTAAGGCTAACCCAGTTGTGATTGAAAAATTGAAAGATCAAAATAAACTTCTTTCAAATGGTGAATTAGTTCATTCATATCCTCACTCTTGGAGATCAAAAGCACCTTTAGTTCATAGAGCGACACCACAATGGTTTATTTCTATGGAAAGTCATAAACTGAGAAGTAAAGCTTTAAAAGCAATAGATGATACGACATTTTATCCAAGTAAAGGCAAAGAAAGATTAAAATCAATGATTGAGACAAGGCCAGATTGGTGTGTATCAAGACAAAGAGTTTGGGGTGTACCACTTCCTATTTTTGTAAATAAAAAGTCTAATGAAATTTTAATAGACGATGAAGTATTTGAAAATATTGCAAATATTTATGAGAAAGAGGGTTCTGATTGTTGGTTTTCAGATGACCCTCAAAAATTTTTAGGTAGTAAATATAAAGCAGAAGATTTTGAAAAGCTTAGCGATATTGTTGAAGTTTGGTTTGATAGTGGATCAACCCATTCTTTTGTATTGGAGAAGAGAAAAGACCTTAAATGGCCTGCATCAATGTATTTAGAGGGTTCAGATCAACATAGGGGTTGGTTTCATTCCTCTTTATTAGAGTCATGTGGAACAAGAGGTAAGGCACCTTTCGAGTCTATATTATCTCATGGGTTTGTTGTGGATGGAAAAGGTCTTAAAATGTCAAAATCTCTTGGAAATGTAATTGCACCTGAGGATATTTTGAAAAAATATGGTGCTGATATTTTAAGAATTTGGGTTGCTGCATCAAATTATGCTGAAGATTTAAGAATAGATTATTCTATTTTGGACCAGCATTCTGAGTCTTATCGTAAAATTAGAAATACATTTAGATATTTATTAGGAAATATAAATGACAAATATGAGGATGTTAATTTAGATAAAATTGATGTTGAAAGCTTGCCAGAGTTGGAGAAATTTATGTTAAGTAAGATTTATTCCCTTAATATCAAATTTGAAAATTATTTCAAAAGATATGATTTTCACAATCTTTATAAAGAATTGTTGAACTTTTGCACAACAGATTTGTCGGCATTCTATTTTGATATAAGAAAGGACACTTTATATTGTGATCCAATTAATTCTGAGAAAAGAAAATCTTGTGTTACAATTTTGAATGTTTTGCTTAAATCTTTACTCAGATGGTTCGCTCCAATATTGTCTTTTACAACTGAGGAAATACATCAACTGATATCAAAGAATAGTAAAAGCATCCATTTGGAAAAATTTCTTACTTTTCCAGATAAATTTAAAAATGAACGGCTTACAGAAAGATGGTCTCAATTAATAAAAATTAGAGATGTATGCAACATAAGTATTGAGGAAAAAAGAGCTAATAAAGAAATTGGTTCAAGCTTAGAAGCAGAACTCAAAATTAAATTAAATGAGAAATATAAAGATATAATCTCAAAAATTGATTTATCAGAGCTTTGTATAGTATCAAAAACACAAATTTATTTTGATGAAGGTTCAGATATTCTTGTTGAAACTAAGAAAGCCCCGGGTGATAAATGTCCTGTGTGTTGGAAAATAAGTGTTGAGCCCTGTGAGCGTCATCCTCAATAATGTCTAAATATTTTAATAAAAGTTTTATAGTTAACCTTTTTTTAATTTTAAGTATTTTTGGCCTTGATAGGTTCACCAAAGTCTATGTTATTTCTGAAAATGAAAAAAGTTTGTCGTCAGAATTATTTGTATCAAAATTTTTGAATATCAATTTAATTTATAATGAAGGAATAGCATTTGGTTTATTATCATTTGATCAAAGTCATATGTACAACATTTTAACAATTTTAATTGCAGCTGTAATTTTAATTATTTTTTTTATGACTTTAAAAAGTGATGGTCTTAAAAAATATTCACTTTTAATGATATTTGGTGGAGCCCTGGGTAATTTATATGATCGAATTTTTTTTAAGGCTGTGCCAGACTTTATCGATTTTCATATCGGAAATTTTCATTGGTTTATTTTTAATGTATCGGATATATTTATTTCATTAGGAGTATTATTTTTGATTATTTTTGAAATAATTGATAATCAAAAAAGTAAAATTGATGAAAAAAATATTTAAACTAACAACAATTATAATTTCAATTTTAGCTTTAAATTCATGTGGAACTATTAGAGAAGGTTTTAGTTCACAGAAAAAAAATAGTATAGATGAATTTTTGGTTGAAAAGAAATCACCTTTAGTGATGCCTCCAGATTTCAATAAATTACCATTGCCACAGCAAACTAATCAAGTAAGTGAGAATGAAGAGAGTGCAGATATTAAATCATTACTTACTGACAACAAGGACTCAGATTTAGAAAATCAAAATACTAATCAAAACATAAATTTTGAAAATTCCATTATAGAAAAAATTAAAAATAATTAATGATAACATCAGGAATTTTTTTTAAAAACTTTAAGGTTAGTAAACAAAATTCTCAAATAAAAAAAAATCTTAAAAAATTAATTAAAGAAAATAGTCAAATCCTTAAATCTTTTAGTAAAAATTATAAAGACCAATTTAAGATCAAAAATTTAAGAATTTTTAAAAGATTTAATGATATTCGTATAATTGGAATTGGTGGTTCGTCATTGGGTACGAAAACTATTTATAGTTTTCTAAAAGATAAAATTAAAAAGAACGTATTATTTTATGATAATTTATCAACTTTCAACAAAAAATCTGGAAACAAAAAACATTTAAATTTAATCATCTCAAAATCAGGCAATACTTTAGAGACAATAGTTAATTCTAATGTCCTTATCAAAAAAAGTGATAAAAATATTTTTATCACAGAAAATAAAAAAAATTATTTAAATTTATTAGCTCATAAACTAAAATCAGAAGTTGTTCATCACAATAATTTTATAGGTGGTCGATACTCAGTTTTATCTGAAGTTGGAATGTTGCCTGCAGAATTAATGGGTCTTAATTCAAAAAATTTTAGACAATTTAACAATTTAATTAAAAATCAAAAATATTTAAATGCGCTCATATCTAACGTAGGATCTACAATAAGTTTAATTAAAAAAAGAAAATTTAATTCAATTATCATAAATTATGATGAAAAATCTCAAAACTTTTTTTCGTGGTATCAACAACTAGTAGCTGAAAGTTTGGGTAAAAAGGGAAAAGGTTTATTGCCAGTCGTATCCAATATGCCTAGAGATAATCATAGTGTTATGCAGCTTTATTTGGATGGTTTTAAAAATAATTTTTATACGTTTTTTTATGTCCATGAAAATAATACCTCCAAAATAGATAATAAATTTATTTTGCCCTCACAAAATTTTCTTAAAAACAAAAATATTCAAAATATTACTTACGCTCAAAAAAAAGCTACGGAAAATGTTTTTACAAAAAAAAATATACCTTTTAGAAGCTTTGAAATAAAAAAAAGGGATGAAAAAACTTTAGGTGAGTTATTTTGCTTTTTTATGTTGGAAACTATTTTAATTGGAAGAGCTTTAAAAATAAACCCTTACAATCAACCTGCTGTTGAGTTAATTAAAAAAGAGACTAAGAAAATTTTAGTTTAAATCACCAAATATAATTTTCGATATTCCATATTTCTTCTCATCTAGAATTCTAAATTTTTTTGAAA
>NZ_JBNGZH010000064.1:0-9802 GCF_052049775.1 Candidatus Pelagibacter sp. | reverse complement strand
TGAAAAAGAATAAAAAAAAACGATCACTTACTCTTATTCTTAGAAATTATTTTATAACGGGTGTAGTGGTATTAATTCCTATTGGTTTTACTTTATATTTAAGTAAAATTTTAATAGGAATTTCTTCTAAAATAATTCCAGAAAATATAAATCCTAATAACTACTTACCTTTTGCAATACCTGGAATAGAAATAATTATTTCTGTAGCATTTATAACAATTGTTGGGGGATTATCATTATCCTTTTTAGGTAAACGAATTCTCAAACTTATTGATGATCTATTTAAAAGAATTCCTGTATTAAGGACTATTTATTCGGCAATAGTGCAAATGACCGAGACATTTTCTAATAAAGATGAGAATGATAAAAAAAGTGTTGTTTTAGTAGAATACCCAAGAAAAGGTGTTTGGGCTGTTGGATTTGCAACAAAAGAAAATAAAGGTGAAATGGCTGAAAAAACAAATAAAAAATTAATAAACGTATTTGTTCCAACTACACCAAATCCTACAAGTGGTTTTTTACTAATGTTTCCTATAGATGAAGTTATATATCTGAATATGACATTTGAAGAGGCATCCAAATTTATTGTTTCTGCAGGAACATCCACAGGTAAGAATTAAGCTATATCGTTAATTATATCTGCACGATCATACAATTTAATTAATGGTTTAAATCTCCCTATATCCTCTTTTTCACTTTCAATTCTTTTAATTTCTTTTTCAGCTAAAATAAAAAGGTTATGATTATGTATTGGATCTGCCAATTTAAAGTTTTTTATTCCACTTTGTTTAAAACCAAGAATATCTCCAAAACCTCTTAACTTCATATCCTCTTCAGATATTTTAAATCCATCATTAGAATCTTTTAATATATTAATCCTTTTTTTAGCATTTTCACTTAGATTTGACTTAAACATTAATACACATGAAGACTCTTTGTTGCCTCTTCCAACTCTACCTCTAAGTTGATGTAATTGAGACAAACCAAACTTATTTGCATTTTCTATTATAATTAAATTTGCATTAGGAAAATCTATACCAACTTCAATGATAGTAGTAGAAACTAATATCTTAAATTCATTTCTTAAAAATTTGTTTAAGATTTCCTCTTTTTCCTCAATGGTTGTTTTTCCATGGAGTAAATAAACCTCATTTGGAAAAATTTTTTTTAGATATTCAGACTTTTTAATTGCTGAAGAGTGATCAATTTTTTTTGACTCTTCTATAAGAGGGCATACCCAAAAAATTTGATTTCCAAGTTGTATTTCTTTCTTGATGAATTTAATTACATCCTCAATCTTACTTTCAATTTTACTATAAGTTTTTACAGGTTTTCGGTTATTCGGTTTTTCTCGTATAATCGAAAGATCCATATCTCCGTAAATAGTCATTGTTAAAGTACGTGGAATTGGTGTTGCTGTCATTAAAAGAACATCACAATCTTTCCCAGCTTTATCAGATAATTTTTTTCTCTGACTAACTCCAAATTTGTGTTGTTCATCAATTATTATTAAACCTAGTTTTTTGAATTCTACTTTTTTTTGAAATAAGGCATGTGTTCCAAAAATAATATCAATTTCTTTTTTATTAAGTTTATTTAAAATTTTTTTCTTATCTTTGTATGATGATTTTCCAGAAATTAATTCTATTTTAATATTTTTTGGATATATTTTTTTTGCTAATAAAAAATGCTGTCTTGCTAATATTTCTGTAGGAGCCATTACTGCTACTTGAAAATCAGAACTGATGGTATTGAATGCAGATAATAACGCTACAATTGTTTTACCACTACCAACATCACCCTGAAGTAATCTGAACATCTTGTTATCTGAGCACAAATCTTTATTAATCTCATTTAATGTTTTAGTTTGATCATTGGTTAAGAAAAAATCTAATTTTGATATTATTTCACCTTGTTTTTTAATATCGAATTTTTTCTTTGTTTTTTTTATTTTTTTGATCTTTTTTCTAATTTCTGAATTAACCAAAAAAGTTGAAAAAATTTCATCAAATGCAAGTCTTTGATAGAAATTTTCCTTGAATTTACCAATGTTTTCTGGATCGTGTAATTTTTTGATTGAGTCATTCCAGCCAATATTATCAAAATTTTTTAATATATCTTTTGAGTGCCACTCATCAATCTGAGGTAAATTTTCAATAATTTGAAATATTATTTTATTATAAACCTTTTCACTAATTCCCTCAGTTAATGAATAGGTATTATGCTTTTGTTTTATTATAGATGAGTCTTCTGAAATATATTTAGGATTTGTTAATTGATATTTATTTCGAAAGTATTT
Organism: Candidatus Pelagibacter sp.; assembly: GCF_052049775.1. Lineage (GTDB taxonomy): Bacteria > Pseudomonadota > Alphaproteobacteria > Pelagibacterales > Pelagibacteraceae > Pelagibacter. The sequence continues at coordinate 7,503 of NZ_JBNGZH010000064.1, read as the reverse complement.
AATTCTACCACTAATTGTTACTTCTTTTCCAATAGGTAATATTTTTCTAATATATCCCTCGTAACTATTAAAAAAAACACAATCTATTTCACCAGTTTCATCTTTGCATAAAACTCGATTTGGTAAGTTTCTTACTCTTGGAAATGAATATTTTTGAGGAATTATAGTTATAGTTTGTATCTCATCTATTTTTAAATCTTTAATTTTCGAGGATAAACTTCGATCTGTATAAGATTTTGGTAATTTCCATAACAGATCAAAAATACTATTAATTTTTTTTCTTTTTAATAAATTTGATGTTTTTAAACCAACACCTTTTATAGATTTAAGGTCAGATAATAAATATTCATAATTTCTTTTAATATCCATAAACTAATATTATATTCCTAATATGACCGCTGATATAGAACAAATAAAAAAAAAAATTATATACAGATCAAATTATCGCGGTACGAAAGAAATGGATAAACTTTTAGGAGCATTCACTAATAAATACATAGATCAATTAAATGTTGAAGATTTAAATGAATTAATAAAATTCTTAGAAATAGATGATAATAATCTTTATAATTTTTATAATGGTTTAAAAACCAACATTGAATTTGAAGATAATAAAATTAATAATTTATTTAAAAATTTTAAATATTAACAATTATGTGGCGGAGAGACTGGGATTCGAACCCAGGAAAGAGTTGCCCCTTTGCCGGTTTTCAAGACCGGTGCTTTCAACCGCTCAGCCATCTCTCCGTAAGCAAGGTTTTATAAGTAAAATATTTAAATTCAACTAAAAAACAGACATTATAATTTTAGAAATTTTACCTGGCGTACAAGTTTTGTTCAAGTTATCCTATAAAATCCTTTATATGATAATTATATTTAGTGAATAAAATGTCAGATTATAAACAGAGAGAGAAAAATTTAGAACAATTTGATTATAAATTTTTATACGGAGGTGTCTTAATTGTTGATAGTGAGAAAAAAAGATTAAATAAAAACTTAACAGAAATTTATGAGGAAACACCAGTTCTTTCATCATTTATTTCCCCTCATGATAATGAAATTTATTGCAAACTTTCTGATGTAAATTTGAATTATATTGATGAAAAAAATATCAGATTATCAAATTTTGAATTATGTTGGTCTAGATTTGGAAATTATCTCTCAATCAATGTTAACCAATTAGTAAAAGATCATGAAGGTTATTTGCTAGATATGATAGGTCAAATCTTTGTGCCCGCCCAGAATATCTTGTACAAATCAATTAAACCAAATCTAATAACCTTTAATATAGTCAATCACTCATTAAGTTATAAAAAGATTATTTATAAAAATGATGATAAAAATGTTTTAGACCTTTACAAAAAATGTTTCGATGTAAATGAAAATCAAAGTTTGTATCAGGGTTCAGAGTTAATGATGCAAGTTAGCTCATTGCATAGATTAAAAAATAAATATCATAAATTTGTAAGTGATTTTAGGTACCCTTTGCTATATTCATTTTTAAATTCAGGTATAGCTGATGATATATTTTATATATGGGATGATCATGATCCCAATTATACTTTAAATAAAATAGAAAGTTTTGAAATTAATGATGAATATAAAAAATATTGTAAATTTTACATAAACCAAGACTTTTTATCCATTATTGATTTTTTTAAAATTACTTTAAATTCACCTGAAAAAATTTTAGAATATTTAGCCGAAAGAATAAAAATCAAATCTATTTTAAAAGAACAAAAACTATTTTCTGACTCTGATAAAAAATTTATAAACGGATTTATATTTGATAGTAAATTTATTCTTATAGTATTAGTACTGTTTCATAGTAATAATGGCAAAGTATGTCCATCAATAGATAGTTCCACGGGTAAAATAATTCATTGTGAGGTTGATACATGGAAATTTAAAGACATTGAGGAAAAACAAAAGGCTACAGGTGAGCATATCGAAGATCAATATTGGCATGCTTTTACCGACAATATAACTCCATTTGATCTTCATCATGTTTTAGAGGCTTCAACAGTTTTCGCAAACCAATTTGATATAGAGGATTCAGGATTTAAAGATGACACTTCAAAAAGATTATTTGATAATATTTCCCTGGAAGGTGATTTGGATGAGGCAAAAAAAATGATAGATGATATTATTAATGAAGCAAGTAATAATAAGATCTGGACAATTCCTTATAAAGCAAGAGTAGAAATTCAATTTGGAAGCTTTACATCGTTAGTTGTAAGTGAATTTAAAAACAATATCTATTTTCTCTTAAACCATTCAAATGGAAGGTCATTTTATGGATATTTTAATATTGATGAAAAAAAATGGGATATAGGCATGACAGATTTTTTACCTATGTCCAACGATCAAGATGATAATGATAGAATTAGAGTTGCTTTAAAATTATTGATAGTCTCAATAGTGAGAGATTTTTGGGTTGTTGAAGTAAGAGAGAGTGTATTTAAATATGAAAGGAGGAACATTAAAAGAAAAATAAGAGGCCAAAAAACTTCTTATGAATCGATTAAATATATTCCTAGAGTTAAATATATTAGAAATATAGGCGTCAAAAAACTTGAAACAAATTTAAATTATAATGAACGTAGATCACATTGGGTAGTAGCTCATTTGAGAAAAGTTGATGGTAAACCCTCAGATACAGCTATTGCTTTAGCAAAAAACTATGGTTTTGAAATAAAAGAAAATTTTACTTTTGTAAAACCTCACGAAAGAGGTGGTTTAAAGGGATCTAATGTTAAATATAGAAGCAAGTCTGCTTTGAAATTATTATTTCAAGAAAATGTTACTGTTTCTCCTGGAGAACAAACACCTGACTGGTTCAAATTTGAAATAGATGTTAACAAATGGCTGAATAAAAATAAATTTGAAACTGTTCATACTGGTGGTTCAGGCGATGGTGGTAAAGATATTATAGCAACAAAAATAATTGAAAAAGAATTAAGAACTTTTTTATTTGAATGCAAATGCTGGAAAGATAAAGTTGGTATTTCTGTTTTAAGGAATTTGGTTGGTACGTTGACAGATTATCCTAGTAATACGTTTGGTGGTGTCATTACTACATCAAGTTTTACAAAAGATGCCTTAGAATATGCTGAAAAAAAATCATTAATTTTAATAGATGGTAATAAATTAATTAATCTTAATTTTCTTAATTAAATTTACGTACAAGCGGCGTACAAGTTTGCTAGCTTAGGCAATCCAAGAAAAGCACATTTTTCGTAAAAGTAAAATTTCAAAAAGTAAGCAATGACTTCATAAGTATGTGAATCGTCTTAAAGGGGGTAGGGATTACTTGGAATTTCAAGACCGGTGCTTTCAACCGCTCAGCCATCTCTCCGTGTAGAAGCTTTTATAATTAAAAATATTTAATTCAACAATAAAATAGTCTAATTACTCATGATATTTTATTCATTTAATTAGTATGAAAAATGATTTTAACAAAGGTTTAATATTAACTTCTTTAGGTTCTTTTTGGTGGGGATTTATTGGAGTTATATATTTTGAGTCAGTTTCTTTTATTGGTCATACTGAATTAGTTGTTCACAGATGTCTGTGGACAGCAATAATGTTAATTTTAACCACAACATTTCTGTCTAAATGGAAAATTTTTTTAAAAGAGGTAAAAGATAAAAAAAAATTAATTTCATTATTTTTGTCTGGTTTTTTAATTTTCGTTAATTGGTCTATATGGATATATGCTGTTGCATCAGAAAGGATTATTGATGCTAGTTTTGGTTATTTTATAATGCCAATAATTAGTGTTCTTTTGGGGTATATTTTTTTTAAAGAGGAACTAAACAAAAAAAGGATTTTTTCAATTATTCTAGTTTTTGTCTCAATATTAATTTTAATTTTTTTTAATCTTAAATCATTACCATGGGTCGGTCTCATTGTAGCTTTTAGTTGGGCCTTTTATAATTTAGTTCGAAAAAAAATCGAAATTGATACCGATATTGGGTTGTTAATTGAAAGTTTATATATTTTCCCTTTTGCTTTAGTCGCATTTTATATAATTGTAAATAATGGTTTAAACGACTTTAACTTAAGTAATCCAGGATTAAGTTTATATTTACTTTTAGCTGGTCCAATGACTGTGATTCCTTTGTTTCTATATGTAAGAGGGGTTGAGTTAATTGGATTAGGACCTACCGGAATGATATTTTATATAACGCCAACATTACAGTTCATTTTAGGTTATTTTTATTATGGAGAGGATTTTTCATTAGTTAAATTTCTAAGTTTTATTATTATTTGGATTGCTGTAATTATATATTTAAATGACTTATATGAAAAAAATTAAAATTTTTTTTTTAATTCTATTTTTTTTAAATTCCAACTTATTTGCAAATGAGAATATAGATTTTGAAAAGTGGAAAAAAGATTTCAAACAAAGAGCTTTAGCAAATAATATTTCTGAGAAAACTTTTGATTTAGTAATGACAGATACTAAGTTTTTAGCAAATGTTATAAAATATGACAGATACCAGCCTGAATTTTATGAAGACACCAAAACTTATATATCAAAGAGATCTTCTACAAAAAAATTAAATAAAGGTATTGACTTCTACTTTAATAATAAAGATTTGATTAATATTGTTGAAAATAAGTTTAAAATTGAGAAAGAACTTTTATTGTCATTGATGGGCATTGAAACAAATTATGGAACTTATGTTGGAAAAATGGATATCCTTTCTTCACTAGCAACTTTAAGTTATGATAAAAGAAGATCTGAATTTTTTACTAAAGAGCTTTTAATCTTATTGAAATTAATTGATGAAAATCAGATAGATTATAAATCATTGTATGGTTCATGGGCAGGTGCATTTGGTTTTTTTCAATTCATGCCCTCAACCATAAAAAATCACGCAATTGATTTTAATACTGATAATTATATTGATTTAAAAAATTCTCATGATGCTTATGCTTCAGCAGCTAATTATCTTAAAAAAATTGGTTGGAAAAAAGACTCGCCTTGTTTTTATAGAATAGATCTTAAAGATGATATTCCAAAAAAATATTTGAATGTTTCTGCAAAAAAACTCCAAAATAAAAAAAAATTAGGATTTTTTAAGAAATATATTGATAATTATGATGATATAAGTTTTCTAAAATCAAATTATAATGTTGCAATAATCACTCCAGACAAAGATATTATTCCTGGTGCAGATACTTTAAATCCTGCATATATTGTATTTGATAACTACGAAATAATTCTCCAATGGAATAGATCTCTAAGATTTGCTTTAGCTGTTTGTACCTTAAAAGATAAATTTAAAAATGAATTATAAAATTTTATTAATATTTTTGTTATCAATATTTTTAATAGGTTGTGAACAAGTAGCAATAAAACCAGATAAGATTGAAACAAAAATAGAGAAAAAATATAGTAATAGTGGCTTTGCTTTAATTTTTGACGGAAATATAAAAAAAATTAAAAAATTAGATGATAGATCATTAATGATTCATCACAAATCACTTAAAAGAAAATCTGCTGTTAAGATTACAAATCCAAAAAATGGAAAATCTTTAATTGCAGAAGTAAAATCTAATAACCAAAAATTTTCAGATTTTTATAATTCTGTTATATCTAGAAGAATTGCTGAAGATTTAGATCTTGATTTCAATGAACCCTTATTAGAAATAGTGTTAATATCTAGAAATTCTACTTTTATTGCAAAAAAAAGTAAAACTTTCGATGAGGAAAAAAATGTTGCAGAAAAGGCGCCAATTGATGGTATTCAAATTAATGATTTAAGCAAAACTAAGAAAAAAGAAAAAAAAACAACTAAAGAAAAATTTTCTTACTCAATAAAGATTGCTGATTTTTACTATAAATCTACTGCCAAAATGATGATTTCTAGAATCAAAGATGAAACTTCTATAAAAAACTCAAAGGTAAAAAAATTATCTCAAACTAAATTTAGAGTATTAATAGGTCCTTTTAATGATATAAAAAGTTTGAAAGAGTCATTTGAGAAGTTAAAATCTCTTAATTTCGAAAACTTAGAAGTGCTAAAAAATGTTTAAAAATTTTCTAATTACAATTCTTATAACTTTTTTTATTTTTAATAGCGCACATTCTAATATTGAGATAAAAGCAAGAACAGCAATTTTACAAGATTTTTTGTCGGGTGAAATTTTATACGAAAAAGAACCAGATAGATCAATTTATCCTGCCTCAATGACGAAAATAATGACCTCCATTATTGCTTTTGATTTAATTAAATCAGGCGATTTAACTTTAGATGAAAAATTTATTATTTCAGAGAAAGCTTGGCGGTTATCAACTTCTGGATATTCTTCAATGTTTGTTATGGTTAATGATGAGGTGAGTGTAGAAAATTTACTTAGAGGTATAATTGTTGCCTCAGGAAACGACGCTTGTGTTGCATTAGCTGAAGGGATAGCAGGTACAGAAGAGGAATTTGCTATTATGATGACTTCCAAAGCACAAGAAATTGGTATGAGTAATACAAATTTTGCTAACTCATCTGGAATTAATGATCCTGACAATTATTCAACAGTAAAAGATATAATGATAATGTCTCATTATTTAATTAAAAACTATCCAGAATATTACGAATGGTTCAGTGAAAAAGAATTTACATGGGATAGAACTGGTGGTGATCCAATTACTCAAGGAAATAGAAATCCACTTCTATATAAAAATATAGGTGCAGATGGAATTAAAACTGGATATCTAGCAGTGGAAAAATATTCTTTAGCATCATCATTAGAAAGAAAAGGTAGAAGGCTAATTGCAGTAGCTAGTGGTTTCGAAACTAAAAATTCTAGATCTAGAGAGAGCTCAAAACTATTAACATATGGTTTAACGAATTTTGATTTAGTAGAAATAAATAAAACAGGAGAAGATTTTGATAGCGTTGATGTTTGGTTAGGAAAAAAGGATTTTGTTAAAGTTTATACTAAGGAAGATATCTATAAAATTATTAAAAAAGGTAAGAAAAAATTGTTAAAAGTTAAAATGTTATATGAAGGACCTGTGGAAGCTCCAATTAGTAAAGATCAAGTTTTAGCAAAATTAAGGATTATTTATGATGATGAATTAATTGATGAATATGATCTTTTGGCAAAAGAGCAAGTGAACAAAGTAAATATTTTTTCAAGGTTAATGAAATCCTTAAATTATTTGATTTGGGGTGATGTCTAAAAAAATTGTTATAGCCTTTGAGGGTATTGAAAGTAGTGGAAAAACTTTCCATATTAATAATGTTTCTAAATATCTAAAAAGAAAAAAAATACCTCATATAAAGTTAAGAGAGCCTGGAGGAAATAAGAACTCAGAAAAAATAAGAAAATTAATTTTAGATAAGAAATCTCATTTTAAAAAAAAAACCGATTTATTACTTTATTTAGCGGCCAGAAGTGAAAATATGGATAATTTGAAAAAAAATTTTAGAAAAAAGATAATTTTACTTGATAGGTTTACCGACTCTACAATTGCCTACCAACATTTTGGAA
>NZ_JBNGZH010000063.1:0-1381 GCF_052049775.1 Candidatus Pelagibacter sp. | reverse complement strand
ACTTAATGATATTAAAAAATTTATAATGATTAAAAATAAAAAAATTTTAGTCGTTGGTGCAGGTGGGTTTATAGGGGGCCATCTTGTCAAACGATTGTTGAATGATGAAAATTTTATAATAGCAACTGATATAAAACCAAAAGAATATTGGTTTCAAGATTTTGAAAAAACTAAAAATTATTATTCAATGGACATGAAGGAAATTGATAATTGTAGAAAAGTTACAAAAAATGTTGATTATGTTTTTAATATGGCTTGTAATATGGGCGGAATGGGTTTTATTGAGAATAATAAAGCAGAGTGTATGCAGTCTGTCTTGATCAATACAAATTTATTAATCGCTAGTAAAGAGAATAAAATTAAAAGATATTTTTTTTCTTCTAGCGCGTGTGCCTATAATAAAAACAAGCAACAAGATGTGTTTATCAAAGGACTAAAAGAAAAAGATGCTTATCCAGCTGACCCAGAAGACGGTTATGGTTGGGAAAAATTATTTAGTGAACGCATGTGTAGACATTTTATGGAGGATTATGGAATAGAAATTAGAATTGCAAGGTACCATAATATTTATGGACCTTTTGGAACTTATGATGGTGGCAGAGAAAAAGCTCCAGCAGCATTATGTAGAAAAATTATCAATGCTAAAAAAAATAATGAAGATAAGATTGATGTTTGGGGAGATGGAAAACAAACTAGAAGTTTTTTGTATATAGATGATTGTATTGAAGGTACTATAAGATTGTTTGAATCTGATTATTCTGAACCTGTTAACATTGGTAGTGATGAACAAGTTTCAATAAATCAAATGATTGATATAATCGAAAATATTTCTAAAGTAAAAAAACTTAAACGTGATTATCAATTAGATAAACCAAAAGGTGTAAGAGGTAGATCTAGCAATAACGATTTGGTTAAAGAGGTTTTAAATTGGAGTTACGAAATTAAGCTAAAAGATGGTCTTAAAAAAACTTTTGATTGGATGAGTAATGAGATAAGTAAACGTGGTTCAAATATAAATAGATTTACAAAATCTTAGAATTTATAAATTTAATAGCATTGAAAAGTTTTAATAAATCATCCAATTTTTGATCGAATGGTAAGTAAAATTATTTTTAAACAGATAAAATTTATCAATATTAATAATAAGGAATTTAAAAGGCTTATAATTAAAAAAGGTATATTTGTTTTCCCAGCGGGACCGGCTTTGGCAACAATTAAAAAGTCAAATGAGTATTATAAATCACTTAAAAAAGCAGATTTTGTCTTTTTTGATAGTGGTTTTTTTGTTTTATTATTGAGAATCTTTAAAAATATTAATGTACAAAAATTTTCAGGATTTAAATTTTTGGGTATGTTTTTTGCTTATTTAAAAAAAAATAAG
>NZ_JBNGZH010000062.1:0-2219 GCF_052049775.1 Candidatus Pelagibacter sp. | reverse complement strand
TATTCATTGAGTTTTTTCTAAACAATCTTATTTTTTTCGAGGAAGAGTGCATTTGAGCTACAGTTTTTCCAATATCATAACAATTCTTCAAACTAAGATTTTTTTTATCTTTTCCATCAAGAAATGAAACAACACAAGCAACCTTATTCTTTATTTTAAACAGATATTTTCTATCACGATTTTTCAATGGTTTTGGACATCTTATCTTTAGATCATTTAGTTGATCCATTAATTTCATAAAAAAAGGTATTTCTTTTTTTTGAACTCTTTTTTCGAATATAGTTAATATAAATTTATTGTTTTTTGATTTTAATAAATAATTAGTATTTTCAATACCTTGTTTTATACCTTTAAAACTTAAAAATTTTTGATTTTCAAATTTTTTATTAATATACGAAATATCTTTCTTATTTATCTTAGTGTAAACAGCCATTTAATTTAATTTTTTCGGAACACGAAAAACAACGTTTTCTTTTATAATTTCCACTTCTTCTATAGTGACTGTAAATTTATTTTTCAATTCTTTAATGAAATTTTCGACAAGTATTTCAGGGGCAGACGCACCAGATGAAATTCCGATTATATTTGAATTTTCAATTAAGTTGAATGGAATTTCACTTTGTGAGTGGATCAGTATTGAGTTTTCACACCCCGACTTTTTAGCAACCTCTACAAGTCTTACTGAGTTAGATGAATTTCGACTGCCAATAACAAAAAACAGATCACACTTTTTTGCAATGTTTTTAACAGCCATTTGTCTATTAGTTGTTGCATAACAAATATCCTCTTTTGCAGGCTCTTTAATATTTGAAAATTTTTCTTTAAGTATTGATATTATATCTTTTGTATCATCTACTGATAGAGTTGTTTGAGTAACATAGGCAATCTTTTCAAAATTTTTTGGATCATAATTATTGGCTTCGTCCTCATTTTGGATAAGATCGATAGATCCTTTAGGCAGTTGCCCCATTGTTCCAATTACCTCAGGATGATTTTCATGCCCTATTAAAATTAAATGGTATCCAGCCTTATGAAGATTTTCAGCCTCTCTATGAACTTTAGAAACCAAGGGACATGTTGCATCAACATAAGTCATATTATAGTTTTTTGCATCTTGTGGAATTTTTTTTGGAACACCGTGTGCAGAAAAAATAACTGGTCTTGTTTTGTCTTCAATTTCTTCAAGCTCTTCCACAAATATTGCACCTTTATTCCTTAGGTCATCAACAACAAATTTATTGTGAACTATTTCATGTCTAACGTAAACTGGAGAACCATACTTTTGAATTGATTTTTCAACAATTTCAATTGCTCGTTCAACACCGGCGCAAAATCCTCGTGGAGCAGATAACAATATTTTAAGCTCTTTGTTTTTCATTTTTATCTAAAAGATACTCAAGTAATATATGTGGAAATGTTAAAGACGCCAAACCTATAAAAATGACTTTAATAATCGAGTTATCAAAATTATATTTAAAATTGAGCAAATAAATACCAACTAAACAAATAATAGCAGTTAAAATAGTAAGTGGCATAGCCTTTTTAATAAAAATCAATAACCCATTTTTAATATTATTATTATCTAATTCGTAAATTAATGTGATGCTATGTCTTACAGAATGTAAAAAGCAAAAATATGCCGTAAATGCTATTAAAGGAGAGAGATAGTAATTTAAAATCAATATAGAAAAATAATCAAAAAAAATAGAAAAATTTTTAAAAGTAAATTTTTTAATAAACAAAATAATACTTGAAATAGAACTTAAGATTATCCCTAAATCTATTAATCTATTATTCTCAATAAAACTTAAACTTGAATAAAAATTTTCATTATCAATCAATAATAATTTAAATATCGATATAGTTTCATCAAAATGAAAATATAATGGTGCCAAAATAACGAGAGATCCCTTTAGAAAATACAATATCCCAATAAAGTGTGAATTATAGTTATGCAAAAATTGTGTATCCTCTTTACCAAAATGATATGAGGCAACCAGTAGAAATATTATTAACAAGATAGATGGTATAAAAATCCAAAGTGCTACAACCATTACAGCTAATAAGATATATGAAAGATAAAATAGAGATATATTTTCAATTTTAAAAATCTTTAGAAGCTTACCACCTTTGACATGATCCAAAGACCCATGTGATACACCAATAATTAAAATTAAAAATAAGCAAAATAATGGTGACAATATAAAGTTACTAAATTT
>NZ_JBNGZH010000061.1:0-2623 GCF_052049775.1 Candidatus Pelagibacter sp. | reverse complement strand
TCATAAACCAAGTAATGTCAGAGGAGAATATTATGATTTTAAAACTTAAAGATGGAGATGTTAAAATTGAATTATTTGAAGATGTAGCACCTAATCATGTCAAAAGAATTAAAGATTTAGCCAATAGCGGTAAATATGATAATGTTGTTTTTCACAGAGTTATTGATGGTTTCATGGCACAAACTGGCGATGTAAAATTTGGAAATTCATCATCAGGTGATTTTAATTTAAGAATGGCAGGAATGGGAGGATCAGATTTACCAGACCTAAAACAAGAATTTAATAATTTACCTCATGATAGAGGAACTTTATCTATGGCTAGATCACAAGATCCAAATAGTGCAAATAGCCAATTTTTTATTTGTTTTAAACCTGCTCCTTTTCTAGATAACCAATATACAGTTTTTGGAAAAGTGATCGAAGGAATGGAATTTGTTGATAAAATTAAACGTGGTGATGAAAACAATAATGGTGCTGTCACAGATCCAGATAAAATAATTAGTTTTAAATCATTATAATATTTAATGGCATTGAAAGAATTTGCCTTTAAATTATTGAACAAAGATGGCTATGCAAGAGAAGGAATTATAGAAACGCATAGAGGTATTATTAGAACTCCTGCTTTTATGCCAGTTGGAACTCAGGCAACTGTAAAAGCTTGTACGATTGACGATATTAAAAAAACTGGCTCAGACATAATTTTAGCTAATACATATCATTTAATGATCCGTCCAGGAGTTGAACGAATTGAAAATGCTGGCGGATTACATTCCTTTATGAATTGTGATTTACCAATACTTACTGACTCAGGTGGTTTTCAAGTAATGTCTCTTTCAAAATTAAATAAAATAGACCGAGAAAAAGGTGCAATTTTTAACTCTCATGTTGATGGAAAAAAATTTTATTTGAGCCCTGAAGAAAGTATAAAAATTCAACTTGGCTTAAACTCAGATATTGTAATGATCATGGATGAATGTCCAAAGAAAACGGATAACTATGAACTGATTAAAAAATCAATGGAACTATCATTATATTGGGCTGATAGATCCAAAAAAGCCTTTGGAAAAAATCCTCATAAAGCTCTTTTTGGCATAGTCCAAGGAGGCCTTTTTAAAGATTTGAGACTTTTGTCTCTTAAAGGTTTGTTAAATCTAAATTTTGATGGATATGCCATTGGTGGTCTTGCAGTTGGTGAAACACAAGAGGAAATGTTTAAAGTTTTGGATGACATTAAGGAAAATCTTCCAGAAAATAAACCACATTATTTAATGGGTGTAGGCACACCTTCTGATATTTTAGGTGCAGTTAAAAGAGGAATAGACATGTTTGATTGCGTAATGCCGACTAGATCAGGGAGAACAGGTCTGGCTTTTACATGGAATGGAAGAATAAATATTAAAAACAATAAATATCAAAATGACAATTCACCTCTTGATGAAAAGTGTAAAAATTTAAATTTAAACAAATATTCAAAAAATTATTTGAATCATTTATTCAATACTAATGAAATTTTAGGGTCGATGCTTTTAACGTTAAATAATATCAACTTTTATCAAGAATTAATGAGCGAAATAAGAAAAAATATTCAAAAAGGCACTTTTAATGAATTTCATGATAAATACATAGATAAGTTGTGATAAAGAAACTATATGTCTCATCAATTCCTATTTGAAATATTAAAATAAATATGTATATACGAAGTAATTTTGGGCCGTTAGCTCAGTTGGTAGAGCAATTCCCTTTTAAGGAATGGGTCGATGGTTCGAGTCCATCACGGCTCACCATCAATTAATACTTATATTTTAATTGGTGGATAATCCAGAATTATACTATTTGTCCACTCGTTTATTTTTTTAATTCGATTGTCAGGTGAGGGGTGTGTGCTAAGAAATTCATATTGTTTTTTTCCCTTACTAAATCTTTTCATTCTTTCCCAAATTTTAGGCGTTTCTCTTATATCGTAACCAGACAAAGAGGCAAAAATCATACCCAAATAGTCAGCTTCAGTTTCTTGCTTTCTATTGAAAGGGTTCATTATACCTAGTTGAGAGACCATACTAATAGTATTCATGCCTGTTGTTCTATTAACTTGAGACAATTTTCCACCAGACAATATATCAATAACATTTGTCCCTACGTTTAAAACAACACCTCTGCTCGCTCGTTCTACGGAGTGTTTTGCTACAGCATGTGCAATTTCATGACCCATGACAGCAGCTAAGCCATCAGTATTTTTGGTTACTTCTAATATACCTGAAAAAACTGCTATTTTACCTCCTGGCATGCAAAATGCATTTCTCATATTTTTTTTATCGATTAATATATATTCCCAATCAAAACCAACTGTCGGATCATCAAGTTTTGATTGATAAAAATATTCTCCTATAGAATTTTCCATTCTTTTGCCAATTTCTTTAATTTGATTAAGTTTTGGTCCTGTTATTAATTTTTCCTTTTCCTTAATTTTTTCAAAAATTTGGGCTGCCTGAGCATTTAATTTAGCTTCAGGGATTAGTTTTAATTGTTTTCGATCAGTGATTGGTGCAGTAGCACATGAATTCAGAGCTAAACTACAACAAGTACAACTAACATAAGTTAAGAATTTTCTTCTATCCATTTTTAA
>NZ_JBNGZH010000060.1:0-4104 GCF_052049775.1 Candidatus Pelagibacter sp. | reverse complement strand
TTACATAATTTTTCGTGATGAATTAATTGTTTTACGTTTCCTTCTCTTTTGTTTCCGAATCTAAAATTATTACTTACAAAAATAAATTTAGGACTAAGTTTTCTACCTAAAGTTTCTTTAATAAATGAAACTGATTTTGTTTTTGAAAATTTACGATTAAATTTCTTAGTAATAACAAAATCAACATTAAGCTTGACTAAATTTTCAATTTTTTGGTTTAAATTTGATAATCTAAAATTTTTTAAATTGGAGTTAAAAAACATTTTTGGCATCGGCTCAAAAGTCAAAACACCGATTTTTGAAGAATATTTTTTTTTATATTTTTTCGCTAATCTAAATAATTTTTGATGTCCTAGATGGAGACCATCAAAATTACCAATTAAAATAATTGAATTTTTATGATTCTTTTTAATATTAAAACTATTATATAATTTCATTTTTACCATTTTAACTCTGATTGTATATAGTTACAGATTGTTTCATAAGATTTCGCAGTTGCTTCAATTCCTTTTTCTTTGATTTCATTTTTATGAATACCATTTGAAATAATTAACGAGTCATAATTTAAAAGATTTGCACCTTTAATATCAGTATTTAAATTATCACCAATAGAAAGAATCTTTTTACCTTTGTTATCAATTGATAAATTATAAACCTCTGGATATGGCTTACCAAAATATACTACCTTGCCACCCATTTTTTCAAAAACCATAGCAACCGATCCTGCACAAAGCTCTCTTTTGTCACCTCTATCCACAATTAAGTCAGGATTAGTACAAACCATTTCTTTATCTAAATTTTTTTCAAATAAATCTTTATAATAATTCAAATCTTTTTCAAATTTTTCAAATAACCCAGTACACAATATGTACTCTCCATCATCAATATTGTCTGACTTCATTTTTGCGAAGTCATTAAATAAATCGAAATCACGTGGTGGTCCAACATGAAAAAATTTTTTGGTGGATAAATTTTGTTTGAGATAATTTAATGATGCTTGGCCAGATGTGAAAACATGATCTCTAATTTCTTTTTCCATACCCATTTTTTCTAAAAAGGATTTAACAACATCGTTAGGTCTTGGAGCATTAGTGAGTAGAATGTATTCTTTGCCTTTTTTTGTGATTTCTTTTAAAACGTTGATTGCTTCTTCATGGAGGTTTATTCCATTATGAATAACACCCCATAAATCAATGTAAAAAAGCTCATAATTATCAACGATGGAGCAGAAACCATCTTTGTCTAAATTTTTAGTCATCAAAATAATCTATAACCCAAAAAATCCACAATTTCCTACCTTTTTTAATAAACTAAATATCAAGTATATCTTGAAATAGTATTACCAATCTCTATATGAACTCCATATTTATATAGGAGAATATATGAAATTTAGACCGTTACATGACAGAGTTTTAATAGAAGTTTTAGATAGCAGCGAAAAAACTGCGGGAGGAATAATCATACCAGATACTGCACAAGAGAAGCCTCAAGAAGGAAAAGTTGTTGCTGTTGGTGGTGGTGCGAAAACTGAAGATGGAAAAAAAATTCCAATGGATGTTAAAGTTGGAGACAAAGTTTTATTTGGCAAATGGTCAGGAACTGAAGTCAAAATTGATGGTAAAGAATACAGCATAATGAAAGAGTCAGACATTATGGGTATTTCAAGTAAATAATATAAGTTAAAGGAGAAAGTATAATGGCAAAAGTTGTTAAATTTGACGCTGAAGCAAGATCAGCAATGATAAGAGGGGTAAATATCTTAGCTGATACTGTTAAGGTAACTTTAGGTCCTAAGGGCAGAAACGTTGTTATGGATAAATCTTATGGTGCTCCAAGAATTACTAAAGATGGTGTTTCAGTCGCAAAAGAAATTGACCTTGAAGATAAGTTTGAAAATATGGGTGCTCAAATGGTTAAAGAAGTTGCTAGCAAAACAAATGATGAAGCTGGTGACGGCACTACAACTGCAACTATTTTAGCTCAAGCGATTGTTAAAGAAGGTGTAAAATATGTTACAGCTGGAATGAACCCAATGGATGTGAAAAGAGGTATTGATGCAGCCGTAGATGTTGTAAAGCAAAACTTAGTTTCTTCAGCCAAAAAAGTAAAAGATAGTGATGAAATTGCTCAAGTCGGAACTATTTCTGCAAATGGCGATAAAGAAATCGGAAGTATGATTTCAAAAGCAATGCAAAAAGTTGGTAATGAAGGAGTAATCACAGTTGAGGAAAATAAAGGAATTGAAACGGAACTTGATGTTGTTGAAGGTATGCAGTTTGACAGAGGATATTTATCACCATACTTTATTACAAATAGTGATAAAATGACGACAGAGTTAGACAACCCTTTTATTCTTTTGCATGAGAAGAAATTAACAAATCTACAACCAATGGTTCCACTTTTGGAGGCAGTGGTGCAAGCTGGGAGACCATTAATGATTATATCTGAAGATGTTGAAGGTGAAGCTTTAGCAACGTTAGTTGTAAACAAGTTAAGAGGTGGTTTAAAAGTAGTAGCTGTAAAAGCTCCAGGTTTTGGTGACAGAAGAAAAGCTATGCTTGAAGATATTGCAATCTTAACTGGTGGAAGTGTAATTTCTGAAGATTTAGGAATTAAACTTGAAAACGTTAAATTAGATGATCTTGGATCATGTAAAAAAGTTAAAGTTGATAAAGATAATAGTACTATCGTGAATGGTAGCGGTAAAAAGTCTGATATCGAAGCTAGATGTTCTTCAATCAAACAACAAATTGATGAAACGACTTCTGATTACGATAAAGAAAAACTTCAAGAAAGATTAGCTAAACTCGCTGGTGGTGTTGCTGTAATCAAAGTTGGTGGTGCTACAGAAGTTGAAGTTAAAGAAAGAAAAGACAGAGTCGAAGATGCACTTAATGCAACAAGAGCTGCAGTCGAAGAAGGTATTGTAACAGGTGGTGGATGTGCTTTGTTATACGCTGCTCAAGAGCTTGAAAAATTAAAAGCCAAAGGCGAAGATCAAAAAGCTGGTGTTGATTTGGTTAGAAAAGCATTAGAAGCTCCTATTAGACAAATTACCAAAAATGCTGGTGTAGATGGTTCAGTTGTAGTTGGTAAATTGTTAGAACAGAATAAAAAAACTCACGGCTATGATGCACAAAATGAGGAATATTGTGACATGTTTGCTAAGGGTATTATTGATCCAGTCAAAGTTGTTAGAACTGCACTTCAAGATGCAGCTTCAATTTCTGGATTATTAGTAACAACAGAAGCAATGATAGCTGACAAGCCAGAAGAAAAAGATGCGGCTCCTGCTGGAATGCCTGGTGGAATGGGCGGCATGGGTGGTATGGGAGGAATGGGTGGTATGGGTATGTAAACCCCTCCCATTCTAGTTATTTATGAAAATTTAAAACCCCCGACTATCGGGGGTTTTTTTTTATTTTAAATCATTTTAAATAAAAATAAGATACTTCTTAACTTTAGAGAAATAAAAACACTTGCAATAAGTGCAAAATCTTTGTGAAGAAAATAATTAATTTTATAAAGCCCTAATAGATGCGAATTAATCATTTTATAAAATATTTATCTTTAATCTTTTTCACTGGGGCAGTTATTCTCTCATTAGAATTAATTGCATCAAAAATACTAACACCATTCTTTGGGGTTAGTCTTTACATTTGGACTGCAATTTTATCAGTAACATTAATTTTTCTTGCTATTGGATATCAATTAGGAGGATGGGTTACATCAAAAATACACTCTGAATACTACGAAGAACTATTTTTATTTATACCATTTATAAGTTCATTTTTTATTTTGATTTCTACCATCATTTATCCATTATTATTACCAAAATTAGTTGGTTTAAATTTGTTGATTGGGAGTTTTATTGGAAGTTTTATTTTGCTATCAATTCCATTGGTATTAATGTCTGCGATGAACCCTCTGCTCATCTCAATAATTAAATATAAAAATGATCAAAGCAGTGATTCAAAATCAGGTTTTGTATTATTCATTAGTACAATTGGATCTGTTTTTGGCGTTATATTTACAGCGTTAGTTTTAATTCCTAATTTTACAAATTTTTCTGCTTTTATTCTTAATGCATTATTTTTAATAGTT
>NZ_JBNGZH010000059.1:0-3402 GCF_052049775.1 Candidatus Pelagibacter sp. | reverse complement strand
ATATTTTTATTTTTTTTATTTAGAATTTTTGTTGGTAAATTATATTTTTTTAGTAGTCTTTCAGTTTCTGATAAAATTTTAGAGTTTCCATTATTAGCATAATAAAGTTCACAAAGTATCCCAAGTCCAACAGCTTCACCATGTCTAAAAATCTCTTTTTTGAAAAAACTCTCTGTCCCCATTTCAATAGCGTGAGCAAACGTATGTCCAAAGTTTAGAGATAGTCTTTTTTCTTTTTCGTAAACGTCCTTTGAGAAAAAAAATATTTTAGTTCTTAAACTCTCATTAATTAATTTAGATAAAAAATCGAAATTTCGTTTATCAATAAAATCTTTTGATTTATTCAAATTTTTTAAAATTGCGTTTCTTTTGATTAAACCATACTTTATAATTTCAGGAATTCCTGAGTTATATTCTCGAAATGGTATTTTTTTTAGTATTTCTTCAGATATATAGACTACTTTAGGATGATAGTAGGTTCCTAAAGAATTTATTAAACCTTTATAATTTATCCCTGCCTTACCACCAATGCAACTATCTATAATAGATGTGATTGTTGTTGGTACATGTAAATAAATCAAACCTCTCAAATAAAGGCTAGAGGCTAAACTTGCAATATCACCTATGACACCACCTGAGCAAGAGAGAATAACTGAATTTTTTGTAAATTTCTTTTCTATCAAAAAATCTATAATTCTAAATAATGTCTTTTCAGTTTTGTTTATTTTATTTCCAGTTAACTCTAAAAAAAAAACTGAACAGCCAGATGTTTTTAAGTTTAATGCAAAATTCTTAATAATTTTCCGGTCTATTTTCTTATCATATATAAATAGTAATTTTTTGTCTGAATTTAAACTCTTTAAATCTTTCAACAAATTATCAAAAATTTTTCTTTGAATAATTACTTTTAGATTCTGGTCATTAACTTTATAATTGATTATCATTAAATTTTGTACAATCTAAAAAACTTGTCTAAATTCATTTGCTTTTCAGCTCTTTTGTAATCATCCAACACATCTACCGAAAAACTATCACCTTTTAGACTAAAGGTTTTTATATTTTGACCTATTTCTAATGCTCTTAGTAATTCAATATCTTCAACTTTTTCTAAAGGGGTCTTCTTGCTCTCAGAGAATTTTTTTAACGAATTTGGTTTAAATGAAATAATCGATAGGTGTTTATTTATATAATTTGTATTTTTTTTAAATTCAAAAGGGATATTTGAACGTGAAAAATACATAACTTCTTTCTTCATATTACTTATCACTTTAATAATATTTGTATTATTCTTTTGGCTTGAATTTATTGTTGGTAAAACTATATCGTATTCAAAATTTTTTAAGTGATGATTTATTACTGCATCAATATGATAAGGACTTACAAGTGGTTCATCTCCCTGAATATCAATAATTAGATCAAATTTCTTTTTTTTAGAAATTTTTTTATAAGCTTCAAAAATTCTCTCTGTGCCATTATTATGATGAGGAGAAGTCATAATACATTTTGCCCCAAATTTTTTAGCTGTATTAAAGATTTTTTTATCATCACAACATATGTATAACTCATCAATTAATTTTGATAATTTTGACCTTTTAAATGTGTGAACAACTAAAGGAATATTTTTTATTTCTAAAAGTGCTTTTTGAGGTAATCTTGTTGAATTTAGTCTTGTTGGTATTAATCCTAAAATTTTTTTTTTCATTGTGATGTCCACCCTCCATCAATATTTATGCACTGACCGTTAATATATGTTGAGTTCTCTGAAAGTAAAAATAATATCAAATTACTAATTTCAATGGAATTTGCCCATCTTTTTAGTGGTGTTTTGCTTAAAGTCCAATTGTACAACTTTTTGTTCTTTTTAAATTTTTTGTAAAATGAAGTCTTAACAAAACCAGGGTTTAAACAATTAATTCTAATCTTTTTATAATTCTGTGAAAACTCAGACATTAAACATTTAGTTAAACCATTTAACGCAGCTTTAGATGCTCCATATCCACTTAGTTCAGATAAACCCTTTTCTCCAACAATAGATCCAATATTAACAATTGAACAATTTTTCTTTTTTTCGCAATTTTCGCAGAATTTTTGAATAATTGAAAATGGTGCCTCAAAATTATTTTCCATAATTTTTCTTAAGTCTTTTTTTGTAATTTTTTCGAATTTTTTTCTTTGTCTTATGCCCGCATTATTAACTAAACCAGTTAGTTTGATTCTATTTTTTTTTAAATAATCAAAAATTTTTTTTATGGTCGTCTGTCGTGAAATATCACCGTAGAAAAATTTATATTTACCTCTGAAATGAGAAAATTCTTTGAAATCTTTTTTTGATCTAGTTACCCCAATTACAAAAGCGCCTTCTTTTAAAGCCTCTAAAAAAATTTCCCTACCTATTCCCTTGCCTACTCCAGTAATTAATATTTTTTGATTTTTAAGCATCGGAATATTCTGTTAAATAGCTGATCATATAAATTTTCTCCAAAGTTTGTGAGTTAAATTTAAATTCAAAAGGTTTTTTTTATTAATTTTTTTTGTCAATTTTTGATCAAAATATTTTATAATCATTTTTGTGTCTTTTTCATGTAAAATCCCTTTTACACCTTTTAAAGGACTAAAATTAATCTGATTATCCCTATATAATATTACTGTTTTAAGATCACTCATAATTGAGTCAATACTTGCCGATGTCATATTAGGTATTATGGCTTTTCCACAATAATTTGATAATTCAAAAATATCTTTATCGTAGATAAAAATACAATTTTTAATATTTTTTAATCTTTTGCTTAGTTTCATATTTGGATGTTGTTTTATGAAAAATTTTTCATTTTTGTAAATTTTTGCTAAATAAGATATAAGTTCCTCTAATTTTTGATTTTCATCAAAACTATAATCTCCTGCAACAAAAAAATTTTTTTTAACTCTTTTATTAGTTTTTGTTTTTTTAAACCTGTATCTTAATGCCTCAACTTGAAAAATTTTTTTATTTTTATAACCATTGTTTAATAGATTTTTTTCTGACACTTTGCTATTTACAAGATAGTTATCAGGTAAATATTTTTTTCTACTTTTGAGATAAATAAAATTATCCTCATCTAAATATCGTGTATCCCAATATCTTACTGGAGTTCCAATTACAGCATGAGTCTTTTTGACTTTATCTTTAAAAAAGAAATTAAACGATTTTTCCCACCCTTGATTTTCTGAAGTGTAGAATGCTGTTTGTGACCTAAAATTTTGTTTACTTAATTTTCTAAAAAGATGATAGTAATAAACATTTATGAAAGAATCGAAACCATAAAATGAATTTTTTATATCATTTTTAAAAATATAAAAACTATCATTCATATTATCAAAATAAAATTTAATTTTATTTTTTTTATAAAGAAATTTAAAAAATAA
>NZ_JBNGZH010000058.1:0-3452 GCF_052049775.1 Candidatus Pelagibacter sp. | reverse complement strand
ATATTTTTTTTGAATAGCATTTTTATTTTTATTTGGATAATAAGCTGAGTCTGTGCCAGTTAAATTTTCTTGATGAGGTTTTTGCCAATCATATTTTTTTAGTTCATGATTATTTTGTATTTTATTATTGGTAAAATGCATCCAAGAATACCACTCAACAGGTATTTTTGATGCATCAATTTCCGCAGCATAAATCACCCATCTTTTTCCACTTTTAGATTCGTAATATTTATTTCCTAAATGATCTGTACCTATTAATTTACCAAATAAAATTGTTTTTATTCTGGTTCCAAAAGTATCTCGATTCCACCAGGTGAAAATTTTTCTTAAAAGTGTCAACATAATAAAATTATTATTTTCAATTTGGAATTGTATAAATTAAATTAGACTATAATTTGTTTTTGTATATAAATAATTTGATTCATTATTCAAATTAAATTTAAAATAATTGAGGTAAAATGGCTAAATATCTAGTTGAAACATATTATACTTGTACTTTTAAGGTAAATCATTTTTTAGATGACATAAATGAAAGTGAACTAAAAAATCTTGAACAACGTGATGATGGTAAATTTGAAGTTTTAGATGTTAAGCTTGATAATAGAAAAACTAAAAGTTTAGACCCAAACAATAATAAAATTGTTGAGAATAAAAAAATTGAGGTAGTAACTGCAAATAACCAAACACCATCAAAAAATTTAGAACATATAATTAAGTCAAAAAATAATAATTCAGAAAAATCTGGAAAAAGATTTAGTATGCCAGATAGAAGAAAAGGTTACATCCAAAAAGCAACTATTGGTGATCATAAAGTTTACTTACACACCGGTGAATATGAGGATGGAAAAATAGGTGAAATTTTTATTGATACAAGTAAAGAAGGTGAATTAGTAAAAGCTCTTATGAACAACTTTGCTATAGCAGTTTCCCTAGGTTTACAATATGGAGTTCCACTAGATGAATTTATTAATGCTTTTGTCGGCACAAAATTTGAACCTTCGGGTAAAGTTCATGGTAATGATAGAATATTAACCGCAACATCAATTCTAGACTACATTTTTAGAGAATTAGCAATATCTTATCAAAATAGAGAAGATTTAGCACATACACCTTCAATTGGTACTTCAGAAATTTCAAATATTGATGACCAAAACTCAGATGATCAAAACCAACTTTTAAAAATAGTAAAAGATATTACTAGTAAAGGCTTTGTAAGAAATAATTATAAGAAGAATTTAGTAGATTTATCAGATATAAAAATAAATCTTAAAGGTAAAAAATAATTTATTTATTCATTTTTAGAGCAAGATTGAGTTCTTTCAATTGTTTCTCATCTATTGACGAAGGTGCATTCATCATTAAATCTTGCGCGTTTTGATTCATGGGAAACATGGTTACTTCCCTAATATTTTTTTCGTTTGCCAAAAGCATTATAATTCTATCAATTCCAGGAGCTATTCCCCCGTGCGGTGGTGCACCATAGCTTAAAGCATTAATCATTCCACTAAATTTTTCGTCAACTTGATCTTTATCATAACCAGCGATAGCAAATAATTTATACATAAGTTCAGGAATATGATTTCTTATAGCACCAGATGAAAGTTCAATCCCATTGCATACTATATCGTACTGATAGGCTAACATATCCAAAGGTTTTTCAAAATTAAGTTGTTTGATATCTCCTTGTGGCATCGAAAAAGGATTGTGACTAAATTCAATTTTATTTGTTTGATCGTTTTTTTCAAACATTGGATAATCAACTACCCAACAAAATGCAAAAACATTATCATCTATTAAATTTAAGTCTTTTGCAATTTTATCTCTAGCCAAACTAGTTATTCGCTCTAAATCCTTTTTTTTACTACAAGCCATAAATATACTATCTCCAACTTTTGCACCTGTTTTTTTCATGATTTCCTCTAAAGATACCTTTGAAAAAAATTTTCCCACAGGCCCTTTTGCGGAAATCCCATTTTCAATAGTGAAATAAGCTAGACCAGAAGCTCCCTCATCTTTGGCCCATCTATCTATATTATCAAAAAAGCTTCTTGGTTTATCTTTCGTATTTTTAGTAACAATACATCTTACATTTGAGCCAGACTTCACAAGTTTTTTAAAGATATCAAAAGAAACATCTTCTCTTGTAAAAGTTTCTGTTATGTCCTTAATTATCAGTGGATTTCTAAGATCAGGTTTATCACTTCCATACTTTAAAAGGGCATCTTTATAAGTAATTCTTGGAAACTTTTCTGTTATGATTTTTTTTTTTGAGAATGTTTTAAAGGTGTTAACTAATAATTGTTCAACGACTTTAAAAATATCCTCTTGCTCAACAAAAGACATCTCTAAATCTAATTGATAAAACTCTCCTGGACTTCGATCAGCACGAGCATCTTCATCTCTAAAACATGGGGCGATTTGAAAATATTTATCAAAACCTGAAACCATTATGAGTTGCTTAAATTGTTGAGGTGCCTGCGGTAAAGCATAAAACTTACCTGGATTCAATCTACTTGGCACAAGAAAATCTCTTGCTCCCTCGGGACTTGATGATGTTAATATTGGTGTTTGGAACTCTAAAAAACCAAATTTATTCATTTCATTCCTGATGAACGAAATAACTTTTGATCTCAAAATAATATTTTCATGAATTTTTTTTCTTCTTAAATCTAAATATCTATATTTTAATCTGATTTCTTCAGAATATTCTTGATCACTAAAAACAGGCATTGGCAATTCTTTACACTTGCCTAAAACAACATAATTTTCGATGGAGACTTCAATCTCTCCTGTTTCTATCTCTTTATTGATTGTATCAGTTGATCTATCAACTACTTTACCTTCTACATTAATAACTGTTTCAAGTTGTAATTTTTCTAAATCTTTAAAGTTTTTATTTCCTTTGTCTACTATACATTGTGTGATGCCATAGTTATCACGTAAATCTAAAAATAAGAGATTTCCATGATCACGCTTCTTATTAATCCAACCTGAAAGCAAAATATTACTCCCAACATTTTTTTTTCTAAGTTCGTTACAATTGTGACTTCTATATTTATTCAATTATTCTCCCAATACCTCTTTAATTGTACTTAAATTTATAGATCTTTTTTTTTTTAAACTTACTTCGTCGATTTTATATATAAAATCAACTATTTTTCCATATGATCTATCAATTCTTTTAATAATATAGTCAATTAATTTTTTATCTATTGATATTTGACGATCAGATAAATTTTTTAAAATTAGAGCGAATAGAAGTTCATCATCAGGTTTATCAATATTTTGAAGTAAAAAATTTTTTGATCTTGATTTTAAATCATCTAACTTAAAATCAATATTTACAATGGAATTTTCAGAGGTAGCTATTAAATATTTGTTATCTTGTTCAACTATATTACACAGAGTAAAAAATAAATTTTCATTTATCTTTTCAGATACATTTTCTAAAA
>NZ_JBNGZH010000057.1:0-2916 GCF_052049775.1 Candidatus Pelagibacter sp. | reverse complement strand
AATTTATCTCAAATCTTAAAGGTAAAAAAATTATTATTGATAAAAATACTTGCTCAATTTTTTTTGAAAATGTATTAAAAAAAAAATTCAAAGTTTACAGTATTGAAGATCCAATTTACTCACTCAAATCTTTGAAGAATAAAACAGAAATAAAAAATATGTTAAATGCTCATATTTTTGATGGTGTAGCGTTAACAAAGTTTATTTACTGGATCAAAAATATAAACAAAAAAACGATTACTGAGTTTGAGGCACAAAATAAATTAGAAAATTTTAGAAAAAAAAATAAAGATTATTTATATCCAAGTTTTAATACTATTGCTGGAACTGCGGGGAATGCAGCTATTGTTCATTATAGAGCAACAAAAAAAAATTCCAAAAAAATAAAAAAAAAAGATATTTTTTTATGTGATTCTGGAGGACAATATAAATATGGTACTACAGATGTGACTAGAACAATTTGTTTCTCAAAACCCAAAAAGAATATAAAAAATATTTTCACACGAGTATTAAAAGGTCATATTGCAGTTGTAAAATCTAATTTAAATAAATATTCCTCTGGTAATTTGATAGATATTAGAGCAAGAAAATTTTTAAAAGAAATCAACTTAGATTATCAACATGGAACTGGACATGGTGTAGGTTTTTTTTTAAATGTGCATGAGGGCCCCCAAGGTATCTCAAAATTTAATAAGATAAAGTTACGTGAGGGGATGATTTTAAGCAATGAACCAGGATATTATAAAAAAAATAAATTTGGAATACGTATAGAAAATTTGATTTATGTTAAAAAAAATAAAAATAAGCTGTACTTTAAAAATTTAACATTAGCTCCAATTGATAAAGATTTAATTAATTTCGATTTATTAACAAATGATGAAAAAAATTACCTTTGGGAATATAATTTAGATATTTACACAAAACTTCATAAATATTTAAACTCAAGTGAGAAAAAATGGTTAGCTACTTTTATTCAATAATTTATGCAATTCTGATTGATCTATAATTTTAATCTTTAAATCTTTTGCAGCTTCAACTTTCCGTTTAGTGGGTTTCTCTCCAATAATCAAATAATCAAGTTTTTTTGAGACATTGCTAATTATTGATCCTGAATTTTTTTCTATTAAAGACTTAGCTTCTGCTCTACTCATGCCTGTTAATTTTCCCGTAAACATAAATATCTTATCACTTAATATACCGTCTTTTTTATTTTCAATTGTTTTCTGAATTTTCAAAATTTTTTGAAGATCTTGAATTACCTTTAAATTAATCTTATTCAAAAAAAATTTTTTTAAAGAAGTTATTTGAGTTTCACCAATCCCATCAATATTTAGTAAATCGTCAATATTATTTTCTTTGGAAAGATTTATGAAATTTTCAGGATTTTTAAGTGTTTTTGCAATCAATTTAGCATTTTCATAACCAATATGTCTTATTCCAAGAGCATATATAAACTTTTCAAAAGAAATATTTTTCTTTTCTTCAATTGCATATTTCAAATTAGCAACAGATTGTTGTCCCCATCCATCCATTACTTTTATTTTTTCATAGTCCAGAGCAAAAATATCTTGTGGTAATCTAATCATTTTCAGTTTCCAGAAATTTTCTACAATTTTTTTTCCAAAACCATCAATATTTAAAGCTTCTTTTGATACAAAATGTTTAATTTTTTCTACAGTCATTTTATCGCATTCATATCCTTCACTTGAACATCTTCTAACTGCATCATTTTTTTTTGTAATGGAATTGTATTCTTTAATTGTTTTAGCTCCACAAGATGGACACTTAATTGGGAAAATATATTTTTTGGAATTTTTATTTCTTTTTTTTAAATCTACCTCTAAAATATGGGGAATAACATCTCCTGCTCTCTCGACTATAACTATATCTCCTATCCTTATATCTTTTCTTGTTATTTCATCTTCATTATGAAGTGTTGCATTAGATACAACTACACCTCCAATATTAATTGGTTTTATTTTTGCTACAGGTGTCAATGCCCCAGTTCTACCGACTTGAATCTCAATATTTAAGATCTTTGAAGTGCCTTTATTAGCAGAAAACTTATGTGCGATTGCCCAACGAGGAGAGTTTGCAACATTACCTAATCGTTTTTGTAAATTGAAACTATTTATTTTATAAACAATACCATCAATGTCAAAATCAATCTCATTTCTTTTTTTTTCTATTTCATAGTAATTTTTCATTAAATTTTTAATACCTTTAATAGTTTTATTAAATGGATTTATTTTAAAACCCCACTCACTTAGTTGTTGTAAGTAGTCGCTTTGATTTTTTACTTCCATTTTATTTACATACCCAAATGTATAAGCAATAAACTTTAAAGGAATTTTTTTGGTATCTTGAGGATTTTTTTGTCGTAATGATCCAGATGCAGCATTTCTTGGATTAGCAAATTTATCTTTAAGATTTTCAAAATCTTTATTTTGAATAAATATCTCACCCCGAATATCTATTTCGTCAGGAAAATTTTTAGCTGTAATTTTTTTTGGAATATCATCAATTGTCATTAAATTCTGTGTAATATCCTCTCCTACTTTCCCATCACCTCTTGAAAGTCCAATAACAAATTTTCCCTTTTTAAAAACTAATGATGCAGAAATACCATCAATTTTAGGTTCAGCACTATACTCAAATTCATTTGAACTTTTTTGGTCTAAAAAATTATTAATTTTTTTTTCAAAATTTAACAGATCTTCCTCATCAAACGCATTTGAAAGTGAAAGCATGGGAACTCTATGAAAAACTTTTTTAAAAGTTTTAGAGGGTTTAAAACCTACAATTTTTGATGGTGAATTTTCACTTTCTAAAAAATCATATTTTTTCTCAAGAAATAATACATCTTTTTTAAGTTGATCATACTCATTATCATTTAGTAAAGGCTTATTAAGGTCG
>NZ_JBNGZH010000056.1:0-1900 GCF_052049775.1 Candidatus Pelagibacter sp. | reverse complement strand
GGAAAAATATATTGTAGAAGATAAAAAAGTTTTTAATTTTAAAAAAAAAGAGAGAAATAGCTTTTTTAAAAAGAACTTATTTGAAATGATAAAGTTCCATCAAAAAAATTGTAAGGATTATTTTTCAATTTTAAAAAATTTAAATTTTCAGTTTAGTAAAAAAACTAAAATTACCGATATTCCAGCCATCCCGGTATCTATATTTAAAGATAACAAACTCTATAGTTGTAAAGAAAAAGAGATTGTAAAAAAACTTCTCTCCTCAGGCACAACTGGAAACAAACAATCACAAATATTTTTGGATGCAACTAATTCAAAAGTTCAAACTAAGGTTTTAGTCCAAATTATGGAGTATTTTTTTGGCAAAAAAAGAATGCCAATGTTGATAATTGATAAAAAATTTGAATATCAAGACAGAACAAAATTGTCAGCCAGTCAAGCAGCAGTAAATGGATTTTCAATTTTAGCAAAAAAAACTTATTTTGCATTACATAGTAATGGTCAAATAAACTTAAAAGAAATAGAAAAATTTTTGGAAGAATTTACTGACAAAAAAAAAATAATTTTTGGATTTACAAATAAAGTATTCCAGTTTTTTCTTGAAAAACAGAATTTACCTAAAAACATGCAATTTAAAAATTGTATACTTTTACATGGGGGTGGTTGGAAAAAAATTGAGTCAAAGTCTATGGATCCACAAAAATTTAAAATAGAGTTGAAAAAGAGATATAATTTTAAAAAAATTGTTAATTATTATGGACTAATTGAGCAAACAGGTTCGATTTTTGTTGAGTGTAATAAATGTGATGCATTTAAATGCTCTATCTATTCTGATGTATATGTAAGAGATGAAAACTTAAAAATTGAAAAAAAAAACAACAAAGAAGGACTCATACAATTAATGTCATTATTACCAAGTAGCTATCCAGGTAACAATATTCTAACCGAAGATTTAGGAGTAATTTGCCCTAGTCAAACTTGTAAATGTAATTTTAAGGGAAAAAGATTTAAAATTAAAGGTCGATCAAAAGAGTCAGAAATTAGAGGTTGTGCAAATATTTGATGATAAAATTAGATAATGAAAATATTGTTGTAGGTTCTGCAAATATTTCGACTAAACCATTAAAACCATTTGATTCAAATGTGTTAAATTTTTTGGATCTGATTTCAAAAGAAATTCAAAATAATAATAAGACGAAATTTAACAGCGAAATAAGTACATTTGGTTTTTTTTGCAGAAAAAAGAATCTTCAAAAATTAAAAAAGATTCATTTTATAGAAAAAAATGGAACAATTAGATTAGGTTTAGGTTTAGCTTTTCATATTACACCCTCAAATATCCCCACGAATTTTGCATATTCTCTTGTATTTGGTTTATTATGTGGCAATTCAAATATTATAAAGCTCCCTAGTCAAAATTTTTATGAAATAGAACAATTATGTTTTATTTTTAACAAAGTCCTAAAGAAATTTCCAAAAATTAAAAAACTTATTTTAATTGTAAAAACAGAAAATAGTGAAGGTTTTTCAAAAAAAATATCAGAGATAAGTGATTTAAGAATAATTTGGGGCGGCAACCAGACTATTAATAAATTAAAAGATATTAAAACTAGTGAAAGGTGTAGGGATTTACATTTTCCGAATAGAAATTCGTTCTGTGTATTAAATTTAAATGAAATTTCAAAAAAAAATAATAAAGAAATAATAAAAATTTGTAATGAATTTTATAATGATACATTTTTAGTTGATCAAAATGCATGTTCTTCACCACATTTAATTTATTGGGTTGGTAAAAAAAATAAAAAAACAATTGATATTTTTTGGAAATCTCTTGAAAAAGTTGTTGCAGAAAAAAAATATACAAGTTTTTTTTCTGGTTCATATTATAAATATAATAAAC
>NZ_JBNGZH010000055.1:0-3489 GCF_052049775.1 Candidatus Pelagibacter sp. | reverse complement strand
TTTTTATTAAAAATATAAATCAAGACAAAATCTTTACAGAATTTGACATATTTGTAAATGTCCCAAATAAGAAAAAATTAAAGATTAAAAGAATAAGAATACCATTACTAGGTATTCATAATGTAAGAAATTCTGTTGCAGCTGCAGCAGTTGCGATTACGATTGGTATTTCAATTTCTGATATAAAAAAAGGATTAAAAAATTTTAAGGGTGTTCAAAGAAGATTTAATAAAATATTTACTCACAACAATATTGATTTTTATGATGATTACGCTCATCATCCAACTGAAATAAAAGTAGTTTTGGATGGTGTTAACAAGGTTTATAAAGATTATGAAAAAGTTTGTATTTTTCAACCACATAGAGTCTCAAGACTTAAAGATTTGAGAAAAGAATTCTCTTTTGCATTTAAGAATGCTGATATTGTTGTTTTATGCCCAGTATATTCAGCAGGAGAAAAAATAAAATTAGGATTTAATTATATAAATTTTGCTAAGGAGATAATAAAAAATTCAGAAGTAAAATTATTTTTAATTAATGATAATTTGCAACTGGCTAAATTTGTAAAAAGAAATATAAGTGGAAAAAAAATCGTAATCGGAATGGGTGCAGGTTCCATCTCTAATTGGATGAGAGAACTCCCAAAATTAATATAATGAAATTGGACCAACTAAAAACATTGTTTGGAGAATTTGATGAAAATGTAAGATTTGAGTACGATCTTAAAAAAAAAAATTGGTTCAATATTGGTGGAAAAACAAAAGTTTTCTTTAAAGCTAACAATCTTCATGAACTGATTAAATTTTTGAAAATAGTAAATAATCAGGAAAAAATATTTATTCTTGGAGCAGGTTCTAACACTTTAATATCTGATGATTTATTTGATGGTATAGTTATAAAATTAGGAAAAAATTTTAATAACATCTCACTTCTTGGAGATGATGTGATAATTGCTGGAAGTGCTGTGACTGATAAATCTCTATCAGATTTTGCTGTAAAAAATAGTCTTAGCGGATTTGAGTTTTTATCTTGTATACCAGGCACAATAGGGGGTGGAATAAGAATGAACGCAGGTTGTTTTAACAAAGAATTTAAAGATATATTGATATCAGTTCAAGCAATCGATAAATCTGGAAATATTGTTACTATTCCAAGTAAAGAAATAAATTTTGAGTATAGAAAAAGTAACTTATCTGATAATTTGATCTTTTTAAGTGCTTCATTTAAAGGTTCAAAGTCCAGTCCTTCTCAAATAAAAAATGAAATTGAGAATTTAGTAAAAAAAAAAGAAAAAGCACAACCAACCAGAATTAAAACTTCTGGAAGCACTTTTAAAAATCCTAAATCACAAACAAATAAGAAAGTTTGGGAGCTAATTAAAGAGTCAGTTCCTCTAGACAAAAGTTTTGGGGATGCCTGTATTTCAGAAAAACATTGTAATTTTTTTGTAAATAAGGGTAGTGCTTCTTTTAATGATATGAACAATTTAATTGAATTTGTATCAAAAGAGGTTTTAGAAAAAACTGGTATAAAACTAGAAAAAGAAATTAAGATTTTAAAATAAATTGAAAAAAATATTAATAATTTCAGGTGGTATTTCAAAAGAGAGACCAATTAGCCTAGATACTGGAAAACAAGTAGCCAAGGAGCTAAAAAAAAATAATTATTTTGTAAAAATAACAGAACCAAATTTTCAGTTATTTGAGGTTATTAAAAAATTTAAACCAAACAAAATTTTCAATGCGTTGCATGGGCAGTTTGGTGAGGATGGTTATATCCAAACAATATTAGAGAGTTTTAAAATTCCTTATACTCACTCAGGTATAATTTCCTCATCAATAGCGATGGATAAAGTGTTATCAAAAAAGATTTTTATAAAGAATAAAATATTGACTCCAAAATTCCTGACCTTTTCATTCAACAAAGATGAAAAAAATATTGTGAGAACCATTGAAAATAAACTTAAATTTCCGGTTGTGATAAAACCAATCAATGAAGGTTCAAGCGTTAATGTTTTTATATGTACAAAAAAAAAATATCAAAAAAAAATTGAGGTATTTAGAAGATTATAAAAAAATAATTATAGAAGAATTTATCCCTGGTAGAGAGATACAGGCTGCAATGATTGGTTCTAAGAAACTTGGTGCAATTGAATTAAAACCAAAAAGAAAATTTTATGATTATCAAGCAAAATATAATCCAAAAGCAAAAACGGAACATATTATACCGGTGGATTTATCAAAAAAAAAATATGAACAAATAATGAAAATTTCTTCCAAAGCACACAATTTAATTGGTTGTCGAGGAGTGACCCGTTCAGATTTTAAATATTACAGGGGTAAGTTTTATCTTTTAGAAATTAATACTCAGCCAGGAATGACAAAACTTTCTTTAGTTCCTGAGATTGCTGCATTTCGTGGTATAAGTTTTATTAAACTTATTGAATTAATTTTAAAAGATGCTTCAACAAATAAATAAGAAAATTATTTTTTATATTTCTTTAATAATTATTCTTAGCACTTTTAATAACAAAAATTTGAAAAATTTTGATCTTCTTAAAATCAATATGATTGATATAGAAGGGATAGAATTTAGTGATAATGAATTTTTAAAAATTGCAAATTTAATAAAATTAAATAACATATTATCTATTCAAAAATCTCAGATAAAAGACATATTAAACTCTAATAATTTTATTGAAGAATATGAAGTGTTTAAAAGATATCCATCGTCTATTGAAATCAAAATTAAAAAAACAAATTTTTTAGCATCAACAAATATTAATGGAAAAAATTATTTGGTTGGATCAAATGGAAAATTTATAAATACAAAAGACTACTCTAAAAATTTACCTTTTATATTTGGAAACTTTGAACCAGAAAAATTTTTAGAATTTAAAAGTATTATTCTTCAAACTAATTTTAAATACAATAACATAAAAAATTTTTACCATTTCCCTTCTGGAAGATGGGATATTGAAATGATTTCAGGAGTTTTAATAAAATTACCTATTTCAGGAATTAAAGAGTCATTAAATTTATCGATTGAATTACTTAATGATATAGAATTCAGTAATATAAAAATTTTGGATATACGTCAAAAAAATCAAATTGTCACAAATGAGTAAAAAAGTAGATTTCCAAACATATCTTTATTTGGATCATAATCAATTCATCATTTATGTTACTGAAATTTTATCAAATGAAAAAATTTTTTCTGAAAAACTAGTAATAGAAGAAAATTCTACAGAATTAAAATTTACTAAACTAGACGAATTTTTAGAATCTAACATATTTAAAATTGAAAAAAAATTAGATAGTTTTATTGAAGACGTATACGTTATTTTAGATAGTAAGGAATTTCACTCAATAAAATTGTCAATTAAAAAAGATAATAATGGAGATCTCATTAACACAAAGGCTCTAATTCATCCATTAAATGATTTAAAAAATTTATGTCAATCGAATTTGCAAAATGAAAAAATTGTAC
>NZ_JBNGZH010000054.1:0-29831 GCF_052049775.1 Candidatus Pelagibacter sp. | reverse complement strand
TAAATTTTTTTTAAAAAAAAATTTTATTTTAATTTTATTTTAAAAATTTTCTTTAAAATTTAAGATTTGACATAAGGCACATAAAAAAATAAAAATAGATTAATAGCGAATCAATTGATTCGTTTAACTTAAAAAAGGGAGCTAAAGATGCCTAAGAGAAGAAAAAAAGCAAAGAAGGCTAAGAAAAAAGCTAAGAAAAAAGCTAAAAAAAGAAGAAGAAGATAATTACTTAGTATTCTTTATTAAAAACGCTTCTCATAACGATTTACGTGTGAGAGGCGTTTTTTTTATTCCTCTATATCTTCTTCATTTTCTGAAACAGCCTCTTCTTCAGGTAAATCTGATGAAGCTTGCTTTATTGGTGCTGCCTCTGGTTTAGGTTGAGTATTTAAGTTTCTTTTTAAAGCTTTATCTAATTTTTTTTGAGTATCCTCTAATGACAGATTTAGAATTATTTGAAATTCTGAAAGGATTCTTTCATATGCTTTTTCAAACAATTGTCTTTCACTATAAGATTGGTCAACCATCAAATCATCCCCCTTATTAAGGTCTCTTACTACTTCAGCTAACTCATAAATCTTACCTGATGAAATCTTTGCTTCATATTCCTGTGCTCTCCTACTCCACATAGATCTTTTTATTTTAGGCTTACTTTTTAATATTGAGATGCATTTATTTACCTGATTGATAGTAGCTAATGGTCTTAAGTGTAATTGTTTATTAACAGGCACCATTCCATTTGCTTTATCTTTTTCAAATTTTATAACGTAAGTTTCAACGTCAATTCCTCCAATATTTATTTTTTTGAATTCAGTAATTTGCCCAACACCATGTTTTGGGTATACGACGTAATCTTTGATTTTATATTCTCTTTTTTCTGTTTCTTGTTTTTTTACTTTTTTAATTTCTGGTTTAGCCTCATTATTTTTTGTAATTCTTAAACCATCACTTTTCTGTTCTGTAGTTTTAACTTCAGATTTTATAGATTTTTTTAAAGGTATTTTTTTAGTCTTAATTAATTTTTTTGGTAATTTATTTATCTTCTTTTTTACTTTTTTTAATTTAACAATCTTTTTGGTTTTTGCCTTTTTTTTTGATTTAGTAGCTTTACTTTTTTTAAAGGTTTTCTTTAAAATACTTTTCAAACTTATTTTGCTCATCTTTATATTTTTCGTGATCCGATGGAGGATCTTTCTTAACTGTTATATTTGGCCAGATTTCGGAATATTGTTTATTGATCTCTAGCCATTTTTCAGACCCCGGCTCTGTATCAGCTTTTATTGCATCAACAGGACACTCAGGCTCACAAACGCCACAATCTATACACTCATCAGGTTTAATTACAAGCATATTTTTTCCCTCATAGAAACAATCTACAGGGCAAACTTCAACACAATCCATTAACTTACATTTAATGCATTTGTCATTAACTATATATGTCATTATTGATTTTCTTTTTTAATTTTTTCTTTGATATCTCCCATGATCTTATTGTCAATATACAATAAGCCTGCAAGTCGTCTCATCAAATTAGTTTCAAACATATCTGCTTCTTTATTTGAGTAAATTATTCTCCAAAGGGTTTCTATAATTTCAATTTTTTTTTTATCATCCATATTTTTAACTTCCCTTGTAAAATCCAAAATTTGGTTAGAGTTTTCTTCTATTTCTTTACCTTCTTTTAAAATATTTTCTAAATTATCTTGGTCTGCACCTATTTTCAAAAGTGCCTTACTTATTATAACCTCTTCTTCTTTTGAGAAGTTCTCATCAATTTTTGCAGCATGAATCAATAATGCCGCAACTCTTGCTAAATCACTAGTTTTAGTATCTCCTTTTTTTTCTTTAAAAAACATTACTTACTGGTTTAAATTTAAATTTTTTAACACTTTAAAAGGACTTTCTTTAATGAATTTTTTATTTACTTTTTTTGAGCTTTTTCTTGGATTGTATTTAAAAAATATATCATTATTTTTTTCAAAAACTTTATAACCCATAATTTTTAAAAGCTTTTTAAAGTTGTCCTTATTACATCCAAGTAAATTCAACATTTCAGGAATTAACTTAATTTCATTCTTTTCTGTGTTTGAATTAATAATTTGAACAAATAATCTTTCTAAAATATCAATCCTTACGTAAAAATTGTCAAATTTCTCAAATCCACAAAGTAACATAAAATTTCTGTTTTTAATTTTGTCGTTTTCTAAAAAATTTAAACCAAACACAGGAGGTTTTAAATTAAAATATTTTTGATGATAATTTTTCCAAAGTAAAGTTCTTAAGGACACAGCCTCTGGTTTGATTAATTTGTGTAAAAATACATGATATCTTCCAAACTTTACTCCTTGATCTCTCAAAAATTTTCTCTCATTTTGTCCTAATATTTTTAGATAATCTGTAACTTGATTTCTTTGAAGAACTCCATTGTTCTCATACAATTGATATGCAAGAGCTTTAATTGATGAATTTTTTTCCTTAAGATTTCTCAAATCAATTAAACTGCTTAAAACATTTTGTATTTTATTTTTTAGCCATTTCACCAAATAATTATCTAATTTCTTTAATTGATCTGTTTCCAGAATATCATCAACTATAAGAACAATATTTGGATTTAAATAATCTCTACCTGGTTGCAATTTTGCTATTGGAGACTTTCTCCAATAAATTTTAAAATCCTCGTTTAGTTCTATTAAACCTGTCTCGATTATTGTATCTATTCTTTTTTGAAGTTCTGGACCAACTGTCTGTCTTGCTGCTTTTTTGAGCGATTTGATATCTGTTTCTAAAGCACCCTTTTTTAAATCTAGTTCTAATTTAAGTCCATTTATCTTTCCAATAAATTGATCATCAATCATTACTTCGTTATTTTCTAAAATTTTAGTATCAAATTCCATATCTTGCTTTAAGCCTCTTGCTAGGACACTTGCCCTTTTGTCAATAAAAGTTTTTGTAAGCTCCTCATGTAATCTATCTGATAACTTATCCTCTAAGTGTTTTGTTTTTTCTATCCAATAGTTTTGATTTTCTATCCAATTATTTTTATTTGAAACATATGACCAAGTTCTTACATTTGCAATTCTATTTGATAAAGAATCTACATTTCCATCTAATTTATCAAGTTTGACGAGTTGAAGTCGCATATAATCATCTGTAATTTTACCTTTTTCACTTGTTAAATATTTAAAAACATTTTCAATCACTTCATAGTGATTGCCATAGGTTTTTTTAACAAAATCTGGTATTTGGCAACATTCCCATAAAAGACTTAATTTATCTTTATCAAATTTAATATTTTCTAAATTTTTATCTCTTAAAAAAAATTTTAAGGCTTTTTCATCTTCGCACTCATGTATTTTTCTTAACCATCTTCTATTAGGCTTTTCCTCTAAAGACTTTAATAATTTAAAAGGACTCTCAAAGTTTAAATTTGAATTTCTCCAAAATAAAGATTGGATTTCCTCAAATTTATGATTTTCCAATAAATCTACTTCATCAGCATTTATTTCTTTGCACTCTCCTGTTATACCAAAATTTCCATTGTTCAAATATCTTCCTGCTCTACCAGCTATTTGGCCAATTTCTGCTAAATTTAGCTTTCTTAATTTTTTTCCATCAAATTTTTTTAAATTGGAAAAATAAACGTGATCAAGATCCATATTAATTCCCATACCAATAGCATCAGTTGCTACTAGAAAATCAACATCTCCGGATTGATACAGCTCTACTTGTGCATTCCTTGTCTTTGGGCTTAGAGATCCCATAACAATAGAAGCTCCTCCTTTTTGTCTTCTTATAAGTTCAGCGATGGCGTAAACTTCCTCTGCAGAAAATGCTATAATTGCAGTTTTTCTTTGAATTCTTGAAATTTTTTTATGACCAACATAAGAAAGTTTTGAAAGTCTAGTTCGATTTATAAATTCGATGTCATCATCAAGATTAGAAATAATTGGTCTTATTGTATTTGATCCCATTAACATTGTTAATTTTATTCCTCTTAAGTTCAATAATCTGTCTGTAAAAATATGACCTCGCTCATGGTCTGCGCACATTTGAATTTCATCCACGCCTACAAAATCTAATTCTTTATCAATAGGCATAGATTCAACAGTACACAGATAATACTTTGCATTTGTAGGAATTATTTTTTCTTCACCAGTAATTAATGCAACTTTATCTAAACTTACCTTTTTAATTACCTTGTCGTAAACTTCTCTAGCTAACAATCTCAAAGGGAAACCTATCATTCCAGTGTCAAACGACAGCATAGTCTCAATAGCAAGATGAGTTTTACCTGTATTTGTTGGGCCAAGGACAGCTGTAATTTTATTTTTTGTCATTTCTATCTTTGGTATATCTTAATTTTTATCTACCAGATGTAGTTGTTGTTAAAGAACAAAAATAGACTAAAACATGACCGAATCGATGGATAAAAAGTTCTCATTTTTTTTTAATAATAATTTAACTTAACATAATTAAATTAATTATAAAGATTATGTGCTTAGTGTTTAGTCAGTTGTTTTGATTTTTAAAATTTTCCAAATTCCTGATGCTGACGTAATAATCTTACCATTACAAATTAACTCACAAAATAAAAATACAAGAGTTTTTGTTTTTTTTAATATCTTAACTTTCCCGTAGATTTCATCATTAACTTTTGATGATCCAATAAACTTTATATCTAAAGAAATTGTTACGCAGGGTGCATTATTAGCTGATCGATGTGCTGCTGTGCCGGCACCGGCATCTATCAGTGCAGACAAATAACCTCCATGAGTAATTCCTGCAGCATTTAAATGATTATTATTAATCGTTGATTTAAATTCGTATTCATTTTCAGAGATATTTCTAAATAAAAGGCCTCCATTATGTTTCATAAAACCTGGTTTGAGACTGATTTGTTCAAATTGATTAGACATAATTTTTTATAATACAAAAGTTAAGATTAATATAATTACAAAAATTAAAACAAAAAAATATATTACTGACATTTGAAGAGATATTTTTTCAAACCATTTTAACATAATTTCCCTTTTTTATGGTGCGCCTGCTAGGAGTCGAACCTAGAACCTCCTGGTCCGTAGCCAAGCGCTCTATCCAATTGAGCTACAGGCGCATTTATTAATATATTTGTTTATAGTATATCAATATTTAGTGTATTTTAATGATAAGATAAAATTAAAATTTATGAACAACAAACCTGATGACGTGGTCATTTGTAGTGCAGTTAGGACTCCTATAGGCACTTATAAGGGATCATTAAAAGATTTGAAAGGAGATCAACTTGGTACTATCGTGATAAATGAGGTTTTGAAAAGAAGTAAAATATCTAATAATCAAATTGATGAAGTAATAATGGGCCAGGTTTTGACTGCTGCTGGAGGACAGAACCCTGCGAGACAAGCAGCAGTAAATGCTGGGATCCCTGTATCCAAACCTGCTTATTTAGTAAACCAAGTTTGTGGATCAGGACTAAGGGCCATTATTTCAGGTTATCAACAAATTAAATTAGGAGATGCAAATAATGTAATTTGTGGGGGTCAAGAGAATATGTCGATGACACCTTACTCTTATTTTTATTCAGATAAAAAAGAAATTTCAAAAGATCAATTAATCAATACTATGATTCACGATGGTTTAACTGATGCTTTTAAAAATTACCACATGGGAGTTACAGCTGAAAATGTTGCAAAAAAGTTTAATATTTCTAGAAAACAACAAGATGAATTTGCTCTTCAATCCCAAAAAAAAACAGAAATTGCAATTGAAAATGATAAATTTGATGATGAAATAGTGCAGATAAATTACAAAGGTATTATTTTAAAAAAAGATGAACACCCAAGAAAAGATTTAAAATTATCTGATTTAGAAAAATTAAAAACAGCTTTTAAAGATGGTGGGACTGTGACACCCGGAAACTCATCTGGTATAAATGATGGAGCAGCTGCTTTATTATTAACTACATTTAAGGAAGCTCAACAAAATTCACTTAAACCATTGGCCAAAATTATTTCTTGGGCATCTGTTGGTTTGGAACCGTCTTTAATGGGTCTTGGTCCTATAGAAGCTATCCGCCAAGCATCAAAAAAAGTAAGTTGGAATTTAAATGAAATCGATTTATTTGAAATTAATGAGGCTTTTGCTGCTCAAGCTATAGCAGTTATCAGTGAATTGGGTATTGATGAAAACAAAGTTAATGTAAATGGTGGGGCTATTGCTTTAGGTCACCCAATAGGTGCATCTGGAGCAAGAATACTTGTGACACTTATACATGAAATGAAAAAACAGAATAAAGAAAGAGGTTGTGCCGCACTTTGTATAGGTGGCGGTATGGGAATTGCGCTATGTGTAGAAAAAATTTAGGAATTAATTTTTCCGTATTTTTCCTCTAACAAGATTTTTTGGATCCACACATTAGCATCTTTATATGTGTTGAATTTTGGTTGAATAAATATATTTAATAACCTTTTAATCATTATTTGAGTATTTCAATAAAGAGTGTCAAAAAATTGGATAGAATGTGTTAAAATTAAAGATTAAGTAAATTTTTTTTATGTATAAAACTTTTAAAAATGACTGAAAAATTGTTAGTTCCTGACATAGGTGATTTTGAGAACGTGGAAGTTATAGAACTTTTAGTAAAAGAGGGTCAAGATATTAAAAAAAATGATCCTGTTGTTACTATTGAAAGTGATAAATCGAGTGTTGAAATACCATCAATATTTTCTGGCAAAGTCGAGTCTGTAAATGTTAAAGTTGGAGATAAGGTTTCAAAGGGAGATCTATTAATAAATATTTCTTCAAATCAATCATTATCTCAAAAAGAAAGTGTTCCAAAAGAAACTGAAAATTTAATTCAAGAAGCTGAGAGTACTTTAAGAAAACATCAGGACCAAAATATTCCACAAAAAATAATTGAGACCGAAAAACCAAAAATAATTCAAGTAGTTAAAGAAGGGGATATCGATCCACTAGAAACAAGTGAATGGCTAGAGTCTTTGTCAGCAGTAATAGAAAAAGACGGAAATCATAGGGCACATTATTTAATTAAAGAACTTATTAACAAAGCTTATATGGAGGGTGCCAATATACCCTATACACAAAATACTCCTTATATAAACACTATACCAGTTAACGAGGAAAAAAAATCTAATGGGGATCAAAACATAGAAAGAAGAATTAGATCTTTAATTAGATGGAATGCTGCCGCAATGGTAGTTAGAGCAAATAAAAAATTCCCAGAACTTGGAGGGCATATTGGAACTTTTGCATCTGCTGCAACTCTTTACGATGTTGGTATGAATCATTTTTGGAGAGCTAAAAATAATAAATTTGGTGGAGATTTAATTTATTTTCAAGGTCATAGCGCTCCAGGTATGTACGCTAGAGCTTATCTAGAAGGTAGACTTAACGAAAAACAATTAGATAGTTTTAGACAAGAAGTAAACCCTGGTGGTCTTTCCTCATATCCTCATCCTTGGCTAATGCCGAATTTTTGGCAATTTCCAACAGTGTCCATGGGATTAGGTCCAATGCTTGCAATTTATCAAGCAAGATTCATGAAGTACTTAATCAATAGAGGTCTCATCAAAGATGAAGGTAGAAAAGTTTGGGCATTTTTAGGTGATGGAGAAATGGATGAACCTGAATCTTTAGGCGCGATTGGTTTAGCCGCAAGAGAAAAATTAGATAACTTAATATTTGTTGTAAATTGTAATCTTCAAAGACTAGACGGACCAGTTCGTGGAAACGGAAAAATAATTCAGGAATTAGAGGGAATTTTTAGAGGTGCAGGATGGAATGTTATAAAAGTTATTTGGGGCTCTTATTGGGATCCATTGCTTGCCAATGATAAAACAGGTCATTTAGTTAAAACAATGAATGAGACTGTCGATGGCGAGTATCAAGCAATGAAAGCAAGAGATGGTGCGTATGTGAGAGAAAAATTTTTTGGAAAATATTTAGAGACCAAAGAGCTGGTTTCCAGTCTTTCAGACAAAGATATTTGGCGGTTGAACAGAGGTGGTCATGATCCTCATAAAGTTTTTGCAGCTTATGATAAAGCATCTAAAAATATTGGAAGTCCTACAGTTGTAATTGCAAAAACTATTAAAGGTTATGGAATGGGTAAAAGTGGTGAAAGTGTAAATACAACTCACCAAACTAAGAAGTTAGATATTGACGACTTAATGTATTACAGGGATAGGTTTGACGTTCCATTAACAGATCAACAAGTTAAGAATATTGAATACTACAAGCCAGATCAGAATTCCCCTGAGATTAAATACATAAATGAGAGACGAATTCAATTGGGTGGTTTTATTCCTGAAAGAACTACTTACGCGAAACCTGTTAAAGCACCTCCAAAAGATATTTTCGATAATATGAAAGTTTCTACAGGTGAAAAAGAAATGTCGACTACAATGGCATTGGTCAGAATGTTAACAAACCTTTTGAGAGATAAAAATGTTGCACCAAGACTGGTTCCAATCATACCTGATGAGGCTAGAACATTCGGAATGGAGGGTTTTTTCCAAAAAATAGGAATTTATGCTCATGAAGGTCAAAAATATGAGCCAGAAGACTCTGCTCAATTAAGTTCGTATAAAGAGGAAAAGAGTGGTCAAGTTTTAGAGGAAGGAATTAACGAGGCTGGAGCGATGTCATCTTGGATCGCTGCAGGAACTTCATACACAAACCATGATATAGAAATGATCCCAATTTATCTTTTTTACTCAATGTTTGGCTTTCAGAGAATTGGTGATTTTGCTTGGGCGGGTGCTGATAGCCAGTCCAGAGGGTTTTTGATCGGAGCAACCGCTGGAAGAACAACTCTTGCTGGGGAAGGTTTACAACATCAAGATGGTCATAGTCATTTGATGGCTTCAACTATTCCTAATTGCAGATCATACGATCCAACATTTCATTACGAGCTTGCAGTCATTTTTCGAGAAGGTTTAAGAAGAATGCATGAGAAAAAAGAAAACATTTTCTATTATATTACGACCATGAATGAAAATTATCCTCATCCAGAAATGCCAAAAGATAAATCATGTGAGGATGGTATTTTAAAAGGAATGTATAAAATAAAGGAGTTTAACAAGTATAAAAAAACTAAAATTCAATTTCTTGGATCTGGCACAATCTTAAGAGAAATGATAGCTGGTGCCGAAATATTACAAAATGAGTATCAAATCGATAGTGAGATTTGGAGTGTCACTAGCTTTAATGAATTAAGAAGGGACGGCCTTGAGGTAGAGAGATACAATCTTCTAAATCCTGATAAAGAGCCTAAAAAAAGCTATGTAGAAAAATGTTTGGGTAATACTGAAGGACCAATTTTAGCAGCTTCTGATTATATGAGAATGAATTCTGACCAGATTAGACCATACGTAAATAAAAGTTTTTATTCATTAGGAACAGATGGATTTGGTCGAAGTGATACAAGAAAGAAGTTAAGAAAATTTTTTGAAGTTGATAAGGAACATATCACAACATATGGTTTGAGT
Organism: Candidatus Pelagibacter sp.; assembly: GCF_052049775.1. GTDB lineage: Bacteria > Pseudomonadota > Alphaproteobacteria > Pelagibacterales > Pelagibacteraceae > Pelagibacter. The sequence continues at coordinate 20,325 of NZ_JBNGZH010000054.1, read as the reverse complement.
ATTTTAGCTAAGGAACAGCTTATTGCATCAAAATATGCAAAAGAAGCAATCAAAAAGTATAAGATTGATATTGATAAACCTATGCCAACAAAATTATAGAATGCCCAAAAAAGATATAAAAGTTCCAAATATTGGTGAATTTAAAGATGTAGAGGTTATTGAAATTATAGTCAAAAAGGGTCAAGAGATTAAAAAAAATGATCCTTTAATAACAATTGAAAGTGATAAATCGAGTGTTGAAATACCCTCATTACATAATGGAATAGTTACAGAATTAAATTTAAATGTTGGGGATAAGGTTTCTGAAGGTGATAAAATATTAGAAATTGAATTAAAAGACAATCAAGTAGAAACTCAATTAAAAACTGAAGAAATAAAAACAATTAAAAAAGAAAATACTAAGGAAAAAAAAATAGAAATTAGAAGAGAAGTTGGATCAAAAAATGTTATCGTAAAAGATTTTTCTAAAAAAACTGCAGCCTCACCAAAAGTCAGAAAATTTGCAAGAGAACTTGGTGTTGATATTAGTAAAGTTGAAGGTAGTGAAAGACTAGGAAGAGTAACTGAAAGTGATGTAAAGTCATTTGTCGCAAATAAACCTGAGAGAAATTCTGAAAAAGAATTCAAAAAAGATGAAACGATAGAACTAGAATATCCTCACTCTGAATTTGGAAAGACAGAAATAAAGGATATTCCAAGAGTGAAGAGACTCTCGTCTAAATATCTTATGAATTCTTGGACTAATATTCCCCATGTGACCAATCATGATGAAGCAGATATAACTGAATTAGAGGAGTTTAGAACATCTCTTACAGATATTTACACCGGAGAAAAAAAAAAAATTACTCCTTTAGCTTTTATCGTCAAAGCATTAACTGCATCACTTAAAAAATTTCCAAATTTTAATTCATCTATAGATGAAATTGATAAAGGAAAAATGACCTTAAAAAAGTATTACCATATTGGAATAGCAGTAGATACGAAGCATGGACTTATGGTGCCAAAACTAAGAAATGCTGATAATAAGAATATTTCATTAATTGGCAACGAACTTAAAAAATTGAGTGATCAGTGCAGGAATCTTAAAATTGATAAAAAAGAATTATTTGGTGGTTCCATGACAATAACAAGTCTAGGAGGTATTGGCGGTTCTTTTTTTACACCTATAATTAATTATCCTGAAGTTGCAATTTTGGGAGTTGGCAAATCTCACAAAAAACAAATTTTTATTGATGGAAAATTTATTACACGAACTATGTTACCTTTATCTTTATCATATGATCACAGAATAATTGATGGAGCTGAAGCAGCTCGATTTAACAACGATTTGAAAGACAATCTTGGAAAAAATTTTGCTTACAAATTAGCTGTGTAAAAATATGTCAAAAACTCTCTCATTATTTAGTGCACTATTATGCACTTTCATTTGGGGGACTACATTTATTGCACAAGATACAGGCATGGACGACATCGGTCCATTCACTTTTAATTCAGTAAGATTTTTTGTGGGTTTTTTAGCAATTGTTCCTTTAGCATTAATGTTTGAAGCAAAAAAACTAAAAAAAGAATTTAGGTTTGATACAAAAACATTCGTTATCCTGTCCTTTTTAATCGGACTATCGTTATTTTTGGGCTCAGCATTACAACAGGTTGCGTTGCTTTACACTGATGTAGCAAATGCTGCTTTTTTTACAATTTTTTATGTGCCAATGGTCCCAATAATTATTTTCATCTTTAAAAAAGATTTTTTACACTGGAGTGTATGGCCATCAGTAATTTTATGTTTAATTGGTGGATATTTATTAACAAATTTTCAAGATACAACTGTAAGATTAGGTGATACCCTTGTGGTATTAGGAGCTTTATTTTGGAGTACACATATTATTTTTACTGGTATGATTGTCAAAAAGTACAATCTACCATTGACTATTGGTGCAATTCAAACTCTGCTAGTTGCTCTATTCTCATTTATAATAGGTTTATTTTCTGAAGAATTTGTAATCGCTAATATATTAAATGAAATAGACTCGATTTTATATGCTGGTATTTTATCAGGTGGTTTTGCATTTGTTTTACAAATTTATGCTCAAAGAAATATAACTCCAGCACCAGCTGCAATAATTTTTTCTTTGGAAGGTGTGTTTGCAACAATTGCTGCCTGGTTTCTTTTAAATCAAATATTAGGCATTAATAATTTACTTGGTTGTTTTTTTATATTAAGTGGAGTTTTATTATCTCAATTGGTTCCATTAATAAGGAAACCAAGTTAACTATATATTATATTAAATAAAATTAAACCAAGAATTATCCGATAAATTACAAATACATTAAAAGAAATTTTACTTATAAATTTAAGAAAATATCTAATTGTAAAAAATGAAAACATAAATGATAAAAAAGTAGCAATTAATAATAAATAATTAATTTCTATTGATTGTTCAAAAGCCTCTCTTAAACCTAGGAAGCTTGCTCCTGCTAATGCAGGTATAGATAGTAAAAAAGAAATTTTACTAGCGTCTGTTCTATTGAAATTCAAAAATCTTGCTGCTGTAATTGTTATTCCAGCCCTACTTACCCCTGGTATCAACGCTAATATTTGAAATAAACCAATTAATAAAACTGATTTAATATTTAAATCTGTAGAAATGTTACGATCAATTTTTCTTTGATCAGCAAAGAAAAGTATGAATCCAAAAAATATTGTTGTTGATGCAATTACTTTTGTGTTTCTTAAAAGATGAATAAATTCAGTGGAATACAAAATGTATCCAAAAAATATTAAAGGCAAGGAGCCAATAATTATTAAACTTAATAACCTATTATTATTTCTTAGATCAAATAGCTCTTTTCTAAAATAAAAAATTACTGCAATTAATGAGCCTAAATGTAGACTTATGTCTATTAATAAAGAACTTGTTTCTAAATCATAAAAATTTGATACCAATATTAAATGAGCTGACGAACTTATTGGTAAAAATTCAGAAATTCCTTGAACAGCAGAAAGGATTAAAATTTCTATAAAATCTTGCAACATACATGTGTCGTAGCTTAAAAAATATTCATTTTAAACAATTCGATTTAATCATATTAGGTATGCAAAAATCAGATTAAGTAGATTTTAAGCTAAATATTATTGTAATTAGGTAATAATAATTGACCTATTTATTTCTTTTACTAATAAAAACTATGTATATTTTGCGATAAATTTATAAAAATTTATGACTGATAAAATGCTAAAATTCGTAAAAATAGGTCAACAAACACCACCTAAAAGAGGAGTTGATAATAGGAAAGATGATTTTAATGAAATCTATGATGAATTTATCACTCAAAAAGCACAAGAGCAGTCAAGTAGATGCTCTCAATGTGGCGTTCCTTTTTGCCAAGTCCATTGTCCTCTAAGTAACAACATCCCTGATTGGCTTAAATTGACTGCTGAAGGCAGATTGAAAGAAGCTTATGAATTATCTCAAAGTACAAATAATATGCCTGAGGTTTGTGGCAGAATATGCCCTCAAGATAGACTATGTGAGGGTAATTGTGTTATTGAGCAGTCAGGTCATGGCACTGTAACAATTGGATCAGTTGAAAAATATATTACTGATAGTGCTTGGGAAAACGGATGGGTAAAGCCTATATCAATCAAACACGAAAAAGACCAAAGTGTTGGAATAATTGGTGCTGGACCCGCTGGACTGGCAGCTGCTGAACAACTTAGGAAAAATGGATATCAAATTACTGTTTATGACAGATATGATAGAGCGGGCGGTTTGTTAATTTATGGAATTCCAAATTTTAAATTAGAAAAACATGTGGTCGAGAGGAGAACAAAATTGTTGAAAGATGGTGGAATTAAATTTGAACAAAATTTTGAGGTTGGTAAGGATGCAACTTTAGAGCAATTGAGAAAAAAACATGATGCAATTTTAATTGCTACTGGAGTTTATAAACCAAGAGAAATTAATCTACCAGGTAATGATTTAGATAATATTTTTCCTGCTATGGAGTTTTTAACTGCATCAAACAAAAAGGGGTTGGGAGACAAAGTTGATTTGTTCGATAAAGGTATATTAAACGCCGAGGGTAAAGATGTAGTTGTTATTGGAGGTGGAGATACCGCTATGGATTGTGTTCGAACATCAGTAAGACAAAAAGCTAATTCAGTTAAATGTTTATATAGAAGAGATAAAGATAATATGCCTGGATCTGCAAGAGAAGTAGCTAATGCAGAAGAAGAGGGTGTTGAATTTGTTTGGTTGTCTAGTCCAAAAGAATTTAGGGGAAAAAATAAAATTGAAAAATTAATTGTAGATCAAATTCAACTTGGAGATCCAGATGACTCAGGTAGAAGAAGACCAGAAATTAAACAAGGATCTGAATTTGAAATTAAAGCAGATATGGTAATAAAAGCTTTAGGATTTGATCCAGAAAACTTGCCATTATTATTTGAGGCACAAGAATTACAAGTTACAAAATGGGGAACAATTAAAACAGACTTTGACACTATGGAAACTAATATAAAAGGAGTCTTTGCTGCTGGAGATATCGTAAGAGGTGCATCTTTAGTTGTTTGGGCAATTAAAGATGGTAGAGATGCTGCTTTATCAATCAAATCTTATCTTGAAAATATCGAATTAAAAAAATCTAAAGTTGCATAATGAGTATATATAAAAAAAATTTAGAATTACTTACTAAAAACAATGTTTATTCTAAGGAAATGGAACATGATGCATGTGGCGTAGGGTTAATTGCATCAACAGAGGGAAAAAAATCAAGAGAGGTTGTAGAATATGGAATTGAAGCTTTAAAGGCTGTTTGGCATCGAGGAGCTGTTGATGCTGATGGAAAAACAGGTGATGGAGCAGGAATACATCTAGAAATTCCCAAAGATTTCTTTGTTGAAAAAATAGAGGTTACAGGTCACACACATGATGGCTCTGATATTTGTGTTGGAATGATTTTTTTACCAAGAAATGATTACTCCTCACAAGAAAGCTGTAAAACGATTGTAGAAAGTGAGTTAACTAAAAACGATTTTAGTATCTATGGATGGAGACAGGTGCCTGTTAATCCAAAAGTTTTAGGAGAAAAAGCTTTTCAAACTATGCCAGAGATAATTCAAGTGCTTTTTAAATCGAATGATAAAAATTTGCTTGATAAAGAGCTTGAAAGAAAAATTTATGAAACAAGAAAAAAAATTGAGAATAAAGCATTCAATTTATCATTAAATAATTTTTATATTTGCTCGATAAGTTCTAAATCAATTATCTATAAGGGCATGTTTTTAGCTGAGGCTATCTCAGATTTTTTCTTAGATTTAAAAGATGAGAGATTTATTTCAAGATTTGCAATTTTTCATCAGAGATTTTCAACTAATACTGCTCCAAGCTGGAGTTTGGCACAACCATTTAGAGCGGTTGCCCATAATGGTGAAATTAATACTTACAAAGGCAATAAAAACTGGATGAGAGTTCATGAACAAGAGATGAGTAGCCCTCTTTTTGAAAATGTTGAAAATTTAAAGCCAGTTATACAAAAAGGAGTTTCTGACTCTGCGGCACTAGATAATGTTTTTGAGTTATTAAATAAATCTGGCCAACCTGCACCTTTAGCAAAATTAATGATGATCCCTGATGCTTGGTCAAAAAGAAATAAGACTCTTCCAAAAAGTCATCAACAACTGTTTAATTTTTTAAATAGTACTATGGAACCTTGGGATGGTCCTGCCGCAATTGCTGCAACAGATAATGAATGGGTCATTGCAGCAAATGATCGTAATGGTTTAAGGCCTTTAAGATACGCAATAACAAAAGATAAGTTTCTCTTTGCCGGATCTGAAACTGGAATGATTGAATTAAATGAAAAAAGAATTCTATCAAAAGGAAGACTCGGCCCAGGGGAGATAATTGGTGTTAGAATTGAAAAAGGCAAAGTGTTTACGAATAATCAAATTAAAGACTATTTGGCAAAAGAATATAAGCATTTCAATTCTCAGATAATAGATTTAGATGAAAAATTATCCATTTCAAATGAGAAACATAATTTTGATGGTGAAGATCTAAGGAGACGACAACACTCTTTTGGAATAAGTTTAGAAGACTTAGAGCTAATCTTACATCCAATGGCTGAAGATGCAAAAGAAGCGACGGGTTCCATGGGTGATGATACGCCTTTAGCAGTTTTATCGGATAAATACAGACCACTTTATCATTTTTTTAGACAAAACTTTAGCCAAGTGACCAATCCACCGATTGACTCTTTGAGAGAAAATAAAGTTATGAGTTTGAAAACTAGATTTGGTAATCTTGGGAATATTTTAGATTTTGATACTTTAACTAAAGAAAATATTTACGTTTTAAATAGTCCGATATTATCGAATTCACAATTTAACAAATTTATTAATTTTTTTGGAAAAAACTCTGTCTCTATAGATTGTACTTTCTCGAATGATCAAAGTTTATTTGACTCTATTAAAAGGATCCAAAAAGAGTCGGAAATTGCTGTTAGACAGGGTGTAACACAATTAGTTTTAAGCGATAAAGCTATTTCAGATACAAGGATGCCTATGCCAATGCTGTTATGCGTTGGTGCGATTAATACTTTTTTAATTGATAAAAAATTAAGAGGGTATGTTTCAATTAACGTTCAATCTGGTGAAGCTTTGGATACCCATTCTTTTGCAACATTAATAGGTGTTGGAGCAACAACAGTTAATCCATATATAGCTTTTGATAGTTTATACCAAAGGCATGAGAAAAAGTTATTTGGCCAGTATAGTTTTGATGAATGTGTTGAAAGATATATCAAATCAGTGAATGCAGGATTATTAAAGATCATGTCAAAAATGGGTATATCTGTTTTAAGTTCGTATCGAGGCGGATGTAATTTTGAAACTGTTGGTCTAAGCAGATCAATAGTTGATGATTATTTTCCAGGAGTGACTTCAAAAATTTCTGGTATTGGATTGTCAGGAATCGAAAAAAAAATACGTGCAATACATAAAGAGGCATTTGAAAGCACCGATACAGTTTTACCTATTGGTGGGATTTATAGATACAGAAAAAATGGAGAAACACACCAATATCAGGGCAGGTTAATCCACTTATTACAAAGTGCTGTAGGATCAAACTCGTATACAGCTTATAAAAAATATGCTGAGGGAATCTATAACTTGCCACCAATTAACTTAAGGGATTTGATAGATTTTAGAAAAAAAAAATTAGGACCATCTATTCAAATTTCTGAGGTTGAACCAATAGAAAAAATATTAAAAAGATTTGGTAGTGGAAGTATGTCTCACGGAGCATTATCCAAAGAGGCACACGAAACATTAGCTATTGGGATGAATAGAATTAAAGGTGCATCCTGTAGTGGAGAAGGTGGTGAAGATGCAAATAGATTTAAGATAATGGACTCTGGTGATAGTGCAAATTCGAGAGTAAAACAAATTGCGTCAGCAAGATTTGGTGTAACAGTTAATTATTTAAACAATTGTAATGAAATTGAGATTAAAATTGCTCAAGGTGCAAAACCCGGTGAAGGGGGCCAATTACCAGGATTTAAAGTAACAGATGAGATTGCCAAGCTAAGACATTCAACACCAGGTGTAACACTAATTTCCCCACCTCCGCATCATGATATCTATTCAATTGAGGATTTAGCTCAGCTTATTTATGATTTAAAACAAATCAATCCTAAGGCAAGAATTGGAGTTAAACTAGTTGCATCATCTGGCGTTGGTACTATTGCAGCCGGTGTTGCAAAGGCAAAAGCTGATATAATTTTAATTTCAGGACATAATGGAGGAACCGGGGCTACACCTCAAACAAGTGTAAAATACGTAGGTATTCCATGGGAGATGGGACTGACGGAGGCCAATCAAGTTTTAACATTAAATAATCTAAGACATAAAGTTACCTTAAGAACCGATGGAGGTATTAAAACTGGAAGAGATGTTGTTATTGCAGCTATGATGGGTGCAGAGGAGTATGGTGTAGCAACTACCGCTTTAGTAGCGATGGGTTGTATTATGGTAAGGCAATGTCACTCTAATACTTGTCCTGTAGGAGTTTGTACACAGGATGAAAAATTAAGAGAAAAATTTACTGGAACTCCTGATAAAGTTGTAAATTTATTTACATTTATTGCTACAGAGGTGAGAGAAATTTTAGCTTCACTTGGTTTTAGATCTTTAAATGAGGTTATCGGTCGAACTGATTTATTAATGCAGGTAAGTAAAGCCTCGCCTAATCTAGATGACTTAGATCTTAATCCATTATTTGTCCAAGCAGACCCTGGAAATAATAAGAGGTATTGTGAGGTATCAGAAATAAATCAAGTTCCTAATACACTGGATCAAGAAATTTGGCCTCAAATAGAAAAGGCTCTAGATAACTCAGAAAAAATAAATAACGAGTTTTTAATTAAAAATACTAATAGAGCTGTAGGCACTAGAATTTCACATCACTTATATAAAAAATATGGTTATGAAAAATTAGAGGAAAATTTTTTAACTCTAGATTTTAAAGGTTCAGCTGGACAATCGTTTGGTGCATTTACAGCAAAAGGACTTAAACTTAATTTAAAAGGCGATGCAAATGATTATGTTGGGAAAGGTTTGTCAGGAGCAACCATTTCAATAAAACTACCTGATGAAAGCAATTTAATTTCTAATGAGAATACTATTATTGGCAACACAGTTCTTTATGGTGCAACGTCAGGTAAACTTTTTGCAGCTGGTCAAGCTGGAGATAGATTTGCGGTAAGAAATTCTGGTGCCACAACTGTTATCGAAGGCTGTGATTCAAATGGTTGTGAATATATGACCGGTGGTACAGCAGTAATTCTTGGAGATGTTGGAGATAATTTTGCAGCTGGCATGACAGGAGGAATGGCTTTTATTTACGATAAATCAAAAGAATTTGAAAAAAAAGTTAATCCGGATTCAGTTGTATGGCAAAATGTTGAAACTGAGTATTGGTCAAAATTTTTAAAAGAATTGGTACTAGAACATAGTAATGAAACAGAATCCAGCTTATCAAAAAAAATAATTGATGACTTTGAAAACGAGTTAAAGAATTTTGTACAGGTTTGTCCAAAAGAAATGTTAGATAAGCTTAAAAATCCAATCTCTACAAAAACAAAAATACGAAAAGTTAGTTAATTATTAATTTTAACTCTTTTTTCAATATCTTGAGCCATTTTGGGGAAGATAAACTATGATCACCATTTTTTATAACTACTAATTTCTTTTTCTTAGATTGAAATATTTTTAAAACTTTTTTTGAGTAAATTACAGGTACAGATTTATCTTTACTCCCGTGAACCATCGTTACATTTATATTTTGACTTATTTTTTTATTTAAAATTTTATTTTTTCTTCCATCTTTGATTAATTGGTAAGTGATTGGGTATTCATAATCACCATATTTTAAATTTATGACACCTTTTTTTTTGATTTCAATCTTCATTTTATTAGAAAATTTATTCCACATTAGTTTATCAAGAAATTCTGGCGCTGAACCTATTCCTAAAAAACCTTTAATTTTGTTTTTGATAAGACTAAACTGGTTTAAAGCAATCCAAGCTCCCATACTTGATCCGATAAATATAATATCATTTTTTTTGACAACTTTTTGAATTACTAAAGTAGTATCCCTAGTCCATTTTGAAATATTACCATTAATAAATTTCCCTGATGATTTACCATGACCTGAATATTCTAAAGCAAGAAAACCTAATTTATTTTTTTTTGCAAATTTTAAAAATGCTTGAGGTTTTTTACCTTCCAAATCCGACATAAAACCATGCAAAAAAACAATGTAGGTGGCATTTTTTTGATGTAGTTTCAAATATCTTATTTTTCTGGTAGTAGAAATTTTTAAGTAATTAAAATTTGTCATAAAAGTTTATTAGTTTTGTCTATTATTATATAATTATTTTAAATGTCATCTAATTTAAATGTTTTGCAAGTAATCCCAAAATTAGGTTACGGAGGTGCAGAAACTGGTTGCTATGATATTGCACATTTTTTACCTGAAAATAATTGTAAATCTTACATTGTTACAAGTGGTGGAGAGTTAACTAAGTTTATTGATAAAAAAAAAGTTAAATTAATAAGGCTTCCTGTTCATAGCAAAAATCCATTATTGATTTTGATAAATTCAATTATTTTAATAGCAATAATTTTGATTTTTAACATTTCAATTGTTCACGCAAGAAGTCGAGCACCAGCTTGGTCGTGTTTAATTGCAACAAAATTAACTAGAAGAAAGTTTGTTACTACATTTCATGGGACTTATAATTTTAGAGGTAGATTAAAAAAATTTTATAATTCAGTAATGGTAAGGTCAGATTTGGTTATAGCAGGATCAAACTTTATTTTTTCACATATTCAAGAGAATTATCAGGAATTTCTGAATTCTAAAAAAAAATTTTTAGTAATTTTTAGGGGCATAAATGTAGATTATTTTGATCCAACAACCAAAATTGAAACTGATGAAAAAAAACTTTTAAATGAGTGGAATATTACTGATGAAAAAAAAATAATTCTTATGCCAGGTCGACTTACATCATGGAAGGGTCAAGAATTGTTTATTGAGGCAATAAATTTAGTTAAAATTGAATTAGGATACGAAGCATTTCATGTTGTAATATTAGGCAGTGATCAGGGAAGAGATTCTTATAAAGAAAAACTTATCAAATTAATTGAAAAATATAATCTGACCAATCAAGTAAAATTCATAGACCATTGTAAGGATATGGCTTTAGCTTATAAAGTTTCTGATATTATAGTTTCAGCATCAATTGAACCTGAAGCTTTTGGAAGAGTTGCGGTAGAGGCACAATCTATGGAAAAAATAATCATTGCTAGTAATATTGGAGGATCAAATGAGACAATTTTAAACGAAAAAACTGGGTTGTTATTTGAATCTGGTGACGCTCGCTCATTGAGTAAAAAAATCATTCAAGCAATGACAATGGACGAAACTTCCTTAAAATTAATGGGTAAGGAGGGAAGAAAAAACATTATAAAAAAATTTAATGTTGAAAAAATGTGTTTTTCTACTTATTCAGAGTATAAGAGATTACTTAATTAAATGCCCATAATTACTTTACCAGACGGAAACAATTTAGATTTTCCTAAAAAAGTGACAGGCTTAGAGATTGCTGAAAAAATTAGCAAATCACTAGCAAAACAAGCCTTGATTATGAGTGTAAATGGAGAATTAAAAGATTTATATTTTTCGATTGATACAGATTGTTCCGTTAAAATTTTTACAGCAAAAGACCCAGAGGGTTTAGAAGTTATTAGACATGACGCTGCACATATCATGGCTATGGCAGTTCAAGAATTATATCCAGGCACCCAAGTTACTATTGGACCAGTTATAGAAAATGGATTTTATTATGACTTTGCCAGAAAGGAGCCCTTTACAGATGACGATCTCAAAAAAATTGAAGAAAGGATGTCAAAAATAATTGATAAAGATTTAAAAACAAGACGAGAAGTATGGGAAAGAGATAAAGCAATTAAGCATTTTAAAAAAATTGGAGAAAAATATAAGGCAGAAATTATTGAGAGTATTCCAGAAACTGAAGAACTTTCAGTCTATCATCATGGTGATACTTGGTATGATTTATGTAGAGGACCTCATTTAGTATCATCTAGTAAAATTGGCAAAGCCTTTAAACTTACAAAAGTTTCAGGCGCATATTGGCGAGGTGACTCAAAAAATGAAATGCTTCAAAGGATCTACGGAACAAGTTGGGCCTCCCAGAAAGATTTAGATGATTATTTAAAAAGAATTGAAGAGGCAGAAAAAAGAGATCATCGTAAATTGGGCAAAGAAATGGATTTGTTTCATTTTAGAGAAGAAAGTCCAGGATCAGTTTTTTGGCATGAGAAAGGTTGGACGTTATTTCAAAAATTAATTAATTACATGAGAGCTAAACAGGACCTAGCCGGATACAAAGAGGTGAACACACCAGAGGTATTAGACAGATTATTGTGGGAAAAATCAGGTCATTGGGAAAAATATGGGGAAAACATGTATACCTCAGAAACTCCTGACGAAAAAGTTTTTGCAATTAAACCAATGAATTGCCCTGGACACATACAAGTTTTTAATCAAGGTCTTAAAAGTTATCGAGATTTACCTCTGAGAATTACTGAGTTTGGAAAAGTTCATAGATATGAACCATCTGGTGCTTTACATGGGCTATTAAGAGTAAGAGCATTCACTCAAGATGATGCTCATATTTTTTGCTCCGAAGATCAAATCACAAGTGAATGTTTAAATGTTACAAATTTGATATTAGAAATTTATAAAGATCTAGGTTTTGAAAATGTAATTCTTAAATATGCAGATAGGCCAGAGGTAAGAGTTGGTGAGGATGAGATTTGGGACAAGGCTGAAGCATCTTTGTTAAAAGCAGTCAAAGCTTCTAAACTTGAGTACAGTATAAATAAAGGTGAGGGAGCATTTTACGGTCCAAAAATAGAATTTGTTTTAAGAGATGCAATAGGTAGAGATTGGCAATGTGGAACAGTCCAAGTTGATTTAAATTTACCAGGTAGGCTAGATGCATCATACGTAGATAAAGATGGTACTAAGAAAGTTCCTGTAATGTTACATCGTGCATTATTTGGATCACTTGAGAGATTTATAGGAATTCTGATTGAAAACTATGCTGGAAAATTTCCGTTTTGGATATCTCCGTTACAAACAGTTGTTATACCTATTTCCGAAGACTTTGAAGAATACGCAAAAAAAGTTTCTAATAAGATAAGAGAAGCTGGTATTACATCAATGGTTGATTTAAAAAATCATAATTTAAATTATAAAATAAGAGATCATTCATTAGCAAAAATACCTCTTTTAATAATTTGTGGTAAAAAAGAAGTTGACAGTAACTCAGTAACTATTAGAAGATTGGATTCAAATAAACAAGAAAATATGGAACTAAACACATTTCTAAAAAAATTTTCTGCTTTAAACAAAGCACCTTCAAATATTTAAGTGGCAGATTTTAAGCAAAACTATTTTCAAAGAAGAACCAAGGATCGTGGACCTCGATCAAATAACAGAATTTCCTCACCCGAGGTTCAAGTTATCGCAAGCGATGGAGAAAATTTAGGCGTTTTAAACACTAATGAGGCAATCTCAATAGCAAAAAATCAAGGTTTAGATTTAATCGAAATTGCCCCAAATGCTAATCCCCCAGTTTGTAAAATTATGGACATGGGAAAATATAAATATGATGCACAAAAAAAAGCAAACCTTGCAAAAAAGAAACAAAAAATAATTGCTTTAAAGGAAATTAAAATGAGACCAGTGACTGAAACGCATGATTATGAATTTAAAGTAAAAAATGCTAAAAAATTTATTGCTAAAGGTGACAAGGTAAAGTTTACCATTAGGTTTAAAGGACGTGAACTTCAACACTCTCATTTAGGGAATGAATTGATGGCCAAAATTAAAGAGGATATGAAAGATATTGGTAAAGTTGAATTGCACCCCAAGTTTGATGGGAAGCAAATGATTATGGTAATTCAACCTTTATAGGCTTTAATATAGGTTGTAAATTTTCAACATTCTTTGTATAACCTCGTTCAATTATGCCAAAATTAAAAACAAAGAGCTCAGCAAAAAAAAGATTTAAAATTTCAGCTAGAGGGAAAGTTATGATGGCTCAAGCTGGAAAGAGGCACGGCATGATAAAAAGAACTAATTCTCAGATTAGAAAACTTAGGGGTACTACTGCGATGTCAAAACAAGACGGTAAGATTGTTAAATCGTATATGCCTTACAGCTTAAGAGGTTAAAATGGCAAGAGTTAAAAGGGGTGTAACAAGTAGAGCTAAACATAAAAAAGTTTTAAAAGCTGTAAAAGGTCAGTGGGGAAGAAGAAAAAATACTATTAGAGTTGCAAAGCAAGCTATGGAAAAAGCTATGCAATACGCATATAGAGATCGAAGAAATAAGAAAAGAGATTTCAAATCATTGTGGATTCAAAGAATCAACGCGGGTGTGAGAGCTGAAGGTTTGACGTATTCCAAGTTTATTTATGGTTTAAATAAATGTGGAATTAAAATTGATAGAAAAATTTTAGCTGAGATAGCCTATGATAGCCCAGAAGCCTTTAAAACTATTGTCCAAAAAGCACAATCTGCTTTAAATTAATCTTCACTATTGTTTTATTTCGCTGAAGAAATAATCTGTAAAAATGTCTGATCTAAAAAAAATAAAAGACGAATTTATATCAAAATTAAAAGGTAAATTAGATCTAGCTGAACTTAATCAAATTAAATCTGATCTATTTGGTAAAAATGGGTTGGTCTCATCTCAATTTAAAAAAATAGGTACTATTGATGCCTCAGAAAGAAAAAAATTCGCATCTGATTTGAATATAATTAAGGATGAACTTCAAGATCTTATAAATTTAAAAATAAACGAAATAGAAAAAGCAAATATTAATGAAAAATTGGAAAAAGAAAAAATTGATGTTACTTTACCAGAGCGATCATTTGTAAAAGGTAAGATTCATCCTGTATCACAAACAATTGATGAAATATCCTCTATATTTTCTGAAATAGGCTTTAGTGTTGAGGAAGGACCAGATGTTGAAAATGAATATAACAATTTTACTGCGTTAAATACTCCAGACAATCATCCGGCAAGAGATATGCATGATACATTTTATCTTGATGAAAAAAAAGAAAGATTGCTACGTACTCATACGTCTCCTGTTCAAATTAGAACAATGTTAAAAGACAAACCACCTTTTAAAATAATTGCACCTGGCAGAACATACAGATCTGACAGTGACCAAACACATTCACCAATGTTTCACCAAGTTGAAGGTCTTCATATAGACAAAAATATAAATATGGGTCACTTAAAAGGTTGTTTGAATTATTTTATAAAAGAATTTTTTGAAGTTAAAAAAATAAAGATGAGATTTAGGCCAAGTCATTTTCCTTTCACAGAACCATCTGCCGAAGTTGATATTGGATATGAAATCAAAGATGGAAAAATTATTATAGGGGAAGGTGATCAGTGGCTAGAAATACTAGGTTGCGGGATGGTTCATCCAAATGTTTTAAAAAATGTTAGGGTTGATCCAACTAAGTTTCAAGGTTATGCGTTTGGAATAGGAATTGATAGATTAGCAATGTTGAAATATGGAATTAATGATCTTAGAGCTTTCTTTGATTGTGATTATAGATGGTTAAACCATTTTGGATTTGATCCTTTGGACGTACCTACGAATTATAGAGGCCTAAGTAGATGAAAATCACATTTGATTGGTTAAAAGATCACTTAAAAACTAATCTGAAAGAAAAAGATCTTTTAGAACAACTTACTAATATAGGTCTAGAGGTAGAAAGTGTGGAAACTCTTTCATCTGATAATCAACTATTTAAAGTTGCAAAAATTATCAAGACAGAAAAACATCCAAACGCAGATCGACTTAAAGTTTGTGAAGTAAATGTCGGTGAGAAAGAGCTTAAAAAAGTTGTGTGTGGTGCCACTAATGCGATTGAAGGACTTATTACTATATATGCACCTCCAGGTGCAATTATCCCGAAGACTAACACAAAATTAGAAATAGCAAAAATTAGAGGTGTAACTTCTTATGGAATGCTTTGCTCTGAGTCTGAGTTAAATTTATCTGATGAGAGTGGTGGTATTACCGAATTATCTAAAAAATATGAAAAAAAAATTGGTAAAAGTTATTTTTCAAAATCAAAATCTAATTTTATTGATTTATCTATTACACCTAATCGACCAGATTGTCTTGGTGTGAAGGGAATAGCTAGAGATCTTGCAGCTTCAGGTTTTGGAAGGTTAATAATATCTAAAGAAAAAAAAATTAAATTAAAAACAAAACAAACTTTAAAAGTTAAGATAAATAAGGAGAAAGGACAAGGGTGTAGTGCTTTTGGAAGTTGTTTAATTAAAAATGTAAAAAATACCGAGAGTCCTCAATGGCTCAAAGATAAATTAACTTCAGTTGGTCAAAAACCTATTTCAGCTATTGTTGATATAACAAATTATGTAATGCTAGATATTAATCGACCATTACACGCATATGATGCTGACAAAATTGAAAAAGGGATAATCGTAAGAAACTCAAAATCTGGAGAAGAATTTACAGCACTGGACAATAAAATTTATAAGTTAGAAAAAGGTATGTGTGTTATTAGTGACAACAAAGGAGTTTTAGGATTAGGTGGAATAATTGGGGGCACAAGATCAGGCACAGAATTTGATACAAAAAATATACTATTAGAGTCTGCTTATTTTGATCCAAGATCAATTAGAAATACGGCAAAAAAATTGAATTTAGATACAGATGCAAAATTTAGATTTGAAAGAGGAATTGACCCATTATCCATCGAAACTGGTTTAATGAAAGCGGCATCACTAATTCAAGAAATTTGTGGTGGTGAAGTTAGTAAAATTGATATTCAAAAAATTGAATCTTATAAAACCAAAATTATAAACTTTGATGTAAATTCTTTTGATAATATAGTTGGATTTAAAATTTCTGAAAAGCAAATCCAAAAAATTTTGACTGATCTTGGTTTTATTATTAAAAAAGAAAAAAATTCTTTAAAGTTGATAGTTCCTTCCTGGAGACCAGATATTTCACAGCAAATAGATATTATTGAAGAGTTGGTGAGAATAAGTGGTTATGATAAAATAAAAACAATTGAACCAATTAAGGATAGATCTAAATCCACTTTAACACAAACTCAAAGATTATTCCATTTCTTACAAAGAGCAATTGCTTCGAAGGGTTATTTAGAGACAATAACATGGTCATTTACAGATCAAAGTTATAACGATCACTTTAGAGAAGCTGGTAAAGAAATAAAAATTGTAAACCCTATAAGTTCTGAATTGGGAGTTTTAAGAAATTCCATATTTTCAAATTTAATCATGTATATTAGTAAAAATTTGGATAGAGGCTTTAAAGATTTATCTATATTTGAGATCGGTCCTGTTTTTACTGGTTCAAATCCAGGTGAGCAAAAGACAGTAGTTTGTGGTTTGTCAGCCGGAAAAAAATCAAGACTTTCTTGGATCGATAAAGAGAGAAATATTGATTTATTTGATGCGAAAAGAGATGTAGTGCAAACTTTGAGTGAGGCAGGTTATAATTCTGATCATTTTTTTATTGATAGCAAAACACCAAATTATTATCATCCAGGAAAGTCCGGTAGAATTTTCTTAGATCATAGTAAAGATAAAGTTGCAGCTTATTTTGGTGAAATTCACCCTAATATTCTAAAAAAAATTGATATTAAAACTGAAAATTTAATAGGTTTTGAAATCTTTTTAGAAAATTTAAAACTTTCAAGAAAAACATTGAAAGATCAAAAATTAAAGTTTTCTGTATCGGATTTTCAAAAATCAGAGCGAGATTTTGCATTTGTAGTTAATAAAGATGTAGAGGCACAAGAGTTAATAAGCGTAATCTCTAATGTGAATCCAAATCTTATTAGCAATATAAAAGTTTTTGATGTTTATGAAGGTGAAAATATTCCAGACAACCAAAAGTCTATAGCGATCAGTATAACAATCCAGTCATCAGAAAAAACTTTGAACGATAAGGACTTAGAGAAAATTAATAATTCAATCATAGAAGCAGTGGAAAATAAAACCGGCGCTAAAATTCGATCTTAAAATTAAAATGAGTACAATCGATAATATCAGAAATTTTGCAATCATTGCTCACATTGATCATGGGAAATCTACGATAGCTGATAGAATAATCCATCAATGTGGTGGCTTGACAGAGAGAGAGATGAAATCACAAGTACTTGACTCTATGGATATAGAAAGGGAAAGAGGCATCACAATAAAAGCACAGACAGTAAAGTTGAATTATAAAGCAAAAAACGGAAAAAATTATATTTTAAATATTATAGATACCCCTGGTCATGTAGATTTTAGTTATGAGGTAAGTAGATCTTTGTATGCCTGTGAAGGATCAATATTAATTGTAGATAGTACTCAGGGTGTTGAAGCTCAAACACTAGCTAATGTCTATCAAGCTCTAGATATTAATCATGAAATCATTCCTGTTTTAAACAAAATAGATTTGCCGGCTTCTGATCTAGATAGAACAAAGAAACAAATCGAAGATGTTATTGGAATTGATACTGAAAATGCGATTCCTTGTTCAGGAAAAACAGGAGAAGGTATAAATGATATTCTCGAGCAAATTATTAATCAATTACCAAGCCCAAAAGGTGACACTGATAAAGATTTAAAATGTCTGTTAGTTGATAGTTGGTATGACACTTATTTAGGTGTCGTGATTTTAGTTAGAGTAATTAATGGTAAACTTACAAAAAATATGAAAATTAAAATGCTTTCTACTAATCAAGATTATATAGTTGAAAAAGTTGGGGTTTTTACACCAAAAGCAAAAGATATAGATGAATTAAATACTGGTGAAATAGGTTTTATTACCACAGGAATTAAAGTTCTCTCAGAAACAAAAGTTGGCGACACTATATGTGATGCATCAAAACCACCAGTGAATGCGTTGCCTGGTTTTAAACCAAGTAAACCTGTGGTTTTTTGTGGGTTATTTCCTGTCGACAGCTCTGAGTATCAAAAATTAAAAGATGGGCTAGCCAAATTACAATTAAATGATGCAAGTTTTTCATATGAAGCAGAGTCATCATCAGCTCTAGGATTAGGATTTAGATGTGGATTTTTAGGTCTTTTACATCTTGAAATCATCACAGAAAGATTAGAAAGAGAGTTTGATGTTAACTTATTAACAACTACACCTGGAGTAGTTTATAAAGTTAACTTAAATAACGGTAAAATTATGGACTTACAAAATCCATCAACTCTTCCTGATCCAACAATTATTAATTCAATTGAGGAGCCTTGGATTAAAGCTACCATAATAACTCCAGATGAATTCCTGGGTTCAATAATAAAATTATGTCAGGATAAAAGAGGAGTCCAAACTAATCTTTCATATTCAGGCAATAGAGCTGTGTTAAATTATGAACTACCGTTAAATGAAGTAGTTTTTGATTTTAACGACAGAATTAAATCTATGACAAGCGGTTATGCAAGTTTTGATTATGAAATTTTAGAGCATAGAGAGGGAGATTTAGTTAAACTTGGCATTTTAGTTAATAGTGAACCAGTTGATGCACTTGCCATGATGATACATAAAGATTTTGCTCAAAAAACTGGAAGAGAAGTTTGTGAAAAATTAAAAGATTTGATACCTCGACATAATTTTATGATCCCCGTACAAGCTGCAATTGGTGGCAAAATTATTGCAAGAGAAACAATTAAAGGTTTTAAGAAAGATGTTCTGACAAAGATACATGGTGGAGGGGCAACAGATAGAAAAAGAAAACTTTTAGAAAAACAAAAAAAGGGAAAAGCAAGATCCAAACAATTCGGAAGAGTTGAGATTCCTCAAGAAGCATTTATAGGAGTTTTAAAGATTAAGGGCGCTAAATGAAAATTTACGATTGTTTTATATTTTTTAATGAAAATTTATTAACCGAAATAAGGTTCAATATATTAGATAAGTATGTAGACTACTTTGTAATTTGTGAGTCTTATTATGATCATAGAGGTAAAATAAAAGGATACCTTTTTGATCATAAAAAATTTAAAAATTTTAGTCACAAAATTATATATTTAAAAATTGATAACTTTCCAGAAAGTCTAGGAATTTGGGAAAGGCAAGATTATCAAAGAAATTTTCTAATGAATGGATTAAAAAATACTCAGCCAGATGATTTGATAATATATTCAGACGCTGATGAAATTATAAATCCTGCAGTCATAAGTGATTTACCGAGTATTGGTAATAATATAGCAATTTGTGAACAATATTGTTTTTATTACAAATTAAACTTGTTGTCAGAACAATATAAAGATGTTTGGGAAGGTAGTCGTGTTTCAAAATTTAAAAATTTGAAATCATTTAGTTGGTTGAGACTTATCGCTAAAAAAAATTTGAAATATAGTTTTTTTAGATTTGATAAATTTAAGAAAATAAAAGTGTTAAATAAAGCTGGCTGGCATTTTTCATATTTAATGACTGAGGAAGATATTCAGAAAAAGATTAAAGCATGGACGCATTCTGAATTAGATACTATTGAAAATAGTGATTTAGAGACAATAAAAAATAGAGTAAAGGAAAATAAAGATTTATTTGGAAGAAATATCAAATTTTCGAAATTAGAGTTCAGTGAACAATTTTTTCCACAATATTTGATAAAAAATCAGGGTTTTTATAAAAATTGGATTATATAACTTTTTT
>NZ_JBNGZH010000053.1:0-2029 GCF_052049775.1 Candidatus Pelagibacter sp. | reverse complement strand
TAAATCAAATTTTAAGTGCCAGTTATGTAAAAAAATTTAAAGATAATACAGATAACACTATTTTTACTACAGCCAGTAGAATTATTTCAGGCCACAATAGCAATGAGGTTTTGCTGAATGGTAAAACTAACAAAAAACAGGGTTTTTTTGAGAGATTCTTTGATTTTTTTAATTAATTAGTAGTTTATCGTAATATTTGTTGTTTTCAGTTTTTTTTCTTTACATATTAAAGGTTTATTTATGTCATTGTTAAGCCAAAAAACTTTAAAAAAAATAGCAACTTTTAGTGGGGTTGGACTTCATAATGGTAAATTTGCCAAAGTATTAGTAAAGCCTTCTGAACCTAACACGGGGATTGTTTTTAAAAGAGTAGATTTACAGTCAAACAATTACGTTTACCCAAGTTTCAGTAACGTAACTAATACCTTATTAAATACAACTATATCTAACGAGCACGGAGTAAAAGTATCAACTATTGAACATTTAATGGGTGCTTTATTTGGATTAGGGATTGATAATGCACTGGTAGAAATAAATAATGAAGAGATACCAATCTTAGACGGTTCAGCAAAAGAATTTATAGAGATTTTAAAAAGTTGTGGATTAGAGAAAAGTGAGGCACCTATTAAGATAATCAAAATACAAAAAAAAATTACATATTATCAAGGAGAGAAATTTATTTCCATAGAGCCATCTAAATTAAGTTTGGATATTAATTTTAAATTGAAATTCGAAAATTGTTTGATTGGAAATCAAGAAAATAAAGTAAATGTGTACGAGGATGATTTGTTAGATATTTTTAACTCAAGAACATTTTGTTTATTCGACGATGTAGAAAAAATTAAAGAAAAAGGACTTGCAAAAGGTGGAAGTTTAAATAATGCAATCGTTGTAAAGGGTAATGAAATCTTAAATTCTGAAAAGCTTAGAAATCCCAAAGAATTTGTTAATCACAAAATATTAGATTGTATTGGAGACTTATACACAAGTGGATATAGAATAATTGGTAGCGTAAATTGTTCTCAAGGCGGTCATTTTCTCACAAATCAATTGTTAAAAAAAGTGTTTGATAATAAAGAAAACTTTTCGATAATTGAAATACAAGAACGAAATCTTCCTCATACCATTCTAAATAAAACGTTATTAAAATCGATCGCTTAACATATATTGATCTTTAAAATTCTTTGGTAAGTCTGTATAAAACAGGTATGCTTAGATTTAAAATTCAAATTTTTTTAATAATTTTAGTTTTATTTAATTCGTGCTCTAAAGAAACAACACAAAAATCTATCATAAAGGAAAAAAGTTTAGAATTACAAGTTCAGGAGGCATACAATGAGGGAATGGAAGCTTTAGAGGCGGGTGATATTTTGTACGCCGCAAAAAAATTTAATGAGGCAGAAATATTATTTCCACAAGCAGTTTCAGCACCTCAATCAGCTTTAATGGCTGCCTATTCTTATTATACTCAAGACTACTATGGTGATGCTATAGCAGAATTAGAAAGATTTATTAAGTTATATAATACACATAAAGATCTAGGATACGCCTATTATTTATTAGCCATTTGCCATTATGAACAGATTGTTGATGAAAAAAAAGACTTACAATCAATAATAAAAGCTAAAGAAAATTTTAATATAATTTTAAAAGATTATCAAAATACAGAATATGCGATTGACGCAGAATTCAAAGTTGAATTAATTGACGATATTCTTGCAGCCAAAGAAATGTATTTAGGTAGATATTATTTTGATAAAAAAAAATGGATACCAGCAATAAATAGATTCAGAGAAATAATTGATAACTATGATACTACTATCTATGCAGAAGAGGCCTTGCATAGATTGGTAGAGGTACATTACACAATTGGTTTGATTGATGAAGCTGAAAAATATGCTCAATTACTTGGTTATAATTATCAATCCTCAAAATGGTATGAAAACTCTTATAGTTTATTTGATAAAACTTATAAAAAAAAGAAAAAAGAGAGATTAAAAAATAATAAAAAAAAAAAAAAAAAAAAACC
>NZ_JBNGZH010000052.1:0-11385 GCF_052049775.1 Candidatus Pelagibacter sp. | reverse complement strand
ATTTGTTGCAATAATTTTATTATGGTTCTAACTGAACACTCTCCACATTTATGAACAATTCTTTAAATAATAATAGTTTGCAAGATTCTAAATCCAATATTCTTGATTGGAATTTAGTTCAGGCTGAAATGAAAAATAAATTAGGACTAGATATTTACGAAAGTTGGCTTAAAAAAATAACTTTTGTCGAGGAAATCAATAATTATATCTTATTATCTGTACCTACTAGATTCATTCGTGATTGGATTACATCTAGATACTTAGATCAAATCTTGAAAATTATAAAAAATTATAAAAAAGAAATTGTTCGAATTGAATTCAAAATAACTGAAAATAAACCTACTTCAATTCAGGATGAAAATAATACTAATGTCATAGAAAATAAAGAAAATGTTTCTTTTATAAAAGACTCTTATTTACAATATAATCGAATAGATCCTAACAAAAATTTTGAAAACTTTATTACTGGCTCCAGCAATAAATTAGCATACGAAGCTTCTGTAAAAGTTTCAGAGAATATTTCACATTATAATCCACTTTATCTTTACGGTGGTGTTGGAATGGGCAAGACACATCTTTTAAATGCAATTGGTTATCATCTGAAAAGAGACAATAAGGTTATGTTTATATCGGCAGAACGTTTTATGTATCAATTTGTAAAATCAATCAAATCTAATGATATGGTCAAATTTAAAGAGTATTTTCGTAATACAGATATTTTGTTAATTGATGATATACAATTCATGAATGGTAAAGAGGCAATGCAAGAAGAATTTTTTCATACTTTTAATGCACTATTAGACAAAGGTTCTCAAATTATAATTTCTGCTGATAGATCTCCTAACAAGCTGTCAAGAATTCAGGAGAGGATAAAGTCAAGATTTGCAGGAGGTCTAGTTGTGGATATTCAAAAAACTGATTTAGCACTTAGAAAAAAAATCCTTGAAAGTAAAATTAGTGACTTAAATAATTTTTATCCTGAAAAGTTTAATATACCTGAGGAAATTAAGGATTTTATAAGCATTAAAATTACAACAAGTGTAAGAGAATTGGTGGGTGCAATAAATAGAATTATATCTTTTTCAAGAATTTATAACAAAATACCAAGCTTAGCTGAGACAAAAGTTATATTAAAAGATTTACTTAATTTAAATGAAAATAAAGTCACTATTGATCTCATTCAAACTATTGTGTGTAAATTTTTTAAGATTAGTAAAAATGAAATGCTTTCATCAAGAAGATCTAGGTACCTAGTGAGACCACGGCAAACAGCAATTTATTTAACAAAAATTTTAACTTCAAAATCTCTGCCTGAAATTGGAAGAGAGTTTTCAAATAGGGATCACACAACTATAATTCACTCAGTTAAAACTATTGAAAAATTAAAAGAAAAAGATCCAGATATGATTGCAAATATAGATAAACTAAAAAATCAAATATTATATAGCAATAAAGAAAATGAAATTTAATGTAAACCAACAAGACCTACAGCAAGCATTAAATTATTGTCAAGGAGTCATAGAAAAACGAAGTACACTTCCAATATTGTCAAACATATTGCTCGATGCACAAAATTCAAAACTCACTATAACAGCGACAGATTTAGACTTAATATTTATTAATCAAATAAATAACGTCGAGGTCATAGAGGAAGGAAAAACAACCACTACGTCGTCTACTATGTATGATATTGTTAGAAAACTCTCATCAGGAAAAAAAATAAATTTAACTTTAACAGACAATAGCAAACTTCATCTAGAATCAGAAAAATCTATTTTTAATTTAAATTGTATGCCCGCTTCGGAATTTCCTTTAACAGATGAAAATTTTAATGAGAATGAATTTAGCCTTAAATCAAAAGACCTATTAAAGTTGCTAAATAAATGTAAATTTTCTGTGTCAAATGATGAGACCAGACATTATTTAAGTGGAATTTATTTTCATCAAACAGAGGTTGAGGATAAGAATTACTTAACTGCAGTATCAACTGATAGTCATCGTATGTCCATTTCTAAACTCAGATTAAATGAAAAAAAAATTTTTGAACCGATTATATTACCTAAAAAGACTATTTTTCAATTAAGTTCATTATTAGAAAATTATGATGGTGAAGTAAAAATTTCAAATATGAAATCTAAGATAAAATTTGAATTAAATAATAGTATTTTAATTTCTAAGTTAATAGATGGAAAATTTCCTAATTACATTCAAGTAATTCCAAAAAATAATCAAAAAAAATTAGAAATTGACCTTAAAATTTTTCAAAGTTCGGTGGATAGAGTAGCCTCAGTATCGCTTGATAAAAAAGATGGTGTAAAATTTAGCTTAAGTAAAGATAAACTAGATTTGTCTGTAAATAATACCAACAGCGGTGATGGAAAAGAATCCCTTGTAGTGAAATTTGATCATGATTTAGAAATTAGTTTTAATTCTAAATATCTTATAGATGTTGCTTCACAATTAGATGGAAATAATATTGAAATGTTTCTAAATGATTCAGGTTCACCTGCGCTAATCAAAGATCCTGGTGATTTCGATAGTATTTTTGTAGTTATGCCTATGAAAGGTTAATTAAGCAATTTAAGTTCAGAATATATAGTTTTCTCTAAAATCCCTAAAAATTCTTCCTTGGAATAATCAGGTTTGATAGGTTCCAAAATTGAAATTGTAATTGTTTTGTTAATATCTTTCTTTCCTTTTTTTGGCCAGACGTAACCAGAATTAATAGCAACCGGTTGGCATTTTATTTTCAATTCTTCATAAATCCTTGATGCACCTTTTTTAAATGGAGGTTGTTCGTTGGGTAATACTCGAGTTCCTTGAGGAAAAATTATTATTGGTCGATTTGTGTTTGTAATTATTTTAGAAATATCTTCAAAAAAATTGATGTTTTCTTTCGATACTTTATTTCTTTTGATAGAAATTGATCCTATTTTTTTTAAGTACCAGCCAAAAATAGGTATCATAAGTAATTCTTTTTTTAAGATAAATACAGGAGAATTAAAAATCGTTTGTAGGAAAAAAGTTTCAAACATAGATTGATGAGAGGAAGCAATAAAAAATTTTTCATTTTTAATTAAATTTTCTTTACCTTTGACAATGATTTTTGTGGACAAGAAAATTTTTAAACAAATAGCAGCCCAATAACCCATTAACTTCCCACCAAAAAGTGTAAATTTTTGTGGTAAGATTAACGCTGGCAGAAAAATAATTGAAATTAAAATTATTCCTGAAAAAAAGAAAATTGAAAATAGAAAGTTTCTTATCATTAATTATCAAAAGCTAAATTATCTCATGGTGCTTTTGTCTTTTTTTAACTACTCTTATTTTAGATCCATTAATTAATATTTCTATAGGTTTAGGTCTAAGATTATAATTAGAACTGAGTGATATACCATAGGCACCTACATCGCAAATTGCGATAAAATCTTTCTCTTTTAGTTCTTGAAAATTTTTTATGGACGTAAACTTATCAGTGCTTTCACAAATTGGGCCAACAAATTCATAAATTTTCTTTGATTTTTTACCTCTTTTTAACAAAGGTAAGATTCGATGTACTGCACCATAAAGTGCGGGTCTCATTAAATCATTCATAGCAGCATCTATAATAACAAAATTTTTTTTATAACTCTCTTTTATGTAAATTACTTTTGAAATTAAAACTCCTGTGTTGCCGATTATTGATCTACCTGGCTCAAATATAATCTGAGATTTTTTATCCTTTAAAAATTTTTTAATTGCTGAATGATATTTTTTATAATTTAGTTTTTTATCATTATTGTATGGGATGCCCATACCTCCCCCAAGGTCAATAAAATCAAATTTATATTGAGTTTTTTTGATGATTTTATCTAATATTCTTAACATTTTTTCATAGGGTTTATGATCTAAAATTTGACTTCCAATATGAACACTTAAACATTTCAAATTAATATTTTTAGAATTCTTACAATATCTTACAAGTTCAAAAAATGTTTTATCATTAACTCCAAATTTATTATCTTTTTTACCTGTCGATATTTGGCTCAAAGTTTTCGCATCGGTATTTGGGTTTAATCTAATACCAATATTAACCTGTTTTTTTTTTATTTTAGCAATTTTATCAATTTCTATAATTTCACTTTTGGACTCTGAATTAATTAATAAAATATTTTTATCAATTGCAAAATTAATTTCTTTGGAAGTCTTACCAACTCCTGAAAAAACAATCTTATTTGGACTAATTCCAGCCTTAAGAGCCAACATTAATTCACCCATTGATACAACATCTGCTCCAAGTCCAAATTTTTTTATTTCTTTTATTAAATTTAAGTTAGTATTAGATTTAATAGCAAAACAAATTAATGGTGAGATGGATTTAAAATTTTTTTTAAAATCATTTATATTTTCTCTTAGTTGTTTATAAGAGTAACAATATGCAGGTGTTCCATATTTTTTAGCAATATTTTGCAGGATTGTATTTTCAATCTTAAGTTTACTATTTAAAAATCTCATTAAGCTTTATTTAGAAGGTAGCTTTGTATTTTTGAATTACTTTGAGATTCTTTATATACTGGGTCTCCTTTTTTTCCACAAGCAATCAATGTAGAAAATACAATTATTGCTAAAATAATTTTTTTTTTCATTTTTTTTTTTTATATTTCAATATCATTTTTTTAATATTATCAAAAGATGTTCCACCATATGATTTCTTAGAATTTACAGAATTCTTTAAATCAAACACTTTTAATACATCATTTGATAGTTTTGGTTCAATTTTTTTAAGCTCAGCCAGTGTTAATTGATCGAGATTTTTTTTCTTCTTTTCAGCAAAGTTCACAATATTAGCAGTCACTTTGTATGCTTTTCTAAATGGCATTGAGTGATTTTTTACGAGATAATCTGCAAGATCAGTTGCAGTCAAATATCCTGTGTTAGCTAATTCTATCATTTGTTTTTTATTTGGTGTAAAATTTTTAAGAATCTCATCAAGTATTTTTAAACAATTTTGCAGTGTATCATTCGATTTAAAAACAATTTCCTTATCGTCTTGAAGATCTTTGTAGTATGATAAAGGTAAACTTTTTAAAACTGTAAGCATAGAAAACAAATTACCATAAATAATTCCAGACTTTCCTCGTAAAAATTCCAAAAGATCTGGATTTTTTTTTTGTGGCATTATCGAAGAACCAGTTACAACTTTATCTGATAAATTTATTAACTTGAAAGCATCAGAGTTCCAAATGATAAGTTCCTCAGCTATTCTAGAAATATGCATGGCACAGACTGAAATAGAGTAAAGAAAATCTAGCACAAAATCCCTGTCAGAAATTGTATCTATTGAGTTATTAGTTGGTTTTGTAAATCCAAGTTTTTTTGTAGTGTAATTTCTATCAATATTAAAAGATGTTCCGGTTAAAGCGGCAACACCCAAAGGATTTTCATTTAAACTATCTAGATTGTTTATTAATCTCTTTTGATCTCTTTTAAACATTTCAACATAAGCCATCAAATAGTGGCCAAATGAAACTGGCTGAGCATTTTTTAAATGAGTAAATCCAGGCATAAGAGTATATATATTTTTCTCTGCAGCTCTTATTACACTTTTAATTACAATATCTAATAAAATATTAATTTCTTTGGTTGATGATTTCATCCAAATTTTCAAATCTGTAATCACCTGATCATTTCTGGATCGTGCCGTGTGAATAAAACCCGCATCTTCACCAATGATTTCAAAAAGTCTTTTTTCAATATTTATATGAATATCCTCATACTTTTTATTAAATTCAAATTTTTTGTTTGTTATTTCTTTTTTGATTTTGTTTAGACCATAAACAATCTTATTCTTTATTTTAAAAGAAATAATTTTTTGTTTAAATAACATTTCGACATGTGCAATAGATCCAATTATATCCTCTTTATATAGTCTCTTATCAACATCAATAGAATTTCCCACTTTTTGAAAAATTGATGAAGTGTTTTTTTTTATTCTATTGCCCCATATTGCCTGGTTGTTTTTATTTTTCGACATGATAATTAATTATACCTATTTAACATGAGATTTTTAATAATATTTGCTTTTTTAATATCGAATTGTGTAGCGACAGAAATCAAAGACATAAAAAATCTTGTTATCAATAAAGAGCTTAAAAAATATGATGGATTAACGTTTTTAGATGATCAGAGTAATGAAATTCAACTTGATCAATTTGAAGGCAATTTGGTTTTGCTCAATTTTTGGGCTACTTGGTGCGCCCCATGCAAAGAGGAAATGCCATCTCTTGATCAATTGCAATCTCAAAAAAATTTAGATAATTTAAAAATATTTCCGATTAATGTTGGTCAGGATAATTTAGAAAAAGCCTCCAAATTTTTTGAGGATTTAGGTATAGATAATCTTAAGATATATTTCGACCCACCAATTACCTTAGCGAAAAAGTTTGGACTAAGAGGAGTGCCCACCACAATTTTGATAAACAAGGATGGATATGAGTTTGCAAGAATTGTTGGTTCAATCGATTTTAAGAAAAAAAATTTTGTTGAATGGTTGGCAAGTTACAACTAATTTTTGAAAAAATATGCAAAACCAACCAAAGCAATTATTGCAATAAATTGAAGCAAAACTCTTAACTGCATTAATTTATTTGAATATTTTTTGCTGGTTTCACCACCTTTAAATAAAGTTCCGATACCAAGAATTAAAACAATCCCTACTGCCATTAACAAAATTATAGATAATATTTTAACTACTATTCCAGATAACATGAAGGTATTGTAGGGTGTTTTTAAAATAAAAAAACATAATTCACACACTATGACATTTTGCCTAGATTCAGTAATGGTCAAACCAGAGACTAATAAAAAGATTAAAAATGCTATCATCTTACTTCATGGTTATGGTGGTGATGGCAAGGATATTAGTATGCTCTCACTGAACTGGAAAAGACATTTACCTAATACTATTTTTATTTGTCCTAATGGTCATGAACCATGCAGTATAAACCCAAATGGATATCAGTGGTTTGATTTAAGCAAAGATGATCCAGAGTATATTTTGGATCAATCTATAAAGGCTGAAAAAAAGTTATCAAAATTTATTGATGAAATTAAAAATGAATTTAATTTTGAAAATAAACAAATTTGTTTATCTGGTTTTAGCCAAGGCTGCATGATGTCAATAAACTTAGGACTTACTTCTGAAGAACCTTTTAATTGTGTTGTGGGTTTTTCTGGAAAAATTATTGATGAAAAGGATTTGAAATTGAGAAAAAAAAACTCATCAAGTATTTTGTTAATTCATGGTGATTCTGATCAAGTTGTATCGCCAAATTTTATGTTAGAGGCAAAAGATTTTTTTATGAGAAATAACATAGACATTGAGACGCATCTCATAAAAAATTGTGACCATCATATTCCTGTAAATGCTTCAAGTATTGCATTGAATTATATCTTAAAAAAATTTAATAATTCCTAAATATTGAAAAAAATTTTTATTTAAGTTAAAATTTGATATGAATAATTTTATTGATCAAGATGTTTCACTAGAAAAATGTCCTGCACTAGTTTTAAATGCTGATTATAGACCATTGAGCTATTATCCTCTATCACTATGGTCATGGCAGGATACTGTTAAATCAGTTTTTTTAGATCGTGTAATTATAGTAAGTAATTACGATCGTGTAGTAAGAAGTCCTTCATTTAATATGCAATTGCCAAGTGTAATTGCTCTAAAAGATTATATTATTCCTCAATCTAAACCAAGTTTTACAAGATTTAATGTTTTTCTGAGAGATAAATTTTCCTGCCAGTATTGTGGCAGCAACGACGAATTAACTTTTGATCATTTATTGCCTAGATCAAAAGGTGGAGAAACTAATTGGGATAACGTTGTTACAGCATGTTCTGCTTGTAACGTTAAAAAGGGAGGTAAACTATTGAAATTATCGGGCATGAAACTGGCCCAACATCCTTATCAGCCTTCAACAGAAGATTTACATCGTAACGGAAAAAATTTTCCCCCAAATTATTTACATAAAAGCTGGATGGATTATTTATATTGGGATGTTGAATTAGAAGCTTAAGTTTTATACTTTTTCTGATATTCGAATTGCAATTTTTGAACCTGTTTTTATTATCTTATCCATAATTGAATAAATGCCTTTTTTGGTAGCTCCTTTTTCATAAGCAATATCCTTATGATGAAGCTCATCTTCTCTGAATTTTATAATTTTCTTTTTTAGATTTTTTTCTTCTGGACCAAGTTGATTTATTTGATCTTGGTAATGTTTATCTATTACTTCTTCAACGGAAGCAGTACATAGCATAGCTGCTTTTTTTCCAAGAATAGTAGACCCAAAACCTAAACCTACACCTAGAAGATCCCACAATGGTAAAAATTTTGTTGGCTCAATATTTCTTTTTTTTATTTCGTTTTCAAAAAATTGACAATGTTCAATTTCATGTTCTTTCATATCTTCAATTGTTTTTTTTAAATTATCATTTTTAACAATTGTATTTAAAGCTAATAACTGACCTTCATAAATTTTGACAGCACCCCTCTCACCTGCATGGTCAACTCTAATAAATTCTTCAACTCTACTATTTGTTTTTTTCATATTTAGTAAAAATTTTTGTTAGAGTTATAATAAATAATATACTTATTACAATATTAATAGTAGTAAGTGATAATCCTAAAATCTTAAATGTCACATCTTTACAGCTTATAGTCTTTTCACTTAATTTATTTAGTAATTCCTCTTTACTTATATTTTCAGAAAAGTTTTTTACACCACAAACAGTCGATTCTTGAAAAATGCCTTGTTCTATGCCGAAATGATACAATGAAATAAAAAAAGAAAAAATAAAAGTTAGTATTAAAAGCAAAATAAAAAAATTTCCATTTTTTTTTATAATAAACATTAGAGATATCAAAATTATACTTAACCCATAAGGGATTCTCTCTATCAAACATAAATTACATGGTTGGTGGCCTAGAATATGTTCTATAAAATAAGCAGAAATTAAAGCTATTAAACTAAAAAAAAAAATTATTTTCAAGTAAATTTCAGTTTTAAGATTAAACATGAGATTTAAAAATCAGATAAATTATTAAGGCAATAATAACAATTAATATTCCAACTATTGTAAACCATTTTGACCCATGCTTATCCATATATTCATTAAATAAATCACCGAACTTATAAGAAAGGTATGATATGATGAAAAATCTTAATCCTCGAGAAATTAAACTTATTAAAACAAAGATTAAAAAGTTAAATCCTATCAGGCCACTTGCAATTGTAAAAACTTTATATGGAAGAGGAGTAAAACCAGCTAAAAAAAGTACTCCTAACCAAGCATAAAAACCATTACTATTAACTAAGTTTTCTTTAATTTTTGATAATTTGTCCTCATAACCATAAAAACTCATAATGTGTGCTCCAAATTCAAAAAAGAACGCACCAATTAAATAACCAAGCATACCGCCTAAAACTGAAAAAATTGTAGTTATAAGAAAGATTTTAATAAAATCATTTTTTTTTGATATTACCATTGGAATAACCATTACATCTGGTGGAATAGGAAAAAATGAACTTTCAATAAAGGAGACTATTGCCAAATAATATTTAGAACTTTTGTGAGCTGCTAAATCTAAACATTTTTTGTAAAGACTTTTAAACATTTTTTGGTTTTAATATAATTTTAGTTCTTATACTATTTAATAAATTATTAAATAACTAGGGCGAATGGCGGAACTGGTAGACGCGCACGACTCAAAATCGTGTTTCGCAAGAAGTGAGAGTTCGATTCTCTCTTCGCCCACCAAATTATGGAATTAAGTAAAATTAACAGTTTAGTAGAACTTTTTTTTACGAAGTATAAGGAGTTAAACTCTACTTCTAATAAGCCATTTTTAAAGTGGTTAAAGGATAATAAGAAAGATTTTCTTACTTGGAAACAAGTTGAAAGAAATATTCAAATTTTATCTGAATATTTAAGAAAAAATTTGTCTAAAGGGGATAGGTGCATTTTATTATCTGAAAATCGACCTGAATGGCTTATTTCTGATATAGCCATAATGAACGCTGGTGGGGTAACAGTTCCTTTATTTACAACTTACTCAGAAAAAGATTATGAATATATCATTAATGATTGTAATCCAAAAATTTGTATTGTCTCAAATAATACTCAATTAAAAAAAATAGATAAATTCATTTCAGATAAAATAAAAGTTTTATCAATAGAAAATATAGATAAACAAATTGATAGTATAGAAAATATTTTTGAAAGATTTTCTAAAGAAAAAACTTTAGATCATTTAAGCTTTAACCAAAATATTGAAAGAAAAGATCTAGCTTGTATCATTTACACATCAGGAACAACTGGTAACCCTAAAGGTGTAATGCTGAGTCATGGGGGTATTTTATCTAATTGCGAGGGTGCGCAAGAAATTTTGAATTTGCTAGTTAAAGATAGTGAACCTGTTTTTTTGACTTGGCTACCTTTATCTCATTCATATGAACATGCTGTTCAATTTGTACAAATCACATTAGGAGCAAAAATTTATTATGCTGAAAGTTTAGAAAAATTGTTATCTAATATGTCAGTTGCTAAACCAACTATAATGACTGCTGTGCCTAGATTTTATCAAAATTTGTATAGCAAGATTTCGATTAATTTTTCAAAACAAACAGGTCTAAAGAAAAAATTAATATTCTCGACGATTTTGCTTGGAATAAAAAAACTAAATAATGAGAACATGAGCTTAAGAGAAAAAATACTAAATTATTTGTGTGAAAAACTTGTTAGACGAAAAATCAAAAATCAGTTTGGCGGAAACTTAAAGGCTTTTGTTTCTGGAGGGGGTGCGTTAGATCAAAAAATTGGAGAATTTTTGAATTCTATCGGACTGCCAACTTTACAAGGTTATGGCCTAACAGAAGCATCCCCAGTAGTAAGTTGCAATATACCTGAAAAAATCAAGATTGATACAGTTGGACCTCCTTTTAAAACCAATGAGGTGAAGATTGCACAGGATGGTGAAATTCTGGTCAAAGGAGAAAATGTAATGCTTGGTTACTGGAACATGAAAAAAGAAACAGATGATATACTTAAAAATGGTTGGTTACACACAGGAGATATAGGTGAAATTACAAAAGAGGGAAATTTGAAAATTACTGACAGAAAAAAAGAAATTATTGTAAATTCTGGTGGTGATAACATTTCACCTTCAAAAATTGAAAATTTATTGTGTCTTGACGACAAAATTAAACAAAGTTTTGTTTATGGAGACAAAAAAACTTATTTAGTTGCTTTAATTGTAACTGATAGTGAAAAAAATAAAAAAGAAATTGAATTATATATAGATGATCTAAATAAAAACTTATCTCTTGTTGAAAGAGT
>NZ_JBNGZH010000051.1:0-1206 GCF_052049775.1 Candidatus Pelagibacter sp. | reverse complement strand
GTTCTTTTTTAAAAGTAAAAGCAAAAATTTTAAAAATAGTAAACTTAAAATTTTATCAGGTTATAATTTTAGATATAGAAATATTGGAAAAGAATCAGAAAAAAATATCATCAAATATGCTAATCATTTTAAATTTGATTATGAATTTGATAAGTCAAATAGATTTGAAAGGCATTTCTATTGGTTAAAGATAAAAATGCTTATTGATAATCTTGAAAAGGGAAAATATGATTTTTATCTTTGGTTAGATGCTGATACTTTTTTTTGTAGATACGAAAACATATTAGATCATATTGACAAATCAAAACATATCTTTGTACATAACAATTTTTTTAAATCTGTTCACAAAACAAAATATAAATTTGTAAATTATTTAACCTGGGGTCCTAATGTGGGAGTTTTACTTGTTAGAAATACAAAATGGTCATTAAATTTTTTTAAAAATGTTTGGAACAAAAAAAAATACCTTAAACATTTTTGGCCCGATAATGCTGCTTTTATGGATGAAGTTGGTTTAAAGGCAGAAATTGCGAAAATATCTGATAATAACTTATCTAAAGAAGTAAGAAATAATATTTCATTCTTATCAGGTATTTGGAATAGTATGCCGAAAAAAAATTTTGAAAATCCTGAAAGTGATGAAGTTTCAAATTTTTATTTTAATCCAGTGATTATTCATTTGGCTGGAATAAGAAGAAGAGATAGAATTAATTTTATCAAAAAATATAAAAAATTATTTATTTGATTTTAAGATTTTGGATCTGATTTTTACTATATAGATTTAAATAGCAATTAAAGCCACTATTTTTATTGAATTCTTCTTTATCTAATATTTCTTCTAATGGTTTAGGTAAAGAGAATGGTGGTTTACTTAAATCTATTTCTCTATATTCCCCATCAGGAATGTCTAAATTATCTATTTCTTTAGTTGTATCTTTCATTTTATATGTTGTTAGTAATAAGTAATTAATATTACTTTCTCTAAAGTTTTCAAAAAATAATTTGATACTTTGAAATGACAAATGAATTAAACAATCCCTACAAATCATCAAATCTGAATCTGGTAAACTCTCATCAGTAATATCAAGTTTTATGAATTTAATATTATTTCTTTTAAATTTTCTTATATTATTATCAATTATTTCTTGCACAATATCTCCACCAATATAAGACAATTCTTTATTTAATATATTTTTAACCCAATTG
>NZ_JBNGZH010000050.1:0-2727 GCF_052049775.1 Candidatus Pelagibacter sp. | reverse complement strand
ATTTATTTTTAATCCTGAATATTTGTTTTTAATAAGTCTTATAAGAAATTTATCATCTACTTTAAGTTCTTCTACAAAATTCATTATTTCTATTTTCTTAATTTTGTCTCTGAGAATAGAATTTTTCGATATTTCAAGTAATTCTGGTTCATTTAAATTATTTGTTTCAGGATTAAAAATTTTTAAAAATTCAATTTCTTCATAGATATCGATTGATGTAATTATTTCGTTTTCAACTTTAAATAATATTTTATTTTCCAATGCAATTGTTTGACCTATGTTTAGAGTAATTATTGATAAAATTATAAATAAATTTTTTAATTTTTTGATCAAGTACATTTTGCTAATTTGCAAACTTTTGTTCTAAAGATGTTAGTGGAACTAATTTTATACTAAACATAAAATCTTCTGTTGGTTCCAAATCTCTATCCTGATAATATGTTTTATTATATTTTATACCCGCGACTAAACAATCGTTTTTATACTCATAAATAAAATCATAATATTCAGTTAAATCAATTTCTCTATTATTTCTTGTTCTGAATGTAACAAAATTTCGTTCATCGAAATTAAAGGTTGTCACATTTTCCAAAATATTTGTACTTCCAATTTGGCCGTCTTCCTCAATATAATTAAATGTAGTGACAAAATTATTTTTTGTGATGGTCGCTCCTAAAGAAGTGTATTGAATTTCATTTAAATCGTTATCAATTGAAAACTCATAATTTAAATTAAAATTATCATTAAGATTATTATATATTTTACCAAAATAATTTGAGTTTTTTTTATCAAGAGTGCTGTTTAGGGGTATATTATTATTTGATTTTGCTCTTAAAACTGTACCAATTTTAAACTCAAAAAATTTGTTGATATCATCAATTCTTTCTTTTTTATAATCTAATCCTATTGTTAAATTCTTGCCTGACTCAAGTGTATCGTTGAGTCCTAGTCTATCAATATTAAATAAGTTTTCACTGTTAATTTGTCTATTTTTATTTTTATAACTTTTCATATCTGATGGATTTATTCTTAAGGACACTTTTGGATTTAGATAATTGACAAATTTTTCATTTTTATTGATCAGTGGATAACTTGAAATAAGTTCAAAAATATTCATGAATTTTACATGAGGACTTGCATCATACTCTGTATTATTTTTTCCTGCAGAAACTATATTTTTAACATAGTAATTTAAATTATTTTTGAGTCCATTATCAGAAAAATAATCATAACTTTGAATATTTAAGTTATTAATCATTCTTGACCTAAGACTGTTTGTATCTTTAAGAATATTATCCCCCTGAGAGAGAAAATCAAAAGAGGCAAAATTATTATTATCAAAGAAACTTTTTGAGAAGTCATAGTAAGGTAAAACATATTGGTAGCGATCACTATTTTGTTCATTTAGATTTTCATATGCAGTAAAGCCTGTGCTTAGCGCAAATTTTTCATTTTCAAGATTAAAATTCACATCGGATGTTAAGATGTCATAGTTGTCAGGTTTAAGATCGGTGTTTACTAAATTTGTGTCAAAAACCTTTAAATATGTATCATTATTTACTTTTTGGAAAGAGATATTAATTGAACTATCAACAAAGTTCTCAAAATCAAGATCTGTGCTAAAGTTAGAAAATAAATGAGTTAAAGTATTTTCTCGTTTTGACTCTTTCGATTTATAACCATCAACAATATTTAAATCAGCAATTAGAAATGAATTTCTATTTTGTAATCTAAACTCGTTCTGAAACATAAAAATATCCTTATCAAAAAAAGTTGGTTTAAAAGTAAAATCTTTATTATTAGATGGAGCATAAAAATAAGGTATTTGAAGTGATGAACCTAAAACATTGGAATTATTTATATGAGGTACTAAAAAACCTGTTTGTCTTTTAACTGTCGGTCCAGGGTGAAAAAATTTTGGAAAATACAGGACAGGTATATCATAAACTTTTACTAAAGCATTATTATAAAGTATTTGTCTTTTATTTTCATCATATGTAATTTTATCTGCTTGAATACTCCATGGAGGACAATTATTATTTTTTTTACATGTGGTAAATACACCTTTGTTAATTGTAGTAACACCGCCTTTTCTAGATGAGGAAAGTCCTTTAAATCTCGGATCGTTAGCTTTATTGCCAAATATATCTTTTTTAAAATCAATATTTATATCTTGTGCAATATAGCTTTGATTTTTAAGATTAAAAATTGCACTTTTAAAAAAAAATTTATCACTGAAGGGTTCCTTATATTTTGTATTGATGAAAATCTTTTCACCTTTTAAAATTTCTTCTTTCAAAGAATAGCTAAATTTACCAATTTCATATCTAGTTTGATTAATAGTATCGAAGATTGTTGCACCTATATCTGAATTTATGATCATCTCATTTCTTAGAATATTAATATCTTGTGTAATAAATCTATAATTTGAGCTGATCAATGCTTCTGCTTTACCCTCAATTTTTATTTTTTCTTTATCTTTGAAATACGAAAGTTTTTGAGCATTAAAATCGTAATTATTAAGTTTATCATTAACCTTTATATTACCCTGTGCCTTCAAAATATTCTTTATTTTGTCAAATTCAAATTTATCTGCCTCAATAGTAACGCCATCATTTGTATTGATTGAGCCTCTATTTTTTCCAATTATTTTATTACCTCCATCTAAAATTTCTATTTCAGAAACATCAAAAGTAATTTGATCATTACTATAAACATTAAATATGA
>NZ_JBNGZH010000049.1:0-1178 GCF_052049775.1 Candidatus Pelagibacter sp. | reverse complement strand
AAAAAAAACTTAAATGGATTAACTTTGAGATAAATAATTATTCATACTTTATAAAGAATTTTTACAAGTTTATTAAATGTTTTAAATTTATTAAGAGTTTTGATAATTTTATCGGAATTTGCATATTATTTAATGAGTATAATAAATTTCTGTGCTTTGATAGTTTTTTAAAAAATCAAAGATCATTAAAAATCTGTCTGATAGATCATGACAGCATTACGCCAAAAGGACTTTTACTTGCTCTAAAAAAAAATAAAATAACAACAATTTCTTCACAACAAAGAATAAATAATATTTGGCTTCCGTGGCATAGTACATTTTTAGATTATTACTTTGTATATAATAATTTTGTTGCAGATATTATAAAAAAAAAAAAATCTCAATTTAATATAGAAAATATTGTCATCTCTGGATCAGTGAAAGAAAATTTTATTAAAAAATTTAATTATAAAAATATATCTGAAGATATCTTATGTTTAAAAAAAAATAAGAAATTGATTTTAGCTTTGGGCCATCATGTACCAATGTCAAGCACCGAGCAGGAATCAAGTATATGGATTAATAAATATTCATCAAAACTTTTTTTGCAAAATTGTTTAGCTATTGCTCAAAATAATTCAAATTGTTTTGTTATTATAAGATATAAATATTTACCGAATTTCAATTTTTTTTTTAATGATGTAATTAATCAGATTAATAAAACTAAAAATATTTTGATTTGTAATAATTATAATGAAAGTTATAGAACATATAAGATCTGCTCTGTAGCAGACTTAATAATTGGAGAATATACATCTTTAGTTGATGAATGTATTGCAAGTGAAAAAGCAGTTTTGGTTCATGATTTTTCCTATCAATTTTCTGGACACGCAAAAAAATATTTTAAACATTTGCCAGAGAAAATATTTTGCACTAATAAAGATGAGTTGCTCAAAAAAACTAAAGAATTTCTAATGATGGATGACTTTAAAGCTAATCAATTTCATGCAAATAATGAAAAAATTGACAGTAATAAACTTCCTTTGGATATAGTGAAATTTAAGCTAAATCAATTATTGCAATGAATTATTTAAAAATTTTTTTATATCCAGTATTTTTTATTCATTTTCATATTTGTAGATTTTTTATCAATTTAAATTTTGAGTTCAGTTTTAAAAAAAAATATATTTTAATACTTT
>NZ_JBNGZH010000048.1:0-21018 GCF_052049775.1 Candidatus Pelagibacter sp. | reverse complement strand
TCCATCATGGTTCATAGTATTTATAAATCTTCTATTTGCTATTTATATATTTAATTATTATAAAGGGCGAAATTTTATATAAATTAAACCACTTTTATGAAAAGAACATATCAACCATCTAGAAAAAAAAGAAGCCGAACCCATGGTTTTAGATCAAAAATGAAAACCAAGGGAGGTAGAAAACTTTTAAAAAGAAGAAGAGCTAGAGGAAGAAAAAATTTAACAGTTTCCTCAACTGTTAAAAGAAGAAGAAAATAAAGCCAACTCAATGAAAAGCAAAATTGTTGCTCTTTCAAAGAATGAAGACTTTAAAACTTTGCTCAAAAAGAAAAAAATATCAAACAGATATGTAACAATTTTTTTTGGTAATATTAATAAAAAAAATAATCAGAAGCTTAATATTTCTTTTGTAACTAAGAAGAAGATAGGAAATGCTGTAAAGAGAAACAAGATAAAAAGGAGGCTAAGGAATATTATGAATGATGCTGTTAAAGAAATATCTCTAAAATATCACTATTCATACCTTGTTATTGCTAAGTCAACTATGCTAAATAATGAATTTAAGATTATAAAAGAAACCTTATTTCAGGATTTTAAAAAAATTAAATAATGAACATTTTTACAATTATATTTATAAAATTAATTCAGGCTTACAAATACCTAATAAGTCCATTACTAGGTAACTCTTGTAGGTACTTTCCATCTTGTTCCGATTATAGCATTGAGGCATTAAAAACTTATGGTTTTTTTAGGGGTGGATATTTAAGTTTAAAAAGGATTCTTTCATGCCACCCTTTTAAAGAAGGTGGAATTGATCCTGTAAAAAAAGAAATAAAAGTTAAAAAATAATGGACTCCAAAAATACAATAGCAGCTATAGCTTTATCATCTGCTGTAATTGTTTTATGGGCATTATTCTTTGTTCCAGAAAAATCAACAGTGAATCAAAATATTGTTGAAAAAGAAAAAATTGAACAAAGCGGTGATGCACCAAGTTTAGAACAAAAGGAAACACAAATTACAATTTCACGAGATGATGCATTAAAACAAAGTGAAAGAATTCAATTTGAAAATGAAAATATTATAGGTTCAATTTCATTAAAAGGTGCATCAATAGATGATTTAACTTTCAAGAATTATAAAGTAACTCTTGATAATGAAAAAAGAGTAACTTTATTAGGACCTCGAAATATTAAAGAAGGATATCTAATAGATAGTGGTTTTGTTACTTCTGATAAAAATGTTGATGTTCCTAACTCAGATACAATTTGGTCAATAGAAGGTAACAACAAACTTACAGACGGGTCTCCAATAAAACTATCGTGGTCCAACGAACAGGGCCTAAAATTCGAAAAAATAATATCGTTAGATGATAAATATCTTTTTACAGTTAAGCAAAAAATAATTAATGAGAGTAATAATCAATATGATTTTTACTCATATGGACAAATAATAAGAAATGAAATTCCAGAAATAATTGACTTTTTAATTCTTCATGAAGGACTCATTGCAACTTTAGATGATGAATTAATAGAGGAGGATTATGATGATATTCAAGAAAAGAAGTTTACTAAAGTAGCTAATAAAGGGTGGTTAGGGATAAGTGATAAATATTGGATTACTTCCTTAATTCCACCAAAAGATAAAGAGTTTAAAACAACATTCGACTATAAAAATAAATTTAGAGCAAATTTTATTTCTACAGATCCTTTGGCATTAAATGAAAAAAGTTCAATTGAGGAAGAATTACAAATTATTGTTGCTGCAAAAAGAGTGGATGTGATAGACGGATATGCTGAAAAACTCAACATAGATAAATTTGATTTAGTTATTGATTGGGGATTTTTATACTTCATAACCAAACCTCTATTTTATGGAATTGATTATTTCTTTAAACTACTTGGAAACTATGGTTTGGCAATTATAGCTATCACTATTTGTATTCGTTTAGTTTTTTTCCCATTAGCTAATTTCTCATTTAAAAGCATGGCAAAAATGAAAGTTCTTCAACCAGAAATGGTTCGTTTAAAAGAGCTGCACAAAAATGATAAAATGAAACTTCAACAAGAAATGATGGCTCTTTACAAAAAGGAAAAAGTAAACCCTATGTCAGGTTGTTTGCCAATTCTTGTTCAAATACCTGTATTTTTTGCATTATATAAAGTTTTGTTTGTCACTATTGAAATGAGACAAATGCCATTTTATGGATGGATTTATGATTTAAGTGAGAGAGATCCTACAAGTATATTTAATATTTTTGGTTTATTACCCTACGACGTTCCAAGTTTCTTGGTTATTGGAGCTTGGCCAGTAGCAATGGGAGTTTCGATGTGGGTGCAACAAAAATTAAATCCCGCACCTACTGATCCAATGCAGGCTAAAATTTTTGCTTTCTTCCCGCTTTTCTTAACTGTAATACTCGCACCATTTCCAAGTGGGTTAGTTATTTACTGGACCGTCAATAATATTTTAACAATGGCTCAGCAAGTATTTATTATGAGAAGAACAACAGTCAAAACGACAACCTAAATTTTAATTTAAAATAAATTAATGGACTTAAAAAAAATTCTTCCTGAAAACGGACCCCCAATAAACGAGGTTAATAAATACATAGAAAAATATAAAAATGACTTAATTGTCATTAAATATGGAGGAAATGTTTTAATTGATAGAAATATCTTTGATAATTTTATTACTGATTTAAGTATCTTAAATAAATTAGGTCTTTCAGTTATTGTAGTTCATGGTGGAGGTCCAAGGATCAAGAGAGAATTAGATAAATCTAATATTCAATCAAAATTTATAAGAGGGTTAAGAGTCACTGATGAAAAAATTATAAACATTGTTGAGTCAGTCTTAATAGATTTTAACAATGATATTGTAAGCTCTTTGAACAAACAAAATACAAAAGCGGTCTCCATCCATACTAAAAAAGATAATATTATTGAGGTCGTACCAGAGGCAAAAGAACTAGGTTTTGTTGGTCTTCCAAATAAGATTAATAACGATATTTTATTGGATATAATTCGACAAAATAAAATACCGATTATTTCACCACTAGGCTTAGATAAGAACAATCAAACACATAATATTAATGGTGATACTGCGGCAATGGCTGTAGCCAAATCTGTCAAATCAAGGAGATTACTATTGATGACAAATGTTGATGGTGTTTTAAATAAAGAAAAAAAACTTATAGATGAAATATCCTCATCCGAAATATTACAGATGGTAAAAGATGAGACAATCACTGAAGGAATGATACCCAAAATAAATGCTTGTCTAGATGCTGTTAATAATGGAGTTACAGCAGCAGGTATAATTAATGGTACAAAACAGCATTCTTGTTTATGGGAAATTTTCTCAGACAAAGGATCAGGTACATTAATAAGAAAATGAACTTAAAAGAAAAAAAATATTTGCTACTTGATCTTGATGGTGTTTGTTATGGAAAGCATAATAACTATTCTTTAGAGCGTGTATTTGGTCAAGTTTCAAAGAGGATGACTCAATTTATATCTGAAAAACTTAAAATTGATAAAGATAAAGCTAAAGAATTACAAACAAATTATTTCTATAAATATAATACATCATTAAGAGGATTAATGGTCCATAATGGAATATCACCAGATGAATTTTTATCTTACGTCCATGAAATTGATTTATCATTTATGAAAGAAGATAAGATTATGAGAAATGAGCTTAAACAATTAGATATGGAAAAATTTATCTTCACCAATGGTAGTGCTGAACATGCTGCTAATATTTTAACTCACTTGGGTGTGTATGATTTGTTTGGAAGAGATAAGGTTTTTGATATTAAAGACGCTGGCTATGTACCTAAACCAGAAGCAGAAACCTTCGACTTAATGGTAAAAAAATTTGGTATAAATCCAAAAGAGACTATTTACATTGAAGATATAGCTAAAAATTTAAGTATAGGTCACGAACGAGGTTGTACAACCGTTTGGTTAATTAATGATGAGCATTTTGGAAAAATAGATGCAGACAAAGATTTTATTTCACACAAAATTGAAAATCTGTCTTTATTTCTAAAAGAAATAAGGCTATTAAAAAGTAATTAATTATGTCTTTAGAAAAAATAATCAATGATGCTTGGGAAAATAAAGATCAGGTAAACCAAAATTCTGATCAAAATTTAAAAGATGCTATTAACCAAGTTATTGCTGATTTAGATAGTGGTAAATCAAGAGTTGCTGAGAAAATAAATGGAGAATGGGTAACTCATCAGCACCTTAAGAAAGCTATAATGTTAAGTTTTAGAATTTACCCAATGGAAAATTTAAATGGTCCTTATAGTAGTTGGTATGATAAATCACATTTATTAAAAGGTAAAACTGCAGGATGGACCAAAGCTGATCATGAAAAAGCAGGTTTTAGAATGGTTCCAAACTCACCAGTAAGAAAAGGTTCATTTGTCGGAAAAAACGCTGTTCTTATGCCATGTTATGTAAACATTGGAGCATATATTGACGAAGGAACGATGATAGATACTTTTGCAAGAGCTGGTAGTTGTTGTCAGATAGGTAAGAATTGCCATGTTTCTGCAGGTTCGGGTGTTGGTGGGGTTCTAGAGCCCGCGCAAGCTTTACCAACAATCATAGAGGATAATGTATTTCTTGGAGCGATGTCAGAGGTAGTTGAAGGCGTAATTGTTGGAGAAGGTTCAGTTTTAAGTATGGGTATGTATATTGGTCAATCAACTAAAATAGTTGAAAGGAAAACTGGGAAAATTACTTATGGTAAAATACCACCTTATTCAGTTGTAGTTCCAGGCTCGTTGCCTGATAAAAATAATTCTTCTGCACCCTCCTTGTATTGCGCAGTAATAATTAAACAAGTTGATGAAAAAACAAGATCTAAAACTTCTATTAACGACCTCTTAAGAGACTAAAAATGAAAACTTTAAATGAGTTAAAATTAGCTAAAGAGCTAATCAGATTTCCTTCTATCACCCCAGTTGATGCTGGGGTAATTAAATTTTTAGAAAAAAAATTAAAAAAATTAGGTTTCAAAACAAAAATATTGGAATTTAAAGAAAGAGGATTTCAACCTGTGAAAAACTTGTATGCAAGATTAGGATCTAAGAAACCGAATTTTATGTTTGCAGGACACGTTGATATTGTCCCTCCAGGAAACATTAAGGATTGGACAGTAAATCCATTTAAACCATCTATCAAAAAAGGCCATTTAATTGGGAGAGGTGCAAATGATATGAAAAGCTCTGTTGCAGCTTTTGTGTCTGCTGTAAGCACTTTTTTATCAAAAAATAGAAAATTCAACGGATCAATAAGTTTACTTATTACAGGAGATGAAGAAGGTGATGCAGTAAATGGCACCAAAAAAGTTGTAGATTATTTAAAAAAAAGGAAAGAGAAAATTAACTTTTGTCTTGTTGGTGAACCAACAAATCCAAATAAATTAGGTGAAATGATAAAGATTGGACGTAGGGGTAGTTTAACTGGTAAATTAAATATTTTTGGTCAGCAAGGCCATGTTGCATATCCTCATAGAGCTAATAATCCGTCAACTATAATTGTAAAAATTTTAAAAGAATTAAAAGATATTAAATTTGATAGAGGATCAAAAAACTTCCAACCAACAAACTTAGAGGTTACAAAAATAAATATAAATAATAAC
The DNA here is from genome assembly GCF_052049775.1 of Candidatus Pelagibacter sp. Taxonomy (GTDB): domain Bacteria; phylum Pseudomonadota; class Alphaproteobacteria; order Pelagibacterales; family Pelagibacteraceae; genus Pelagibacter. The sequence continues at coordinate 15,358 of NZ_JBNGZH010000048.1, read as the reverse complement.
GCTGATAATGTTATCCCGGCTATGGCTGAGGCAACATTTAATATAAGGTTTAATAATAAACATTCGTCAAATTCTATTAAAAATAGACTTAATAAAATTTTTAAAAAAATAACCAAGAAAAATAAATCAAAATTTAAAATTGATTATAGAGTTTCAGGTGAGGCATTTCTAACAAAGCCAAATGAAACAACGCACATGATACAAAATATCATAAAAAAAGTGACCAAAATTAAACCAAAGCTATCTACTACAGGTGGAACCTCTGATCTGAGATTCATAAGAAAAATATCACCTGGATTAGAGTTTGGGCTTGTTGGAAAAACAATGCATAAAGTTGATGAAGCCGTATCCTTAAAAGATTTGAAAAATCTTAAGAAAATTTATGAAAACATTTTAATAAATTATTTTAAATGAAAACAGCGATCATAAATTCTGACTCCTATGAGAAACATAACACTGGCGATGGTCATCCCGAGCAGCCTAAAAGAGTAATTGCTATAAAAGAAAAGTTAAAAAAAAGAAAAGACCTAATCTGGGATAAGCCAGATAATGTTCCTGATGATATATTGTCTATGACACATTCAAAAGACTATATAAATAATTTAAAAGACTCTTTTCCTCAAAAAGGCCTTAAGTTTTTAGATGGCGATACAGTTGTATCACCTGAAAGTAAAAAGGCAGTTTTTGATGCTGCTGGTTCAACAATAAGAGCGATAGATGGAATTGAGAACAATCAATATAAAAATGCATTCTGTTTGGCTAGACCACCTGGGCACCATGCTGAAAAAAATAAAGCTATGGGATTTTGTTGTATATCAAACGCGGGAGTAGCAACAAACTATTTAGTGTCAAAATATAAATACAAAAAAATTGCCTGTGTAGATTTTGACGTGCACTGGGGTAATGGAAATTATGATGTTATGCGTAATAATAAAAATTCATTATATATTTCTACGCACCAATATCCTTTTTATCCTGGGGGTGGAACAGATAAAGATAAAGGAGACTTTAATAATTCATTAAATATCCCTTTGCCCGCTGGGACGAACTCCGAAGAGTACTTTAATGCATTTGATAGGGTGTTAGAAAGATTAGTTCAATATAAACCAGATTTTCTCATATTTTCAGCAGGTTTTGATGCACATAAAGATGATCCATTAGCTCAATTTCAACTTAGTTCAAAAGATTTTTATGAAATTACTAAAAGAACATTAGCGGCTACTAATAAGTTTACCGCAGGTAAAGTTGTTTCTATACTTGAAGGTGGATATGATTTAAATGCTTTGGCAGAAAGCGCTAACGAACATGTCAATGCATTGGTAGAATTCAATTGATAAATATCTAGCCCATCATAAATCAACTTCATGAAACTATACAAAATAAGAAAATCAAAAATTGATAATAAAGGTCGTGGACTTTATGCTACTAAAAATATCAAAGAAGGTACAAAAATTATTAATTACTTAGGAAAAATAATTACAAATAAAGAAGTTGAAGAGTCAAATAAATATGACAATAAAAAACCTATTTATCTATTTACTTTAAATAAAAAATATACCTTGGATGGTGATTTCTCATTTAATATTGCTGGATTGGTAAATCATAGTTGTGATGCGAACGCACGTTATGATGGTAAGGGTTTAAAAATTTGGATAACAGCTGATAGAGATATTAAAAAGGGCGAAGAGATAACTTGTGATTATGGTTTTAGTTTTGATAAGGAAGATTACAAGCAATTTCCTTGTAAATGTAAATCAAAAAATTGTTGTGGTTTTATAATTCGTGAGGAAAGTAGATGGCGAATAAACCGTAAATTTGCGATGAGTAATAAAAAAAAATTAATAAATAACTCTCGTTAAATAGAGACCTTGAGGTGGTGCAGGTGGAGCACATAATTCTCTTTTTTTAGACTGCATTACATCTACAAATCTTTTTAATGTCCATTTTTCTTCCCCAACATATTTTAAACAACCAACCATAGACCGAACTTGTTGTTGTAAGAAAGATTGAGATCTGAATTCTATTTCAATCTTATTTTTTGTAGATCTAATTTTTACAGATTTCATAGTCTTTATTGGACTTTTAGCCCTACAACTCGATTTTCTAAAAGTACTGAAATCTTTAGTACCAATCAATTTTCTTGCAGCACCTTTCATCAATTTTAAATCAAGATCTTTTATAATATGCCAGCCTCTATTTTTATCTAAAACTGGTCCACTAATCCGATTAATAATCACATAATTATAAACTCTCATTTTAGCTGAAAATCTAGCATGAAAATTATTGCCTCTTTTTGTAATTTTAAGTATTGCTATTCCATCTTTATTTAAAAAATGATTGATTGATTTTAAAAACCTATCAATTTTGATAATCTTATTTTTACAATCAAAATGTGCTGACTGTTCTTTGGCATGTACACCAACATCTAATCTTCCAGCTCCATATATTATGATTTTTTCTTTTAAAAGTTTTGAAATTTTCTCTTGTAATAACCCCTGGACAGTTTTTCCTTTTTTTTGAATTTGCCACCCCCTAAAATTAGTGCCCTCATATTCAATTAATATTTGATACCTAAACATTTGATAACTTTGAGCCCTTTTTAATTTGAGAGCCCAACATGAATTCGCTAATTTTTTGTGGTCTTTTTCCTTGTCTTTGAATTTCGAGAATCTTAATAGATTGATTTTTATTACATGCTACTTCCAGCTGATTTGAAATTATTTCTCCAACTTGACCTATGCCATTACCAATTTCGGCTTTCAAAATTTTATATCTTTCGCCATTAAAAATAAAAGAAGCACCTGGGGAGGGAAATAATCCATTTATTTTTCCAATTATTTTAGAGGCATCCTCGTCCCAATCAATCCGTGATTCCTCCTTATCAATTTTTTTTGCATAAGTAGCTTTTGAATGATCCTGATCAATAAACTTTGCCTTATCTTCAAGTATATCATCCACATTATCTAAAATTTTTTCAGCAGCTAAAGCGGATAGTTTTTCTGAAATTTCTTGAGCATTTTGGTTTTGATCTATTTTGATTTTATAAATATTACTAACTGGTCCGCTATCCAATTCTTTTTTAATCTTCATAATACTTATGCCCGTTTCAGGATCTAAATTCATAATTGATCTCTGGATTGGCGCTGGGCCTCGCCAACTAGGAAGAATTGAGGCGTGAATATTTACAAAACCTTTTTTAGTTAAGTTTAAAAAATTTTCAGGAATTATTTGTCCATATGCACACACTATTGCAAGATCTGCATTTAATTCTTTTAAAAATTCATACTCCTCATGATTATCTTTAAGCGTCTTGGGTGTTCTATAATCTATATTTAAAGTTTCAGAGATACCCTGAATTGGACTTTTGTTAATTTTTTGTCCTCTATGAGATTTTTGCGGTGGTTGAGTAAAAACCACAGAAATATTATAACCATTTTGATATAGAGATTTTAAGATAGGAACACAAAATATTGGTGTACCCATAAAGATAATCTTATTTGCCATCTTTAAACTACTATTCTGTCTGGATTTTTTTTAATTTTTGAAATTTTTTTTATAATAAAATCTTTCTTTAATTTTGATAAATGGTCAATAATTAATTTTCCATCTAAATGATTTATTTCATGTTGGATACAAGTAGATAAAAGCCCATCACATTTAAGATTTTTCTTCTCTCCCTTTTCGTCAATATATTCCACCTCACAAATTTTTGGTCTCTCAATTTCAATAAAAGTTTCAGGTATTGATAGACAACCCTCCTCGTACACCGATGTCTCTTCGCTTAAGTTTTTTATTACAGGATTGATTAATGCTATTGGTTGATTTTCTTCATCCTTATTTGAAACGTCAACAACTAAAACTCTTTTTAGTATACCTACTTGAACTGCAGCAAGACCAATTCCCTTGGAGTGGTACATTGTTTCAAATAAGTCTTCAATTAATTTTTTTTCATTAATTCCAACTTTTTCAATTGGATCAGATATTTTTTTTAATATTTCATCTGGAACAGTAACAATTTCTTTAAGCATAATAAATAATTAAACTAATTTTTAAACTTTTAAAGGAAGAACTTTAAGCAATATCTTATTTCTCATCCAATCAATATTAAGCTTGTTGAGAGCTGTTATTATAAAATAAATTGTATCTTCATCTATTCTGTCAATTTCATCTTGTCCAATCACTTCAGCAATTCTCAAAAGTGCTAAACCAGTTTCACTATTATTAATCATAATTTGTATGTCTGTAGGAATTTCATTTTCATCAATTTGATACAAATCATCGTATTTTTCTGAAATTTCAATTCCATCATATCTTAACGACTCTAAAAATATAATATCTTTTTTAGATAGAAAATATTTTTTGTTTTTTTTTATCTTTTTTAAAAAATTATTTGTGTCTTTAGAAATTTTGGAACTAGCATAATCACCATTAAAGTAATTAATTAATTTTGATTGATGCATTATATCATTGTTAAACTTAATTTTTTTATCTTCATCCTTTTCAATTTGAATATTTGTATAATAAAAACTTGTTAAATTATCTGGTATATCTACTGGATTAATTTTCTCGAGAAAAATTTTCAATTCTAAATCAAACGCTTTGTCTAAATCATCATCTTTAAAGGAATTTTTTAATACTCTTAATAACTTTAATTTTTCTACCATTTCAGACTCAAGTAGAATTTTCTGATAAATAAGAGCCCTGCCTTCGATTTTAGAGAGTTTTTTATATTCATTTTGAGCATTAAGAAGTTGATTAAAATTAAATTGGAATCTTTTATATAAATTAAATAATTCTTTTTCTGGATAGTTTTTATTATGAACAGCTTTTTCTATAGTTCCTATTTTCTCAATTTCTGAAACATCGATTTGTTTAAATGAACCTAGTAAATTTGCAGATGAAAGATATTTCCAAATTATTTTTTTAGTTTTATCGTTAGGTTCAAAATTAAAATTAGGATTTGTTTGATGGGCCAAATAAAAATCAAATATTGATTTTTCAGATACTGAATCATCTATTTTTTTTGTGTATTTTAGTAAATAATTTATTTTTTTTTCGAAATATGCATCTTTAAAACCTATTTCTTTTTTTAAATCTAAAATTAATTGAGCTTCCTCTCTTTTATTATTTTTAATCAAACAATAGATGTTAAATTTTGATAAATACTCATCTGTAATTAATTCATTATTTTTTGAAAATACACTGCAAGCTTTATCAATTTTTGAATTAGAGAGATATTCATCCACAAGGTATTTTGTGAGTTCTGGGTGTAAATTAATTATTTGATTTTGAATTAAATATTCTTCGATTAAATCTAGGTTTGAGTTTTTAATTAACCAATCTGACTTTAATTTTAGAAATTCGTTATCTGATATATTTTTTTTGGGATTATGAGCATTAATTAAGAGTGAAGTATTAACGATTTCAACTGCATCATTAGAAAGATCCATCTTATTTAGTTTTGTAAGCAAATTTTCTAATTGGTCTCCATCTGAATTAGCCCACATATCTACATTCAGATCATAGTCTTCAGGGTCATATAATCCAATTATTTTAATTTCTTTTGTATCAAACTTTTCATCAAGATTAATAATTGATTTTTGATTTTGATTTTGCATTCCAAATACACTTGGCTCGTTACTCTCTTGTAATATATTTTCCCCATCTGAAATTTCTGAGTTGTTTGTTATTTTTTTTTCTTCAATTTCTTTTTTATCTATATTCCAAATATCAACTGGTTTTTCTTCTGCACTAGCAATAGAAGTGAAAAATAAAAAAAATAAAATTAAAAAATTTTTTTTATTTAACGATTTTAAAATTTTCATTAGGAATAGTTTTATCTATATCTTTTTTAGGAGCTGGAAAGTCAATCTTGTTCAGTAAAAAAATAATTAAAAAAAAGACAAGCAAAAATAAAACTAATTTTGTTACAATACTCACAATACTTCGGCTTGAACTTGTTTTTTTTATAAATTGCATATACTTTTAACTAATTTCAAATTAAGACATATTTGTGGTTTTTCAATAAAGAAAATTATGAAATCTGATAGAAATATTGTTTTTTTAGGTATGATGGGATCTGGTAAAACATCTATCGGATTTTTAGTTTCAAAAAAACTAAAATTAGATTTTTATGATGTTGACCATTACATAGAAAATAAGCTTAAAATGAAAATTTCAAGTATATTCAAAAACAAAGGTGAAAAATTTTTCAGAGAATACGAGGAAAAAATTACTTTGGAACTCATGAAAATTAAAGGAATAGTAGTGTCTCTGGGTGGAGGTGCTTTTTTAAATAGAAATATAAGAAACGAGGTTTTAAAAAATCACACATCTTTTTGGCTGAAAACTAAGGATGATATTTTAATCCAAAGAATAAGAAAAAGTGCTAAAAGACCATTAGCTTATAATGTTTCTAATAGTGATCTACAAAATATGATAAAAAATCGTAATAAATATTATGCAAAAGCGCAAAATAAAATTGATTGTCACAATAAAACTAAAAAAGAAATTGTAGAAAGAATTTTAGATATTATATGAAACCAATTAAATTGATAATTAAGACTAATTCTGAAAAATATCCAATATTTATTGGAAAAAATCTTATTCCAAAAATATCAAGTTTGATGGTCAATAATTCCATTAAATCAAAAAAATGTTTATTGGTAGTTGACAGAAAAGTTCCTAAAAAATTTATTTTTGAAATTAAAAAAAAACTACGAAATAAAAAAATATTTTTATTTAATTTTAATGCCAACGAAAAAAATAAAAACCAAACTACTATAAATTCAATCTTAGAAATTTTACTTAATAAAAATTTTTCTAGAGAGGATAGTTTATTAGCAATAGGGGGAGGTATAACTGGAGACGTTGGTGGTTTTGCTGCAAGTTTATTTAAAAGAGGATTACATTTTATAAATATTCCCACAACTCTTTTGGCTCAAGTAGACTCATCGATTGGTGGCAAAACAGGAGTAAATTCTAAGTATGGAAAAAATCTCATTGGTAGCTTCTATCAACCAAAATTAGTCATAAGTGATATAGATACTTTAAAAACACTTAATAGAAGAGAAATTGTTTGTGGGTATGGTGAAATTTTAAAACACTCTATAATCTCTAGAAAAAAATTCTTTAAATATTTAGATCATAATTTTGATGACATTATTAAACTAAAATCTCCTAGTATAGAAAAGGCGATATTTGAGAGTTGTAAAATAAAAAAAGATGTAGTTGAAAAAGATGAAAAAGAGAGCAACTTAAGAAAAAAATTAAATTTTGGTCACACTTTTGGTCATTCATTTGAAGCTTCATTAGGATATTCTAAAAGATTAAATCATGGTGAAGCTGTTATTTTAGGAATGATGATGGCTCTAAAATTTAGCAATAAAAACAAATTCCTAAATATTAATGATTATAAATTGATTTCTAAACATTACAAAAATTCAAAATTACCCTCGGATATTAGAAAATATTTTAAAAGTAAAGATCTTGATAAAATTATTAAATTTATGAAAACTGATAAAAAAAACAATTCTGATAAAATAAAGTTAGTATTATTAAAAAAAATGGGCCAAACAATTTTAAATCAAGAATACTCAGTAAAAAATTTAAATGAATTTTTAAAAAATGAATTAATTGATTAAAATTTGAATAGAATGAATATATTTTTTTAATTCTTCATTTAAAATTTTGTAAATCTTTTTATCACTATCGATTCTTTTCATTTGCTTTAGTTCCTTTGATACTAAAGAAATTTTAAGATGAAATTTACCTGCCTGGTTTCCAGCATGATTTTTATGGAGAAAAGATTTATCTTCAATTGAAATACTCTCCAAAGCAATTTGATTTTGTAATTTTTTTTTTACGATTGCAATTAAATCATTTATATTCATAAGTATAATTATATTATCATGAAAAATATTTGCGACTGGAATAATTGTAAAGAAATTGGTGAATATAAAGCGCCTGTTGAAAAGGATAATAGTAAAAAATATAGAATGTTATGTTTAGAACATGTTAAAGAATTTAATAAAAATTGGAATTATTTTTCCGGTATGAATGATGATCAAGTAATTAATTTTTTAAAATCAGATATGATTTGGCATAAACCTACTCAAAGTTTTAGTTCATCTGATAATTTTTTTAAAGTTTTATGGAATAACACTTTAAAAGATGAAATGGATAATGATAAATTTAAAAGTGAATTCAATCATATGCGTCAATTTAAATTTGATCATAAAGATATTAAAGCCTTTAGTATATTAGGTGTTTCCGTAGGTTTAAAATGGCAAAAAGTTCAAGAAAAATTCAAAACACTTGTCAAAAAATTTCACCCTGATATGAATGCCGGAAATAAAAAATATGAAGAAAAACTAAAGTTAATAACTTTAGCTTACACACAACTAAAAAATACATATAGGAAAAAAATTGACAACCAATCTTAACATTCAGCCAGATATTAAAATTTCATTAAAACAATCATTTGGGATTGATTCTGAGATGGAAGTAGACGCATTCTCTGAAAAAAGTGAATATGTTCCAGAAATAGATAAAAATTATAAATTTGACAGAGATACTACACTTGCAATTGTCTCTGGATTTGCACACAACAAAAGAGTTCTAGTGCAAGGTTATCATGGTACAGGAAAATCTACACACATAGAACAAATTGCTGCTAGATTAAATTGGCCCTGTATTAGAGTAAACTTAGATAGTCATATCAGCAGAATAGATCTTATTGGAAAAGATGCTATCGTTCTTAAAGAAGGAAAACAAGTTACACAATTTAATGAGGGTATTTTACCATGGTCAATTCAAAATCCAGTAGCTTTAGTTTTTGATGAGTATGATGCTGGAAGACCTGATGTAATGTTTGTCATTCAAAGAGTTCTTGAAGCTGAAGGTAACTTTACCCTATTAGACAAAAATAAGGTCATAAAGCAAAATAAATTTTTTAGATTATTTGCTACATCAAATACAGTCGGTTTAGGAGATACCACTGGACTTTATCATGGAACACAACAAATCAATCAAGGTCAAATGGATAGATGGAATATTGTAACAACACTTAATTACCTTAGTCTAGATAAAGAAATGGACATTATATTAGCAAAAAATAAATCTTTAAATAATCCCAAAGGAAAAGAAAAAGTTTCAAATATGATAAAGGTTGCATCCTTAACTCGAAAAGGATTTATAGCTGGCGACATAAGTACTGTAATGAGTCCAAGAACCGTATTGCATTGGGCTGAAAATGCAGAAATTTTTAAAGATGTAGGTTACGCATTTAGAGTCACTTTTCTAAATAAATGTGATGAAATTGAAAAAAATACAATTGCTGAATACTATCAAAGATGTTTCGGAGAAGAACTACCTGAGTCACTCGCAAATATTCAAATTTAAATGAAAAATAACAAAGCTGAAAACTTAAGAGAAAAACTTAAGCAAGCTTTAACTTCAACAGCTAGAGTGATTTCTGATGATATTCATCTAAAAACTATCGATGAAAAAAACAAAAAAGATTTGAATTTTGTTGATATTGAAAATCTTAACTCAAAAGGAGATTTCATTAAAGCTAGAGCAGAGTCCGACTCGTCTGCTTTAAAGAAAAAATTTTCAAATAATGAGATTTATAAAAAAAACTTACCTTTAAATTCCTCATATAAGAATCTTTATTCTATTGCAGAAAAAGTAAGATATGAATGCCTAGGCTCAAAAATGTTAAAAGGTATAGCAAAAAATCTTAAAGAAAATTATGATCAAATAATCCAATTAAAAAGAAAAGACCAATTAAATTCAAAAGAAGATGTTCCTGTGGTTGAAGCTTTTGAATTGTATATGTTAAAAAAATTTTTAAACGTTAAATTAAATACATTAACAGGTAATATGTTAAATTTTTGGGAAAAAGACTTCGATAAAGTAATGAACAAGCACATTGAATTTTTAAAAGAAAACTTAGAATATCAAAATGAATATTCATCAAAGTTTTCAGAAATATTACAAGAAATGGATATTTTTAAAAATGAGGACAATGAAGAAACCAGGGAAGAAAACCAAGATGATGGTCAAAATAATCCCTCTAATGATGACCAAGACAACAATTCAGACGACTCTAGGGATGACAATGACAATGAAGAGACTGAAGCGAGTTTAGACTCTGAATATGACATAGATGAATACAAACTTGATGAGCAATTAATTGATAGTGAATCTGATCAAAAAAATAACGAACAAGTTATTCAAAAAAAATCAATTAATGATTTAAATACAGACTATAAGATCTTTACAACTCAGTTTGATGAAATAACAAAAGCAGAAAATTTAGAAAACTCTGATGAAGCTTCAAAATTAAGAAAAACTTTAGATCAACAATTAATAGGTTTTCAAGATGTCATCACCAAACTTGCGAACAAACTTCAAAGACAATTGTTGGCAAAACAAAATAGGGCTTGGGAGTTTGATTTAGAGGAAGGGTTATTGGATAGTTCAAAATTACCAAGAATAATAATGGATCCTTATAATTCATTATCTTTTAAAAAAGAAAAAGATTTAGATTTTAAAGACACTGTCGTTACCCTTTTAATAGATAATTCAGGATCTATGAGAGGACGTCCAATTACAATTGCTGCGATTTGCGCTGATATTTTATCAAGAACACTGGAGAGATGTTCTGTTAAAGTTGAAATATTAGGTTTCACAACTAAAAATTGGAAAGGTGGAAAAAGTAGAGAATTTTGGAATAAAGAGGGTAAACCGAAAACACCTGGAAGGTTAAATGACTTAAGACACATAATTTATAAGGGGGCTGACACACATTGGCGACAATGTAAAAATAATCTTGGTTTAATGTTAAAAGAGGGATTATTGAAAGAGAATATTGATGGAGAGGCGATCTCATGGGCATTTAATAGATTGAAAAAAAGAAAAGAAGAGAGAAAAATATTAATGGTTATTTCTGATGGTGCGCCAGTCGATGACTCAACTTTATCAGTGAATTCAGGTGATTTTCTCGAGAAACATCTTAAAAAAATTGTAAAATTTATAGAAGAAAAAACTGAGACAGAAATTTTAGCGATAGGAATAGGTCATGATGTATCAAGATACTACAATCGCGCAATAAAAATTACTGATGTCAATGAATTAGGAGATGTCATGATTTCTCAATTAAGTGAACTTTTTAAGAATAAAAAAAATTTGCATTAAAGGTTAAACAAATCTTTGTTTTTCCATTTTATAGTCACCTCAGCACCACTTCTAGTTTGAGAATTCCAACAATTAACAGTAGCAAAATTTTTTTCCAGTAAAGTCTTTCCTATGAATAATCCTAAACCTAATCCACTGTTTTTATCAGTTGATTTGAGATAAGGTTCTCCAATTTTTGATAAAATATCATTTGGATATCCGTCGCCATCATCTTCAATGGTTATTTCAGTAAAATTATTATCACTTTTCAAAGTTATAAAAATCTTGTTTTTACAAAACTTATTTGCATTACCTATAAAATTTCTTAAGCCATAAACAATTTCAATCGATTTATAAATTTTTTTTGAATTAAGATCTTGTTCTAAATTAAGACTAAATTCTTTTTTACTTGTTTCCTTAAATGATGAAATAATTTGTCTTAAATATTCTCTCATTGATAGGTCCTCATCAATAAATTCATCCTCCTGATCAGGATTTAAGGATAATCTTTTTAATATTTCATTACACCTTTCAACCTGACTTGCTAAGAGTTCAATATCTTGGGAAACATCTTTTTGATCTTTTAATTGTTTTGATAATTCCTGGGTAATTACCTTTATTGTTGATAAGGGCGTCCCTAATGAATGTGCGGCAGCAGCTGCTTGTCCACCCAAAGATAACATTTCATGTTCTTTAGCCATTATTTCTTCCATTTTATTCAAAGCATCTTTTCTCAACTTACTCTCTGCACCAAATATAATTGCAAAATAATTCAAAAAAAGAAGAGCTATTATTAAGGCTAAAGGTATCGCATAGATATAATAGTTACTAACATGAAAATGATCATTCAAAGGTCCAGGTAGATCTTTTGAAATAAAAGTTAACCCCAAAATTGATAAAGTAGTTAATAATACTAGTAATGAATTAGTTCTAAAGCTTAAATTTGAGGAAGCAAAAACACTAGGTATTATTAAAAAAATGATAAATGGATTTTTTACACCTCCTGTGAGATAAATTAGTCCACTTAATTGAATTATATCAATAAGTAAATGAATAAATGCTGATCTATCTGTTAACTGAGTTTTTTTGTAAATAAAAATTAAATATAAATTACTAATTACTCCAATTGAAATAAATAAATTTGCAAAAATAAAGTTGAAGTCAAAATTAAAATAGAAATATACAAGATATACTGATATTAATTGCCCTATAATACCAATCCACCTTAAATTTATATAAATTGATTTTTTTAAAGAATATTGTTTAGAAGTTTCAAAAAACTTCATTTTTAAACATCTAAATTTTGAACATTTATTGCGTTAGATACTATAAAATCTTTCCTTAAAGAAACATCATTTCCCATTAGTGTATGAATCAATACCTGATCTTTCTTTAAATCTTTTGAGTATTGCACTTGCAATAAGTTTCTTGTATCTGGATTTAAAGTAGTACTCCATAATTCCTCTGGATTCATTTCACCTAAACCTTTAAACCTTTGAATGTTTAATTTTGACTTTTCAGTTTCCATAAATCTATCAAAATCTTTTGATCCCTTTTTAATCTTTTTAAACTCCTTATTGTTATTAATAATATATTGTTCAAGCTCTTTTTCATCTTTGATATAAATTCCTTTTGACCCTTTGTTGATCTTAAATAATGGCGGCTGTGCCAAATAAACATGCCCATTTTCGATAAGTTTATTAAATGGTTTGTTGTTAAAAAAGGTTAATAATAAAGCTCTAATGTGTGATCCATCAACATCTGCGTCCGTCATAATTATTATTTTACCATACCTAAGATCTTTTAAATCTATCTCTTGAGATTTTGGATCTAATCCTAAAGCATTTATCAATGTCAAAATTTCATTTGATGAAATCATCTTTGATAAAGCTTTTGTCCTATGATCTGAACCATTACTACTATTACCATTTTTCTTGCCATCGTTGGAATCTACGTATGTGTTGAGAATTTTCCCTCTCAAGGGCAATACAGCTTGATTGGCTCTATTTCTGCCTTGTTTTGCTGATCCACCAGCGGAATCTCCCTCTACAATAAATAATTCTGTTCCCTCTTGCTTACCAATTTGGCAATCAGCTAACTTTCCAGGAAGCCCACTTAACTCAAGAGCACCTTTCCTTCTTACACTTTCTCTTGCTTTTCTAGCAACATCTCTAGCTAACGCAGCTTGAATAATCTTTGCTAAAATAATTTTAGCAACAGATGGATTTTGATCAAACCATATAGAAAGTTTTTCATTAACGATATTTTCAACTATCATTCGCACCTCTGAAGATACAAGCTTGTCTTTAGTTTGAGATGAAAATTTAGGATCAGGAATTTTTGCGGATAATACACATGTTAACCCTTCTTTAATATCATCACCTGATATAGTAAATTTATTTTTTTTCAGGAGGTTATGCTCGTTCGCATATTTATTAACAACTCTTGTCAAGGCACTTCTAAAACCAAGCAAGTGTGTTCCACCATCTTTTTGATGAATATTATTGGTATATGGAAATACATCTTCGCTATAGGAGGCATTCCATTTGAGAGAACACTCTATTTCTATATTTTGTTTTTTACCCTCTATATAGATAGGCTTTTTAAATAAATCATTACCATTTTTATTCTGTAATTTTTCTCTTTTTTCGTCTAAAAAATTAACAAACTCTATTACACCTCCATCAAATTTAAAGATTGTTTTCTTTTCTTTTTTATTTGTAAGGTCTGAGAATGTAATTTTTATTCCTTTGTTTAAAAAAGCTAATTCCCTCATTCTTTTTATAAGTGTATTTGAATTAAATTTGATAGATGAAAAAATTTCCTTTGAAGGTAAAAATGTTATCTGAGTACCAGTCTCTTTAGATTTCCCAATTTTTTTCAGTGGCGATTTAGCATCTCCCTCTTTAAACTCAATGAAATATTTTTGGCCATCTCTATGAATTTCTAATTGTAATTTTGCTGAAAGAGCATTAACGACAGATACGCCAACACCATGCAGACCTCCTGATACTTTGTATGAGTCATGATCAAATTTACCTCCAGCATGAAGTTGAGTCATAATTACCTCTGCTGCAGATTTCTTTTCCCCTTTATGGATATCTATTGGAATACCTCTACCATCATCTTTAACAGTAATTGTGCCATCAGCATTCATCATAACATCAATATTTTTACAATAACCTGCTAATGCTTCGTCTATTGAGTTATCTACAACTTCATAAACCATGTGATGTAAACCTGTGCCATCGTCCGTATCACCAATATACATCCCAGGTCTTTTTCTTACTGCTTCTAGACCTTTAAGAACTTTAATTGAGTCTGCCTGATATTTATTTAAAGTCGTCATTTTTTATTTTACGGAAAATTTAATCATATCATTTTTTGCTTTAAATTGCTCTTTTTATAATTTTACCAATTTGAAAAAAATGTCAAATTGACCGCATAAAACAAAGATTATTTGTGGCGGAGAGAATGGGATTCGAACCCATGAAAGAGTTACCCCTTTACACGCTTTCCAAGCGTGCGCCTTCAACCACTCGGCCACCTCTCCACTTATATTTTATTTTTTTCTAACAACTAAATTATTTTGAAAATACTCAATTTTCAAATAATCAGAATATAGAGACAAAAATTTATCAATACCTACGTATGATTGTAATATTCTATTATCATCGTGTTGTAAAAAATCATCAAAAAACATCAGTCCATTAACTTTTAAAATTTTAAATGCTTCAATTGCATCAGACAGAATATCTTCTCCATTGTGAGATCCATCAATATAAATAAAGTCAAAATGAACATTTTCTTTTAACAATTTTCTCATTGAAATAACTGAATCATTTTTCATTTTCTTAAAATCAAATCCTGAGAGATTCTGATCAAAAGCTTTTTCTATTAACCCAAAATTATGTGAAAGTGTTTTGCTATTCGGATTAGGCATATCCCATATATCCAAAAAAAATGCGTTTACAGATTTGTATTCAGATAAAACGTAAAAAGAAGATAACCCCTCATAACAACCTACCTCCAAATAATCAAATTTTAAACTCTTATCTTTCGGCAAAAAAAAAGTAAAAATTTCAAAATTGTTTAAAAACCATTTTTGAGAGAAGTTTTTGTGTTCTAATTTTTGTTCAAATATTTTTTTTTGAGAAGCATAGTCTTTTTTACATCT
>NZ_JBNGZH010000047.1:0-6684 GCF_052049775.1 Candidatus Pelagibacter sp. | reverse complement strand
TTATCAATTTAATGATTAAAAAATTTTATAAAATTGGAAAAAAACTTTTTCCATTATGCAGAAGTATTACAGGAAAAGATACTCTCAAAACACTAAAAATTATTCAAAAGGAATTCAAAAATTTAAAAATAAGAAGTATTAAATCAGGAACAAAAGTATTTGACTGGACAATACCACCAGTTTGGAATGTTCATGATGCTTTCATACTTGATAAATACAAAAAAAAAATAATTGATTTTAAAAAAAACAATTTACATTTAATCAGTTATTCGGAACCAATTAATAGAAAATTATCAAAAAATAAAATTTTAAAAAAAATTTATACTATACCCAAACAATCTAACGCGATACCTTATATCACATCTTATTATAAAAGAAATTGGGGTTTCTGCGATACTCATAAAAATAAAAAAAAAATAGAAAAAAAATATAAAGATAATGATAACTTCTCTGCTGTTATAAAAACAAGTTTCAAAAAAAATGGATATATGAATTATGGAGAACTGTTTCTTAAGGGGAAATATAAAGATGAACTTTTAATTTCAACCTACATTTGTCATCCATCCATGGCGAATAATGAGCTTAGTGGTCCAATAGTTTCCATGGCTTTAATAAATTATTTTAAGAAAAAAAAATTAAATTATGGATTAAGATTTATATTCATACCTGAAACAATTGGATCAATTGCATACATTTCACAAAATTTTAAAAAAATTAAAAAACTTTGTTTAGGTGGGTTAAATCTAACGTGTCTTGGTGGTTCAGGAAATTTATCAATAATATATTCTAAATATAACGATTCATCAATTGACAGAACTCTAAATGAAACACTTAAAGAAAAAAAAATTAATCACAAAATATTTTCTTTTTTAGAAAGAGGTTCAGATGAAAGACAATTTAATTCTCCTGGTATTGAAATTCCAATGGCTATGATTTCAAGAGACAAATTTTCAAATTTTAAAGAATATCATACGTCTTTAGATAATTTTAACTTTGTAAAAGAAGATAGTTTAAATAAAAGTTTGAAGTTTTTAATTAGTACAATTAATAATTTTCAAAAAAAAATGTTTCCCAAAAGTTCGTATTATTGCGAGCCATTTCTTACTAAAAAAAACTTATATAAAACGTTGAGCTTTAAAATTTATTATAAAAAAGATTTTTCTAAAAAAATATTAGATTTTTTGCAATATTGTGATGGGAAAAATAGCTTGGAAGATATTAGCTTTTTTATAAAATTGAATATAAAAGAGACTAAAAAAATTTATAAGTATTTACTCAAAATTAAACTAGTATATTAGTAATTTATTAAAAATGAATAAATGGAACTTTAATAAAATTCGAAACTCTTTGGAAGAAAATGGGTATTATGAGTTTGAAAATTATTTAAATAAGAAAGACATTTCTTTAATTGAGAATACTTTAATTGAAACTCTAAATTACATTAAAAAAAGCAAAGAAAAAAACCTACAAAAAAAATACTATCAAATAAAAAAATATAATAATAAATTAAAAAGTCACTGGTATGATCTTACACCACACAATATTGATTTACTAAAAACTCTTCATAAAAAAGAAATGATAAATTTCGTAAAAAAATATTTTAACTCAAAAGTTGTTTTTTCTGGAAGACCGGCAATTCATGTTCACGATAATGCAAATGATAAATTATTGGACGCGCATCAAGAAACAAACCAGTTTGCACGTGATACAATTGTATTATGGGTACCAATATACAACACTAATGAGAAAACCGGGGGTTTGTGTATATATAAAAATTCACATAAAAATGGTTACTTTAAACACTATCTTAAGCTTTCAGAAACAAACAAAAAACTGTGGACTAAACAATATACTCATATCAGATCCAGATATCTTGATAAATTTGAACAAAAAAAATTAAAAGTTAAAGCTGGAAATGCAATAATTTTCCTTTCGTCATTGGTACATAAGGGTTATGAAAATTCAGATAAGAACGCAGTGAGAATTACTATTACTGAAAGATTTAATCCTTTGAAAAGGATACCGTTTTTAAAAAAGAACAATGCCTCTATGAAAATACCTTATATGGGGGTTAACTTAAATAAAATTAAAATTTAATTTTGTACTTCTCTAAAATTTCTTTACCTTTTTTGTAAGAACTAAAATCTATTATGTCATCAGTTTCTAAAGTAATACCGAAAGATTCCTCTAAACCAGACATTAAAGTCATGTGACCAATAGAATCCCATTCTGGAATTTCGTTATATTCTAATTTTTCTGAAAAAACCTTTTCATCGATAGACAAGGATGATATAAAAGTTTTTTTATATAAATCTAAATTTGACATTACCCTAGTGCGTTAATAACATTTTTGACAATTTTGTCAGGTGATAAATTGTAGTAATCTAACATATATTTATAACTTCCACTTTTTGTATATTTATCATCTACACCTAAATTAATTTGTTTTACTGAAATATTTTCCTTTACTTTTACCTCACTAATAGCACTTGCTAGTCCACCAATTATATTGTGCTCTTCTACACAAACATGTAATTTGTTTTTAGAGCAATCAATAATTGCTTTTTTATCAATCGGTTTAATAGTATGCATGTTAACCACTTTCGATTGAATCTTATGTTCATTCTCTAAAATTTTTGATGCCTCTAAAACATTGCTTAAAATTGCACCGCAGGAAAAAAAACATACATCTAAACCATCTCTCAAAACTTCTGCTTTACCAATTTCAAAATTATAATCTTTATTATATATCTGTTTGATATTAGAACCTCCGGTTAAACGAATATAAACAGGCATATTTCCTTGAGATAAATAACTTTCAACAACTTTATTAAGTTCTAAACAATCTGCTGGAACAACAATTTGAATATTGGGTATAGATCTTAAAACGCCTATTTCTTCTATGCTGCAATGAGTAAACCCAAGATTTCCCAAATTAAGTCCTGAAGCCAAACCTACTAATAATACTTTAGATTTCATATAACCAAGATTTACTTTGATTTGCTCACAACATCTCAATGTTTGAAAAGGTGCAAACGTTGTAGTTATTACTTTAAAATTTTCAGAACTTAGTCCTGTTGCAATCCCAATCAAATTTTGTTCTGAGATACCAACATCCAAATAATTTGATGAAAATTGCTTTCTGAATCTATCTAAACCAGCTGATGTTGACACATCACAGGTTAATATCATCATATCAGGAAAATCTTTAACAAATTCTAAACAACTTAATCCAAAACTGGCCCTCATACCAATTGTGGACATCATTTTTAATTTTTTTTCATCAATTTTCATAATTCTTATTTAAACTTTCTAAAGCTTCTTCATAAGACTTTTTAGTTAAAACTGAATGATGCCATTCATTTTTATTTTCAAAAAAACTGATACCTTTGCCCTTTATTGTATTGGCTACTATGACATTTGGACCATTTAAATTTAAATTATTATCAATAGCTTTAAAAATTTCATTGTGGTCATGACCATTTATTTCTCTGGAAAAACAATTAAATGAATTCAATTTTTCACTCAAATTGTTTAAATTTAATATTTCTCCACAATTTCCAGTTTGTTGAAAATTGTTTTTGTCAACAAATATGACTATGTTATCTAGTTTAAAATGAGAAGCAGTCATTAATGCTTCCCAATTTGAACCTTCATTACATTCTCCGTCACCCATTATGACAAAAATTTTGTTATTTATTTTTTTTTTTTTGTACGCAATACCTAAACCTACAGCTATGGATAACCCCATCCCTAATGAACCTGTTGAAAATTCAATACCTTTATTTAAATTTTTCACTGGATGTCCTGCCAAATCGGAATTATCTTTTTCGAAACTCATCAAATCATTATCAGACAAAACACCAATCTGATTTAAAGCCGCATAATATGCAAGACAAGCATGTCCTTTACTTAAAATAAATCTATCTCTTTCTTCCCAGGTTGTTTTATTTTTGTCATATTTCAAAAAATCAGAAAAAATTACAGATATGATATCAGATGAAGACAAAGCACCACCTATATGGGCACTTGCTGATCCTGCATTAAATGACATTTCAAGAATTTTTTTTCTAACATTTAGAGAAAATTCAGAAGTTTTTTTTAAATTAAAAGTTTTTTTCAAATTACCTACCTCCATCAATTGTTATCAGTTGACCATTAATATATGAGGATTTGTCACTTGCTAAAAATGCTATTACATTTGCAATCTCACTAGTTTTTGCAATCCTTTTTAGAGCGACTTTATTTAAATATTCATCAATAGCATCGTCTTTAGTGAAATTTTTAGCCATTTTTGTATCTGTCAATCCGGGTAATACAGCGTTAACTCTTAAATTTTTAACTCCCATTTCTTTAGAAATTGTCTTTGTCAAACTATTTAAAGCTGCTTTTGATGCTGAATATGCAGATCTACCAACGGGATTTTCATTTGCTGAGTTAGAGGAAACAAATACTATGCTACCTTTTTTAGATTTATTTAATAGTTTTAGATAAATTTGTGTTAATAAAAATTGAGAAAAAAAATTTATTTCAAAAATATTTCTTAATGACTTAAGTGATGTCATCTGAAATAAAGAATTAGTAACAGTTCCAGCATTATTTACCAATATATCAATGCTAGTGTTATCTTTTTTGATTAAATCAAATGAACTTTTTATTGTCTCTTCTTTCTCAAGATCAAGATGTATAATACTTATTTTGTTGTTATTTTTTTTTTTTAAATTTTCAGTAAATTCTATAAATTCTTTATCCTCAATATTTCTAACTAATGCGTATATATTTGAACCCTCATTGGAGAACTTCTCAAGAATTTTTTTTCCTATATCTCCTGATGCTCCACTAACAACAGCAACCTTATCTTTTAATAACATTTAATCTTGGTAATCTTCTTTACTAAAAATATCTTTTGCTAAAGCAGGTTTGAAAATTGTTTGACCACTCTTAGTCATAAATTTACGGATAAATTCTTTATCCTCACCTGCTAAACATAGATTACTATGATTTCTAAAATACTTTATACTAAAACCATGATCAATAATTTCCTTGAGTGATTGCTCAAAAATATTTCCTATTTTAATATGAACATAAGGACAAACTAAAACATCTCCTATTGGTGTTACATACACTCTATTAACAGTCGTGCAGCCTAAAATTTTCTCATGATTTCTATCGAATGGATTCCAAATATTTCTAACTAAATTTTTATATTCTTTTCTTATTTTTCTTAGGTATTCTCTGTCTTTATCATCACATATAATATCTTCTGCATTTTGCCACATACCAGACGGCACAGCAACATTTAGTAAAGTTTTGTATCTTTTTTGTTTTGAATAATCCAACAATTCTCTGAAATGTTGTGTATTAGCGTTATAGTGCCCAACAGTAATGTTAAGATAGGGATCCATCCCAGCATTTTTGACATGCTCTAAGGCAGCTATAGCTCTTTTCCATGACTCCTTTCGACCTCGAATTTCGTCGTGGATTTTTTCATCCATACTATCGATACTCACTGATACTCTACTAACTTTATATTCGGCTAATCTTTTTGCCATAGACTCATCTAAATAGTACCCATTAGTTGTTAAATACATGTAAAATCTCTCTGGTCTTATTGCCTCAAGAACCTGAAACAATTTTTTTGGCTGAAGCAAAAGTTCACCTCCTTGCAAATCAAATTCAAAATACCCCAATTCATCTGCTTCATCAGCTAATTTTCGTATTGCACCTATATCAAGATATTCTTTTACATGATCTCCTTTAGGAGAATTTGTAAAACAATATTTACATCTTAAATTACACGCGTTGTTAAAATTTAAATCTATGCCTCTAGTTTTAGTTCCTACTTTTCCATCATTTTTATTCACATAATCGTAAAAATCTCTTAATTTTTTTACTAATCTTGGTTTATTTAGTAATGATGAGGCAATCGGCATAAATTTATTTTAAATATATTTTTTTATTTCATTTGGTAACACTAAAGAAAACTCAGCTTTAACAGCAAGTTCATTGTCAACTTTACCTTCTGCCCTAGATTTTGCAATACCTCTATTGAAATTTTCTATTTTAGCATTTATTTCTAATCTCTTGCCTGGAGTTATTTTTTTTAAAAACCTTACTTTGTCTAAAGAGCTAACATACATAATTTTTCCGTTATTTTCTGGTTTTGCTAAAATTGCTAAAGACGCTGTTTGAAACAAACACTCAATTTGTAAAACTCCTGGCACATTTGGATCGGACGGCCAATGAACTTTAAAAAACCATTCATCTTTATCAAAATCTTTATAACCTTTAACACTCTCTCCTATAACAATTTCCTCAGCATAATCAATCATTAAAAAAGGATCTCTGTTTTGCTGAAACTCTAAAATTTTATTCTTATCAATATTCTTAATTATTTCATCTTCCATTATCTCAAACTTATTGTCCTTGTCATGCTATTAAATAATTCATATCCATCCCAATTAAATTCAATCGAAAGAGCTTGTCCTATCGGAACAATTCTATCAATACCTTTTAGACAATTTTTTTCATAGTTTTTTTTTATTACATCTTTTTCAAAGCCATAATAGGTCATAGTTTGTGTAAAGCTATCTACATTTTTAAATACTTCATTAATATTATTTACTTGAATTTGATAAAAATAACCTAACTTAGAAATCAAATCATTAATATTAAAGATATTTC
>NZ_JBNGZH010000046.1:0-10722 GCF_052049775.1 Candidatus Pelagibacter sp. | reverse complement strand
AAAATTTCGATCTAAAAAAGATTCTGAAAGATCTATATAGAATGGAAATAAGAAATCTATTAGTAGAGGGTGGAGATATATTAACAAAAAATCTACTTCAAAAAAAATTATTTAATGAATTTTATATGTTTAGAAGTTCGAAAAATTTATCTAAAAACAAAAAACATGTTAATTTTACTTCTTTCAACATTTTGAATACCAAATATAATAAACATAAGATAAACTCTAAATTAGCTAGCGATAAATTAACTATTTACAAAAATTGAAATGTTTAATGGAATTATTTTTAACAAAGGTTTAATAACAAAAATAATTAAAAGACCAAAAGGAATTAATATTTTTGTAAAATCTGATCTTAAATTAGGTTTAAAAGATATAGGTGTTTCTGTAGCCTGTGATGGAGTTTGTCTTACTCTTATTACAATTAAAAAAAGGATTATGGAATTTTATTTATCAAATGAAACTATAAAAAGATCAAAATTTAAATACATAAAGTTAAATGATAGAATTAATCTAGAACTTCCTCTTAAATATGGTCAAAAAATTTCAGGGCATATTTGCCAAGGACATGTTGACACTGTTGGGAAAATATTATCAGTAAAAAATATTGATAAATCTTATCTATTTGATTTTGAAATTAATAAAAAAGAGAGAAAAAATATAATCGAAAAAGCTTCAATTAGTATAAATGGTATATCATTAACAATTTCTAAAGTGACGAAAAAAGGTTTTCAAATCTGGATAATTCCTCATACTTTTAAATTAACAAATCTATCATCTCTTAAAAAAGGTAATTTAGTTAACGTAGAAATAGATATTCTTTCAAAATACGTTAGAAACTATTTTTATGAAAAAAAATAATTATTCATCAATAGAAACTATAATAAATGTTGCAAAAAAAGGGGGTATGTACATTTTAGTTGATGATGAAAAAAGAGAAAATGAAGGTGATTTAGTTATGTCAACTTCGGATACAAATGCAAAGAATATTAACTTTATGGCTAAATATGGGAGAGGCCTTATTTGTTTAGCCTTAGATAGTCTTCAAGCTAAAAGATTAAATTTATCTTTAATGTCACCTGTAAACCAATCAAGAAATCAAACAGCATTTACAATTTCAATAGAGGCGAAAAAAGGTATCACAACCGGAATATCAGCGAAAGATAGAGCAAAAACTATAAAAATAGCCTCAAAGAAAAATGTGAGCAAGAAAGATATAGTATCACCTGGACATGTGTTTCCAATCATTGCAAAGGATGGTGGTGTTCTTGTAAGAGCAGGTCACACAGAAGCCTCTGTGGATATTTCAAAGTTAGCTAAAAAGAATAATTCAGCGGTCATTTGTGAAATAATGAACGAAGATGGAACAATGGCTAAGGGTCAAGCACTTTTAAATTTTGCACAAAAACATAAACTTAAGATTGGTAAAATTGAAGATTTAATTTCTTATCGATTAAAAAAAGAAAAATTAGTAAAATTAAAAAAATCTTCTGACATCAAAGTAAAAAATCAAAAATACATGATCAAAATATATGAGAATCTTTTAGATGGATCAGAACACTTTGCTCTCATAAAAGGATCTCTAAAAAGATCTATCGTACCACGTGTTAGAGTTATTTCATCAAATGTAGTTTATAATTATCTTATAAGTCAAAAACTTCCCAATTCATTTGATAAAACAATAAATTATTTCAAGAAATACAATAATTGTGTACTAATTTTTATTAAAGATACTAACTTAAATTCGGTAACTCAAACGCTTAAAAGTTTTAGAAGTAAAAGTCTTAAAAAGAAAGGTAAAGATAATCTTATAAGAAATTATGGTATAGGTGCTCAAATTATTAAAGATTTAAAAATCAAAAAGATGATATTAATTACTAGAACACCAAAAAAAGTTATTGGATTAGAGGGTTATAACATTAAGATAACCAAACAAGAATTAATTTAATGA
The DNA here is from genome assembly GCF_052049775.1 of Candidatus Pelagibacter sp. Classification (GTDB taxonomy): domain Bacteria; phylum Pseudomonadota; class Alphaproteobacteria; order Pelagibacterales; family Pelagibacteraceae; genus Pelagibacter. The sequence goes on along the minus strand of NZ_JBNGZH010000046.1, from coordinate 8,771 downwards.
AAAAAATTTTAATAGTCACAGCAAATTATTATAAAGATATTTCTTTGGGTTTGTTAAATAGTGCAAAAAAAAATCTTCCAAGAAATTTTAATGTAAAAATAATTAAAGTTCCTGGAGTATTTGAGATACCTGTAACCATCTCAAAACATTTAAAAAAATTTGATGCTTTTATTGCCCTAGGATGTGTTATTAAAGGTCAGACTCCACATTTTGATTTCATATCTCAATCCTCAACCAATGCTATTATGGATTTAGCTATTAATTCAAAAAAACCTATAGGAAATGGAATTCTAACTTGCTTAAATATGAAACAAGCAAAGGCCAGAAAAAAAAAGGGTGCTGAGGCAGCAGAAGCAGTTGTTTCAGTTTTATCACAAAAATGAAACCAAAATATAGCCCAAAAAATAACCCTAGAGTTATTATTATTCAAAAATTATATGGTGTTTTGTTTAATAACGACGAAAAAATTGAATTTCCAAAACATAGATTTAAAAAATTTATAAAAGATATTGTTTTAGGCACAATTGAACGAAATGAAATTATTGTAGATGAATTAGATAAAAATTTAGGTGATAGTTTTAATTTATTTAAGTTAGATAAGATATTTCAAGTTATCTTAAAATCTGCAACATATGAAATTTTATATAAGCCTAATTTACCAATAAGAATAATCATTAAAGAATATTTAGATGCATCTAATCTCTTTTTAAATGATTCTCAAACAAAATATTTAAATGCATTATTAGATAATGCTGCAAAAAAACTAAGATCAACAAATGCATGAATTTGAGATAATCAAAAAATATTTTTCAAAACTCTCTTTAGATAATAAAAATTCACTTAAACTAAATGATGATGTTTTTTTCGATAAATCAAAAGAATTGGTTATTTCTGTAGATACTTATATAGAAAAATCACATTTTTTTAATTTTAAAGATCCTGATTTAGTTATCAAAAAAATTCTAAGATCCTCTATTTCTGATTTGATTTGCAAAGGTGTTAAACCAAAATACTATTTTATTTCGGGCTCTGGAAATAAAAAAACATTTACAAAATCAAATTTAAAAAGAATTTCTCAATCACTAAAACAAGAACAAAAAAAGTTTGGAATTCATATTTCAGGTGGAGATACTGTTTTTTCAAATAAATTGAGCTTTACAATAATTTCTGTAGGTTTTTCCTCAAATATAATATTTAGAAATAAAGCAAAATTTAATGATGACATCTATGTGACGGGTAACTTGGGTGATAGTTTTATGGGCTTGAAAATATTAAAAAAAAAAGTTTCTTTAAAAAAAGATCTCAATAAATATTTTCTTAATAAATATTACTTTCCAGAATTACATATCAATTTAACAAAAAAATTATTCAATTTTGCTAATACCTCTATAGATATTTCTGATGGTCTTTTTGCAGATTTAGATAAATTAATTAATAAACAAAGATTATCTTATAAAATTTATATGTCTAAAATTCCAATTTCTAAAAATCTAAAAAAGATAATACTTTCAAAAAAATTACAAAAGATTGACTTCGTATCAAAAGGTGACGATTATCAGATATTATTTACTGCATCGAAAAAAAAGTCCAGAATCATCAAAAGAACGTTTAAGTCTTTAGGTATTAAGATTTCAAAAATTGGAAATATTTCTTTGGGTGGTCAAAAATCACAAGTTATTGATGAAAAAGGGAATAAAATTGCCATTAAAAATAAAGGTCATATTCATGATTTTTAAAAGTTATTTATTGCGTTTTATAGCTTTTTTTGTATTGTCCGATTTTTAATAACTAACAACCAATAACATAATTAAGGCTTATATGACATCAACAATCGAGACTATTCTTTTATATACCATTGGTGCTGGATTATTATCTATAGTTTATGGATATTTAACTGGAAAAAATATTTTAAATTCAAGTACAGGAAATTCTAAAATGCAAGATATTGCATCAGCGATACAAATTGGTGCGAAAGCTTATCTTGCAAGACAATACAAAACAATTGCTATTGTTGGTGTTGTTGTTTTAGTTATTGTTAGTTTTGCTTTTAGTATGCTTGTTGGTTTAGGCTACCTTATTGGTGCAACTTTATCAGGGATAGCTGGATATGTGGGAATGTTAGTTTCGGTTCAAGCGAATGTTAGAACTGCTGAAGCATCTAGAAAAGGACTAGCTAGTGGTTTGTCAGTAGCTTTTAAATCTGGGGCTGTTACCGGAATGTTAGTTGCAGGGTTAGCCTTATTATCAATTGCTGTTTATTATTATTTATTATTAAAATTTAATATTGATGAGAGAGAAATTGTAAACGCATTAGTTGCTCTTGGGTTTGGTGCATCATTAATTTCTATTTTTGCGAGACTTGGTGGAGGTATTTTCACTAAAGGTGCTGATGTTGGAGCAGATTTAGTTGGAAAAGTAGAAGCCGGTATACCAGAAGATGACCCAAGAAATCCTGCTGTAATAGCTGATAACGTTGGTGATAATGTAGGTGATTGTGCTGGAATGGCAGCTGATTTATTTGAAACTTACGCAGTAACTATTGTCGCAACTATGGTTTTATCTTCAATATTTTTTCCAGGAGATTTATCGATGATGATTTATCCACTAACTATTGGTGGAGCATGTATTTTAACTTCAATAATTGGAACTTTTTTCGTTAAACTTGGGAGAAGTAAAAATGTAATGGGAGCTTTGTATAAAGGATTTGTTGTATCAGCTTTAGCTTCCTTAGTAATTTTATATCCAGTAACTAATTACGTTCTAGGTTTAGAAAATTCTTATGCTTTAAATAATAAATCATTTTCAGGAATGAGCTTATATTATTGCGGAGTGATTGGATTAGTTATTACAGGTTTATTAATTTGGGTAACAGAATATTATACAGGTACAAATTATAGACCTGTAAAAAGTGTTGCAAGTTCCTCTACAACAGGACATGGAACTAATGTAATACAAGGTTTAGCTATTTCACTAGAGGCTACGGCTATACCAGCTTTAATAATCGTTGCTGGTATTTTGCTTACTAACCATATCGCTGGTTTGTATGGTATAGCAATCGCTGTAACAACTATGTTAGCATTAGCAGGAATGGTTGTAGCACTAGATGCTTATGGACCAGTTACAGACAATGCTGGTGGTATAGCTGAAATGTCAAAGTTACCAAATAATGTCAGAAAAACAACTGATGCATTAGATGCTGTAGGTAATACTACTAAAGCAGTTACAAAAGGTTACGCAATCGGATCTGCTGGATTAGGTGCACTAGTTCTTTTTGCAGCTTATACAGAGGATATAAAACATTTTTCGAAAGAAGTTGGTTCAAAATTAGAGGGTATAGTTGTTACTTTTGATCTATCGAACCCTTATGTTGTCGTTGGTTTATTGATAGGTGGAATGTTGCCTTATTTATTTGGATCTATGGGTATGCAAGCAGTTGGAAGAGCAGGGGGTGCTGTTGTTATAGAGGTAAGAAGACAATTTAAAAAATATCCAGGCATCATGAAAAGAAAACAAAAACCTGACTATGCTAAATTAGTTGATTTATTAACTGTAGCCGCAATTAAAGAAATGATTATCCCGTCATTATTACCAGTCCTATCACCGATTGTTTTATACTTAATAATTTTTGCAATTGGCGGTCAAGTTGCAGCTTTAGCATCAGTTGGTGCGATGTTGTTAGGTGTTATTATTACCGGTCTATTTGTTGCAGTTTCAATGACAGCAGGTGGAGGTGCATGGGATAATGCCAAAAAATACATTGAAGATGGAAACCATGGTGGAAAAGGATCTGAGGCTCACAAAGCTGCTGTAACAGGAGACACAGTTGGTGATCCATATAAAGATACAGCGGGTCCAGCAGTAAATCCAATGATTAAAATAACGAATATTGTTGCTTTACTTTTATTAGCGGTTATCGCTGGCTAATTTCTTTTCTTTTTTTGGCCCTCACACCAAGAGGGTCATTTATTTTTTGCCTCATACTAGACATGAAATCATAAATAAAAGAATTCCTAGCAAATGTGGCCTCTGTTGTATCTTCTGCAATTTTTATTTTATTCATATTTTGTATATTATAAAACTCTTTCTTCTTTAAAATTCCATATTTGTCTATTTCAAGAACTAGAACATCATTTTTAAAAATTTTCATTCTACCTAAATTCCTCAATTTAGATTGTGTTTGTTTTCTCTCAATATAGATCCATACATCATTATCAAATTTACTACGTGTTGATGGAGTTCCTAAAATTTCTCTTATATCGTTACTTGTTGATTGATCAATAATTAATTGTTTTTGTTTTTTTTCAAGAAAAGGAATGCCATGATGTTTTACAACTTTTTTAAAGGAACAATTTGATACTATTAACGCAAAAAAAAATATATATAATATTTTATACATGTCTGAAAACTATCTTAATGTTTATAACAATTTAATCAATTACTCTAGAAATAAAGATTTATACAAATCTCTTGATCGAGAAGATAACTTTTCAGATCGCCTAACTCTTTTTCTTATCCATTTTGCTTTCTTTTTAAAAACCTACAAAAATAAAGAAAATAAGGAGATTTTACAAAAAATTTATGATTTTAATTTTAGACAATTAGAATTAAGCATAAGAGAAATAGGATATGGAGATCAATCAATTAATAAAAAAATGAAAATTTATTTGAATTTATTTCACGCAATAGTTTCAGAAATTCACTTTTGGGATAAATTAGATAAAAATGAAAAATCAAAAAAACTATCTTCTTTTTTGGAGGATTTTAAAGAAATTGATATTTTAGTTGATTATTTTGATGATTTTTCCGTGAATTTGACTAAAAAAACTTTGAATTTTTTTTTAAAAAGTGTAATTAGTCCATAATTATGGCAGTACCTAAACGAAAACAAACACCATCAAGAACTGGTATGAGAAGGGCACAAAATATGAAATTCTCACCAAAAAATGTAATTGAAGATAAAAAATCTGGTGAATATAGATTGTCTCATCATTTAGATTTAAAAACTGGAATGTACAAAGGTCGTCAAGTTTTAGATCCAGAAGAATAATTGATATTTAAATGTTAGATTTAACTAAAATTGCAGTTGATGCAATGGGTGGAGATGGATCACCTAAAAAAATTATTGATGGCATTATTCACAATCACAAGTTAAATAAAAAAAATTTTTTTAAAATCTTTGGCAACAAAATTAAGATTGATTCGCTCATTAAAGATAAGTTGAATAATGATTTCTACGAAATAATACACACAGATAAAGTTGTTAAAAGTACAGATAGCCCTCTTGAAGCAGCTAAAAGAGGCAAAGACACAAGTATGTGGCTTGCGATTGAAAGTGTAAAAAAAAAAGAAACTGACATTGTAATATCTGCGGGAAATACTGGTGCATTACTTGTTATCGCTAAATTAAATCTTAAAATGATTGAAAATATTGATAAACCTGCTTTATCTGCTTTATGGCCAAACAAAAAAGGTATGAGTGTTGTTTTGGACTTAGGAGCTAATATTGAATGTAGTTCAAAAAATTTGGTTGATTTTTCAATTATGGGAGCTTCTTTATATAAGTCACTTTATCCAAATGAAACTCCAAATACAGCTTTATTGAATATTGGTTCAGAAGAATTGAAAGGTAATGAGATTATTAAAGAAACTTTTCAGATACTAAATGAAAAAAAAACTAATAATTTCAATTTTTCAGGTTACATTGAGGGTAATGAACTAATGGATGGTAATGTTAATGTAATTGTTTCTGATGGTTTTACAGGTAATGTAGCTCTTAAAACGGCTGAAGGTACAGCAAATTTTATTACAGATGAACTTAAAAAAGTTTTTAAAGACTCAATTTTAGGTAAATTATCGGCAATATTGAATTTTTCAAATCTAAATAGATTCAAAAAAAGATTAGATCCTAGACTTTACAATGGTGCAATTTTTATTGGCCTAGATTCGCCTGTTGTAAAAAGTCATGGAGGAACAGACTTTATTGGTTTTTCAAATTCATTAGAAGTGTGTAGTAAAATCGTTAAAGGCAATTTAATCAATAAAATAAGAGAAAATATCTAATTAATGAGAATTAATTTAACAAAAAAAGATCTTGTTAATTCAATATATATGCAAGTTGGATTTTCAAAACAAATTACAGAAAATTTAGTAGAAGAATTTTTTTCCATAATAGTTTCGAATTTATGCAAAAAAAAGTCTGTAAAAATTTCAAAGTTTGGGACATTTATTATTAGATCAAAGAATTCTAGAATTGGTAGAAATCCAAAAACAAAAGAAGAAAAAGAAATTTCTAAGAGAGATGTTATTTTATTCAAGCCATCAAAAGAATTCAAAGAATACCTTAATAATAACGGGAAGAATGCAACCTAATAACACTTGATAAAGATTAAATTTTGCAATAGAAACCTCAAACTTGGTCCCTTCGTCTATCGGTTAGGACACGTGGTTTTCATCCTCGAAAGAGGGGTTCGATTCCCCTAGGGACCGCCACATTTATGATATTTTATGTTTATATGCTTAAAAGCGTAAAAAATAAAATCATAAAAACTTACGTTGGATATACAAATAACCTTAATTTAAGACTTAAAAAACACAATACAGGTAAAGGAGCAAAGTCGACAAGAGGATATAAGTGGAAAATTATCTATAAAAAAAAATTTTATGATAAAAGATTAGCTATGTCATTTGAGTATAAATTAAAAAGAGATAAAAAAAAAAGAAAACACTTATTAAGTTTAAGTTAATATGAAAATAGCATCAATATTACCCTATAAAGAAAATTATACTCTGAGAGGAGCTGGTGCGGTTGCTCTATGGATCAGTGATTTTATAAGAGACTCTGAATATAAAAAAGATACTTACATTATAGGTAGCACCAAAAATAAAAATTACTTAACAGAAAATTATATAAATATAGACAAAATTAATTTAAAACTTAATAGTACAACTAAAGAGTACTCAAATAAGATCATTAATAAAATCAAAAATTTGAATTTTGATATACTAGAGTTACATAATAGACCAATCATGGTTAAAGAATTTTTTGGTAAATTAAATTCAAAAATCATCTTATATTTTCATAATGACCCAACTACCATGAAAGGTGCTAAATCAGTTAATGAAAGAATGTATCTTTTAAAAAATGTTGATAAAATTATTTTTATCTCAAAATGGGTTAAAAAAAAGTTTTTTGAAAATTTACCAAATTTGTCAGATAATAAAACTCAAATTATCTATCATAGTATTGATCCAATAAAAAAAAATGTCAAAAAAAATAAACAAATAATTTTTGTTGGAAAATTAAATGAATCAAAGGGATATGATCTATATTGCAAATCTATGTTTAAAATTTTAGATCAATATAATGATTGGTGCGCTATTTCAATTGGTGAAGAAAGGAGATTTCAAAATTTCCCTACTCATAGAAAACATATTAACCTTGGTCAAATTCCACATAACAAAGTTTTGGATTATCTAAGTAAATCTGAAATAGCTGTTATACCCTCAAGATGGGAAGAGCCATTTGGTAGAACTGCATTAGAAGCTTCTTCACGTGGCTGCGCAACAATAATCTCTAATAGCGGTGGTCTCCCAGAAACGACTGATTATGCAATAAAACTTAAAAAATTAAACACTAAAAATATTGAAAATGAAATTATACAACTTATTAAAAATGATAAATTAAGAAAAAAAATCCAGATTAGAAGTAAAAAATTTGTTAAACACAAATTGAAGAATAATTCTCAAAAAATTGATTTTATGAGAAATTCACTATTTCCTTTCAAAAAAATAAATATCAATAAAAATAAATTAAGAATAATAAATATTTATAATTTAGCGCAAAAATTAAATCATAGAATTTATAACCTGTCATTAGGTAAAAAATTTACTAATGGCTTTATCAGAAATGGTCATGATGTAATCGAAATTAGTGATAGAGATTATGTGAGACTAAATAAAAGTATTAATTTATTTGGCGCTAGAGAAAAATTTCATAGTTATTTAATTGAAACTTTTAAAAATTATAACCCAGATTTAGTTATTTTTGGACATTCTGATAATGTAAATCAAGAAATCTTATCTGATTTTAAATCAATTAATAAAAATATAATAATCTCTCAATGGAATGAGGATCCATTGATGAAAAATTTACCAGATACATATGAAAATATTAATAAATTGAGTAAATTTTTTCCTTTAGTAGATCATTCATTCATAACAACTAATCCTACTATCCTAAATTTATCTAAGAAATATCTTAAAAAAGTTCATTTTTTTATGACACCTGTGGATAGAAATATTGAATGTTTTGATGTTTACAATCTAAAACCTTCTAACGATGTTTTTTATGCAATGAGTCATGGGGTTAATCGTGCAACTCTAAAAATTGGAAAAACAGATAGCAGAGTCATTTTTTTAGAAAAACTTATTAAAAAGATGAATGGAATTAAATATGATTTTTATGGAATTGGAAAACAAGAACCTGTTTGGGGTAATGAATTTTATAAATCATTAATTAATTCAAAAATGGCCTTAAATCTTAGTAGGGGACAACCTACAAAACATTACTCAAGTAATAGAATCGCCTCACTTATGGGAAATGGGTTATTAGTTTTTATAGACAAAAAAGTGAAAATGAGCAGTTTTTTTAATTCAAATGAAATAGTTTCTTATAATGATGTCAATGACCTTGCTGATAAAATCAAATTTTATAAGAAAAATGATAAATTAAGAATTAGAATCGCTAAAAAAGGTAAAGAAAAATATTTCAA
>NZ_JBNGZH010000045.1:0-11730 GCF_052049775.1 Candidatus Pelagibacter sp. | reverse complement strand
TACAAATAAAGATGAACTTATAAACGAATTTATTCCTCAGGATGAAATAAAAGACATAATACAGGAAGATTTACCGTTTATTAAAGCTGAAAATAATAGGTCTACAAAAACGAAATTTTCTCTGCCCTCAATTGATTTGTTAAAAACTCCAACCAAAAAAGAAAGAGAAAATCTTATTAAAAATGAAAATAATAATCCAGAATTTTTAGAAAAAATTCTCTTAGATTTTGGTGTTAATGGAAAGATTAAAAAAGTTAGTCATGGTCCAGTAGTTACTTTAAATGAATTTGAACCTGCTGCGGGTATCAAAGTTTCTAAAATAATCAATCTATCTGACGACATTGCAAGAAATACAAGCTCAGAGTCAGCACGTATAGCCACCATTCCAGGAAGTAATACCATAGGTATAGAACTTCCAAATTTAGACAGAGAGAATGTATATCTCAGTGAAATTTTAGATAATTCAAGCTTTAAAAAGAAAGAAGTCAAATTACCTATTGCTTTAGGAAAAAATATTTCTGGCTCTCCAATTATCGGAGACTTGTCTACAATGCCTCATTTGCTTATTGCTGGTACCACGGGCTCAGGAAAATCTGTTTGTATCAATACAATTATTTTGTCTCTTCTTTACAAGCATGCTCCGGAAAGATGTAAATTTATTTTAATTGATCCTAAAATGTTAGAGCTTTCTGCTTATGAAGGTGTCCCACACTTGCTTTGTCCAGTTATCACTGAGGCAAAAAAAGCTGCTTCAGTTCTTGGTTGGGTAGTTAAAGAAATGGAAAGCAGATACAGACTGATGACCAAAGAAGGTGTCAGAAATATTGATAGCTATAATGCAAAACATAAACTACCAATGCCATATATTGTTGTAGTAGTTGATGAAATGTCTGATTTGATGTTGGTAGCAGGAAAAGAAATTGAAAATTATATTCAAAAGTTGTCCCAGATGGCTAGAGCTGCAGGTATACATATTATCATGGCTACTCAAAGACCTAGTGTTGACGTGATTACAGGTACTATCAAAGCAAATTTTCCAACCCGAATTTCTTTTCAAGTCACCTCTAAAATAGACAGTAGAACAATTTTAGGTGAACAGGGAGCTGAGCAATTATTAGGAAAAGGAGATATGTTATATATGTCATCCGCAAATAGAATTGTAAGAATTCATGCTCCATTTGTCTCAGACACTGAAATTGAGAAAATTAACAACTTTTTAAGAGCCCAAGCAGAACCTGACTATGTGGACGAAATCTTGAACTTTGCTGACGAAAAAGAATTGAATGAATCAAAAAATCAAGGTGAAAAAGACGAATTATATCAAACAGCAGTCGAAATAATTAAAACGGAAGGGAAGGCCTCAACTTCATTTTTACAAAGAAAACTTCAAATTGGATATAATCGAGCTGCAAGAATAATTGATATGATGGAGTCTGAGGGAATAGTTAGCAAAGCAAATCATGTTGGGAAAAGAGATGTTCTTAAATGAAAAAACTATTTTTTATCATAGTTTATTTTTCCATAATTTCTAGTGTTTCTGCATCAATAAAAGAAAATATAATAAAGAAGTTCGCAGATATTAAAAATGTATCATTTGATTTTGAACAAAATATTAACGGCAAAATTGAAAATGGCAATTGTGTAATTGAGTATCCAAAAAAAATTTATTGTAGATACAATTTAAGCAATCAGAAAGTTTTAGTTGCAAATGGAAAATCGTTAGTAATAAAAACATTAAGTAGTTATTATTTTTATCCACTCGAAAAAACCCCTCTAGATACAATACTTAATAAAGAATATTTATTAAAAAAAATAAAAAATTTAGATCAAAGAGAAATGGGTGATGATCTTATAAACTTTAATTTTGTAGAAAATGAAAATGAGATAAATCTGTTTTTTGATAAAAAAACTTATAACTTAATTGGGTGGCAAACAGTAGATATTTATCAAAATGTAAGTATTACCTATCTTTCTTCAATTAAAAGGAATCAAAAATTGAAAAAAGAAATTTTTAAACTTCCTCAACAAAACTAATTTAAATTACAACAGTTTCTGTTTTAAAAACCTTCATGCCTCTCGCAATATAATTATTTAACGCATTTTTATGATCTAATGAACATGTATGGACCCAGACTCTTTTAGGTTTTTCTTTAAAAGAATTTTTAATAGCTGCAGATAATAGATATGAACCTAATTTTTTATTTTGGTATTCTTCCAGTAAACCCAGATATGCGATCTCAACTTCATTTTTATCTGTGTGTAATATTAATTCAAAATAACCTGCTAGTTCATCTTTATCCTTCAATACATAGGTTTTAACTTTTTTATCAGAAACATAGCCCAGCCATTGTTTTTCACTCCACACTAATCGGTCTACCCAATGATGACTTTTACCAATATTTTTATAAAAAAATTTATTTAACTGAAAATCAACTGGGTCAACTAAATTTATCGAATAATGGTCTGATAAGTTTGTAGAGTCCTTTAGATCTTCCAAATAAGATATTTCTAAATAATTTCTTTCTACTTTTTTATTCACTGCACCATCTTACCAACTGGTTCACCACCGAATAAATGAAAATGAAGATGGGGTACTTCTTGACCACCATGCTCATTAATATTTGCTAAGGCTCTGTATCCTTTACCTGTATCTACTGAAATACCTAGTTTTTTTGCAACTATATTGATACCTTTTAACAATCCAACCATCTCATCTGAAGAAGCATTATTACTAAAATCATCTAAATCTATATATTTTCCTTTTGGAATTACTAGTGCGTGAATTTTTTTTTGAGGATTGATGTCGTGAAAAGATAATACAAAATCATCCTCATAAATTTTTTTGCAAGGAATTTCACCCCTTAGAATTTTTGCAAAAATATTATTGTCATCATACATCATTCCAAAACTTTCAACTCCTCGTTGATACTGATTATTTTTCCACCTCTTATGTTGGCATCAACCACTGCACACTCATAATATGCAAAAGATGTTTCCTCTGCTATCCGCTTCATATCTAAACATTTAGTCTCATTTTTAACTAACAAATGTTCATTTAATCGAGGAGGATTACCCAAATACATCATTAAAGCTATAACTTCCCCTTGTCTCTCAAAATCAGCTGACTCTTCTAATACAGCGATCCTGTCGGAAACTCCTATCTCAAAATCTGTGAAAGCTTCATAACCTTTGTAAAGACCATAAATAACTAATAAAATTAAAACAAATTTTACTTTACTCATTAGATTTTCTTCTTTTTTCTAACTCACTTTCAATTTCTTCAATCTTAATATTATTTGCCTCAAGATAAATTATCAAATGATAAAATACATCAGCAGCCTCATGTATTTTGTTAGTATCTTTATCTACAGCCTCAATAAGTTCATTTATTTCCTCTAGAACTTTTGATTTGCTTAGTGATTTATCTGATAACAATTTATTAGTATAAGATCCATCAATTGGCTTTTCTTTTCTTTCACGCGCTAGTTTAAACAGATTTTCTAGTGTACTTAACATTCTAAATTCTAACAGGAATTCCTTTTGAGTCCAAATATTCCTTAGCCTCTTGGACTGAATGTTTTCCATAGTGAAATATTGAGGCTGCTAAAACTGCACTAGCATTTCCTAATTTAATTCCATCAACCAAATGATCTAAATTACCAACCCCTCCTGATGCAATTAAAGGTATATTCACATTTGATGCAATATTATTCATTAATTCAACATCATAACCTATTTGTGTTCCATCTCTATCCATAGAGGTGACTAATAACTCTCCTGCCCCATTATCTTCCATTTTTTTAGCATACTCTAAAGCATCAAGACCACTATTGTTTCTACCTCCATGGGTAAATATTTCCCACTTATCACCATTCTTCTTTGCATCAATTGCAACAACAATACATTGTGAACCAAACTTTTTTGAACTTTCTAAAACAACTTTTGGATTTTCAACAGCTGCAGTATTAATAGATACTTTATCGGCACCACAATTTAACAATTTATTTATATCCTCTACACTTCTTACTCCACCACCAACAGTTAGAGGGACAAAACATTTTTTTGATGTTCTCTCCACTACATCATAAATTGTATCTCTATTTTCATTAGAAGCTGTAATATCTAAAAAACATATTTCATCTGCTCCTCCATCAGAATAAATTTTGGCTTGTTCAACTGGATCCCCAGCGTCTTTCAAATCAACGAAGTTAATCCCTTTAACTACACGCCCATTTTTAACATCTAAACAAGGAATAATTCTATTTTTAAGCATCTTCTTTAACCAATTCCTCTAACTTTATATCTCCATCATAAATAGCTTTGCCAACAATTACACCCTCAATATTTTTTAAAGTTTTGGCTTTTTTAATGTCATCCATTGATGACACACCACCAGAAATAATAACCGGACAATTTGATTTCACCGCAACTTTTAATGTCTCCTCAAAATTTGGGCTCTGTTTCATACCATCTCGATTAATATCTGTATAAATCAATCTGCTAATACCATAGCCATTTACTTGTTTTAAATAATCCAAAGTTAATTGATTAGAATTTTCCCTCCAACCAGATACTGATAAAAATCCATCTTTAGCATCCAAACCTAATGCAATTTTGTTTGGAAATTTTTCGCACGCTTCTTTTAGAAAACTTTTATTTTTTATTGCAGCACTGCCTAATATTACTTTTTCAACTCCAATATCAATATATTTTTTAATACTTTCAAAGTTTCTAATACCTCCACCAACCTCAATTTTGAGATCAAATTTACTTACTATATCTTGGATGATATCTAAATTAGTCGTTTCGCCAGTTAAAGCTCCATCCAAATCAACTATGTGTAAATTTTTAAATCCATGATCTTTATAATTACCAGCTTGTTCAACTGGAGACATTTCATACTCAGTTTTACTATTAAAATCTCCTTTAACTAACCTCACACACTTTTTGTCTTTGATATCAATTGCTGGAAATATCTTCATTTAATTTAAAGATTCATAAAATTATCAATTATTTTAAGACCCAATTTATCACTTTTCTCCGGATGAAATTGTGTACCAAAAATATTTTCCTTTTCTACTGCGCAAACTATATTCGATGAATAGTCCGTAGTTGCAGAAATTGTATTTTTATCATTTGGAATAAATTCATAACTATGCACAAAATACATGTGCGAATTATTTTCTATATTTTTAAAGATCTTATCTCTCTTTAAAATATTTATTTGGTTCCACCCTATGTGAGGAAGTTTAAACTTTCCATTTTGATTGTTTATTTTTGTGACTTTACCAGAAATCCAACCTAAACCTTTGGTTTCTACTTCTTCATAACCAATATCAGCAAACATTTGTAAACCAACACAAATTCCAAGAAGTGGTTTTTTATTATTAATTGTAAATTCATTTAAAGCTTCTTTTAGACCATTAATTTTATTTAAAGCATCTACACAGCTTTTAAATGAGCCCTGCCCTGGTAAAACTACTTTATCACTAGACTTAATTTTATTTAAATCAGCAGTAACCTCAATATTTACTTTATCTTTGGCTACTTCTTTAAAAGAGTTTATTACCGAGCTAATATTGCCCGAGTTGTAATCAACGATAGTAACTTTCATTAATTTTATAATGAGCCTTTAGTAGAAGGAATTGATTTTCTATTCCTAGGATCTATCTCTAATGCAGCTCTTAATGATCTTGCTAATCCTTTGAAACAAGACTCAATTATGTGATGACTATTATCACCATAAATATTTTCTACATGCAAAGTAATTCCTGCTGCTTGAGAAAAAGCTTGAAACCATTCTTTAAATAGTTCTGTATCCATCTCACCAAGCTTTTCGACTTTTAATTTTACTTTCCAAATTAAATAAGGCCTGTTCGAAATATCAATCGCAACACGCGATAAAGTTTCATCCATAGGTATCATTGCATGTGCGTATCTTCTAATACCAACAGATTTTTTTAATGCTTTTTTCAAAGCTTCACCGATTGCTATACCTGTGTCTTCAGTTGTGTGGTGAAGATCAATGTGTGTATCTCCTTTAGCTTTTATACTCATATCAATTGAAGAATGCTTGGATAGCTGCTCAAGCATGTGATTAAGAAATCCTATGCCAGTATCAATCTTATACTTGCCCTTACCATCAATGTTGAGATCAACACTTATACTGGTCTCTTTTGTTTTTCGACTAATTTTACCTTTACGCTTCATAATTAAAAAGAGGTATACATATATTATCCAAATATGGCAATAATACTAAACCTGGGCTTGAACTATGAAATTTAGTATCCATTTATAAGCTATGACAACGATTGTTTTAGTTAGAAAAAATAATGAAGTGGTAGTAGCTGGCGACGGTCAAGTAAGTATGGGAAATACTGTTGTTAAAAGCACTGCGTCAAAAGTAAGAAAAATTGAGAAAAGAGATGTTGTTGCTGGATTTGCAGGTTCCACTGCAGATGCTTTAACTTTATTTGAGAGATTAGAGGCAAAAATAGAAAAGCATGCGGGTAACTTATCTAGAGCTGCTGTTGAATTAGCAAAAGATTGGCGAACTGATAAATATTTAAGAAGACTTGAGGCACTTATGGCTATTGGTGATAAAGATAATAGTTACATTATCTCTGGAACTGGAGATGTGCTAGAGCCAGAAGGCGATGTAATTGGAATTGGTTCAGGTGGAAATTATGCTTTAGCAGCTGGAAAGGTTTTAATGGGTACTGACATGAGTGCTGAGGAAGTGGCAAAAAAAGCTATTGAAGTTGCTTCAGAAATTTGTGTTTTTACGAATAATAATATTAAAGTTGAAAAAATATAATGGAAAAATCTAACGTCACACCGCTTGTCCCTAAAGATAAAAATTCAAAAGATAATGAGAATTTAGTTAGCTCATTATCACCTAGAGAAATAGTTTCAGAATTAGACAGATTTGTTGTCGGCCAAAATAAAGCAAAAAAAGCTGTTGCTGTAGCTCTAAGAAATAGATGGAGAAGGCAAGCTTTAAAAGGTGAAATGAAAAATGAAGTATTGCCCAAAAATATACTTATGATTGGACCAACTGGTGTTGGTAAAACTGAAATTTCTAGAAGACTGTCAAAACTTGCTGAGGCTCCATTTGTCAAAGTTGAAGCTACGAGATTTACCGAAGTTGGATATGTGGGAAGAGATGTTGAACAAATTGTAAGAGATTTAATTGAAATTGCTATTTCAATGGAAAAAGTAAAAAAAAGAAAAGAAGTTTATGCTAAAGCACAAAAGATGGCAGAGGAAAAAGTTTTGGATGCTTTGGTTGGAAAAAAGGCAAGTACAGCTACTAGAGAGAGCTTTAGAAAAAGATTAAGAGATGGGGATTTAGATAACAATGAAATTGAAATAGCTGTAAGTGATACTGGTGGGAGTGGTACTTCTTTTGAAATCCCAGGTATGCCTGGAGCAAATGTTGGCATGATCAATATTGGGGAAATGCTTGGAAAATCGATGGGCACAAAAGAAAAAAAGAAAAAAATGACTGTGAAAGAGTCCCATGAAATTTTAATTAATGATGAGTCAGATAAATTAATTGAACAGGACAAAATTATTAAAGCTGCAAAAATTTCAACAGAAAACAATGGAATAGTTTTTTTAGATGAAATTGATAAAATTTCTGGCAGAACTGATAGAGTTGGAGGAGATGTATCTAGAGAAGGTGTACAAAGAGATTTGTTGCCTCTTATCGAAGGAACAACAGTAAATACGAAATATGGTCCTATTAAAACAGATCATATTTTATTTATTGCATCAGGAGCTTTTCAGCTTGCTAAACCCTCAGATTTACTGCCTGAGCTACAAGGCAGATTGCCTATAAGAGTTGAGTTAGAAGCTTTAACAAGTGAAGACTTTAAAAGAATTTTAAAAGAGCCAGACTATAGTTTGATTAAGCAATATGTAGCATTATTAAAAACAGAAAATGTAGATTTAGAATTTGCAGAAGATGGAATTGACACAATTGCAAATATAGCATCTGAAGTAAATGCAACTGTTGAAAATATTGGTGCAAGAAGATTGCATACAATTATTGAAAAGATACTGGATGAAATTAGTTTTACTGCAACTGACAGAGCTGGAGAAAAAATTATAATTAATAAAGAATACATTGATAAAAACTTGGATACACTTGTTAAAGACACTGATCTATCAAAATTTATTCTTTAAAAGTACATTAAAGATAATTAAGCTCTTTCATCTCATCACCTAATTCTTTCTCTAATTTATTTTTTATTTTTTCGTCTAAAATTTTTTTCCAATCATTTTTAATACCCATATTAAAAAACCTGATTTTTTTGCCTGTTTTTTTATCCTCCTTTGCCTCAGTAAAACTTTCTTTAGCCTCCATTGTCTGCAGGTTTTCAAATCCTGTTGATTTTATACTATTTTCAAATTTTTCTTTGTCGTAAGTAAATTTTACACGACCAAGATGAGCAATAAATTTTAGAATGTTTAAAAAAGTTTTTTCAGTATCATTTATCAAATCCTCATACCTCACCAGCAAATATTTATTAAATCTTCTAAAAACTTTCCATGAATTATAGTGAAATTTCCATGAGCCCAGATAAGTTGTGCAGTGTCTGGCATCTTTAGGAAGAACTTGGTGTGATAGTAAACATTCGAGAGACTCATGTGGAGTTTTTTGAAAATGGTGTGAGTATGAACATACTACATTCCTTGGATCTCTAACTATATAGATTACACCAAGCGTGTTATGCCGATCTGTAAATTTGAATGTTTTGGTGTTCATAAAACAACTATGTGTTTTTAAAAATCTTATAGTATCCTTTTTATTAAATATTTTTTGCGAATTAATATAATTTTTGTACATCTCCTCATCATTATTTATATCAACACCTATTTGTTTAAATAACGATTTAGCTGGGAATTGTTTTATATTTTTTAGTAATTCAAAATTAAAATTCCCATCTTTAGAAAAAATATATGAGGATAATAAAGATCTTAAAAGCGTATTTCCACTTTTTGGATATGATGCCAACCAAACTATCATTTAAAATCATTATATGTCTAAAATATTTTTAAATATATAGATTATTTCTTTTTTAAAAAAATATAAAAAGCTCCAGCTCCCCCGTCTGCTATACTCGCTTCACTTATATTCGAGATCATTTTCATTAACTCTGAATTATTTTTCAAAAAGTCAGGTATAGAATATTTTAAGATCCCTAAATCTTTAGATACATACGGATCCTTTTCATTTTTAGAATGAAGACCTTTACCAGTAACAATAATTAATTTATGGACTTTATCTTGATAAGATTTTTTAATAAAATTTTCAATAATTTGATTTGCTTCATCAAGGGTTTCACCATGAAGGTCTAATGATCTTGTTTTTTTAACTTTTATTTGTGCTTGAGAATTATCCTTATTGGGTAATTTTTGTTTGTTTGACAAAAAATCATTCCAAGTTTTTTTATCTTTTTCTGAAATTTTACTATTCACTTAATTGAGAGTATTAACCAACAACCAATTAGGATTGTTGGATCTCATATCTCTTGAAAATGTCCAAGTATCATAGATAGTTTTAATTTTATCAGGACTGCCTGAAATAATTTTTTTTTCTTTATCTCTGATACATGTAATTATCTCACTTACAAAATCTACAGTAACCTGAAGAGCTTTGTCGATTTTTTTATGTTCTTTTATGTCTGCTGATTTTATTCCAATAAATGTTATTTCGGCATAATGGCCTCTGTTGCCTCTTTCTTTAAGAGCCTTATTAAACTCATCATAAATTTCTTTACTCAGTAAAGGTTTGCTAGCTATTAATTTGTTATCATTATCGCTAAAATCAGTTATGATAGTTTCATAAGCAATTTTCGCTCCTTTTAAAAATTCACTTTGAGCTTTTTTATCAAAATTCTCCTTTTGATTTAAACTACTTTCTTTTTGAACTTCTTTTAAAATTTCTTGAAATTGTTGCGGATTTTTTCCCTCGAAGCCGGTCCTTTTTCCAAGAATACCTCTTAGTCTCAAAAAAATAAATCCAGCTATCATGGCTAACAATATAATATCAATGTATTCAAAACTATAATTCATAACGATAATTTAATTACTCTGTTGAATAATTTCAACTAGCAATTAGATTAAAGACAAATGAACTCAGTATTAATTGCCCTAATCTTAGTCCCAATCATAGAGATTTATCTCTTTATTAAGATTGGTGGCCAAATAGGTGCGTTTAACACGATATCACTAATATTTATAACAGCAATAATTGGTGTGATTTATGCAAGATACGAAGGTTTAAATACTCTTAGATCTGGTTTTTCACAATTGATTAGAAATGAAGCGCCTGTATATGAGATAATATCTGGTGCTGCTATAGCTTTTGCGGCCTTATTATTAATAGTTCCTGGTTTTGCTACTGACTTATTTGGATTTCTTCTAATTTTTCCTTTAACAAGAAAATTATTTTTTGGAAAAATTATTAAAAAGTTTAAGAGTGAGACAAAAATTAAAAAACCATATATAGAAGGTGAGTTCGAAGATATTGAGGAAGATGATGAGCGAAAACTATAAAATTATGAGCAAGTTTATAAAAGATATCTCTGGTGAAACACCCAACGTTGAGACCTACTTGTATGTGAAAGACTTTATTTCAAAATATCAACTAAATATAGAAATTAACTCAAAACCTTTGAAGGCACAATTTATTGAAATTAACACTATGTTAAAGTTCCATGATAATACTGAAAGCAAAAAAAAATCTCATTTTGAAATGACCTATACTTCTGTAATTAAACTAAATAAAAATATCAAAGATAAAAAAATTCTTCAAAAAATAATTTTATGCGATGTTCAAAACGAAGTTTATCCTGATATAGAAAAAGCATTACTCAATCTTTTACATACTTCAGGTTATCCAAATATTAAATTTGAAAAAAAAGTTGATTTTGAAGAACTTTACAATAAAAAATTTAATTAAAAAAAATTTTTTTTTAAATTAGTCTTTAAATATTGTTCGTGATTTCTTTTTTCTTCCTCACTAGGTTTAATAACTTTTTTAAAATACAAAGTATTTGTTTTTAACTTTTGATTATTATCATTGACTTCATTACTAAAATCTAATTTTGGTTCCTTCTGATCTATCAAATTAATATAAACTTTTGATAATAAATCACAATCAATTAGAGCGGTATGTTTTTCTCTTTTAGAATTATCTATTTTATATCTTTTACAAAGAGCATCTAAGCTATTAGATGATCCTGGAAATTTATCTCTAGCTAAAATAACAGTATCTACAATTTCATTATTAATTAAATCTTTACCTGCTATTTTCAGCTCATTATTTAAGTGTGATAAATCAAATTCAGCATTATGAATAATTAGTTTTTTTCCTTTAATATAAAATAAAAAATCATCTGCTATTTCTTTAAATCTTTTTTTATCAGACAAGAATTCATCCGTATATCCATGAGTTTCAAAAGCTTTTTCAGAAACTTTTCTCTCAGGATTTAAATAACAATGAAAATTATTATTTGTAGGAATGAAATTTTCCAATTCAATGCATCCAATCTCAACGATTCGGTGACCCTCTTTAACAGACAATCCGGTTGTTTCTGTATCTAAAATTACTTCCTTCATTTAATGTATTTGCTTTAGAATATATTTTATCTGTTTTTTTATAAATCCATTTGTAAAGTTATTTTTTATAATAAATTTTGATTTTTTTTTTTTATAATC
>NZ_JBNGZH010000044.1:0-5400 GCF_052049775.1 Candidatus Pelagibacter sp. | reverse complement strand
CATTTAATATTCTTTCAAAATTTGAAACTTTTAAATTATCATCAGAATCTAATTTGACAAATATTGGTAGTTTAATTGAAGTATTAACTCTATTGAAAATTTTCCAGTGATCTTCATAAGTTATCTTTAATTTATCTATTAAATTTATAATATCGTCTTCATCATCGAAATTTATGTCAGAAAATGAAAGATTTTTTAAAACTACTTTGTCCTCGATTGTTATTCTTGATAAAATTCTTACGTTATTATCATTTTTAAAAACTAATGTTACAATTGAGTCGTCTAAATTATATTTCTTAGTAATCTCTTCAAAATTATATTTTTCAATTGTGTTGTAATTTTTTTTTATGAGATTTAAATCTTCTAGATCTTCGGTTGGCAAAAGATACTCAAGAAGATATGATTTTTTATTATACTTATTCCAATTGTTAAAAAAGATATTTTCTGAAAATGCTATTAAATTGTCATTTTTTTCCTCTATTATAATTGGAAACAATAAAAATTTTTTTCTATTTGGAACTGATGGAAATACATTTTTATTTTCTAAATAATTGAAAATTTTTTTTTTATTAAAAGCGACACCCAAATTTACATAATAAGTGTCATCAATAAATTTTTCCTCTTTTACAGAAAAAGACTCAATCATTCCTTTTATCTCAGCTAATTTTATTCCTTTAATTATTTCTTGATCTGAAGAAGCTGTGATAGTTGAGATTAATCTAGAAAAAGCTTTAATAAAACCATCATCTATAACCTTATTTTTATCAAAATTTATTTCAAACGGCTTTGAAATTTCAATATTATTTACATCAAAAGATTTTGCCTCAACTTTATCTGTGGAAAAAAAAAATATATTTAAAGATAGAAATGTAAAAAAAATATATAAAAAATGTGAAAAATTTTTAAATCTAATTATCATACTTTATAATAATGAATAAAAATCTATTAACATACAAAAAAAGTGGAGTTGATATTAAGGCTGCAGATAAATTTATAAAGTTCATATCTTCGATTTCATCAAAAAAAAAGGGCAAAAAAAAGTTTAATAATATAGGTGGTTTTGGTTCTATAACAAACATTCCCAACAATTTAAAAAAACCGAAAATTGTAGCATGCACTGATGGGGTTGGTACTAAAATAGAGATAGCAAATCTATTAAAAAAATTTGATACTATTGGTATCGATTTAGTTGCGATGAGTGTAAATGATTTGATAGTTCAAGGTGCAACTCCTTTTTTTTTCTTAGATTATATTTCAATAAATAAAATTAATTTACCAAAACTAAAATCAATCATTAAAGGAATTGTTAAAGGGTGTAATATATCCGGTTGTGATTTAGTTGGTGGTGAAACAGCTGAAATGCCTGGTACATATGAAAAAAATAAATTTGATATTGCCGGTTTTGCAGTCGGATTAGTTGAACAAAAAAAAATTTTAGACAAAAATAATGTCAAAGAAAATAATCTTATTTTAGCAATTCCATCAAGTGGTTTACATTCAAATGGTTACTCATTAGTTAGAAATATTATTAAAAGAAAAAATATAATAATTAATAAAAATATTTTTTTAAAAAAAGAGTTACTAAAACCAACAAAGATTTATGTTAAAGAAATTTTAAGTCTCATAAACAAGAAACTAATAAATGGTTGTGCAAATATTACAGGTGGAGGCTTACCAGACAATATCATAAGAGTTATTCCAAATAATCTTTGTGCGGAAATTGATTTAGAAAAGATTAAACCTCTTAAAATCTTTAAATGGTTAAAAAAAAATGATGTAAATGACCTCGAGATGTTAAAAACTTTTAATTGTGGCGTTGGTTTTTGTCTGATTGTAAATCCAAGAAATTTAAAAAAAATCAATAAATATTTTTCTAAAGATTATAAACCTTATGTGATTGGCAAAATATCAAAAAATTCAAAAAAAATAAAATTGAATGGTAAAATCAATTGGTCCTAAAAAAATAAGAACTGCAGTTTTTATTTCTGGCACAGGAAGTAATTTAAAAAATCTAATTAAATTTTCTTTAAAAAAAGTTTCTCCAATTGAAGTAAATTTAATTGTTTCGAATAATCTAAAAGCAAAAGGACTTAAATTTGCTAAACTGTACAAGATTAAAAAAAAAGTTTATAATTATGATAAAAAAAAAGTCTCAGAAAAAAAAATATTAAAAGACCTAAAGTCAAATGACATTAAACTAATATGTCTCGCAGGGTTTATGAAAATTTTATCCAAAGATTTTATAAGGAGGTTTAAAGGAAAAATTTTGAATATACATCCTTCTTTATTACCAAAATATAAAGGATTAAACACACACCATAGAGCAATTCAAAATAAAGAAAAATACTCAGGATGTACAGTACATCTAGTAAATTCAAAACTTGACTCAGGAAAAATAATTCTTCAAAAAAAAGTTAAATTATCAAAAAAAGAAACACCCTCATCTCTTCAAAAGAAAATATTAAAACATGAACATATTTTATATCCAAGAGCTATAAGCAAGATATTTGTTAGTTTTTAAAGAAAAAATCAATTTCAATTTTTGCATTTTCAACACTATCAGAACCATGCACTGAATTTTTATCTATTGAAATTCCATATTTTTTCCTAATTGTTCCTTCCTCAGCATCATTAGGGTTAGTTGCTCCCATTAATTTTCTATTGTCAGCCACAGCATTTTCTTTCTCAAGTATCATTGCAATTATTGGGCCTGATGAAAGATATGAACATAAGTCATTATAAAATGGTTT
Source organism: Candidatus Pelagibacter sp. (assembly GCF_052049775.1). Taxonomy (GTDB): domain Bacteria; phylum Pseudomonadota; class Alphaproteobacteria; order Pelagibacterales; family Pelagibacteraceae; genus Pelagibacter. The sequence continues at coordinate 2,650 of NZ_JBNGZH010000044.1, read as the reverse complement.
TGTCTCATGAACTTTATAAAATTTTTCAGCTTCTGATTTTTCTATCTGGATTTTTTTTTCTTTAATTATATTAAATTCATTTTTTAAAAACATTTGTTTAATTTCATTATCCAGGTTTCTTTCTACTGCATCTGGTTTAATAATTGATAAAGTTTGTTCAATGTTACTCATAATAATCTTCAACTAATTGATTTAATAATCTAACTCCAAATCCAGTTGCACCCTCAGAATTAAGAGAACCTCCATATTTTGAAAATGCCATTCCAGCAATATCTAAGTGCGCCCAAGGGGTTTTATTTAGAATAAATCTCTGTAAAAATTGTGCTGCAGTAGTTGAGCCAGCACCTCCAACATAATTAATATTTTGCATATCAGCATTTTTGGAATTTATTAATTTATCATAATTTTTATCAAGTGGCATTCTCCATACTCTCTCTCCAACTTTTTGGCCTGCATCAAATAATTGCTTTGACAGCTTATCATTATTTGAAAACATTCCTGCAAATTCAGAACCTAAAGAAACTATTATTGCTCCTGTTAAAGTCGCTAAATCAACAATAAATTGGGGTTTATATTTTTTTTCTGTATATGTGAGTGCATCAGCTAAAACTAATCTTCCTTCAGCATCAGTATTTAAAACTTCAATTGTTTTTCCACTATAAGATTTTACTATATCACCAGGTCTTTGAGCATTACCACCTGGCATATTTTCAACAAGACCTACAACTCCAATTGCATTAATTTTGGCTTTCCTTAAAGCAAGATTTTTCATTAAACCTACAACAACTGCAGAACCAGCCATATCATAAGTCATATCTTCCATAAATTTTGCGGGCTTGAGAGAAATACCACCGGTATCAAAACAAACTCCTTTTCCAACAAATGCTAAAGGTTTCTTTTTTGCTCTTACACCTTTCCACTCTAAAGTAACAAGATAAGACCCTCTTATACTACCTTGTCCTACGCCCAGAAGTGCATTCATACCAAGCTTTTTTAATTTCTTTTTGTCAAATACGTTTACTTTAAGACCAAATTTTCTAAGTTGTAACAATCTTTTTGCATATTCATCTGGATGAAGAATATTTCCTGGTTCTGAAACGAGATCTTTTGTTAAATTTGTTCCTTCAATTATAGATCTGTATTTCTTATTCTTATTAAATTGGAAAGTTTTGTTTTTGTTTAAGACCTCTATATCGAATTTTTTTTCTTTACTTTTGGATTTATATTTATTGAATTCGTATGATTTTAATTGAAGGCCTTGTGCAAATTGATCAAAAAAGAATTTATTTTTAGGAAAAGTGTTCCTTATATTTTGCTCATAAAAAGTTGTTTTTAAATATAAATTTGATTTTAAATACACATAAAATTCAGCACCAATTTTTTCAATGTCAAACGGGGATTGACTATCTTTAATTTTTATCAAAATAACTTTTTGCGAAGCATTTATATCTAATGATAAAAAATTCTTTTCACCAAATTCATTTGAGCTAAGTGACTGATTTATAAAACTAGAAAACTTAGATATTGGAAGTTTGCTGATTTCATTTATTTTAAAATTTTTATTAGTAAAAAAAACATGATTTTTTACTAATTTTAAGTTTATATTATTTTTAACACTTATTTTTATTGACATTTTTTATATATATGTACTTTGAGTTGTATTTAAATTGTAAACTAATAGTTGAAAATATATAAATAGATTTTGATAAATTTCAATGAAAAAAATATTATTTATAAAATTATTATTTGATTGTTTAGTTTTTTTTCTAATAACTCTTTTTTCAACAGGTATTATTATTTGGGTTTTCCAAGCTGTAAATTTTTTGGATATCATAATTGAAGATGGCCGTAATTATTTAGTTTATCTAAATTTTTCTCTATTAAATTTTCCAAAAGTAATAAGTAAATTGCTACCTTTTGTACTATTTTTTAGTTTTATTTATATGATCGGAAAATATGAATTAAATAATGAATTAATTATTTTTTGGAATTTTGGGATTAATAAAATTGATCTTATCAATTTTTTTATAAAATTTTCGTTTATAATCGTGCTATTGCAAATATTACTAACAGCTATAATTGTTCCCAAAAGTCAAGACATGGCTAGATCGTTCCTAAGAACTTCGTCAATTAATTATTTAGAGAATTTTATCAAACCCAGAATATTTAATGATGCCGTAAAAGGTTTAACTATTTATAGTAACTCAAAAGATAAGTTTGGGAATTTAAAGCAGATTTATTTAAAAAAAGGTTCAGGAGAGAATTTTCAAATAACTTTCGCGAAAGAGGGTAAATTTAAACAAATCGGAAACAATCAATTTTTAGAATTAAATTTTGGTGAAACCATAAGTGTTATTAATGGAAAGATAACTAATTTTAGATTTAAAAAAACCGATTTCAACTTAAGTAATTATGAAGGCAATACCACTACGTACAAGAAAACTCAAGAAGTTACAACGCTAGATCTATTCAAATGCTATCATAATTTAATGAATTTCAATTTTTTTAAAATTGATGAAAATTTTAAAGTTGAAAATTGTAGGGATGATAATATCGATAATATATTAAAGGAATTATATAAAAGAATTATAATTCCATTATATATTCCAGTATTAATTCTAATTTCATTATTATTAATATTTAAATCTAA
>NZ_JBNGZH010000043.1:0-8786 GCF_052049775.1 Candidatus Pelagibacter sp. | reverse complement strand
CACTATGTCTCACATTTATATTTCTCAACTCACAAATTCATCTTCTACTAGAAATTATTAATAATAAATAATATTTCAATTGAATAATATTACTCTTTTACGCTGCCAGCAGTTAGACCACTGACCAAATATTTTTCAAAATATATGAAAATTAAAAGTACAGGTACTGTGACTATGACTGAACCTGCCATTAAGTATTGACGTGGTGTTTCTGCATCTCCGCTAAGATATTGAATAGCTCTTGATAGAGTAAAGGATTTAGGACTATCTAAAAACATCAATGAAAAAAGGAATTCATTCCAAGCAATCATAAAGACATAGAGTGCAACAGATGCAATAGCTGGCAAACTTAAAGGAATTATAATCTTTAAAATTATACCAAACCAATTTTGACCATCCATGATACCAGCATCTTCAATTTCTTTTGGAATACTTTTGAAATATCCTTGCAGCATATAAATAGCAACTGGCAAGGTAGTTGCAGTATAAACAATCAATAAACCAAAGATTGAGTTTCTTAATCCAAGTTGACTAAACACAGTATATAAAGGGATCACTAGAACAATAGCTGGAAACATATAAATAATTAAAATCGAGGTTGATAAAAAGTTTTTGCCAAAAAAATTTAATCTGGCAACAGCATAAGCTGCAGGGATTGCAAATAATAGAGTGACAATAACAGTTCCAATTGAAACAGCTGAGCTTATTAAGATATATCTACCAAAATTATAAGTTTCAAAGATAACAAAATAAGATTTGAACAACTCAGTTAACCTTTTGGTAAAATCTAGACTAAAGTCTAAAGGATTAACTAATAAAGCGATCTGAGTTTTAAAACTGGTAACTAGCATAATGTAAAACGGGAATAAGATTACAAATGCAAAGAAAACAATCCCAAATAAGGTAATAAAATCAAAAATAATTTTTTCAGATATGAAATCTTCCTTTAAAGATTGCATATTATATTTTTTGAGTTTGTTCGTAAAAAATAAAGTAATTAAGAAAACTCCAAATATATACCAATATGGAGATGCTTCATTTAAGTAAAAATATGAAATTGAAAATATAAAAGATAATAAAAGAATCTTTATTAAGTGGTTAAGTTTATTACCGATTAAGACAAATGTTAAAGATAATAAAATACCAATTAAGAATACAGGTGTGATGTTTAAATTAGTGAAACTTAAACCTTGGAGCGTAGCCATGATTTTCCAAATTGACAAAATACATGCCAGAAAAAAAGATGAAATGATTAGAAATATTGCAAGAGACTTAAACTTCATTAGCCCTCTTTCCAATTAATCTAAAATAAATAACCATGAAACTAAGAAGTAACATCACAATGACTATTGAAACAGCAGAGCCCATCCCAATATCTGAAACTGCAAAACCTTGTTGATAAACATTAATAGGTAAAGTTCTTGTACCTGATGCCCCACCTGTTAATAAAAAGATATCTTCAAATTTATTAAAATTCCAAATAAACCTAATCATAAATAAAATTGAGATGATGGCTGTAATTTGAGGCAGTGTAATATGGATAAATTTTTGAATCGGACTTGCTCCATCCACCTCTGCTGCTTCATACAAACTTTGTGGTATTGCTTGCAATCTTGCTAAAATAAATAGAAAGGCGAGTGGAAAATAGCGCCAAATTTCAAAAAAGATGACTGTGGTTAAAGCCAACCTTAATTTAAATTCAAAACCCAAAACACTCATTGTTATGTATTTTTGCCCTAATAAATTTATTGGTTGCTCTATGATGTTAAAATTAACCAATAATGCGTTTAAAGTTCCGCTATTTGGATCCAGTAATAAAGTCCAAGTATAAGCTAAAGCAACTACAGGGCCTACATATGGAAAAAGTAAAATACCTCGCATATATGTTCGTCCTTGAATATTTTGATTAACTAATTGTGCTGCTAAAATTCCAAAGATAATTGCCCCAACTGTGCCAAAAAAAGTGAAGTAAAATGTCGTTAAAAGTAATTCAACAAAATTATTTTCATAAAAAACTTTTTTGAAATTTTCTAAAGTAAAATTTGTAGTGAGTAGCGGGTTATCTGCTTTCCCACTTAAAATTGGTTTTTGAGATTTAATTATCTTTTTATCAATTATTTCACCATTGTTATTCTGTATAGTTATCTCAAAATTTTCCCTATATTTCGCCTGCCAATTTCCAAAATCACAAACAACTTTTTTAGATTGAAAATTACATCTTGAATCTAAATTTACTGGTGAAATATTTGTTGGAAATTTATCTTGAAACTGAACATTTCTAATTTCTTGAATTAAAGAACTATTTCGTAATTTATAAATAATTTTTAATTCTGATCGGTTTTCTGAAATTGATTTAACAATTTTCTTTGCTCGAGGTTCTGGAATTCTAATATCTTTTAATTCAATGTCTTTAAAACTAATCCAAACATTGGCAAATATGGGAAATAATACGATGGCAAAAACTAATAGGACTGCAGGTAAAACTAAAGTGTAAGCAGTTCTTTTTTCTAATTTTGATAATGAATCACTCATAATAAAAAGCGGATAATAAAATATTATCCGCTCTTTATAAATTTATTATTTAAAACTTAGCTAATTCAGCGTTAATTTTCTTAACCGCTTCATCAACTGAGATTTGATCATCAATATATTCTCTAGTGATTCTGTTTAAGAATTGAGAATTGATGATTTTTGATGCTCGAGATAGTTCACCCTCTTTAACACCCCATCTGTTTGCAGTATCTAAACCTGCAACGATGTTATCAATAACATCTGCAGAATAAAGATCTGTTAAAGGAGCTTTTCTATCAACACCTACTGGTAATTTACTCCAAGCTTTAGTGTAAGCACTAGGATCACTCTTATTTCCTCTTCTTACTGGAAATTTTCCTTCCGGAGCAATTCCTAATGTCGCTGTATAACCTTCACTCATAGAGTACTCGATGAATTTTTTAGCTTCATCAGTATCTGCATCCGCAGTAATACCAAAGTATCTTACATCAGCCCAAGCAGCTCCTTTTTTATTGTTCGGTCCACTAAAATTAGTAATGAAACCAGTTTTAGAAGCTAACTCTGGTGATGTTGGATCACTATTAATTGTTGGCGGAGCAGAGTCTCTTAAACCTGCTAACTCATCCATAATAAATGGTGACCAAATAATCATTGGTGTTTTTCCAGCAAAGTATAAAGCTCTTGATTGTTTCCAGAATAATTCTCCTGGAGGGCTTGCTTTAGCAATAACTTTATAAAATTCTAAAGAATTCTTTAAAGCTTTCCCTTGCTTTTTAGTTCCACCTTTTTTAACAAAATTAACTCCATTAGCTAAAAGTACATGTTCAAGTACTTGGCTCATAAAGTTTTCATCTGTTTTAGTAGCTGCTACAAAGCCAAACATGTCATTGCTTGATAATGCATTAACTGCTTTAACAATGTTTGCATATGAAGTTGGTGGCTCTAAACCAGCTGCAGCAAATAGATCTTTTCTATAAACGACCATTTGTGTCCAGCCATCAACTGGTACAGCTGCAATTTTTCCACCTTTCTTAGCCATATTTAATGCACCCGGTGCAAATGTTTTCTTACCTAACGACTTAACTACAGCGTTATTTGCATCAACATCTAATATGCCTGCCTCAGCCCATGGTAAAACATATTGAAGAGTGTGATAAATCACATCTGGAAGATCTCCAGCAGCTGCTGCTGCAGTAGCTCTGGTACCAAGATCTTTTTCTTCAATTGGTATGACTTCAACTTTGATGCCAGTTTTAGCTTCAAACGCTTTGGCCATCTCCTCTTGTTTTGCCATTCTTGCAGGTTGGACCTCTGTCGTCCAAAATTTAATATCCGCAAAACTAGTATTAGTAATTAGAAATACTAGAGCAAATATATTAATTATGATTTTTTTAATCATGTATTCCCCCTCTTATATTGTTCCTCTCTGGTATTTAGTTTTCTCTGATGTTCGCGATTTTTTCATTGCGATAAATCTAGCAGTGTAATAAATTTTTAACAACATTTAATGGTTAGTTAAAATCCCTTTAAATCAAATAAATGTCAAAAATTGTTATTAAAAATCTCGAAAAATCATTTGGTGAAAATAAAGTTATCAACAATTTCAACATAGACATACACGATGGAGAATTTATAGTTCTAGTAGGTCCCTCAGGTTGTGGAAAATCAACTTTATTAAGAATGGTCTCAGGATTAGAAAGTATCGATCAAGGAGAAATATTTTTAGATACAAAATTAATTAATAACTTAATTCCTTCTAAGCGTGAAATTGCAATGGTCTTTCAATCTTACGCTTTATATCCACACATGAATGTTTTTGAAAATATGTCATTTGGTTTGAAAATGGAAAAAATTTCAAAAGATGAAATTAGTAAAAAAGTTAATCACGCAGCTGCTACTCTTCAAATCGAGGATTTACTAGAGAGAAAACCTAAACAACTTTCAGGTGGACAAAGGCAAAGAGTTGCGATCGGTAGAGCAATTACAAGAAATCCTAAAGTATTCTTATTTGATGAACCATTGTCTAATCTAGATGCAGCTTTAAGATCTGAAATGAGAGTTGAAATTTCTAAGTTACACAAAAAATTAAAAACAAATATTATTTATGTAACACACGATCAAATAGAGGCGATGACATTAGCTGATAGAATCGTAGTGCTAAATAAAGGAATTATCGAACAATTTGGAACACCAAATGAAATTTACACTGATCCAAATAACATTTTTGTTGCAGAATTTATTGGTTCCCCAAAAATGAATATTGTCAAAATTAATAAAGAACAAATTATCAATTCTAACACCATAGAATTATTTAAAAATAAAATTACTTTTGAAAATTTTAATTTTAAAGATGAGATTTATTTAGGTATTAGGCCTGAAGATATCAGCATAAAAAATGATCGTGAAATTAAATTAGATGTTAAAGTAGATCTTATTGAAAATTTAGGCTTCGAAAAAATTATTTACGCTAAATTATCGGACAACCAAATTACTATTAAATCGTCAGAAAATATAGATAATCAGCCACTTAAAATATCATTTTCTAAAGACAAGGTTTTATTTTTTGACAAAAATAAAAACAGGATAAAATAGATTTCTTTGAGTAAAAAATTTTCAATAATTATATTTACTGATTTAGATGGTTCATTATTACATAGAGATAATTTCAAATTTGATGAGATAAAAGATTATGTAAAAAGTCTTATTGATCAAGGGATTATTATTATTCCTAATACTAGTAAAACTGAAAAAGAAATAGAGGAATTTATAACGGAACTTGGTTCGGATCTTCCTTATATATCTGAAAATGGATCTTCAATTCATGGATTGAATTTAATAAATAGTAATTTTCCAAACAAAATAGTTTTGAGCAGAGATAAACAGGAATTAATTGAAATTTTTGATTCTAAAGTTCCTGAAAATCTTAAAGCTAAATGTAAATTTATTTCAAAAATGAATTCAAAAGAACAAACCAATATTTTTGGTCTTCAGGAAAATAATTTAAAAAATGCTTTAAATCGGAAATATACAATTCCATTTTTATTTGAGGGTGACAAAAAAGAAAAAAATAGATTATTTAAAATTTTAAGATCTTCTTCATTAACAATGCAAGAAGGTGGTCGTGTTTTAAACTTAGGAGATAACACAGATAAAGTTAGATCAATGAATCAAGTTCTTAAAATTTACAAAAAGGTAGAAAGTAAAATAAAGGTCATAGCTGTAGGAGACAATTTCAATGATTTAGATATGTTGAGAAATTGTGATATTCCATGTTTAGTCTTTAATGATCAATTTACACAGGATCAAATAAACATAGATAATTTAATAGTTTCGAACAAGCCATCACCTGAGGGCTGGGCTGATGTGATTAAAACGGCACTAGTTAAACTAGACTGTTAAGATTAAAAACCCGGCATGAGCGATTTTTCTCAAAACGGAGTAGTCTCAACTTTGCACGACTTTAAAACAAAGTCCACATCAGTCATTGAAAGTGAGCTATCAAAATTTTCAAAACAAAGAAAAATGGAATTAATTTTACCATGTCTTTATTCTGAATTAGAGGGAACAGCTTTACCAAAAATAGTAGAGGAAATAAGTAAAACAAAATATTTAGATCACATAATTATCGGATTAGATAAAGCTAATGAAGCACAAGCAAAAAAAGCTTGGAAATTTTTTAAGAAATTAAAATCACCTTTTTCAATTCTGTGGAATGATGGACCTGGTTTAAAAAAACTTGATCAAGAATTAAAAAAAAATAACCTTGCTCCAAGTGAGCTCGGTAAAGGTAGGAATGTTTGGTATTGTATAGGCATGTGTATAGCAAGGGATAGTGCGCGATCAGTTGCTTTACATGATTGTGATATTAAAACTTATGATAGAAGAATGCTTGCAAAGCTATTTTATCCAGTAGTAAATCCCCTTTTCAACTTTGAATTTTGCAAAGGTTATTATCCAAGAGTAGCAAATGAAAAAATGAATGGAAGAGTTGCAAGATTATTAGTTTTTCCGTTACTAACAGCACTAGAAAAAACTATTGGTAAAAGTGATTATTTAGACTTTATGAAGTCATTTAAATATCCTTTGGCAGGTGAATTTTCATTTAGGCGGAATGTTTTACCTGAATTAAGAATTTCCTCAGACTGGGGAATAGAAGTTGGAATTTTATCTGAAATGCAAAGAAGTTTTTCGCCTCAAAATATATGCCAGGTGGATTTAGCAGATACTTATGACCACAAACATCAAGTGTTATCAATTGATGATGAAACAAAAGGACTATCAAGAATGTCTATCGATATCATTAAAACATTTATCAAAAAACTTGCAACTCAAGGTAATACTTTTAGTAGGGAAAAGTTTAGATCATTAAAAGCAACTTATTATAGATCTGCTTTAGACTTAATTGATATATATAGAAATGATGCAGTAATGAATGGTCTAAAATTTGATTCTCATACTGAGGAAAAAGCAGTCGAATTATTTGCAATTAATATAATGAAAGCAGGAGAAGCCTTTATTCTTAATCCAATGGATACCCCTTTTATACCCACATGGAGTAGAGTAAAAAGTGCTATACCGGATTTTCTTGGAAGACTTGAAAAAGTAGTTAATGATGATAATAAAAAATATTATTAATGTTAACTCAAAAAGATCAGAGAACTATAAGGTCTAAATTAGACAATATTTACAAGACATTCCTATCAAAAAAAAATATTGATTATTTTGAGAATGAAATTTTTCAAATAATCCATCATTTTAATAAAAAAAATCCAAAAAAGAAAAAAAGTATCTCTGAAAAAACTACTTTGGTTATTTGTTATGGAGACAGCGTATATTCAGGAAAAAAGAAATCAATTAAAGTATTTCAAAACTTCTATCAAAAAAAATTAAAAGATTATTTTGATACTATTCATTTTTTACCATTCTATCCTTCAAGTAGTGATAGTGGATTTGCTGTCAAAGATCATTACAAAGTAGAGAGTAAACTTGGAAATTGGTTAGATATAAAGAATGTTTCAAAATCAAGTGATGTCATGGCTGATATGGTCATTAATCATTCATCAGCAAGAGGTTTATGGTTTAAAAATTTTTTAAAGAAAAAGGAGCCTGGAAAAGATTATTTTTTAACAGTAGATTCAAAATTTAACACTTCTAAAGTAGTTAGACCAAGAGATCATAGATTACTTAAAAAAATTAAAATTTTTAAAAAATCTGATTATCTTTGGCGGACGTTTAGCCCAGATCAAATTGATTTAAATTTTAGAAATCCCTTTGTATTAATTCAATTTATCAAAATAATGATTCATCTGATTAACAATGGTGTAACTATTTTTCGATTAGACGCTATTGCATACCTTTGGAAAGAAAATGGAAGTAAGTGTATAAATTTAGAACAGACACACGAAATAATTAAACTTTTAAGAAATATAACCAATCTACTTAATATTAAAACTAATATAATTACAGAAACTAATTTACCTGAGAAAGAAAACTTAAGTTACTTTGGAAAAAATGATGAAGCTAACTGGATTTATAATTTTTCTTTACCACCTCTATTAATTCACGCTTTATTATTTGAAAATAGCATATTTTTAAATAAATGGAGTAAAAACCTTCCAAATACAAAAAAAGGTAATAGTTATTTAAATTTCATTGCATCACATGACGGAATTGGAATGAGGCCTACGGAGGGATTATTAAATCAAAAAGTATTAAATAACTTTTTAAAGAGACTTAAAAAAAATGGCTCAAAATTTTCTTATAGAAAAGTTTTAAATAAAACCAAAAAAGTATATGAAGCTAATATTACTGTTTTTGATGCTTTAAAAAAATCTGATTATGATCAAAAAGGTGAATTTTATTTTGAGAGATATCTTTCTGCTCACGCCATCATGATATCTTTTGAGGGTATTCCAGCTATATATTTTAATTCAATTTTTGGTACGGCTAATGACGAGGCTAAATTTATAATTACAGGTAATAACAGAGATATTAATAGATATAAATGGAACTTGAAAAATATTATTAATAAACTTAAAGACAGCAAAACAAAGCAAAATAAATTTTATACCAGTATCTGTAATTTGTTAAGAATCAGAAGAAATCAGAGAGCTTTTCATCCAAATGCTTCGAGAATAAATTTAGATTTTGGACGAAAAATCTATGGTTTTAAAAGAATTAGTAAAGATAAAAAACAGACAATAATATGTATTACAAATTTAAGTTCAAAAATTCAAACAATCAAGATTGATAAAAAAAATCAAAAGATGAAGAAT
>NZ_JBNGZH010000042.1:0-8081 GCF_052049775.1 Candidatus Pelagibacter sp. | reverse complement strand
TATTTTTTTTATCTTTTTTATAATTTTTATAATTTTTTCTATACACTTAGTACATCTTGGCTCTAGAGATTCTAAAAAAGTAATAAATGAAAATTTGACTAGTACTTCCAATAAACTTTATAGAGCAGACATAATTGATAGAAACGGAAAATACCTAAGTAAGACAGTAAGTTCAATTGATATTGGCATAAGCACTAAAAAAGTTATTGATAAAAAAAAGTTATTAATTAATCTAAAATATATTTTTCCCAATAAAGATTTTGTCAAAATTCAAAATCAATTGAAAAATAAAAAATTTTTTTACTTAGAAAAAAAGATATCTGAAGAAAATTATGAAAAGGTAATGAAACTAGGTGACAAATCAATTCAACCTGAGGAAAAATTAATAAGAATTTATCCTGAAAAAAACTTATTCAGTCATATTCTCGGTCAAATTGATAATGATAACAACGGAGTCTCAGGTCTGGAAAAATCATTAGACAAAATTTTAAGAAATAGTAAAGAACCTATTCAATTAACAGTAGATAAAGACTTACAATTTTTAATCAGAGAAGAGTTAATTAAATTCAACAAAATTTTTAATACCATTGGAAGTGCTGCAATTTTGATGGATGTAAATAATGGTGAAATACTATCTTTAGTTTCTCTTCCTGATTTTGATCCAAATCAGAGAGAGAAAATCTCAGATTCAAATTATATAAATAGAGTCACTAAAGGTGTGTATGAATTTGGATCTGTATTTAAAACTTTCACATTAGCTGCTGCTCTTGATGAAAAAATTATTACTGCTGAAACGGAATATGTTGATTTACCAAAATCTCTTAAGTGTGCAGGATTTCCGATAAGAGAATACGACAAAAAAATCCCATCCAATCTTACTGCTGAACAAATATTAGTTCGTTCTGGCAACATAGGCTCAGTTAGAATTGCTCAGCAAGTGGGCGAGGAAAAATTTAAATCATTTTTATCAAAGATTGGTGTTTTAGAAAAAATTGACTTTGATATTGAGGAAGTAGGAAAACCAATACAATTCAATTGGGGAAAATGTCCACTTGCTACAGCATCATTTGGTCATGGCATTACAACTACATTGCTTCAATTAGCAAAAGCTTATTCTATTGTTGTTAATGGGGGTTATAAAATAAAACCAAAGTTGCTCAAAAATAATAGTAATGAAAAAAAAGAAAAAATTTTAAGTCAAGATTTATCAAGAGAAATTTTACCAATCTTAAGAAAAATTGTTTCAACAAAAGATGGAACCGCATCACTGGCAAATGTAAATGGATATGAAATTGGTGGTAAAACAGGAACAGCTGAAAAAAGTGCCGATGGAGAGTATTCAAATAAGAAGATTAATTCTTTTGTGTCAGTATTTCCAACATCTAAACCAAAATTTGTTTTAGCCGTTATGTTGGATGAACCAAAAATAAATGAAAACTATATTTATCATTATAGAGATGGATCAAATATAAAGTACAAAGGGACACCTTTTAATACTGCTGGATGGACAACAGTTGAAGCTACAGGTCAAATTGTTGAAAAAATTGGGCCTATTTTAGCCACAAAATATAGTGAATTTAATTTTTAGATGTTACTTAAAGATTATTTCCCAAATATTGGAAAAAAATATGAAAAGACTTTTTTTTCTGACATCTGTTTTGAGAGTTCAAAAGTAAAAAAAGATAATGTCTTTTTTGCGATTAAAGGCACAAATATTGATGGAAATAATTTCATATTAGATGCAATAAACAAAGGCTCAAAAATTATTGTAACTGAAAAGAAAATAACAAAATTTCCAAATGGAGTATTAATTATTCATTCAAAAAATGTGAGAAAATTATTAGCTGAAGTTTCATTTAAAATTTATAATAAAAAACCATCAAATTTAATAGCAATTACAGGAACTAATGGAAAGTCTTCCGTAGCTGATTTTTATTATCAAATATTAAAATTTAATAAAAGAAAAGTTGCATCAATTGGAACTTTGGGTGTTAAATCAAACAACAAATATATCAATTTATCCAATACAACCATCGACCCAATTCAATTGGGGAAGATATTAAATTATCTTAAAAATCAGAAAGTAGAAGATGTAATACTGGAAGCTTCAAGTCATGGTTTAAGTCAAAATAGGTTAGATGGTTTAAAATTTAATTCAGGAATATTTACAAATTTATCTCAAGATCATTTAGATTATCACAAAAATTTAAAAGATTATTTAATCGCAAAACTCTATCTTTTTGAGAAACTTCTATCTATTAAAGGCAATGTAATTACTGATGAAAAAATACCTGAATTTAGAAACATAAAAAAAATTGCATTAAAGAGAAATTTAAAGATTTATTCTATAAATAATCCAAAAAATCATATTAAAATTTTATCTCATCATTTTTTAGGTGAGAAACAAATGTTAATAATCAAATATAAAAACTTAATCAAAAATATTAAGCTCAACCTTATAGGTAAAATACAACTCAAGAACATAATGATGGCAATTATAGCTGCCCAAAAAAGTAATCTAAGTTTAAATAAAATTTTGGCAGTTATTCCAAAAATAAGATCTGTTGAGGGTAGACTAGAAAAAATTGGCAATATTAAAAATAAATCTAAAGTTATCTTGGATTACGCACACACACCAGATGCATTAAAAATATCTCTTCTTTCATTAAGAGAGCAATTTCCTAATAAAAAAATTGTTCTTTTGTTTGGTTGTGGTGGAAATAGAGATCAAAATAAAAGATCAAAAATGGGTAAAATAGCTTCATTATATTCAGATCAAATATATTTAACAGATGATAATCCTAGATTGGAAAATCCTAACAAAATTAGAAAAGATATTAAAAAGGGAATAAATAGTAAAAAAATATCAGAAATTTCTGATAGAGCAAAGGCGATTTCTGAAGCGGTTAAAAATTTAACTACAGGCAATATCTTATTAGTTGCTGGCAAAGGTCATGAAAAAATTCAAGAAATTGGTAATCGTAAAATTTATTTTTCGGATAAAAAAATAATTTTAAACGCAATTAAATTAAAAAATTTGAATTTATCAAATAATTTGAAATTAAATCTCATTAAAGAGTCATCTGGTGATAAAAAATTAAATACAAATTTAACTCTGGGACAAGCTAGAATTAATTCAAAAGAAGTTAAAAAAAATGACATTTTTTTCGCTATACGAGGCAGGAAAAATGATGGAAATAAGTTTGTAGAAGAAGCTCTGAAGAAAAAAGCTTCCATAGTAGTTGTAAATAAAGTTAAAAAAAAATTAGATTATAAAAAACAAATAAAAGTAATAGATTCATTGAAATTTTTGACTGAAACATCAACCATTTTCAGAGAGAATATTGATGCAAAGATAATTGCAATAACAGGGAGCTGTGGAAAAACTACACTTAAGGAATTATTAGGCAAAACTCTAAAAAAAATTTCTAAAACAACTATTTCCCCAAAATCTTATAATAACAAATATGGGGTTCCATTAAGTCTTTTTAATTTGAGTAAGAACGATAATTATGGAGTTTTGGAAGTCGGCATGGATAAAAAAGGGGAAATTGATTATTTATCAAAAATTATCAAACCAGACATAAGCGTTATTACTAATATAAATTACGCTCATGCTAAAAATTTTAAGAATATAAAAGATATTGCACTTGCAAAATCTGAAATAATTTCAAATACGAAGCCAAATGGTTTTGTGATTTTAAATGCAGATGATAATTTTTTTAGATTACATCAAAAAATAGCTACTAAAAATAATATTAATACTATTTCATTTGGGATCAAAAATCGTAAATCTGATGTGAAGTTAATTAATATTATTAAAATTAATGATAATTTTAAAATAAATATCAAAGCTAAAAATTTTAACAAAAGTTTTGTGATTTCTAATAATTTTCAAAATAACATTTATAATATTTTAGCTACTTTAGCGGTAATGAGTATTAATATTGATATTACAAAATTAGATAAAAAAGTTTTTTTTTATTTTACAACTCCACAAGGGAGAGGAGATTTATCAAGAATAAAAATAAATAAAAAAAACATAAACCTAATAGATGAAAGTTATAATTCAAATCCTTTATCCCTTAAATCTGCGATATTGAATTACGATAAAGTAAAGAGCAAAAATTTCAGAAAGTATCTCTTACTTGGTGATATGTTAGAACTTGGAACTCATTCTAAAAAACTTCACCAGTCAATTGCTCCAATAATTAATAAAACAAAAATTGATAAAATTTTCTTAAAGGGAAACTATATAAGTCAAATATTCAAAAAGATTGTAAAATCAAAAAGAGGTAAAGTTTTTAGAACCAATTCTCAAATGATTAAATTTATTAAAGATGATTTGAATAATAATGATTATTTAATGGTTAAAGCCTCAAATGCGACAGGTTTTAATAAGATGATAAATGATTTAAAAGGAATTAAGTAGATGCTTTATCAATTTTTATTAAACTATGTAGATACATTTGGATTTTTGAATGTTTTTAAATACTTAACTTTCAGAACTGGTTTATCTGTTTTCACATCACTCATAATAGTTTTAATAATTGGAGGGCCGTTTATAAAATTCTTCTCAAATCAAAAAATTTTAAATCCTATAAGAGATGACGGACCTGAAGATCATATAATTAAAAAAATTGGTACACCAACTATGGGTGGATTAATTATTCTATTAGGTTTACTCACATCAGTAATTTTGTGGGCAGACTTATCAAATATTAATATTTTGTTTTGTGTGTACGTTGCCGTTTCATTTGGACTTTTAGGTGCATTTGATGATTATAAAAAGATTAAGTATAGTAACTCTTCAGGAATTTCATCTAAATTAAAAATAATTTTACAAATCGTATTATCAATTTTTGGTGTTGTTATTTATGTAAATTTTATAGATTATCAAAACATAACTAATTTATATTTTCCGTTTTTTAAAAACTTAATCATTAATCTTGGTTGGTTTTTTATTCCTTTTGCAATATTTGTAATTATTGGTTCATCTAATGCAGTTAATTTGACAGATGGTTTAGATGGTTTGGCAACTGTTCCAGTAATTTTGGTGGCAGCATGCTTTGCATTTATTAGTTATGTAACTGGTAATATTGTATTTTCAGATTATCTACAAATTCCTTACATAGAGGGAACTGGAGAGGTAGCAATATTTTGTGGAGCTATAATAGGTTCATGTCTTGGATTTTTATGGTTTAACGCACCTCCAGCTAAAATTTTTATGGGCGATACAGGTTCATTGTCTTTAGGAGGTTCTTTGGGAGCTGTTGGAATAATAACAAAACATGAAATAGTTTTAGCAATTACCGGAGGTCTTTTTGTATTAGAAGCGGTTTCTGTGATGGTTCAAGTTATTTCATTTAAACTTACTGGAAAAAGAATTTTTAAAATGGCTCCTATCCATCATCACTTTGAGAAAAAAGGTTGGCCAGAGTCGACTGTTGTAATAAGGTTTTGGATCATTTCTATAATTCTTGCGATGATAGGATTAGCTACTTTAAAATTGAGATGAAAAAAATAATTGAAAATATTTTTTTGAAAAAAAAAATATTAATCTATGGGCTTGGAAAAAGTGGAATATCATCTTTTAAATTTTTAAGAAATAAAGCTGATGTTTATCTATTTGACGATTTGAAAAACACACATCCAAAACAAATTTCTAAATTAGAATTATCAAAAATAAAATTTGACATAATTATTATAAGCCCAGGTATCAATATTTTGAATTGTAAATTATCTAAATTTTTAAAACTTAATAAGAAAAAAATTTATACAGATTTAGATGTATTTTTTACTTTTTTCAAAAATAAATGCATTACTATTACAGGTACCAATGGAAAATCTACTACTGCTAAAATTTTATATGAAGTTTTAAAAGATCAAAAAAAAGATGTGAGACTTATTGGGAACATTGGAAATCCTCCATTAAATGAAAAAAAAATATCAAGAAATACAATTTTTGTAATAGAGGCGTCTTCTTACCAGCTTGATTACAGTCAGTTATTTAGTTCAAAATATTCAATAATCTTGAACATTAAACCCGACCATCTTGAAAGACATAAAACTCTTCAAAATTATGTTGATGCAAAATTTAAACTCCTAGACTCTCAATCCAAAAGTTGTTTAGCATTTGTTAAAAGAGATGACGCACTAATTTCGAGAAAATTAAAATCTAAAAAATTTAATTGTAAGATTGTTAAAGTAAATACAGAAAAAAATGACAATGATTTTCTGGAAATCAAAAATAAATATTTTTTAACTGAGTCAAATAGAGAAAATCTATCTTTCATTATAGAATTGGCAAAAAAATTAAAACTAAAAAACTATCTTTTACGAAAAACGATTAAAAATTTTAAGGGTTTGAAATATCGCCAACAAATTATTATTCAAAATAAGAATCTCACTATTATAAATGACTCAAAATCCACCAGTTTCTCATCTTCTGTCGGAATGTTAAAAAAAGCCTCCAACATATTATGGTTATTGGGTGGTATTTACAAAAAAGGTGACAAATTAGAATTAAAAAAAAAAGATTTAAGTAATGTTACCGCTTTTATTTATGGAGAAAATAAAAATTTTTTTATCAAACAGCTTAGAAGTAAAGTAAAATTTAAGAATTATCTAAATTTAGAAGACGCAGTGAAAAACGTTTTTTCTATAATCAAAACAAAAAGATCTATTAAATATACGATATTATTTAGCCCTTGTGCAGCGTCGTTTGATAACTTTAAAAACTTCGAAGAAAGAGGTTTATATTTTAATCGATTAGTAAAAAGATTTATGTATGGAAAATAAGAATACTTTATTTAGCATTTATTATGATTGGTGGAAAAATATAGATAAGTTTCTTTTTTCCCTGATTGTTTTATTATTTTTAACAGGTCTATTTTTTTCCTTAGTTTCCACATCATTAATTGCCTCTGATAAATTAGATACAAATGATTACCAATTTTTTTTTAAACATTTAGTTTTTATTTTGTTAGGGATGATTATAATTTTTTTATTATCTTCAATTAAAAAAGAGCAACTTCTAAAATATTCTCCTCTATTCTTTTTTTTATCATTAATATTTTTAATTTTAGTGCCTATAATTGGGGTAGAGGTTAAGGGTTCAAAAAGATGGATAGATCTATACTTTCTGCCTAGATTTCAACCGATAGAGTTAGTTAAGCCATTTCTTATCATTTTTATTAGCTTGATTTTGTGTAGCCAGAAATTTAGCAACATTCATATAAAGTATTTATTTTCTTTTATAATAACTTTAGGTATTGCCTTATTATTATCATTACAGCCAGATATAGGACAAACACTTTTAGTTTTTTTTAGTTGGTCAGTATTAATATTTTCTTCGGGTATAAGTATACTTTTACTTCTTTTTTTATTTTCATCAATTATCTTAATATTTTTTTACTTAATTTTTTTTGTTTCAAAATTCACATACATTAAAAATAGATTAATATCTTTTATAGACTCCGAAACCGGAACTTACAATTTTCAATCAGACAAAGCTTTAGAGTCCATTACGAGTGGAGGCTTTTTTGGGAAAGGTATAGGAGAGGGGACTTTAAAAAATAGAGTTCCAGAAGCACATACAGATTATATTATTTCAGTAATTTCCGAAGAGTTTGGTGTAATTGCCATAATTTTAATCATTTTATTGTTTTTAATGTTTATTTACTCAGTGTTTAAAAAAGTTAATTTTGAAAATGATGAAATTATTAAATTAATTTTAGTCGGATCTATAAGCCTTATATTAATGCAAACCATAATTCATATTGGAGTAAATATTAGATTATTTCCTACAACTGGTATGACATTACCATTTATAAGTTATGGTGGTTCCTCAATAATTAGTATTTCAATTTTATCTGGAATAATTTTGAACTTTACAAAAAGAAATCTAAATTAGAATGAATAAAAATTACTTGATAACTACAGGAGGATCAGGGGGCCATGTAATCCCTGCAGTAATACTTTATGAACATTTATCTAAAGATGCAAAAGTAATAATCACAACCGATAAGAGGGGCTTAAAATATTTAAATGATGAAAATTATCAATTAAGAATTATTGAT
>NZ_JBNGZH010000041.1:0-7294 GCF_052049775.1 Candidatus Pelagibacter sp. | reverse complement strand
TTAGTAAAATTAGAATAAAAGTTTTTTTTTATAAAATCTTCATATCTATTTGAAGAAGAGTTTTCTTTTCCAATTAGTTTTTTCATCCAAGAATGAATATAGTTTTCATCCTTAATTCTGGGGTTTTTATAGTCAGTGTTGTCTACAATTAAATCATAATTACATCCAAATAATGAAAGGTGATTAATAAACGAGGGAACATCAATTAAATTAAAATATTGTTTTGTATCCTCATTATTTCTATAGTGTTTTACTCTATTAATTTTTCTTTTTAAAAGTTCTTTTTTTTCTGCTAACAAAAGAATATTATAATCAATTACACCATCTAATTCTGTTATTGAGGTATAATGACCCTCTACAATTATAAGACTTTCTTTACTAATTTTTGTAGAAATAGATAAATTATTTGTTGCTGTGTCTCTATTATATAAACCTTTGAGACTAATATTAATTGATTGATTTTTTTTATAATTAAATTCATTTATTCTTTTTAAAGTTTTTTTAATTTGTGCAAGATCCATATGATCTTGTGACTCATAATAAAAATTTGTATTTTCATTCTTAAATAGCTTTAGAGAATTTGTTCTATAAGCTCTACTTTTTAAAGTCCAATCAAGCTGACAGATCCAGATAGTTTTAAAATCTTTTTTTAATAGTAATTTTAATTCCTTAGAAAGAAAAGTTTTTCCTGCTGCAGTGGGTCCATCGATACCTATAATTTTTGGTTTATCAGTTTTCTTGATATTTTTTATTTTATCTATTATGAAATTTTTTATATTCATTTTATGTATTTTCTATGATCTATATACAATTGATGAACACTTTGCAAAATAACTAAAACTTGGAATAATATCTAAATGAAATACTGGTTAATCAAATCTGAACCAGATGTTTGGTCGATTGACCAACAAAAAAAAGCTGGAATTAAAGGTGCACCTTGGGATGGTGTCAGAAATTATCAAGCTGCAAAAAATTTAAAAAGTATGAGGAAAGGAGATCTATGTTTTTTTTATCATTCAAATATAGGAAAGGAAATTGTTGGCATTGTTGAAGTTATCAAAGAAGCATATTTAGACAAGACAGATAAATCTGGTCGATTTGTTGCTGTAACAGTAAGGTTTCTAAAAAAATTAAATAAGTCAGTAAGTCTTGAGGATATTAAGAAAAACAAGCAATTAAGCCATTTATCACTGATTAAACAAAGTAGACTATCTGTAATGCCAATAGACTCTAAAAGCTGGAAAATTTTAAATAACATGGGTAAGATTTAGAAATAATATTTATGCCTAAAAAAAAGAAAAAATCTAAATCAAGAAAAAAAACCTCAAAAAGAAAGAGGGTTAAAAAAAGAAAAAAAATTTTTAAAAGAAAAAAAAAGATTAGAAGTAAGAATAAAAAGGTTAAAATTAATAATGAGGGCTCAACACAAGAACTAATTTTTAAAACAAAACCAGAGTGGGTCAAAAATGGTTTAATTAATAAATCTCAGTATCAGAATAAATATACCGACTCTATCAAAAATAATAATGCTTTTTGGAAAAAAGAAGGAAAAAGAATTACATGGATAAAACCATATAAAAAAATTAAAGATGTCAAGTATAGTAAAGATGAAGTTAAAATAAAATGGTTTGAAGACGGAACTCTAAATGCATCTGCTAATTGTATTGATCGACATTTAAAAGATAAAAAAGATAAAACAGCTATTATTTGGGTAGGCGACGATCCAAAGGATACTCAGAAAATTTCTTATAAACAACTTCATCAAAAAGTCTCAAAAGCAGCTAATGGTCTTAAAAAATTAGGGATTCAAAAAGGAGACAGAGTAACAATATACTTAACGATGATACCCGAACTGGCTGTTTTAATGTTAGCTTGCGCAAGAATAGGTGCCATACATTCCATAATATTTGGTGGATTTTCAGCAGAGTCTATTTCTGGAAGAGTAAATGATTGTAAATCGGAATATATTATAACAGCTGATGAAGGTGTTAGAGGTGGAAAAACAATTCCATTAAAAGCAACAACAGATGAGGCTCTAAGTAATTGTCCCGATGTTAAAAAATGTATTGTTGTCAAAAGAACAGGAAACTATGTATATTGGGATGATGCCAGAGATGTTTGGTATCATGATCTAATTAAAGATGTCCCAAATCATTGTGAACCTGAGGAAATGAGTGCGGAAGATCCTTTATTTATTCTTTATACATCTGGATCTACAGGTAAACCGAAAGGTGTACTACATACAACGGGCGGATACATGGTTTATGCATCCATGACACACCAATACATATTTAACTACAAGCCTAAAGATATTTATTGGTGTACTGCAGATATAGGTTGGGTAACAGGTCATAGTTATATAATTTATGGACCTTTGTCTAACGGAGCTACCACAATAATGTTTGAGGGAGTACCAAACTATCCAGACAGCTCAAGATGGTGGCAGATTGTTGATAAATATAAGGTAAATACTTTTTATACTGCTCCAACAGCTATCAGAGCCCTTATGAGAGAAGGTGATGATCCAGTAAATAAAACATCTCGAAAATCTTTAAAATTATTAGGTACAGTAGGAGAGCCTATAAATCCAGAAGCTTGGATGTGGTATTACAAAACAGTTGGAAACTCAAAGTGTCCAATAGTTGATACTTGGTGGCAAACTGAAACAGGTGGAATTTTAATTGCGCCTCAAACAGGGGCTATACCTTTAAAACCTGGATCAGCAACAAAACCTTTTTATGGAATTAAACCTGTTCTTGTCGATAAAGATGGAAAAGAAATTAAAGGTGCTGGAGAAGGAAAACTTTGTATAGCTCAGTCTTGGCCAGGCCAAATGCGAACTGTTTATGGTGATCATCAAAGATTTATCGATACTTACTTTTCTCAATTTGATGGAAAATATTTTACTGGGGATGGATGCAGACGAGACAAAGATGGGTATTACTGGATCACTGGACGAGTAGATGATGTAATTATTGTATCAGGACACAACTTGGGTACTGCTGAAATTGAAAGTGCTTTTGTTGCTCATCCTAAAGTTGCTGAGGCTGCTGTAGTTGGTTATCCACATGACATTAAAGGAAATGGATTATATTGTTACGTAACTCTTAATGCAGGTGAGACTGAAACAGGAGATCTTGAAAGAGAACTAAAATTATGGGTTAGAAAACAAATAGGTCCATTAGCAACTCCTGACTTGATTCACTTTACTCCAGGGCTTCCAAAAACAAGATCTGGAAAAATAATGAGAAGAATTCTTAGAAAGATTGCAGCAAATGAACATGGTCAATTAGGTGATACTACTACTTTAGCTGATCCAAGTGTTGTTGATAGTTTAGTTGACAATAGAAAAAATACTTAGAAACCTAATCTTTCTTGAAATTCTTTCTTAACGACATCCCATTTGAGAATGACTGAATTCAAAACTATTTTACGATCTAAAGTTTTTAGCTCCTCAGCAATTGGAGCCCACTTATATAAAGATAAAGCACTAGGATTAAAAGGGAGATCACTATGATAAGTATCCCAATTCATTTTCTCAAATCTTTCATCAAAATTTTTTTTGGTGTTTTCGATAATATCTAAAGGCATTTTGTTTGAAATTTCATCGTCTAGAATTTTAAAAAAAATTTCTTTAGCCCTATTGGTATCTTCATAGTTTGTAGTTGCTTTTAAATAAGAGAAAGTAAAAAACGTAAGATCTTGCAAAGCCACAGCATAGATATTCCACTTAGCTAAATTAACTGACTTCATAAATTCATCATTTTCGAAATGAAGAACATACCTAGTGCCCATTCTGGTCTTTAAATAACCATACAAAGTAACTTGTGAAACCCAAGCTGATTTTGTTTGAATAAAATCCTCTAATTCATCTAATGACTTTATTTTTTTTTTAGGGATAAATGCTTTAAAAAGGGCAAATAGATAGATCTTGAAGTCCCTCAAGGTAAGATCTTTCCAGGTAAGTTTATATTTTCCCATAAAATAAGCTATTTTTGATAGTTATAACCCATAAATCGGACTAATTTGAGCAATTTTAACACTTTAAATCTCCTCGATAATGGTTATGGTTTTTGCCAGTTATAACTAAAAAGAGAGAGGTATAAATGTCAAAACAAGAACAACACTGGGAAAAATCCAGAGGTTTGCTATTCATGACACTAGCAATCTGGTTTGTATTCTCAATTGGCATCTTCTTATTCGGGGCTGAAATGAATGAAGTTACGGGACCATTTGGTTATCCGTTAACTTATTGGTTCACTTGTCAAGGTTCTCTTGGTGCTTTCGTAATCTTAATTTTCTGGTTTGCGAACAGACAGGAGAAAATTGATGAAGAGTTCGGCTTCTCAGAAAGAGGGGATGACTAAATGATTAAAGGTAATTTTATAGACAATTTACCTAAGGTTTATGGAATCTATACAGGTGGTTTTTTAGCTTTCATAATCATTATGTCAATTGCCGAGCAGATGGGTATGACTGCGAAAACAATCGGAATTTGTTTCGTTGCTTTCACAGTAGCCATCTATGCTATAATTGGTTATCTATCACGTACAGCTCAAGCTGATGCTTATTACGTAGCTGGAAGACAAGTGCCGACTGTATTCAACGGAATGGCAACTGCAGCAGACTGGATGTCTGGTGCATCATTCGTTGCAATGGCAGGAGGTATTTACTTCAAAGGTTACGGATATATGGCACTACTTGTAGGTTGGACTGGTGGATATGTATTAGTTGCATCTTTATTAGCACCTTACTTAAGAAAATTTGGTTGTTACACAGTTCCAGATTTTATTGGTACAAGATATGGTGGTAATTTAAGTAGATTCATGGCGGTAGTAGTTTTAACTGTCGCATCATTTACTTATGTGACTGCACAAATTAACGCTACAGGTACTATTGCATCTGTTGCACTTGATATCCCATTCCAATACGCAGTTTATGTTGGATTAGTAAGTATCTTACTATGTTCAATGTTAGGTGGTATGAGAGGAGTAACTTGGACACAGGTTGCGCAATATATTGTACTAATCATAGCTTACTTATTACCAGTATTCTGGATCAGTAACAAAATGGGTGCGGGTTTCTTCCCACACTTTATGTTAGCTGATGAAGTATCAAGAATTGCTGAATTAGAAGCTCAGTTTGGTTTTGTGAAAAACTCTGCTGAAAATCTAAAAGAGGTGCCAAAAGGTTTGGCTGGTATAACTAAAGCTCACTCAGCGGTGAATGCAACGCCTTGGGCGTTTATTTCATTAGCACTAGCGATGATGATGGGAACAGCTTCATTGCCTCACGTGATGATGAGATATTTCACTACTCCAAGTGTAAAAGCAGCTAGAAAATCAGTAGGTTGGTCTTTATTCTTTATCTTCCTACTTTATTCTTCTGCTCCAATGTTAGCGACACTATCTAAGTTGTCATTGATTGATCCAACATTACCAACAGGTATTATTGGTAAATCAATTACAGAAGTCCAAGCGATAGATTGGTATCAAAACTGGAACCAAGCAAACTTAATGTTTGTAAGCGACTTTAACGGTAATGGAACTCTTGAATTAAATGAGTTTTTCATGGGTGGTAAAGCCGTTGTGTTAGCAACTCCAGAAATAGCCGGATTACCATACGTAATCTCAGGTCTAGTTGCTGCTGGAGGTATGGCAGCTGCCATGTCAACAGCTGATGGTTTGATTCTAGCAATTGCAAACGCAATCTCACACGATGTTTATTATAAAATCATCGATCCAAAAGCTGAGACTGCTAAGAGACTGGTTGTTGCAAGGGTACTACTTGTAGTAATTGGTTTTGCTGGAGCAACTATTGCGGCTCTTGAGATTCAAGGTATCTTAGGTTCAGTCATCTGGGCTTTTGACTTTGCGATGTCAGGATTATTCTTCCCACTTGTACTCGGTGTATGGTGGAAGAGAGCTAACAAAGAAGGTGCTATAGCTGGTATGTTCTTAGGATTAGTTTCTGGTGCTGCTTACCTAGTTTGGGTAAGAACAGGTGGAAGTGGATTCCTAGGTATTACACAGTTAACATTTGGTATCTTTGGTTCAGCTGTCAGCTTAGTAGCTATGGTTGTTGTAAGTCTAATGACTTCAGCACCAAATGCTGCAACGCAGAAAATGGTTGATGAGGTTCGAATACCATCAGGTAAATCGATCCTTGGCAAACAACACTAAATAATTATTTTAAGGGGCGATTAATTTCGCCCCTTTTAATTCAAGTCTTTTTCCAATATAAATTCTTAAATGTCGGCTAATTTTCACCCAATGGTGTACATCATTGATTACATACTTGGGGTAATCATGTGGACATTAATTGGTAGAGTTGCAATGAATATTTTCCAAAAAGAAGACTCTCAATTTTTTTTTATGAAAGTATTCGTAAAATTTACCAATCCATTACTACGTATTTTTAAGCCGATTACACCCGAATTTATTATTCAACCGATAGTTCCACTGTATGTTGCTTGGTTTTTCTTTATGATAAGATTTTATTTAATGCCATGGATTTTGGGATATTCTGTCATGGGAATGTTATCTTTTCCTTTGGAAAGTGAAATTTCTAGACAAATTTATCAATTTTTTAATTCAATTAAATTTTAAAAATTGGTACTAGTAATTTAGTTATCAATGAAAAAAATACAAATATCACCGTCAATCTTATCTGCTGATTTTAGTCAATTAGGAAACGAAATAAAACGTTTGGAAGATGCTGGGGCCGATATGATTCATGTAGATGTGATGGATGGGCATTTTGTTCCAAATTTAACCATCGGACCTCCAGTTATAAAAGCATTAAAAAAACAATCATCAATGATATTTGATGTCCATTTGATGATTTCTCCAGTACACAAATATATCGATGCATATTCTGATGCAGGTGCAGATATTATTACTATTCATCCAGAAGCTACAGACGATCTAAGTTCATCTATTTCAAAGATAAAACAATTAAATAAAAAGGTCGGAGTATCTTTAAATCCTGAAACTAAAGTTGATGTAATTAGAGAACACTTGAACGAAATTGACTTAGTTTTAATAATGAGTGTTAACCCCGGTTTTGGTGGTCAAAAATTTATGCCAGAAGTTTTAGTAAAAATTAAAGAACTTAAAGAAATACAGAAAACTAAAAATCTCAATTTTGATATTGAAATTGATGGGGGTATCAATTTTGATAATTCAAAAGAGGCAATAGAGGCAGGAGCAAATATACTCGTTTCTGGAACAACAATTTTTAAAAGTAATAATGGAGATATAAAAAAGAATATTGAATTATTAAAATCAAAATA
>NZ_JBNGZH010000040.1:0-4370 GCF_052049775.1 Candidatus Pelagibacter sp. | reverse complement strand
AAATTAATCCAAAAAAGAAACTTAGATATTTAATTTGCAATCCAAACATCTAATTATACTGAACTTAATCTAAAGATATTTTCAACAAAAGATATAGAGTCTTTTTTAACAATAAATACAACTCTATCATCTTTTTTAAAATCAAAATTGGATCTAGGTATAATTATTTTTTTATCTCTTAATACAGCGCCAATTCTTAATTCATCTGGTAAATTAGAATTTTTAATTTCTTTGTTAATTAGTTCAGAAGTCTCAATTATTTCAGCTTCAATTACCTCGTATTCACCATCTGATAAAGTATAAGCATTTTCAATTGTTCCTTTGTGTATATGTTTTAAAATACTTGAAACAGTCGTCATTCTTGGGTCAATTAAATCATCAATTTTTAATGATGATTGAAGAAGTGAATAATTTGGTTTATTAATTAATGCCATTGTTCTTTTATCTTCAATATCTTTTTGATCTTTAGCGAATTTTTCAACTAACACGCTGACCATCAGGTTATCTTCATCATCATTTGTTAGAGCTAATACAGTTTCAGCTTCTCCTAAGTTTGCTTCAGTTAAAACTTCTTCATCTAAACCATCACCATTTATAACAATCGCATCGTTAAGTTGATTTGCTAAGAACTCTGCTCGCTCCTTATTTTTTTCAACAATTTTAACTCGAACTGTTTCTAAGGTCTCCTCAATGTTCTTAGCTAAATTAAAACCAATATTTCCTCCACCTATAATCAAAATCTTTTTTGAAATTTTTTCCTCATGACCAAATGCTTCAAGAGTTTCTGACATTTGCGACGAATTAATAATTACATAAATTTTATCATCTTTTTTTACAGCATCTGTTTTTTTTGGAATAAAAAATTTATTATCTCTATTTATTCCAATTATATTTGCCTCTAATTTTGGGTATTTATTTGTGAGTTCATTAAACTTAATACCAATAGATTTACAATCTTCTTTAATGAATATCTCCAATAATCTTATTTTATTGTCAGCAAATGGCACACTATCTAATGCACCTGGCGCCTCTAATTTTCTCTGGATTGACTTAGAAATTTCAATTTCAGGAGAAATAATCACATCAATTGGTAAATTTTCTTTATTGTAAACTCTTGTAAATCTTGGGTTTAGATAGTCTTGTGATCTAATTCTTGCTATTTTTTTTTGAATATTGAATATGGAAAAAGCAATTTGACAGATAAGCATATTTATTTCATCATTTCTTGTAACTGCAATAATCATATCTGTTTCAGCAGCATTAGCTTTTTCAAGTATTGATGGATATGTAGCTTTTCCAACGATTGCCTTAACATCTAAACTATCATTAATTTTT
The DNA here is from genome assembly GCF_052049775.1 of Candidatus Pelagibacter sp. Lineage (GTDB taxonomy): Bacteria > Pseudomonadota > Alphaproteobacteria > Pelagibacterales > Pelagibacteraceae > Pelagibacter. Next base: position 3,035 of record NZ_JBNGZH010000040.1, on the reverse strand, counting down.
TGGATATCCTCACTAGATTGATCAATAACTGTTATTGAATGACCTTGTTCACTCAGTAACTTTGCAATAGTAAAACCTACTCTACCAGCACCACAAATGATTATATTCATTTTAGTTAAATTCTTTTATTCCTAAGCCTTTGAGCTTTCTATGAAGAGCACTTCTCTCCATGCCAACAAAGTTAGCTGTTTTAGATATATTCCCATTAAATTTTTTAAGTTGAATAGTTAAATACTCTTTTTCAAAGTTTTCTCTAGCCTCTTTTAACGGCACAGATAAGCTATTTTCACCAATTTTATCATCATAATTGTCGCTTTTTAGAGACTCTTTTACAATGTTAGAAATTTTGTCTTTTGTATCAGGTTGTAAAATTGCAATTCTTTCAATCAAATTTCTTAGTTCCCTTACATTGCCTTTCCAATCATGATTCAAAATATATGAGTCATTTTCATCAATATCTAATTCTTTAATATTGTAATTTGTAGAAATCATCTTTGAGAAATATCTTATTAGCAAAGGTATATCTGAAATTCGTTCGTTTAAAGATTTAATGTTAATTTCAAAAACGTTTAATCTATGATAAAGGTCTTCTCTAAAATTGCCTATTTTTATTTCATCTTTTAAATCCTTACTTGATGAACAAATTAATCTAACGTCAACATTGATATCATTATTCCCATTCAATCTTTTAAATTTTTGATCAATAAGAACTCTTAATATTTTTGATTGAATGACTAAGGGAATTTCAGAAACTTGGTCGATTAGTAAGGTACCTTTATTAGCTTTTTCTAAAGCGCCATATGAAATGGAACCATCACTCTTTTCCTCCCCAAATAATTCTTGTTCATATTTTTCTGAGTCAAGAAGTGCTCCATTTAGAATAATAAATGGATTTTTTTCTCTTTTAGAATTTTTATGAATTTTTCTTGCAATTAATTCCTTTCCTGAACCTGATGGCCCATTTATAAGAATCCTACTCTCAGTTAAGGATATCTTTTTTATTTGTTCTCGTATTGTAGATATATTTTTACTATCACCAATTAAATCATATGAAGAAAATAACTTATTTTCATAATCCTTATTTTGTTTTTTTAATTGAAGATTTTCAACAGCTCTGGTTATAAAGTTTAATAATCTAGCTTGGTCAAAAGGTTTTTCTACAAATTCAAATGCACCATGTTTCAATGAATTTACTGCCATCTCAATATTAGCATGACCTGTAATAATAATTACTGGGACATCCTTATTTTTAGACTTGATATGAGATAATAACTCTATTCCATCATTATCACCTTTATCTAATTTAACATCTAGGATAGCTACATCAGGCATTTTTTTATCTATTTCTTTTAATGCTTGATTGTAATTAGCTGCTACTCTAGTTTTGTAACCAGCATCAACAATTAATTCATTTAGGATATTTCTTATATCCGCATTATCATCAACTATTAATATTTCTATTGTCATTTAAATAAAATCTTATCTGTATTTTTGCACCATTATTAATTGGAATAAATTCAAGTTCACCTTTGTGATCATTAATAATTTTATTTACTATAGATAGGCCTAGTCCAGTTCCATTTTTTTTTGTTGTGTAATATGGATTTAAAATTTCCTTTATATTATTTTTATCAAAACCAACACCATTGTCCTCTATTGATATTAAAATATGGTCATTATTTGATGAAATATCAATTAAAATTTTCTTTTTAAAATCAGGGTTTTTTTCAACTTTTTGTTCAATGCTCTCAATAGAGTTCTTTATCAAGTTAATGAAAACTCTTGAAATTTGTTCTTTGTCACATTCAAGTAATATTTCCTCATCTTTTTTATTTAAGTTTATTTCAATGGATTTATTAACCTCTGATAATAATTTGATATTTTCATTTAATAACTTTACTAAATCATTTTTCTTTAAAGTAGGTTTTGGCATTCTGGCAAAATCAGAAAATTCGTTTACTAAATTTTCTATTTGTTTTATTTGAGCGTTTATAATTTTTAGATTTTCTTTAAATGATTGTTGGTCTTCATCGGTTATTTGTTTCGAATATTTATTTCTAATTCGATCTATTGTTAATTGTATTGGTGTAAGAGGATTTTTAATTTCATGTGCTAATTTTCTTGATAGATTTCCCCATGCTTTATATCTCTCGTTTATAATTAATTTTTCTTGCTGGTTTTTTAGTCTACTAATCATAGAATTAAAGTTTTTATTCAATACTTCCATGTCTTTATCGGTTTTGATTTCTGGTACTTTTGTGTTTAAGTTTCCATGACCTATTTCTGTTGATGCTAATATAAGATTGTTTATAGATCTAAAAAATCTTGATGAAAATCTAATTGCTATTGTAATAGAGATAAATAATAACAAAGAAACAATTATAATATAAATGATAAAAAAGGTGATTTTTATGCCTGTGCTTCTATCCTCAACAGTATAGTAAAAATTTATAGCTTCTTGAGATTCAGCTAAATAATTCGAAATATCTTTATCTAAAAATTTTACCACATAAATAAATCTATCTTTTGATGATTGTAATCTCATTATCGCAGCTGAAATATTTGCTTTAGTGTCAATTATCTTTAATGGTCTATCATCCTCAAGAACTAAATTAAGCGCTTTATCAACAGGAGGAATATATTTTTCTTTTTTCTCAGTTGAGTATAATAGTTTTTTATTTTTATCTATAATATGAATTTCATCGACATTTCTGATTAACTTTTGTGTCCTTAAAAACCTTAAATACTCCTTTGCATTTTCATTTAAAAAATTTGCACTTTTATTAGTATCAAAAGCAATCAAAATTATATCTGATTGAATTTTATTTCTTACTTCTTCAACGTAATTTTTAGCAAGTTCATAGGAATTATTTACGACAGTTGTAACTTTCTTATCGAAGTACTTTTCTAGAGCAAAAGAAAAAAGAAATAAGGAAAAAATTGAAATTAAAATTGACGGTATTAAAGTAAATAATGAAAAATACGTTATGTATTTTTTATTTGATGTTAAGCCATCCTTATCAATATCAATTTTA
>NZ_JBNGZH010000039.1:0-14514 GCF_052049775.1 Candidatus Pelagibacter sp. | reverse complement strand
ATTATATATAATAAAAATGTACAAGTCGTGTTGACCAAATAACTCATTAAAACTAAATCGTAAGAAAAAAATAATGTTAAAACTGAGTAATTTAACGAGTTAATCAAACTAATGATGAATAAAAAATAGAACCAATCTTTCATGGGGCTTGGTCTGATTGTGATATTTCTTATATATGCTGTAGCAATACATATTAAAGTATAGGATAAACTACTTATTCCTAGGGGTAAGCCCACAACAGTGTCATTCAGCAAACCTGCAATAAATACAAAAAGATAATCAAAATGTTTAAAATCCTTTAAGGTAAAGAAAAAGATTAGAATGAATGGAAAATTAAAAGAAAAGTAGTCAAGTTTTAGATAATTAAAATCAAATTCATTAAGCACTGAAACAAATAATAAAATTATTGGTAACCAGGTATACAACTTAGAAAATGTTCCTTTTGTCTTTAAATTAGCCACCAGTTCTACCTCTATTCAAAACGCAACTCCTATATTCTTCAGTTCCAACATTGAAGCCACCTGTATTTAAAAAAGATTTTCTACATTTATGACCATGATCTAAATTCAATTTTAAAAATTCTAATTCTTGAGTATCAATGTTGAATTGATCAATTTTTTGCTTTTGTGAGAAAATTTCATTGTTTAAGACCGAAATTTGATTATTCAAATCATTTATTTCATTAATCAAATTTTCATTTTCTTCGATAAATTTTGAATTGGTTTCTTCAATAATTTTAAGTTCATCCTCTAAAATTTTTAATTTTGTCTCTTCAAGTTCTTCACTTTTATTTTCAATTGTAACTGTATCTGGCTCAACTTGAGGAATTTCAATTTGAGTAATTGTTTCTGCAAAAACATACTTTAATTGTGTAAAATCGCTGTAGAATTCAACGTTGTATCTATTGGAAGAACCACTTTTTTCAGATCTTAATTTGCCTATTGGTACTCCACTTTTAAATATTGCACCGGTACCTGAAGTATAAACTATACTTTCATCAACTAACTCCTCTGACAAACCCGCTTTAATATATTTAATTTGTCCATAATTTTCTCCAGACCCAGTGACGATTGCTTGAATATTCTGAGGTGCAATTGTTACTGGAACGTTAGAGTTTAAATCTGATAATAATAATACCCTTGATGTCTTATAATTTACCTCAATTACTCGACCAACTAAATACGATTGATCATAAATATTGGTACCTATTTTGATATCATCTTTACTGCCTTTATTTATGATAACACTTTTTAAAAAGGGGCTATCATGATCAACGATAATTTTTGCTAAGATTTTATTTGAGCTTGAAATATAATCATCAATTAACACCTTCAGCTCTTGGTTTTCATACTGAATAATTTCGTTAGATACAAAATCAGATTTAAGATTGTCCAGTTCGTCTTTGTTTTTTTGATATTTATTAAAAAAAGTTGTGTATTCAATAATGTTAATAACAGAATTTCTAGCAAAGTTTTCTGGTATAGAAACTATAAAAGATGATCTGTAAACCAACTCACTCAATCCAGCTTTCAAGTACCTTACTGCTTTAAAGTCTAGGCTAGATAAAATAATAATAAATATGGAAATAAATACTAAAGTAAGAAGAGAAAATTTTTGCTGAGTACTTTTTTTTAAAAAAGCAGAACGAATTGCTATTATAAAATCATCTCTGCTAGAGGCCATTACTCTTAATATTCAGTCAACATAGTCGAGAATGTTTGTTCTTGATCGAGAGCTTTTCCAGTTCCAACTGCAACGCAAGATAATGGATCATCAGCAATATGAACTGGCAAACCTGTTTCCTTAGAAAACCTTCTGTCTATATTTTTTAATAAAGCTCCACCACCCGTTAAAGTTAGTCCCATATCAACCAGGTCGGCAGATAATTCTGGAGGAGTGCTTTCTAAAGCATCCTTAATTCCATTAACCATCTCTTTTAAAATAATATTCAATGCTTCTGCTGTATCTTCCTCTGTAATGTTAACTTCTTTTGGAGTTCCAGATCTTAGATCTCGTCCCTTAACTGCATAAGTATTATTATTTGTAGGAATAGCAGTACCTATTTCTTTTTTAATTTTTTCAGCAGTACTATCACCGATCATCAAATTATATTCTTTTCTCATGTAGTTGACCATTGCCCCATCCATTGCATCTCCTGCTACTCTTAAAGATTTAGAATAAACTAGACCTCCTAAGGACATGACTGCAATTTCAGTTGTCCCACCACCAATATCCACTACCATTGAACCAGTTGCTTCAGATATTGGAAGATTAGCCCCAATTGCAGCTGCAATTGGCTCCTCAATTAACTGAACTCTTCTTGCGCCCGCGGCTAAAGCACTATCTTGAATAGCTTTTCTCTCAACAGGAGTTGAGCCTGTTGGAACACAAATTAAAATTCTTGGATTAGCAAACGTACTTCCTTTATGAACTTTTTTAATAAAGTGTTTTATCATTTCTTCTGTAACGATAAAATCAGCAATTACACCATCCCTTAAGGGTCTAATCGCTTGAATATTTCCAGGAGTCCTTCCTAGCATCGTTTTAGCTTCATCTCCGACAGCTAAAACTTGTTTTTTTCCTGATTGATCAACAATTGCAACAACGGAAGGTTCATTTAAAACAACCCCTTGTCCTTTAACAACCACTAAGGTATTAGCTGTCCCAAGGTCAATTGCCATATCTTGACTCCAGATTTTCTTCATTCTATCAAATAGGCCCATTAAAACACTCCTTTTACTTTTTTAGGTTCTATATTTTTATAAAGAGATTTCTTTTCTCTTTTAATTAACATTTTATTTAATGCATTAAGGTAAGCATTAGCTGATGCTACTAAAGTATCTGTATCAGCTGATTGTCCAACAGTAGTTCTGTCATTCTCCTCAATTTTAACACTGACTGTAGCCTGTGCATCTGTTCCTTCAGTGACTGCGTGAACTTGATATAAAGACAACTTAACATCATGTGGATAAAGCTCCTTAATACATTTAAATATTGCATCAACAGGACCATCTCCTGTTTGAGTAGTATGTTTTATATCGCCAAAAACATCTAATGTCATTTCAGCTCTTTGTGGCTCACCGGTGCCAGCAAAAACTTTTAAAGACTTTAAATTTATCGCATTAATTTTGTTGTCGATAATCAAGCTATCATCAACGAGAGCGACTATATCTTCATCATAGATATGCTTTTTTTTATCAGCTAAAATTTTAAACTTTCCAAATGCCGCTTGAACAACATCATCAGTTACATCAGCATAGCCTAAATCACTCAACTTATCTTTAAAAGCATGTCTTCCAGAATGTTTGCCCATCACTAATGATGTTTTTTTAACTCCAACACTTTCTGGTGTCATGATTTCATATGTTTCTCTATTTTTTAGCATTCCGTCCTGGTGGATCCCTGATTCATGTGCGAAAGCATTTTTTCCAACAATCGCTTTATTAAATTGAACTGGAAATCCTGTTGCATTTGATACAATTTTTGAAGCTTTACTAATTAATTCTGTTTTTATACCTGTCTGATAGGGCAATAAATCATCTCGTGTTTTAATCGCCATAACTATTTCTTCTAAAGCAGCATTACCTGCTCTCTCACCAATTCCATTAATTGTGCATTCAATTTGTCTTACTCCAGCTGACAATCCTGACAATGCATTTGCAACTGCTAAACCTAAATCATTATGACAATGGGCTGATATAATTGCTTTATCAATATTTGGTACATTATTTTTTATAAGTTTAATAGTTTTTGCAAATTCTTCTGGTATTGAATATCCAACTGTATCTGGAATATTTATCGTTGTAGCACCACATTTAATTGCAAGCTCGATTGTCTTGTACATAAAATCTAAGTCTGTTCTTGTGCCATCTTCACAAGACCATTCAACATCATCTGTGAATTTTTTTGCATAAGTAACACTCTCTTTAATAGCCCCCAAAACTTGTTCGTTAGTCATATTTAATTTATGCTTCATATGAACGGGACTTGTTGAAATAAAAGTATGTATTCTAAATCTTTTCGCAAATTTTAAAGATTCGTGACAAGCATCAATATCTTTTTTAGTTGCTCTTGCCAAACCACAAGGAATAGAATTCTTAACACTTTTGCTTATAGCGCTTACAGCCTCAAAATCACCAGGAGATGATATTGGAAAACCTGCTTCTATAATATCAATACCCATTTCATCAAAAACTCTTGAGATTTGAATTTTTTCCTCAACACTCATTGAAGCTCCAGGTGATTGCTCACCATCTCTCATAGTTGTATCGAAAATGAATACTTTATCTTTCTCAGCCATAACAAAAATTTTTGTTTTTGAAATATACAACCTCTCGTTTAGATTGCAAAAGTAAAATACAGAATTTATCCCAATTTGGAACTAAAATTTACTTCTTGTCACTATCAACTAATTTCTTCTTCCCAATCCATGGCATCATAGCTCTCAAATTAGCCCCAACTTTTTCAACTGGATGTTCAGCTAATTTTGCCCTTGTAGCAAGAAAGTTTTTTTGACCATTTTTACATTCATCCATCCATTCTTTTGTAAATTTACCAGATTGAATATCAGCCAAAACATCTTTCATTCTTTTTTTAGTTTCCTCTTTATTTATCACCCTAGGACCAGATTGATATTCTCCATATTCTGCAGTGTTTGAAATAGAGTAATTCATATTAGCAATTCCACCTTCATAAATAAGATCAACAATAAGTTTTACTTCATGAACAGTTTCAAAATATGCCATCTCAGGCTCATATCCAGCTTCAACCAAAGTCTCATAACCATTTTTTATTAATTCAACTAAACCACCACAAAGCACAGTCTGTTCCCCAAATAAATCTGTTTCAACTTCGTCTTTAAATGTTGTTTCAATAATCCCTGATCTACCACCACCAACTGCTGAAGCATATGACATCGCTAAGTCTCTTGCTTTACCAGAACCGTTTTGATGTACTGCAAACAAACATGGCACTCCCCCACCTTTTTCATACTCACTTCTTACCAAATGACCTGGTCCTTTTGGAGCAACCATAAATACATCTAAATCTTTTCTAGCTTTAATTAGATCATAATGAACATTCAATCCGTGAGCAAAGGCAATTGACTTTCCCTCTTTAACTCTTTGCTCTATATGGTTCTTATAAATTGAAGCTTGTAATTCATCTGGTGTTAAAATCATTACAACATCTGCCCACTCAGCGGCATCAGATAAATTCATAACTTTCAATCCTTTTGACTCTGCTTTAGGTATGCTTGAGGAACCCTCTCTCAATGCAACTACAACTTCTTTAACACCACTATCTTTTAAATTTAAAGCATGTGCATGTCCCTGACTGCCATAACCAAATATCGCAATTTTTTTATCTTTGATTAAATTTACATCTGTATCTTTTTCATAAAACATTTTCATAATTTTCTCCTCAATAATTAATTAAAAACTTTATCACCCCTTGTCATAGCAACAGCTCCAGTTCTAGAAACACTTACTAAACCAAATTTTCTTAAATTTTTTGCCATCTTGTCTATTTCTCTTCTTAATGCAGTAATTTGAATAACATTTGATTTTTTCGTTTTATCCAATATTACAGCATCATACTTTTTACAAGCATTAATAGCTTTTTTGATTTTCACAGAGCTGCCGACAACTTTAAATAATGCCATTTCCTTAAATATTACGCCCTTATCATTCCTTTTAAAATCTGCCACTTTATGGACTGGAACAAGTTTTTTTAGTTGCAATTTAATTTGATCAATTACTTGAGGTGTCCCAGTCGTGACTATTGTAATTCTTGATATACTTTTTTTTGCATCCACCTCAGCAACTGCAAGTGACTCGATGTTATAACCTCGACCAGAAAACAATCCTACAACCCTTGCTAAAACTCCAGACTCATTGTCCACCCAAACAACAATGATGTGTGTATCTGATTTTTCTTTTTTCGAAGAAACACTATATGCAGATTTTGGATTTGCCATACTTAAACTAAAGCTTTACCTTTACCGGTAATTTTATTTTCTTGTTTTTCACTTGGCCCTAATATCATTTGGTTATGAGGTTTTCCTGAAGGGATCATTGGAAAACAATTTTCATTTGGATCTACTCGACAATCAAAAATAACAGGTCCATCAAACTCAACCATTTCTCTAATTTTTTCATCCAATTCATCTGGTTTTTCAGCCATTATACCCTTACAACCATAAGCCTCTGCCATTTTTATAAAATCAGGTAAAGCCTCAGTATAACTTTCAGAGTAATTTTTCTCATGTAACAATTCTTGCCATTGTCTCACCATTCCCATGTATTGATTATTTAAAATAAAAATTTTTATAGGTAGATTATATTGAACTGCAGTAGACATCTCCTGCATTGTCATTAAAACTGAAGCTTCACCTGCAATATCAATTACTAATTTTTTTGGATGGGCTATTTGGACACCCACAGCGGCTGGTAATCCATATCCCATTGTTCCAAGTCCTCCAGAGGTCATCCAACGATTCGGTTTATTAAATTTATAATGTTGAGCTGCCCACATTTGATGTTGACCCACCTCAGTCGTGACATAAGTATCTTTGTGTTTTGTAAGCTCGTACAATCTCTGAACTGCATGTTGAGGTTTTATGGTTTCATCACTGTTTTTAAAATGAAGTGAATTTTTTGTTCGCCATTTTTGGATCTGTTCCCACCATTTAGCAATTTGTTGCTTGTTTGATTTTTTCAAATCTAAGTTTTTTTTCTTTAGAGTTTTTGTAATTCCTTTTAAAACCTCTTTAACATCACCAACTAATGCTAAATCAACTTTAATGATTTTATTTATTGATGATGGATCAATATCGATATGAACTTTTTTGGATTTTGGAGAGAACTCGTCAATTTTACCAGTTATTCTATCATCAAATCTAGCACCAATATTTATTAATAAATCACAATCATGCATCGCGTTATTGGCTTCATAGGTTCCGTGCATCCCAAGCATGCCTAAAAATTGATTATCATCTCCTGGATACGCACCCAAACCTTGCAGTGTTGAAGTTATTGGAAAACCTGTAAGCTCTACAAGTTCTCTTAAAACATTGCTCGCCTCTGGTCCAGAGTTTATAACTCCACCACCAGAATAAATGATGGGTTTTTTTGATTTGTTCATAAGACCAATCAAAGTATCAATTTCCTTTTGTGAAAAATGATTTAACGATTTTCCATTTAGTTTTTTTTCAATTTTGGGTTTTGAATAACTCATTTTAGCAAACTGAATATCTTTAGGTATATCGACTAAAACTGGCCCCGGTCTTCCTGTTGTTGCAACTTTAAAAGCCTCATGAAGAGTTTTTGATAAATCTTTAATATCTTTGACTAACCAATTATGTTTTGTACATGGTCTTGTAATACCTGTTGTGTCACATTCCTGAAATGCATCTGTTCCAATTAAATGTGTTGGCACTTGTCCTGATATACAAACTAGTGGAACAGAGTCCATATATGCATCTGTTAATGCGGTAACAACATTGGTTGCTCCAGGACCAGAAGTAACAAGTACAACACCTGGTTTGCCTGATGATCTGGCATATCCTTCCGCAGCATGACCTGCACCTTGTTCATGTCTTACCAAAATATGCTTAATAGTATTATGATTTTTTAATTCATCATAAATCGGTAATACTGCGCCACCTGGATAGCCAAAAATAAATTCAACGTGTTGATCTTCAAGACATTTGAATACAATTTCGGCACCTGTATATAATTTAGACATTCAACCAATCTAGCTGAAGTTGTGCTTATTGGTCAAGAATTAGTACGTGATATCTAAATTTTTTTTAAAAATTTATTTAGGTCCTCTGACTTTATTTTGTTCCAATCCATCATATTACCTCTGCCCCAAGTAGATTGTCTTTTTGCATATTGCCTAGTCTTTATTGATATTTTTTGAATTACCTCTGATATCTCAATTTTTTTCTTAAGATATTCTCTAATTTCCGCAATTCCGATAGCCTTAGAGGCAGTTTTAACTTTTGGAACCTTTAATTTTATGAATTTTTTAACCTCTGAAACTGCTCCGTTTTTAATCATATCTTGTGTTCGATCCTCAATTCTCTTAATTAACTCAGTTCTTGGAAAATCAATATAAATTTTAAAGAAATCATCATTTTCATAATCTGATCGTGTACTTTTAAACCAATCATAAATTGATCTTTTTGTAAATAATTTAACTTCATAAGCTCGAATTACCCTCTGAGTGTCTGAAGATTTAACAAAGTTTTTTGATATGGGATCAAGCTTAATTAATTCTAAAAAAAACTTCTTTGTTCCAATTTTTTTATGCAACAACCTTATTTTTGATCTTAATCGAATTGGAATATTTGGGATATTTACTAAACCCTCTGTAATTGCTTTAAAGTATAATCCGGTACCACCTACAAGAATAGGTATCTTTTTTCTTTTTTTTATATCTAAAATCTTTTTATTAACTAATTTTAACCAATCTCCTGAGGAAAAGTTTTTCTTTACATTTTGAAAACCATACAGATGATGCTTAATATTCTTGTAATTTTTTGGTAGTGGTCTAGCAGATAAAATTTTTAATTCTTTATATACCTGCATGCTATCAGCATTAACAATTTCTCCATTTATTTTTTTAGCAAGTTTAATTGCAAAATTTGATTTTCCTGATGCAGTTGGACCATAAATTAAAAAAATTTTGGATTTCAAATCCATTAATTAATCTAATTTAACTCCGATATATCGTCTTTGATTTTGGCTATTGTAGATAACTAATAAAATAGTTTTTTGATTACTATTTAAGACTTGTTTCACTATTTGGTTTAAATCATTTACATTTCTTATTCTTTTCTTTTGAGCTTCTAAAATTACACTATTTACTTCAACGGAACTTAATAAAGGACTATCATTTGCTATCTTAGTAACAACTAATCCAGATGTTTGGTTAGGTAAGTTTCTTGATTTTATATCTTCTTTATTAATCTGCCTCACAGTTATTTTTAAGTCTTTTATCTCTGTTTCTTTAGGACTTTCTGCTTTTTCTGAAACTTTAAAATCTTCTGAGGTTTCTAATCTTCCAAGTGTAACAATTTTAACAATTTCTTTTTTATCTCTCCAAATTTTTACTTCTACTTTTTTCCCAACCGCAGTTCTTGCGACAATCATAGGAAGTTCGTTCATCTGATTTATTTTTTCTCCATTAAATTCTAAAATAATATCACCAGCTTTTACTCCTGCTTTATCAGATGGACTATTTTCTGCAACACTCGCAACCAAAGCTCCACGCGGTTTGTCTAATTTTTCAACTTCAGCAATTTCTTTTGTAACATCTTGAATTCTTACACCTAACCAACCTCTTTTTGTTTCCCCAAACTCTATTAACTGATCAATAACTATTTTTGCACTATTTGAAGGGATTGAAAAACCAATTCCAATTGATCCGTTTCTTCCAAGTATGGCAGTATTAATTCCTATCACATTTCCATTCATATCAAACAAAGGTCCACCAGAGTTTCCTTGATTGATTGATGCATCGGTTTGAATATAATCTTCGTATCTAGTTAAACCTATCGATCTATTTCTTGCAGAGATAATTCCTGAAGTCACAGTTCCTCCAAGACCAAAGGGATTTCCAATTGCTATTACCCAATCACCAATTCTTGCTTTATCAGAGTCTCCAAATTTTACAGGTTTAAACTTTTCATTTGTATCAAGTTGAAGAACTGCAATATCAGACAATGGATCAGCGCCTAGAACTTTAGCTTTAATTTCTTTGTCACCTACTCTTATGATAATATCATCGGCATCTTGAATAACGTGATTGTTTGTAACAACAATCCCTTTTTCATCTATAATAAATCCTGATCCTAAAGCTGCTGACGGTCTTTCTTGTGGTGTTCCAAATTCTTTAAACATATCCTCAAATGGTGAACCTGGGGGAAATTGAAAAGGGAAAGGATTGGTTTGTGTTTTGACCATTGTAGTTGTTGAGATATTAACCACAGATGGCATCAACTTTTCTGCTAAATCAGCAAAAGAACTAGGATGATTTTGAGCAAACGATTTTAATTGAGGACTTATAATCAAAATAATCGCTATAAATAGTGTATTAATTCTTCTCATTTTAGTTCTTCATATAATAAATAATTATAAAACCTAATACTGCAAAGATTAATCCACCCGATCTTAACTGACTATCCTTAATAAGTTCTAATTTTTTTAACATACTTTTCATTTTTGATGGAAATATGGCATATAAAACTCCCTCAATAAACAAGAATAGACCAAATGCAATGATCAATTCTCTCATGAATAGTTTATTGTGAATTTGGTTTTATATTTCCAAAAAATTTAAAGAACTCACTATCAGGAGATAATATTAAAGAAGTCTCTCCACCAATTAAAGCTTTTTCGTAAGCCTGCATAGCTCTGTAAAAAGCAAAGAATTCTGGATCTTGGCCAAAAGCATTAGCGAAAATATTATTTCTTTTTCCATCGCCTTCTCCTTTCATGATCTCAGATTTTTTTTGTGCATCTGCTAAAATAACTGTTACTTCTTTATCAGCAGTCGATGTAATCGTGACCGCCATTTCAGCACCTTTTGCTCTAAACTCTTTTGCCTCTCTCTCCCTCTCTGTTTGCATTCTTCTAAAGATCGCATCACTATTTGCTTGAGGAAGATCTGCACGTTTAATTCTTACATCTACAATTTCAATACCAAAGTTTTGTGCTTCATTGTTTACACCCTCTTGAATTAAAGCCATTTGTTTCGTTCTATCCTCTGATAAAAGTGTTTGTAGCTCTTGCTGACCTAACACATTCCTAATTCTTGAATTGATAATTGTTGCTAATCTGGATCTTGCAACTCTCTCATTTCCAACTGAGATATAAAACTTAAGAGGATCTACAATTTGAAATCTTGCAAAAGCATCAACAATTAATCTTTTTTGATCTGATGCAATCACCTCCTCAGGTGGTGTGTCTAAATTTAAAATTCGTTTATCAAGAAATACTACGTTTTGAATAAATGGTAATTTAAAGTTCAAACCAGGTTTTAAAATTATTCTTTTTGGATCACCAAATTGAAGCACAATTGCTTGATTAATTTCTTTAACAATAAATATCGAAAAGAATAATGTTGCTACAATAAAAACAGCCAATCCCGCTATAATTTTTCCTGCTTTCATTTTAATTAGTCACTTTCTTTTTTAATTCTGGCAGTGGTAAATATGGAACAACACCTGAACCAGCATTTTTCTCAATGATTACTTTATCAATATCGGCTAATACTTTTTCCATCGTTTCTAAATACATTCTTTCTTGAGTTACAGATTTTGCTTTTTTATACTCATTATAAATAGCTAAAAATCTACTTGCTTCACCCTCAGCTTTAGCTACTACTTCTTTTTTATAAGCTTCTGCAGCTTGTAAAATTTTTGCAGCTTCTCCTCGTGCTCTTGGGATTACATCATTAGCGTACGCTTCAGCTTCATTTTTTGATCTTTCCATGTCTGCTCTGGCAGCCTGCACATCTCGAAACGCATCAATTACTTGATCTGGTGGATCTGCTTTTTGCGTTTGAACTTGAGTGATTTGAATTCCTGATGTGTATTCATCTAAGATCTTTTGGATTATTTCTTGTGTATCTGTTTCTATTAAAGATCTTCCCTCAGTTAAAATTGGCTGAATATCAGATCTTGCGATTACTTCTCTCATCGCTGTTTCGGCTGCAGCTTTAACTGTTCCTTCTGGATCTTGAATCTTAAATAGAAAATTACCTGCATCTTTAATTACCCAAAAAACTGAAAAATCTATATTTACTATATTTTCATCACCAGTAAGCATTAAGCTCTCTTGAGGAACATCTGCTACACCTCCAGCTGCAGATGAAAAACCACTATCTCTCTCTGACCTAAAACCAATATCAATTCTGTTAACTTTAGTTACTTTTGGAGTTAAAACAGACTCTACTGGGAAAGGAATATGATAATTTAAACCTGGTTGAGTTGTTTTAACAAATTTTCCAAATCTTAAAACAACACCTTGTTCATCGGGAAGCACTCTATAAAGACCACTTGCTAACCAAACAAAGCCTAAAATAATTAAAACTAAAATAGCTTGCTTTCCTCCAGACGAACTTCCACCTGGTAAAAACTTTTTAATCTTTTCTTGAAATTCTCTAATAATTTTATCCACATCAGGTGGTCTCGGACCTCTTCCTGAGCCATTACCACTTCCACCTCCACCTGGGGGTGATCCCCATGGACTACCACCTCTTTGTTGAAAATCATTAGACATACATTATGTATATAGTGTCTAATTTCGCAAAAACAAGCTAAGATCAAATAATGTCAAATAAAAAGCCAGAACTAAGTGCCGCAACGGGTAATGAGAGTGGACGAAAGGTATTCACAAAAAAACCAATTATTGGAACAAAATTTACTATAGCTATTTCAAGCGCAAAAGGAGGGGTTGGAAAATCAACTTTTGCAACCAACCTCGCATTAGCATTAAAACATATTGGCTGTAAAGTTGGTTTGCTAGATGCGGATATATATGGACCTTCAATTCCAAAAATGTTTGGGATAAATGAAAAACCAAAAAGTGACGGCCAAAAACTAGATCCTATAATAAAATACGATATACAGTGTATGTCTATCGGGTTTCTCACTGATCAACAAACTCCAATGATTTGGAGGGGTCCAATGGTGACCAGTGCAATTAGAACTTTTACCCAAAAAGTAAATTGGAAAAATTTGGACTTCATAATTGTAGATATGCCTCCCGGTACAGGGGATACACAATTAACTTTCTCACAAGAAATTAAAATAGATGGAGCAATCATAGTTTCAACACCTCAAGAGATAGCTTTGTTAGATGTAAAAAGAGGAATTAAAATGTTTGATAAATTAGGGGTAAAAATTTTAGGACTTGTTGACAATATGAGTTACTTCATTGGAGATGATAATAAAAAATATAAAATATTCGGTGAGGGTGGAGTTCGCAAAACCTCCGAAGAATTTAATAAAGAATTTTTAGGTGAAATACCAATTAATTCTGAAATAGGAAAGACAAATGATAATGGAAAACCAATAGTTGAAGAAAATCCAAATAATGAAATTTCAAAAATTTATATAGATTTTGCTAATAAAATTAAATCAACTTATCTTTAAGATTAAAAGCTTCCATTAACTCATTCCATTCTCTTTTTGACAAACCAGAATTCTCTAAAGAAACATTTTCACCCTTAATAAATTTTTGAATCACAACATTTCCTTTTGCAGAAACCTCTGTGCCGCCCACTCTATAATCCATAAAAGCTTCAAAGGTTGTTGGCACCCACTTTTTTAATGTATCCAACATGATGTCAGCATAAACTCTAATTTCATATTGAGCGTGATGATCTGCTCTTAGTCTTAAAAAATTCATTAAATTTAAAAGATCTGTTTTCCAATACCACTGAGTATAGGTATTTAATGTTAAATTCATTCTTGCAAGTTCTCTGGCTAAACCTTTTTTATTGTTATCAATAGTTGATCCATCATATCTTTCATTAAGCATAGTTTCATAATTTGAATAAGTTCTTTCAGCATCATTTTTCAAAAGTTCTAATACTTCTCTCGCTTGAGTTCCCTCAAGAACATCTCCTCTTCCTTGTCTATTACTTGTTGATTGAGCTGCTAAATTTTCAGAGGTTGGTAAATAAAATTCTTTATCCAAAATAGAGTATCTCGCTGAATACTCATTTACATTAGCTGTTCTATGTCTTATCCATTGTCGTGCAATGAAAATGGGTAACTTTATATGATATTTAATTTCACACATTTCAAATGGTGTACTATGCCAATGACGCATCAAGTATTTTATTAATCCGGCATCAGTTGAAACCTGTTTAGTGCCTTTTCCATAGGAAACTCTTGCTGCTTGAACAATAGATGTATCATCACCCATATAATCAACTACCCTTACAAAACCATGATCTAAAGCTGGTATTGCCTCGTAAAGAATATTTTCCAACTCTGAGGCTACAACCCTTTTTGTTTTATTATTTTGAGACTGCTGATTCTCAATTTCCGCAGTTTGTTCTTTGGTTAACTTCATGATTGTTATTGAATCTCTTGCAATTCCTTTTATATTAATAAAGTTGGTTTTCCAACTATGACGATAAACGAATTTCGTAATAACCATTGCGGACGTGGGGGCAGTACCCACCACCTCCACCAATTACAACTTATGGGGGTGAACTAGATTCGACGAGTGACTAAAGGCTATTCTTTCGTTCGGAATTGTTCCTCCGTAAAGGGCTAATTTATAAATGCTAACGAAAGTTACGCAATTGCTGCTTAATTAATTTTTTTTAATTAAGTAAACGGGGTTTGGGGCACCTGGCAACAGAACGCCCCCCCTTTAAATATAATGATGCAAAAGGGTCAATATATTTCTTTAAAAAAAATAAATAAATATTTATAAAAATCAATTAATGAAGACTTTTAAAAAATATATCTATCAAATTTTAATAATC
>NZ_JBNGZH010000038.1:0-2361 GCF_052049775.1 Candidatus Pelagibacter sp. | reverse complement strand
TTTATCTTCTAAAACAAATTTTTCATCACAAGACTTTAAAATCTCGTTATTATGAGAAATGATTAAAACAGTTTTATTAAGCTTTCTAATTAAGCTTAATATTTTTTGTTCGTTAGAATAATCTAGGGCACTTGTGGCCTCGTCAAATATAATTATTTTAGACTTAAAATATAAACAACGAGCTATTGCTAGTCTTTGAACTTGGCCAACAGACAAGTTTACACCATCAAGGGATACTTTATAATTTAATCCACGATCATTTAATAAATCAGTAAGCTCGGCTTTTTTAAGACACTGTATAACTAAATTTTCATCAATTTCTTTGTCGCTCAATCCAAAAGCAACATTATTTTTAATTGTGTCGTTTAAAACAAATATTCTTTGTGGTACGTAACTAATATAATTTTTAATCACTTTATTGTCCAAAATTAGATCATCATTCATATAAATTTTTCCAGCTGATGGTTTTAATAAACCCAATAGTAAATTACAAAGAGTTGTTTTTCCCGAACCACTAGTACCTTTGAGACCATAGATTTTTTTATCGTATAAATTTAAATCTAAGTTTTTAAAAATAGTTTTGTCTGCGTAACTATAACAAATTTTGGATAAAGTTAGTTTTTTATATAAGATGTCTTTTTTGTTTATTGGTATATTGTTTAAGTTTTTATTTTCTTTGATTTCTTTTAATACTCTTTCTGCAGATGGTGAAAAATATTTTATATATTGATAACAACTGGTTAATTTATTAACAGACGGTATTAACCTAAAGCTCACAAAAGAAAATATAGATACATTAATTATTATCTCTGAGTTTGTTTTATTTAAAAAAAATAAAAAATGAATTATAGCAACTATGCTGATTGCTGCTACTACCTCAAACCAAAATCTTGGTATAGATGAATAAGTCTGAATCTTCATGTCAGGTATTATTGTTTTGTTCAGAATAGATAAATATTTTTCTAAAAAAAAATTTTCTGAATTTCTTAGTTTGATTTCTGAAAAACCTGAAAAGATCTGATTTAATAAATTTGTTCTTACATCTTCATTATCTCTTCTTTGTCTTCCTAAGACTAAATTTTTACTTTTTATAATTTTTAAATACAAAAATGCTGAAAAACCCAATACGAATAATACTATCAAACACATAAATGGCTTATAGATAAATAAAAAAAATATTATTGATGATATTATTATAAGTTCAGATATTAATCTGAGTATTTCTTGAACATAAAAAGTTACATTTGTGACTTCTTGTAATAATGTAATAACGTAATTTGTATAATCTTTCTTAAGATATTCCTCATAATTTTGATATAAATTTTTTTTTGCGACAGTTTTTGAAATAAAATAATTTATATTCTTCGATATTTTGAAATTATAGCTTACTAAAAAAACTGAAACAAAAAATTTTATTAATATGATTATTAAAAATAAAGATATTGCACCAGATATAAGTTTTTGGTTAATTGAAAAAAAATATGAGTCAGTTTTTATATACTCAAGAGGAGAGAAAAATAAAAAAAAAACTTCTAGATTTTTGTAATTTGCTAAAAAGTTTTCATTTGTAATTAAACCTATTATTGGAATAACTAAACCAATACTAAATAACTCTAAAATTGATAAAAAAATTGTTATTAATATCGAATAAACTAACTTTATCCTATTTTTTTTATCAATAAAATGACCCAAAAAATTAACAATCTTATACATTCTAAAAATTCTTTTTGAATAAAAAACAAAATGATAAGTTATCTTTAAACATGATCAAATCTCCATTTTTATTATCTTCAAATAATTTAGTAATATCATGATTAAATACAGCTCTATTTTTTTGCTCTATAAAAAAATTTAATTTTTCCGATGGATAGTTCTCTAACAAAACCAAACCTTTTTTTGATTTTTTGGTTAATTCAAAAATTAATTTTTTTCTTTTTAAAATTGTTCTTTGAATATTTTCCTCAAAAATAAAAGTTAAAGCATGTGAAAATATTATCCAATCAAATGATTCATTTTCTAATGACTCTAAAAATTCTAAATTAGAAAAATCTGCTACATAAACATTCACATTACTTTTATTCAAACCATCTTGAATTAATTCAATGGCATTAGGGTTGATATCAAATCCCTCTATTTTTGAATTTTTGAATTTTTGATTTAAAAATTTAATATCTCTCCCATATCCACAAGCTACATCTAAAAAACTATCTCCATCTTTAAAATTAATATAATTTTTATAATTGTTGAAAACTGACTCTAATCTGGACTTAGCATTTATTTTACTATTTTCATTTAAAAAAAAATTTCTTTTATCTTGTGTGGAATATTTTTTTAATATTTCATAACCTGTACCATCTTTTT
>NZ_JBNGZH010000037.1:0-5415 GCF_052049775.1 Candidatus Pelagibacter sp. | reverse complement strand
ATAAAATTTATTATAAAAAATCACCTTTTTTTATTGGATTAAGATTAAACAAAATTAAAAATAAATTAGGAAAAGACATAAATTTAATAATTAAAATTAAAAATAAAGAATTTGTTGTTGATATTTTTTGGGATGGGGGAGTTGAAACAATTAATTTTAATAGAGACCTAGGAAAGAATTATAGTGATTACTTGTTTGAATTTAAGAAAAAAAACTTAAAACAGAATTTCTCTATCAATCAAAAAAAAAATAATAAAATCAAAGTTTTTATTCCAACCAACTTTATGTATTTTAATTTTATTGGCGAATATTACAAGGTCAAGCATGTATTTACAGAAAGAGAAGAAACAACAATATCAGCAGTTGATATTTTAGAAATTTTTTCTAAAGAAGAAGCATTTTGGATACATAGATTTTCCAAGTTTGGTGAAAGGGATTATTTTCATAATATTGTTTTGTCGTTAGGAGCAAATTGTTACTCAATAGGCAATTATATTATTTGTTATAAATTATATAATAGAGATTTAAAAAAGAGATTGGAAAATTTACTAAATAATTGGATTTTAAAAGATGATAAATCAGAATTATTCTCTAAATCTAAAATAGATTATGATAATAAAATTGATAAAGACAGATTAGATTTTGTAAAATTTGTCAATACAAAAACAAAACTGTTTAAAGCGTTCGATGGCTCAATTTTTCTTGCAAAAGGAAGTTTTTTTAATGTTTCTCAAAACATTTTAAGAAAAGATTTAAAAACACTTTTGTTGTGTAAAAATAGAAGTGTAAGAAAAGGTATTACACTACTTATTCAAAAAAATTTTGCAGATCTTTCATTGGATATTCAGTCGCTATGGAACGATAAGATTGAGACTGATAAAAAAAAAATTTCACTAAATTCATTTACAAATATAAGCCCAACTATTTTGTCAGACATATATCTTTGGTTATCAATTAAAAAAGATGACTCATCTATCTTAGCATGTAACGTTTATGATATTAGAGAGAATTCCTTTGATCAAAGAGCTTATCTAGAGGCAGCGCAATTAATCAATTCTCCAGTAGTTATTCAATCATCATTTAATGCGCTTGGCCCAAAAACAAAGAATGGAAAATCTACAATTGAGGGATACCTGAAATTAAAAAATGGTGGTAAGGAATTTTTAGTAAATACATATAAAGCTGCTAGAGATATTTATATTAAGGACGAAAAAAATTTTTTATTTGGAATTGGATTAGATCATGTAGATGTTAGATATGATAAACCAAAAGGTAGAGCAAAAAATTTCTTAAAAGATTTACAAAAGTATAATTTATTGACTCATTATACACTTGATGGCTCTTATATATTAGAAAAAAATACAAAAAAAAATTTTTCATTAGAGAAGAAAAGATTATTTAATCAGGTAATAAATTATGAAATAGATCTAATAAAAGTAATTAATAATTTTAATATTTTTGATTTTGAATTTTGTGCAAGTGAACTTAGTTATGTTGGTAATAATAAAAAAGTATTTATTCCATCAGTAAATGATATGATTTACTTTTCCAAAACATTAGGTCGAAAATTAAATGAAAATTTTTTTGGGCTAGTGAATATGAGACCAAAATTAATAATTGGTAATTTAGGAACAACTCATCATGGTCATGATCAGAATGTTAAAGTTGAGAACGCAGAACAATGGGTTGAAAATATTAAAAAATTTGGCATGATTTCAGCTGTACTACATGGTACCTCAAGAAGTCACCCAGAAACACTTAAAAGAGCCGTCATTGGATGTAAAAAAATAAATGTAGCAGGTGATTTCTTGCAGTGTTTAGTGTCAAATTTACCTGAAAAATTTAAATCAGTTGTTGCATCAACTAATGATAATGAAAAAACTAAACTTTATTTAATTAGAAACAAATTAAAAAATATTCCTTTTAAGGCAAAAGAAAAAATCAAAGACTCATTGAAGTATAAATGTTTGGATATTATGAGAAATATCAACTCTCCAGCAATGACAGATTTAGACATTAAGTATTTTAAATATAAAATGTATAATTATGATAATCTACAAATTAAATCGATTACTAATTCAATAATATCAGAGATTGATAATTATAAAAAAATTAATATTAATAAAAAAAAAATTCGTTCGGTGTTTTTACCTTCGCCGATTGAGGTTGAATATGGAGGTTTGTACAAAAATATTATTAAATCCTCCTTAGAATTAGGTCTTAAAAGATTTCATATAGATGTAGGAGATGGAAAATTTATTAATAGGGTTTTAAATGTTGAAAATAAAGTTAGTTACATTAAGGAACTTAACCAATCTAATCAAGTGCATGTTCATTTGATGACCATGAACCCACACTATGGAAAAGAAAAAAGTTATATACATAGGTATGCAGAGCTAGGTGCAGATAAAATTGGGATACATCGTAAGTCAATAACTAACAAAAATGAAATTGATGATGCGCTCATAATGATCAAAAAATGTGGAAAAAAAGCTGGAATTTTTTTAGAAGTTGATGAAACAATAGATGAAAACCTTTTAAACACAATAGTAAAACATAATATCAATTGGATTGTTTTAATGGGTGTACCAGTAGGTTTTGGAGGTCAATTTTTTAATGAACAGATATTATTCAAGGCCATAAATTTAAGAAAATTTGCATTGAGAGAAAAAAGAAATTTAAAGATAGAAGTAGACGGTGGACTAGATAGAGATAATATAATTATGTGCAAAAAATTTGGTGTTGATTATTTAGCAGGTTGGTCCTTAGTAAAATCGTCAAATATTAATGAATATAAAAAGAATATAATCCTAATCAAAAATAAACTTAAAAGTGTCTAGCAATCTCATAATCCCGCTAGCTGGATATGGTAAAAGATTTGTAAAAGAGGGATATAAAACCCTTAAACCTTTTATTCCAGTTGATCCACATAACAAAATGATTGATTTAATAATTGGTAATTTTCCAAAAAATATAAATAAAATCTTTATTGTCAGAGATGATTTAGAAAAAAAATATTTTAATTTTTTAAAAAAAATAAAAAATTCAAAAGTATATTTTATAAAGCCTCATAATTATGGACCGCTTTACACACTTTATTCAATAAAACATAAAATAATAAACATGAAAAAAATTTATGTTAGTTATTGCGACATAAATTGGACATGGAAAAAAAATAGTAAGATAGACCGTAATTGTAATTATGTATTTTGTTATAAAGGATATCATCCTTTTACAGAGGACAATAATAACTATGCATTTTGTAAAACTGATAGATCTAATATTATTCAAATAAAAGAAAAAGAAAGTTTTACTAATAGATGGCAGAATGAACCCCTTTCAGTTGGATTATTTTATTATAGAAATGGAAGAGACCTCGTGGAGAGTGCAAATGAGTTAATAAATAATAATATAAAAATAAATAATGAATACTTTCCTTCATTGTCGTTTAATATATTAAAAAAAAAAAAGATTAAATTAGTCAAAAATTTTTCACACATTGGAAAGCCGGATTATTTTGAAATCTATAAAAAGTGGAGATATTTTTTTTTGAATAAAAAAATTTTTTTAAAAAAAATAAATGATTATTCTTTTGCTGATGAAATAATAATTCCTGCAGCAGGTTTAAATAAAAGATTTTTATCTAAAAATAGTAAAATAACAAAATTTTTGATTAAATTAGATGAAAATAAAACTCCAATGATAGAGTTTATAAAAAGATATTTAAAATCAAAAAAAAAAATTATATTAGTTACTTTAAAAAAAGTAAAAAAATTAAAAAAGAATTTTAATGTTGTTCTTTTAGCAAATAAAACCAAAGGTCAGGCAGATACTGTTTTTAAAACTTTGCCCAATATTTTACCAAAAAAATCATTATTTATTAATTCATGTGATTCTTTCTCTTTATTTAATATCAAGAAATTTGATATTTTAAAAAAAAATTCAGATATAGTCGTTTTTGTTACTCAGAACTATGAAACAGACTCTGAAACTTCAGAAGGGTCATGGGTTAAAGTAACAAAAAATTGTAAAGTTAAAAATGTATTTTTAAAAAGTAAAAAAGTAAAAAACTCTTGTAGATTAACTGGAAATTTTTATTTTAAGAATAAAGAAATTTTTAAAAAGTGCTATAATAAATCTAAGGATAAATTAATTAATAATGAAATATATATAGATAGCCTTATTCTTTCTGCGATCAGAATGAATTTGAAAGTAACAGCATTAGTAGATGATACATATATCAATATGGGCACACCAAAACTTTTAAAAGAGTTTAATTATTGGAATAATTATTTTAATGGGTAATAAACTAATATCGTGTGTTATTTCTTGTTATAATGAGGAAAAAAATATTCCGATTTTATTAGATCAAATTCAAAAAAATAATTTAGATGAAAAATTTGAAATTATAATAGTTAATAATGGTTCAACTGACAATTCTTCTAAAATAATTGATCAAATAAAAGTAAATTTTAAAAATATAATTTTCATAAATATTGCTGAAGACCTAGGATGGGGTAACGGAATTATGAGTGGTTTGAATATTGCATCAGGTAATTATGTTGGTTGGACACATGGTGATCTTCAATATGAGCTAAACACTCTAAATGAGGTTTATAACTTAATAAAAAATCCAGAAAATCAGAATAAAAGTTTATTAATAAAAGGAATTAGAAAAAAAAGATCATTTTCTGAAAATTTTTTTACTAAGTGTATGAGTATTATAGCATCAATTATTTTGTTTAAAAAATTACATGATATTAATGCACAGCCAAATTTTTTTTCCAGGGATATTTTAAATCTTTTTGAAAATCCACCAAAAGACTTAATGCTAGATTTATATTTATATAACAAAATATCTTCTTTAAAAAAAAAAAAAATAATAAGATTATCAGTGACACAGAATAAAAGATTGCATGGAGTCTCATCTTGGAAGAAAAATTTTTTTTCTAATTGTACCCTTTCATTCAAACAATTAGTTGGAATTATAAAAATTAAACTAAATAATTAATGGCCATATATATTGCTCACCAACAAAATAAATTAAAGAAATTAAAAACTCTTTTAGATAACAATATAAGAGGAATTGAAATAGATTTAAGATCAGACAGAAATAAAGTTATTATATCACACGACCCTTTTTTAAATGGTTTAGATTTCTTCAAAACTGTTAAAAAATTAAAAAATTTTTTTGTAATTGTTGATATGAAAAGTACTGGATTTTCTGAAAAAGTGCTTAAAGTTTTGAACAAAGAAAAAATTAATTTTTTATTTTTGAATCTTATTGCTTCTGAACAAATTTATTTAATTGAAAAAAATCATTCCAAGAATTTGTTTTTAAGATATTCATCAATAGAGAAACCTAATCTAACCACAAAAAATTTTAAAAAAATTAAAAGGATATGGTTTGATTTT
>NZ_JBNGZH010000036.1:0-8778 GCF_052049775.1 Candidatus Pelagibacter sp. | reverse complement strand
TGATTAAGATTTATTTTTTTTATATTCATATTCATTTAGGTTTAGTAAAATAAAGCTTTGATAAAAATCCATTTTGGCATTTTTAAAATTATATTCAAATCCTCAAGAAAATTACTCTTATTGGAAAGAAATTTGATAATTGTTTTAGGTGAACTTTGAAACATTTTAAAAAAAATTTCCGACATTTTTTTTGGATGTTTTTCAAGAACACGTAGAAATATTTCATCCAAAAATTGATATTTTTTACCGATTTCAAATTTTTTAGTATTATGAATATTTTCAATATTTTTTCTAATAAATTTACTATGTTCTTGTATATTCAAAAAAGTATATCCTGTACTTAATCTTGTCATACCACCAGCAGTTCCAATATTAATTTTACTTTTTTCATTTTTAAATGATGGGTAAAAAAGCGGAATTGCGCCTATCTCTTTATAAGTGATTTTATAATTTTTTAAATTTAATTTCTTTTCGATATATTCTTTAATTTGTTGATCATAATCTTTTTGAGAGTCATCATTCATTTTTGAAAGCCAAGTACTCTCAATCAATGCCTTTTTTTTTGAGAAGGGAAGTGTGTAAAAAAAATGGACACTTTCTCTTTGATCACAATCAAAATCCATTAGATTAAAAATGTTTTCATCAAAATAATTATTCTCTGTCTCTATTTCAACTCCACAAAAGTGTTGCCATAAATTTCTAAAGTCTTTTTTGATAGAGGGAACGCTATTGAATATAAATGAATTTTTGGTGTTGATGTCTTTCAGTTCTTTTAAAAAAAAGATATTTTTATTTTTCTTTAATGAATTATTTATTTTCTCATAAAACAAACCACTATCGATGCTTTGATATGGATAATTTTCACATTCAAGAAAATTAGTTTTATTAGGTGCATTAACTGAAAAATTTTTCCAATTTTTTATGACACAATCATCAAAATTATGCTCAGATACTCTCCAAAAAGACCAGGTCTTATCTCTTTTGTACTCATCTCGAGGCTCGATTATTGCTAAGGTTTTATTTTCTAATTTATTATGAATCTCTAATTCATAGGCTAGAGATAAACCAGCACAACCACCCCCAATAATTATGTAATCAAATTCTTTCATCAAGATTAATTTCTTTATTAATCAATAAATGATCGTGTTCAATTTGATCATCATTTTTATTTAATAAAGAAAGTATAATTAGATCATAAATTGATAAAATCGTCTCCAAAACTTTTTCAAAGTTTGAAACATAAATTTTTCCAGATTTACTATAATTTTCAAAGGTTTTCTTTTTCAAAATTTTATATCCAATTTTTCTGTATACTCTTCTTGCGACTAAGATACTAAATCTAAAGCTAAGTGGAATTTCTCTTATGGAATAAAATGAATTTTTATAAAATGTATCTGCAAGTTTAATAGTAGAATTAATTTCCTCAAAATTTCCATTTATATAAGATCTATTTTTTTTTGAGTCCTCAATCACATCTCTGGATATATTAGTTAGTTGCATTGCTATACCAAGATCGATTGCAGATTTAAGAGATTGTTTTTTGTTCACATTTAAAATTTTTGCCATCATCAGCCCGATTGTTCCAGCTACTCTATAACAATAGATTAAAAGATCTTTTCTAGTATCTATTTTTACATTTTGTTTTATGTCGGACTCTATCCCATCAAATAAATCATAAATTATCTCCAGAGAAATATTGAATTCATTAATAATATTCCACATATTTTGAATAACAGGATCCTCAAAATTTTTTTGTTTAAAATCACTTACAAATTTTTGGAATTTTATTTTTTTTATTTCTATTTCGCCTTCGTCATCTGCAATATTATCTACAACTCTACAAAAATCGTATAAATAAGAACAATTTTTATAGGTTTTTTTTGGTAAAAAAAAGCCAGCCCAATTAAACGATTTTGCGTAAATAGATAAATAATTTTTAGACGACATTATAAAATTTTATCTAAAACCTTTGCTGAGGAAAGAACTCCAGGTACACCTGCCCCAGGATGAGTTCCCGCACCAACAAAATATAAATTGTTATAAATTTCAGATTTGTTGTGAAATCTAAAGTAAGCAGATTGTGAGAATTTTGGTTGTATAGAAAAACCAGAACCATATTTTGTATTGAGATCTTTTTCAAAATAGTCAGGAGTCAGATAAAAATCTTCAACAATATTTTCTTTTAAGTTTGGCATTAAGTCTTTCTCCATTTTCTCCACTACTAAATTTTTCATTTTTTCACCTTCTAACGACCAATCAATTTTTGATTGGTTATTAGGAACAGGAACTAGAACATAGAAACAATCATGTCCATCTGGTGCCATGGATTTATCAGTGGCAGTGGGTCTATGTAGATAATAACTTATATCATTGTTTAATTTTTTATGATTAAAAATGTCATCTAGGTGCTCTTTATATTTATTGCCAAATTTAATGGTGTGATGTTCAACGTCATCGTAAATTTTCTTGGTTCCAAAATAATAAACAAATAAACCCATTGAATATTCCATTCTATTTTTTTTCCACTTAAACATAAAAGAATTATTACTCTGGCCATTTAACATTTTTTCATAAACACCCGGTGGATCTGCGTTACAGACAACTTTGTTAGCGCTTATTTTTTTTGAATTGTCTAATTGAACACCTGTAATCTCATTTTGGTTTGAAATTATTTGAGTTACCTCAGAACCTTTTATTACCTCGATACCTTCTTCATTCATTAATTTTTCGAAACCACTTATGATATTTCCTGTTCCACCCATAGAATAGTGAATGCCCCATTTTTTTTCTAAGTATAAAATCAATCCATATATTGAAGTTGTGGTAAATGGATTTCCACCAACTAAAAGAGGATGCATGCTCAACATTCTTCTTAATTTTTCATTTTTAATATAAGATGATACTAGTGAATATACTGACTTATAGCTTTTGAGTTTAAGTAATGCGGGTAATTGTTTCATCATCACTGAGGGCTTGTCAAAGGGCACATCAGCTAGTTCTGTAAAACCTTTATCAAAAATTTTTTTAGTGAAATTTACAAGTTTTTCATATCCTTGAGCATCATCTTTATTAATAAGCTCAATTTGTCTTTTCATTTCATTTTCGTCACCAGAGTAATTAAACTTTGATTTATCCTCAAAAATGAATTGATACCAAACTTTAAGAGGTGTTAATTTAATATAATCATTTGGATTTTTTTGAAATAATTCAAATAATTCATTAATTAAGTATGGAGCTGTAATTACTGTTGGACCACCATCATAAATGAACCCATTCTTTCTAAAAACTCTTGCTCTACCACCTAGGTCTTTGTGTTTTTCAATTAATGTAACTTTGTGACCCTTAGCTTTAAGACGAAGAGCAGCTGCTATACCACCAAAACCAGAACCTATAACTACAGAATTCATCATGATAACTTATATTTTTTTGGATAAATTGTAAAAAGTATTATGAGTTAATTTTTTTTAACTCTTCTTTAGTTTCTTCTAAATTTTTCTGAAACAGCGTATCAAGTTTAGATTTATCAACTGAGGTTGATATTATTTTTTTTACAGAGTCTATAGCTATTTTAACAGATGCATCTTTAATCTCTTTAATCGCTACCTCTCTCATTTGATTAATTTTATTTTTAGCCAAATTTTTCTTAATTTCTGAAGATTTATGAAATTTGTCATTAAGCTCAATGATTAATTTATCAGCATCTTTCTTTGCCTGATCAAGTATTTCCTTACTTTCAGATTGCGCTGTGTCTAATTTTTTCTGAGCATTATCTAATAATATCTTTGCTTCACTTCTCAGTTTCTCACTTTCATCAATCTCATTTTTTATGTCTGAGATTAATTTATTAAGAATAGTATTAATTTTTTGAGGTACTTTTAAATATATCAGACCCCCAAAAAATATTACAAAAGAAACTGCGACCCAAAAAGTTGAATCAATGACCATAATATTTATCTCCGTTTTTTTTTACTAGATCATCAACAATCGCAGAGATACTGCTATTATTAACTTCTGCTCCAATTAATTTTTTTAAAATTTCATTAGATGTTACAACTGCAATTTTATTAATTTTTTCTGGAGCACTTTGTCTTAAAGTATCTATTTCTACTTCAGCTTTTTTAATTTCATCATTAATTTGTTTATCTAAAGTCTCTTTTTTAGAATTAATATTTTTGATTACTTTTTCTCTAGCATCTTTAAAAATTTTTTTTGCTTCAATTTTACTTTTAAGAATAATCCCATCAAATTCTTTAAGTTTAGCTTCACTACTTTCTCTTTGTTTTTCAGCTGCCTCAATATTTTCTTGGATTTGTGATTTTCTTAATTCTAAGTTTGCACTTATTTTGGGTAGTATAAGTTTGGATAAAACAATATACAATACTCCAAAAGTGAGTACGAGCCAGAAGATTTGTGAAATCCAAAACTCTGGATTTAATTGAGGCATTCCTCCACTCTCCGCTGCAAAAATCTTTTTTGTAAAAAAGAAATTTGCAATTAATGAATATAAAAATATTTTTTTAAACATTAATTAAAATGCGAAAAGTATAATCAATGCAACAACTAATCCAAATAATCCTGTTGCTTCTGCAAGAGCAAATCCTAAAAGCAAATTAGGAAATTGTTTTTGGGCTGCAGATGGATTTCTCATTGCACCAGATAAATAATTTCCAAAAATTATTCCGATACCTACTCCAGCTCCAGCCAAAGCTATTGCTGCAAGTCCTGCTCCAATCATTTTTGCTGCTTCTAATTCCATTATATCCTCCTTATAAGTTAATGGTGTAAATTTAATGCATCATTTAAATAAATGCATGTTAAAATTGCAAAAACGTAAGCTTGAAGAAAAGCAACTAGTATCTCCAAACCAGTTAAAGCAACTGAAAAACTCAGTGGAAGCCATCCACCAACAATTCCGAGACTTACGACAAAGCCCCCGAAAACCTTCATCATAGTGTGTCCAGCCATCATATTTGCAAACAATCTTACTGATAAGCTGATAGGTCTACTTAAATATGAAATAATTTCAATGACCACAATTAATGGTAAAAGTACAATAGGAACACCACTTGGAACAAATAGTTTTAAGTAACCAAAGCCATGTTTTATAAAACCAATAACTGTAACTCCAATAAAAATAAAAGCTGCTAACATGAAAGTCACAATGATATGACTAGTCACTGTAAAAGTGTAAGGTATCATGCCGAACATGTTACAAAACAAAACGAACATAAATAATGAAAAGATAAATGAAAAATATGGTTTAGCTTTTGAACCAGCAGTATCGCTGATCATTTTTGAGACAAATGAATAGCTTAATTCAGCTAAAAGCTGGATCTTATTCGGAAGTATTGAATTTTTCTTTGAACCAAGGTTGAATATTATTAAAATCGCAAGAGAACTTATGACCATGAATAAACTAGCGTTAGTAAAAGAAATATCAAAAGAGCCTACTTTTATTTCTGGACCAATTCTATAAACTTCGAATTGTGTCATTGGGTTAGCTGCCATAAATCCTTATCTATTTTTGCATTTTTTTTGCGGATCTAATTACATTAATTATCCCTGCAACTACCCCTACAAAAAAAAATATTAAAATTAACCATGGTTTAGTACCAAAGGTCTTGTCCAAAAGAAACCCAATAATTGTCCCTACGGCGACTGCTGAAACTAGCTCAGTACTTAGCTTAAAAGCAGTGCCAATTGGAGATTGATTATCTTTTTTATTTTCTAGATCTCTTTTTGAAACCTTTTTCTTTGCAATCTCTAAGCGAGTTTTGAATGGATCTTTAGCCATTTTTATTTATTGCTTAAGCAACCATGCTTTCTGCTTTTTGTAAATCAACAGCTACAAGTTGACTTATTCCTTTTTCAGGCATGGTGACACCATAAAGTCTATTCATTTTTGACATTGTCAAAGCATGGTGAGTAACAATGATGAATTTGGTATTTGTAATTTTAATTAGTTCTTCAAGCAAGCCACAAAATCTTGTTACGTTGGCATCATCTAAAGGTGCATCAACTTCGTCCAAAACACATATAGGCGAGGGGTTAGTTAAAAAAACTGCAAAAATTAAAGATAGTGCAGTCAAAGCCTGCTCACCACCTGACAATAAAGTTATCGACTGGAGTCTTTTTCCAGGGGGACTTACTAACATTTCCAAACCAGCCTCTAAAGGGTCATCGGAGTCAACCAATTCAAGCTTAGCATTTCCACCATTAAATAATTTTGTATATACCTCATTAAATTTTCTATTTACCTTATCAAATGCCTCAATGAGTCTTTCCCTTCCTTTTTGATTTAATTCATTAATACTATCTTTAAGTTTTATAATTGCTGTAACTAAATCTGCTCTATCTTGTTCCATTTTCTTAATTTCTGTTTCGTATTTTACAGTCTCTTCATCGGCCTTTAGGTTAACCGAGCCTAATTTCTCTCTCTCTTGTTTTTTTTTATCTAATAAGTCTTCTTGATTAACAGCATCTGGCAGTTCTTCAACGCCAAATAAATTTGAATTTTCTAAAATGTTTTCTTCCGTAAGATTTAGCTCAGAAATAATTCTATCGACTAAATCATTTTTTCTTTTTTTTAGCCCTTCAATTGTTGCCCCTGAACTTGCTTTTCGTTCTCTTATCTGAATAGATTGTTCTTGTATCTCGTTTAGTTGATTTCTTAGACTGTCAATTTTTTCATCTGTGGTATTGATAATTTGTTCATTCTCATTTTTTTCATTTTCAGAAATTCTTAAATTTTCTGAAATTTGCCCTTTTTTTTCAGCCTGAAATTTTGGTTGATTATCTAGTTTATCTCGTTGCACATTAAGTTTATTTTTTCTATCACTTAATTCTGCAACCATTTTTTCCGAATTAGATAAAAGATTTTTCCAACTCTCAATCTCCTTATCAATTATTGCAATTCTTTCATTTCTTTTGACAGACTCTCTTTTGATATTTTGATTTTTACTATAACTATCTGCGTATTCTTCGATGACAAATTGGCAATCATCTAACGATTTAATTGCATCATCATTTTTTTGTGAATTAATTAATTGTTTAATTTTATCGATTTCTGATTTTAACTTATTCTTGCTATTTTCCAAATCTTCATTCGATTGTTTTTCAGTTTGATAATATTTTGAGTCGATTTCAATAAGCTCGCTTTTTTCTTCTTTCAGTCTTTTTTCATTTGAGTTTGCATCAATCACTATTCCTCTTTCTCTACTAATATCATCATCTATTGTTTGTAGAGATTTTTTTACGTTTTCTATTTCGTCTTGAATTCTACTATTTTCCTCATCTAGACTTTTTAGTTCTAAGTTTAGCCTTTGTATCTTTGATAAATTTTCAATATTTTTTTCTCGTAGAGGAGTTATTTTATCAACCTCAGTTTTAATCAGTTTCTCTAATTCGTTAATTTTATTATTAAAACCGCTGACTTCAGTTTCTGCTTCTGTATTAATTTCATTTTCTATTTTAATTTCTTTATCGATCTCTAGTAATTTTAGATAATATAGGCCTGCTTCAATTTTTTTTATTTCATCAGAAATATTTTTGTATTTTGTAGCCTCTTCAGCCTGTTTTTGTAAATTTGCTAGTTGCCTTTCCTGTTGCCTTCTTAATTCATCAGCTCTCTTTAGATTATTTTCTGCAGCGCTCAACCTTAGTTCAGCTTCATGTCTTCTAACATGTAATCCAGAAATTCCTGCAGCTTCCTCTAAAATTGTTCTTCTATCAGTAGGTTTTGCAGTAACAAGGGCACCAATTCTGCCCTGACTAATCATTGATGGAGAGTGAGCTCCAGTTGATAAATCTGCGAAAAACATTTGAGCATCCCTTGCTCTAACTTCTTTATCATTGATATAAAATTTCGAACCTTTATCTTTTTCTATTTTTCTTCTAACATTTATTTCATCTAACTCTCTAAATTGCACTGGACCCTCATTATTTTCATTGGCAACAGTTACTGAAACTTCAGCAATATTTTTAGAGGGTTTATTTGACGTTCCTGAAAATATGACATCTTCCATGCCTGATCCTCGCATGCTTTTTGCAGATGTTTCACCCATTACCCATCTTAATGACTCAACTATATTTGATTTTCCGCAACCATTTGGGCCAACAATACCTGTTAAACCATTTTCAATTAAGAAATTAGTTTTATCTGCAAATGACTTAAATCCATTGAGTTGGATTTTTTTAAACTCCATGGATTAACTTATATCAGCTTTTCCAATGTTTTTTTTAAATTTTTATAATTAAGAGATTTTTCGAACTTTTCGTTATTAATTATTATCGTAGGAGTAGAATTAACTTTAAAATTTTTTGTCCCCTCGATTCGATCATTTAAAACATAGTCCTCTATTTCTTTGTTGCCAATACATTTTTCAAAATCAATATTAAACCCAGCGTTTTTTAGAAATTCTTTCAAATTATTATTTACCTCTTCTATTCCCTTACCTTTTATCCAAGCTTGTTGATTAGAGTAAAGTTTTTCCAAAATTTCTAAGCTTTGATCTTGTTTACACAAAGAAATTTTAGAAGCATTTAAAGCAGCAATATCTAAAGGAAAGTGTCGAAATTCTATTTTGACAAGTCCTGTATCTATGAAATCTTTTTTAAGAGATGGGTAAACATCTTTATGAAAATTTGCACAATGACTACATGTTAGAGACTCGTAGGCGATTATTGTAATCTTTGCATTTTGATTTCCTGAAACTATTCTCTTTATTTCTGCGTTTGCACTAGTACTTAATCCAAAAATTAATATTAAAAATAGAAATA
>NZ_JBNGZH010000035.1:0-6962 GCF_052049775.1 Candidatus Pelagibacter sp. | reverse complement strand
AAAATTTGGTAAAAATGGTTTGACTAATAAATCTATATTTCTTTTATCTAAATCAGACTTATTATGCGCAAAGGTACCAACTACAATAAAATCATCATTCTTTTTTTTAATTGATACTTTTTCTGAAGAAATTCCTATTTTATCAAATTTAAAATTAAGATCTTTAACTAAAAAATTATTTCTACTATAGTCAAAAATAAAGTCTAATTTGTGTAAATTGTATTTTTTTAATACATTTAATTCAACATCTTTTACAACACCATTGATCTCATAATTGTTTTTAATATTTCCATTTGAATCAAATTCTAACTTTATATCAGCAATCAAATATCCTTTTTTAATGGCTTTTTCAATTATGAATAGTTCAGGAGTATTTTGAAATGATCTTAAAAAAGAAATTAAGTTTTTTAACTCAAGAGATTTTGATGAAATCTCTAAATTTTCAATTGAAAATTTATCTTCTATTAAAGACTTTAACGAAAGTTGTGTTTTTATATTCTCAATTTCTATTTTTTTACTTTGATTTATTAAATTTGTGCCAATTGTTTTGGCTTGAAGTTTAAATTGAAATGGATCTAAAATTAATTTTATTTCTTTTAATTCAACTTCTAAATTCTTATCAAATTTTCGAATTTTTTCTGTTATTTGACTATTAAATTTATCAGTCTCAACTCCAAAAATACTTAGGTACGTTAAAGTAATAAATATTAAAAATAATATAGTTATAAAGAGTTTAAAAAATATTTTCATTATATTTGATACAGCGATTGTTCTAAAAATTCATCAATTTCACCATCTAAAATCTTATCTGGATTAGAGCTTTCAAAATTCGATCTATTATCTTTTACTAATCTATATGGTTGTAAAACATAAGATCTTATTTGATGTCCCCAACCTATTTCAGATTTTGATGACTCGGTATTTTCATTTTCTTTTTCTTTTTTTTTTATCTCAAAATCATAGAGTCTTGCTCTAAGCATGTTCATGCATGTCTCTTTATTTTTATGTTGAGATCTTTCATTTTGACATTGGACTACAATTTTAGATGGTAAATGTGTAATTCTAACTGCACTGTCAGTTGTATTAACATGTTGACCACCAGCACCACTAGATCGATATGTGTCAATTCTCAAATCTTTATCTTGAACTTCAATATTAATATTTTCATCCACAACTGGATAAACCCAAATACTAGCAAAACTAGTATGACGTCTTGCACCTGAGTCAAATGGCGAAATTCTCACTAACCTGTGAATTCCAGACTCTTTTTTTAACCAACCAAAAACATAATCACCCTCAATTTTAATTGTTGAGGATTTTATACCTGCCTCATCACCCTTGTGTTCACTTATTAATGTTGATTTATAATTTTTATTATCAGACCATTTTAAATACATTCTCCTCAACATATCTGCCCAATCTTGGCTTTCAGTGCCTCCAGCGCCAGCATGAACTTCTATATAACAATCAAAAGAGTCAGACTCATTTGATAAAAAACAATTGATTTCATTTTTTTTTGCTAATTTTCTTAAATTCTTGATACTTTCTAAAACCTCATTTTGTATGTTTGTGTTATTTTCCTCTAAAGCTAATTCATACAAATCTCCCAAATCTTTTAATTGATTTAAAGAGCTTTTGTGAGAATTGATAAGGTCTTCATACAATTTTTTTTCTTTAAGTATTTTTTTTGAATCAGACTTATTCTGCCAAAAATTAGGATTAAGAATAGTTTTATTATGACTTTGTAATTTTAAATCTATCTTATTTTTATCAAAGATACTCCTTAACTCTTTGATTTATTTTTTCTATCTCTTTTTTATAATCTGTATATTTATGATCCATTAGTAAAACTTTAATATATTATTTGTATCTAATCTATTATTATTTGAATATAGCACTTTACCATCAATTACATTCTTACTTTTATAGGCTTCTAAAATTGTGTCTTTAGATGAAAATTTTGCTTTTTGACCTGTTGCCGGATCAACTACCATCATTGTAATCTCATCAGCAACTTTAAATGGCCGAGCGTCAGTTTTTTTTATAGCTGATTCGATAAATTCTCTAAAAATCGGTAATGCTGTTTTTGAACCAGTTTCAAATTTACCTAGTGGTTGTGGATTATCCATTCCAACATAAACTCCTATAACGTAATTTGAAGTATAACCAATAAACCATGCATCAGTATTTTTATTAGTTGTTCCTGTTTTGCCTGCAAGATTCAAATTTAGATCTCTCAATTTTTTTCCTGTACCTCTTTTAACGACACCTTCCAATAAAGAAGTAATTTGGTAAGCTGTTTGTGGAGAAAATATCTGTTTAAAATTATCGCCTACATCAGGAAAGTCTTTACCAGTATATGAGAGTTTATCACAATTTAAGCATGATCTATTTTCATTATTTAAAATTGTATTTCCCTCACTATCCTGAACACGATCAATCAAAATTGGTATAACTAACTTTCCTCCATTTACAAAAGCTGAGTAAGCAGAAGTGAGTTTTAACAAAGTTGTTTCAGCAGAACCAAGAGAAATAGATAAAAGCTCATCAGGATTTTCATAAATGCCAAGATTTTTGGAGAATTCGGCAAGTTTATCTACACCTAAATTCTGTGCAATTCTAACTGTCATTAAATTTCGTGACTTTTCTAAACCAATTCTCAAAGTTGATGGTCCATAAAATTTTTTTCCATAATTTTCTGGCTTCCACATCTTTAAATCAGTTCCTTGATCTAAGACTAACGGCGCATCTAAAACTAATGAAGAAGGTGTATAATCATTTTCAAGAGCTAAAGCGTAAACAAATGGTTTGAATGCTGAACCGGGTTGACGCAAAGCTTGTGAGGCCCTATTAAACTCACTATTTTTAAAACTAAATCCACCACTAAGAGCAACGACTCTACCTGTGAAAGGATCCATTACAACTATACCACCATTTATTTTTGGTAATTGTTTAAGGCTAAACTTGTTATCTCTTATATTCTTAACATAGATTATGTCTCCCACTCTGAAAAGATCATCTAATTCTTTTTTAGTCCAAGAAATATTATTGTAATCTATAATTCCTTTGATTTTATCTTTTGTTTCTATTTCTATAGAAAATTTAGAAATCTTTTTTATTATTGCAATTTTCCAATCAATCGAATTCTCCAAATCGTATTTATCTAAACCAATAGACCAATTTTTGGAATATGGTTTATTTAATAATGGACCCCGCCAACCTTTACGTTGATCATATTTAATTAATCCATTTCTTAAAGAGTTTGTTGCTATTTTTTGTAATTCTAGATTTATTGGTGTGTTTATATTAAAGCCCTGATTATAAACTTTTTCATATGATAAAATTTCAATTATATTTTTTCTTACGTCTTCAATATAATATTGAGCATCCTCTAAATAAACTCTTCTAGTTTTATTTAATTGAATATTTTTCTTTCTGAAATTTTGATAATTTTTTTCAGTTATAAAATTATTGTCTAATAAATTTTTTAAAACTAAATCTCTTCTAAATTTTGCCAAATCTATATTTCTATATGGATTATATTTGCTTGGCGCCTTAGGTAATGCAGCTAATAAAGCAGCTTCTTCATAATTCAATTCTTTTATTGATTTGTCAAAATACTCTAGACTTGCTGCAGCGACTCCATAAGCCCCGCTGCCGAGGTAAATTTGATTTAAATATAATTCAAGAATTCTTTCTTTCGATAATGCTCTTTCAATTCTAAATGCTAAAATAGCTTCTTTAATTTTTCGGTTTAAACTGACTTCATTAGTCAAAAGAAAGTTTTTTGCTACTTGTTGAGTAATTGTTGAGGCACCCTCTAGTCTTTTAGATGTAAGAACGTTTTTAATATTATTTACAATTGCTCTTAAAACTCCTTTAGCATCAACTCCTGGATGAGAAAAAAAATTTTTATCTTCAGCAGATAAGAAAGAATTAATAACATTTTTTGGAATTGAACCATAAGGAACAAATATTCTCTTCTCTTTTGAAAAATCCGCAACCAAATCACCATTGCCAGAGTAAACCTTACTTGAGACAGGAGGTTTGTAATTTTTTAAAAATTTGTAATCAGGTATGTTGTTAGAAAAATTCCATAATATAACTAAAACAATTATTGATGAAATTAATAAAAAACTAATAAAACCAATAAATAAATTCTTCAAAATCTTACTCATTTTGTTTCCATTATATAGGGGAATTTGTTAAAGATAAGGCATAAGAATACAAACAAAATTTTAATAATTTATGAATCAATCAAAAAAAATGTTATGGAAAAAAATTTATATATCGATGCTTCGCATCCAAATGAGATTAGAATTGTACTCAAATCAGGTGAAAAAATTGAAGATTATGAGTATGAAGGCATAAAAAATAATCTAATAAAAAATAATATATATTTAGGTAAAGTAAGTCGTATAGAACCATCTTTGCAGGCTGCGTTCGTTGATTTTGGGAGGGAGCGTCATGGCTTTTTATCTTTCAACGATATTCAATCTGATTATTATCAAATTCCACAAAGTGATTTGGAAAAAATAAAACAAGAAGAGGAAAGAGTCCGAGAAGAACTATCAAAAAAAGTTGAAGCTAAAGAAGAAGAAAATTTAGCTGAAGGCAAATTAGAAATTGAAGATCCTTTGGAAAAAAAGGATCCAATAGAAAAAAAGGATCCTGAGGATAAGGAAAATTTAGAAAATGAAAAAGAAAAAAAATATGAAAGTAAATTTAGATTCAAAAGATATAAAATCCAAGAGGTAATAAAACCCAATCAAGTAATTTTAGTTCAGGTTATAAAAGATGAGCGTGGTCAAAAAGGAGCTGCATTAAGCACGTTTATTTCTATTGCAGGCAAATATATAGTTTTAATGCCTAACACACCTAAAGGTGGAGGAATTTCGAGAAAAATTTTTAATCCTGCAGATCGAAAAAAAATAAGAAGTATTTTAAATGAAATTGAAATCCCAAAGGAAATGGGGCTTATAGTAAGAACTGCTGGAAGTAACAAAACTAAAAATGAAATTAATCATGATTTAGATACACTTATTAATAACTGGAATCAAATTAAAGAAAATGCCTTAAGTTCTATAGCGCCTTCATTAATTCATCAAGAAAGTGAAATAATTAAAAGAACTTTAAGAGATATGTATGATGAAAATACAAAAAATATAATAATTGAAGGTAATGAAGGTTATAAAAAAGCTCAAAATTTTATGAAAATGATGATGCCTTCTCACGTAAAAAAGATAAAAAAATACAGAGGAAAAAAACCTTTATTTATTGAAGAAGGTATTGAACAGAAATTAAATCAAATATTTGAAAGTGAAATAAAATTGAACTCAGGTGGTTACTTAGTAATTAATCCTACAGAGGCATTGGTTTCCATTGATATTAACTCTGGAAGTTCTATTAAACAAAAAAATGTAGAGAGCACTGCTTTAGATACAAATCTTGAAGCTGCAGATGAAATAGCAAGACAAATAAAAATAAGAGATTTGTCAGGACTTATCATAATAGATTTTATTGACATGCTAAGTTATGGGAATCGAAGATTGGTTGAAAGAAGATTAAAAGAAAAGTGCAGATCTGATCGTGCCAGGATTCAAATTGGAAGAATATCGAATTTTGGTCTTTTAGAAATGTCTCGACAGAGATTAAGAGAAAGTGCGGTTAAATGGAGTATCAAACTAACAGATGAGTCTTTTGCGCTAAAAATTCTTAAATTAGTTGAATTAAAAGCGGTTCTAAATAAAGCCAAATTTGTAGATTTAAAGGTTTGTAAAAAAATTTCTGATTTTTTAAAAGAAAATTTTATTGAAGATCTTACTTACTTTGAAAAAAAGAATAAAATGAAAATTGATATAATATCTGATGATAGTTTAATAATCCCTGAATATATTATTGATATTAAAAATAAATCTAAAAAAACTATAGAGCTGATCGAATATTTTGAAAAATTAAAAAATCTTGAAGAACAAAAAGTTAACAACGTTATTGAATTAAAAGATAAAAAGAAATTTAAAAAGAAAACTTTTAGAAAAAAGAAATTTTATAAGAAAGCTAGATAATTCCTGACTTTGGGGAAGACGGATTTCCGTATAATGTTTTTTTTATTCTACCAGACAAGTATGATTGGCGACCAGCAATAACCGCATTCTTAAATGCTAAAGCCATTTGAAATGGTTTTTTTGCTTTTGCAATCGCAGTGTTTACTAGGACCCCATCACAACCTAATTCCATAGCTATAGCAGCATCTGAAGCTTGGCCTAATCCGGCATCAATAATTAATGGTAATTTTGTTTGCTTCCTAATTATCCTAATATTTATCTCATTAACAATACCTAAACCTGAACCTATTGGAGCTGCTAGAGGCATAATTGCACAAGCACCTGCATTCTCCAATCTTTTTGCCATTAAAGGATCGTCATTACAATAGACCATCACCTTAAATCCCTCCTTAGTTAATACTTCAGTTGATTTAAGTGTTTCAATCATTTCTGGGAACAAATTTTTTTTATCTCCCAAAACTTCTAGTTTAACTAATTTCCAACCACCTATCTCTCGTGCTAATCTTAAAGTTCTTAGTGCGTCTTTTGAATTAAAACAGCCAGCAGTGTTAGGAAGGTAGGTGATTTTTTTAGGATCAATATAATCCATTAATAATGGTTTTTTTTTATCAGTAATATTTACTCTTCGAACAGCAACTGTAACTATTTCAGCTCCAGATAAATTGATTGCTTTAGCACACTCCTGCATACTTTTATACTTACCAGTTCCAACAATAAGTCTAGAGTTAAAATTTTTTTTAGAAATAATAAATTTGTCTTTTTTCAATTTTAACCACCTCCAATGAAATGAACTATTTCTATTTTATCATTATTTTTAAGGTTGATATTTTTTATTTTTTTTTTATCCACTATTTCTTGATTTAATTCAATAGCTACTTTGGATAATGGAATTTCGTT
>NZ_JBNGZH010000034.1:0-12368 GCF_052049775.1 Candidatus Pelagibacter sp. | reverse complement strand
TTTTTATTTAAAATTTTAATTTTTTTGTTATTTGAGAGAAGTAACGTAAAATAGATTTTTTTATCTACAAATTTATATTTTTTTGGAAAATGTTTACAAATCTTATTAAAAAATAATTCTTTATTTTTTATTTTTTTTGACCAAGAATTTTCCTCTGAAAGCACATTAACTTTGATCATTATTGTTGTACGCTTTCACAATTTTTGAAACTAAAGGATGCCTCACAACATCTGAGTGATCAAAGTCTACAACTGCAATCTCATTCAAATGGGACAATATCTTTTTTGATCTTTCTAAACCTGACATTTTTTTATTAGGTAAATCTATTTGAGTGGGGTCACCATTTACAACTATTTTTGAATTTTCGCCTATCCTGGTAAGAAACATTTTGATCTGTGTATCAGTAGCATTTTGAGCTTCATCTAAAATTGCAAAAGAATTTTTTAAAGTTCTTCCTCTCATAAAAGCTAAAGGGGCAATTTCAATGTCGCCAATTTCTATCATTCTCTGGATTTTTTCAAAATGAAACAGATCATACAATGAATCATACAAAGGGCGTAGATATGGATCAACTTTCTCTTTCATATCTCCCGGCAGGAAACCTAATCTCTCACCTGCCTCAACCGCAGGTCTAGAAAGTATAATTCTTTCTATTTTTTTTTCTAGCAACATTGTTAAACCTACAGCAACAGCAAGAAAGGTTTTTCCTGTACCAGCAGGTCCGGCAGATATTATTATTTCATTTTGTCTCAACGCTCTAACATACTCTTTTTGTTTTTCTGACCTTGGAATTATAGATTTTTTTGGAGTTTTGATTATATCAGTAACGTTGGTATTTTTTACTTTTTCATTTATCATAAATTGATCAACTGAGGATAAAATATCTTTTTGTTCTATACTACCATTATTTTTAAATTGATTTGCAAGAAATTGAATTGCATTCTTCAAAATTTCATTTTTTTCTGAAGTTGATTTGATTAAGATTGAATTTCCTCTGGAATAAATACTTGAATTGGTTATTTTTTCTAACTCTTTCAAGTTTTGGTTAAATTCACCAACCACTCCCATCAGGAGGTCATTCTCATGAAAAATTACGCTAATTGAATTATTTTCTGAATAAACAAATTTTAGTGACGAATTAATATCTTTTTTAATAGTATTATTCAAACTTAAGCCACTCTTTGTTCTAAATTATCTAAACTTTTACCAAACAATGTATTTTGATTACTACGATTTATTTTTACTTTGATAACTTTTCCCATATCTGATTCATTACCATCAAAAATAACCGAAGTCATGTACTCAGATCGACCAAAAAACTTTGTGCCGCCATCTATCTTATTTTCAACTAAAACATCAATTTCTTTACCCTCAAGTGATTTATTCATATTAATTTGATTGGTAAATAACTGTTTTTGAACTTTTTCTAATCTTGTAAGTGAAATTTTTTTGTCAATTAACTCAAAATTTGCTGCAGTTGTTCCTGGCCTTGGACTAAATATGAAAGAAAAAGAATTTATAAATTTAATTTTTTCAATTAAATCACAAGTTTCATTAAAGTCCTTCTCATTCTCACCGGGATAGGCAATTATAAAATCACTCGAAAACTTTATTTTTGGGTTAATTTTTTGAAGTTTTTCGTAAGTATTAATATAATCACTTATATGATGTTTTCTATTCATTGAATTAAGGATCTTGTCAGATCCACTTTGAACGGGCAGGTGAATTAAAGGCATTAATTTCTTTGAAACACCATATATATTGATAAGATCTTCTGTCATATCTCTTGGATGAGAGGTTGTATATCTAATTCTTTTTATTCCATCTAACTTTTCTATTTCTAAAATCAAATCTGACAATCGGTAATTCTCATAATTATAAGCATTAACATTTTGACCTAGTAATGTTATTTCACGAACTCCATTTTCTGATAAATTCTCTGCTTCCTCTAATATTTTTTTGAATGGTCTTGAGTATTCTGGACCTCTTGTAAATGGTACTACACAGAAATGGCAAAATTTATCACAGCCCTCTTGAACAGTTAAATACGATGAAATTTTTTTTGATGAATTCTTAATATTATCCAAATAATCAAATTTTGTGATGGCATCAAATTCAGTCTCATCTATTTTTTTTTGTTTGGATAAAAATTCTTCAATTTTGTCATTTATTTTATGATAGGCTTGCGGTCCAATAACTATATCGATATAAGGCTCCCTTTTGATCATTTCCTCATTTTCGGCCTGAGCAACACATCCAGCAACTATAACTATCGGTTTTTTTCGTGATCTAAAATTTTTTTTAACACGTCCAATCTCATGATAAACTTTTTCTTTAGCTTTATCTCGAATATGGCACGTGTTTAGTAAATAACAATTAGTCTCTTCGAGATTTTCAGTTTTAACAAAACCTATTTCTCTTACAATATCAAATATTCTGTTAGTGTCATATTCGTTCATTTGACAACCAAAAGTTTTGATAAATATTTTTTTATTCATCTTTTGAGTTTACTTTAACACCATATAACTCAAGTTTATGGTCTACTAACTTATAACCATATTTTTTTGCTACTTTTTTTTGCAACTCTTCAATTTCTTCATCCACAAATTCAATTATTTCACCTGATTTTATATCAATCAAATGATCATGATGACTTTCTATCATTGCTTCATATCTAGCCTTGCCACCTTTAAAATCATGCTTGGTTAAAATTCCTGCTTCCTCGAAAAGCTTAACTGTTCTATAAACTGTGGCTATGCTTATTTTTGGATCAACTTTCGATACACGACTATATAACTCATCAACATCCGGATGATCAGACTCACCATAAGCGGATTTTGACTCAGAGATTACCTTAGCAATAATCCGCCTCTGCTCAGTTAACTTTACCCCTTTAGATAAACATTGTTGTTCAATTGTATCTGACATAATTGATTTTAACTTAAATAAATAGGATTAATCAAATTTTTTTCAACTTTCAATTTATCGCAAAGTTTTGGGATATTTTCGTATTTAACCTCATTTTTTTCACTAAAATCCTCAAAACTAAAACAATAATAATCAATTTTATTGGTTAAATGAAAAGCTTTAACAACTGATAAGGAATTTCTTATCCCCGCAAAACTTCCAGGACCTCGATTAACATAAATTTGGGAAACTTTATTTAAATTTAATTTTTTTTTATTTAGAAAATCGTTAATTAAAATAGATAATTTTTCATAATTTATTTTGGAATTTTCATGAGTAATGCTGTAATTAATATCATTACTAATGATCATTAAAAAAATTTTATCTCTAGCAGCATCTATAATTAGCTTATTCATTTTACAATTTATATTTCTAGTTAATTCTATTTCACAAGAGAATAATATCAAATCTTATTCTAAAGATAGCGGTGTTTTATCGTTGATGTATCATCGCTTTAATGAAAATAAATATCCATCAACAAATATAAGAATGGATATGTTTGATAAACAAATGAAAATTATTAAAAGTCAAGGGTATGAATTTTATGACCCTAAAGATTTTTTAAATGAATTTAATAAAGTAAAAAAGAGTAAGAAAATTTTAATTACAATAGATGATGGATTTAAATCATTTTACAATGAGGCCTGGCCATATCTTAAAAAAAATAAAATTCCATTCATCTTATTTGTATCTACTGAACC
Source organism: Candidatus Pelagibacter sp. (assembly GCF_052049775.1). Lineage (GTDB taxonomy): Bacteria > Pseudomonadota > Alphaproteobacteria > Pelagibacterales > Pelagibacteraceae > Pelagibacter. Next base: position 8,700 of record NZ_JBNGZH010000034.1, on the reverse strand, counting down.
TGTAGGTAAAAGAGGGTATATGACTTGGGATGAAATTAAAGAAATCAACGACTCAAATATAGGCTATATTGGGCACCACTCACATACGCATGAATATTTGATTGATAAGACAGAAAAAGAATTTATCAAAGATATAGAAACAGCGACTGAAATTTTTAAAGATAAATTGGGGTATGTCCCACCGATATTTTCATATCCTTTTGGTGAATATTCTTTTTTTATGAAAAATTATATATCAAAAAATTTTGAATTAGCTTTTGGACAACACTCTGGAATAATTGATAACAATAAAGATAAATTTGAATTACCAAGATTTCCGATAAATGAAAAGTACGGAGATTTAAAACGATTTAATTCACTAATAAATTATAATCCTCTAGAATACAAATCTCTTAAACCAGTAGAAAAAAAATTATCAAATAAAGATAATCCACCAAAATTAATTGTGGAATTTTTTGATAATCAAAAAAATATTAAGAATATTAATTGTTATTCAAATGATGGTGGTTCATGGGGCCAACCAAATTTAGTATTCGAAAAAAATGTTCTATATATCAATTTCAAATCTAAATTTTTACCAAGACGTGGAAGAATAAATTGTTCCTTAAATGATAATGGCAAGTGGCGTTGGTTTGGAACCCAATTTGTTATAATGGAAAATTAAATTAAACTTTCAAGCTCTTTACTCGAAGGAAGTAACTTAGCATCATCAAAATCTTTTAAATTGTTTTGATTAATAATTTTTTGCAAAACTTCCACATATTGATTTCCTGTTTCAGCATAATTTTTTAAAAATTGAGAAAGAATTAAACTATCTAAAGGTTGATTATTATCTCTTAAATGTGCTCTTGCTAATCTAAAATTTTTATATGATCGATGGGTATTTAAATTTCTTTGATAAGCTCTAACTGAGGCCTGTAATACATTAAATTTCATAACTTTATGACCCTTATTCTCATCAGCCTCTTTAGGTTTTAAGCCCTCACCAGACCAAGTCCATTGCCCAAAAAGTGCATTACCCTCTTGTGCAAATCTTGATGTTCCCCATCCTGTTTCTTTCGCAGCTTGAGCAAGTGCTAAAGAAACTGGTATTTCATCCATCCTGATTTTGAGTGTTGTTAAATCTTTAGATGTTACTCCATACTGTTTGTATTTTTTTTCAAGCCATTTTTTTTCTAATTTAGTATTATTGCTTTTATTTATAATTTTAAACAAAGTCTTTCGATCTAATCTAATATTATTATTTTCTTTTAAGACTAAAGGTAAGACAATTTGAATAAAAAACTCCTTTCTTTTCTTGGTACTTTCGATCATTTTTATTTCACCAGGAAGTAAGGTTAATGCAACAGGCTTAACTAACTTTGTTTGCCTTACATCATCTAGTTTATAATCGGTGTCTTGAAATAATTGTTTAATTGTAGATGCATTTAATCTTACTGTGTCTGTTTCAAGATCGTTCAAACTAAAAATATCGATTAACAAATCTTTTTCATTTAATTCTCCTCCATCAGACTCGACACCCTCTTTTTTATTAAGTGTATAAGCTAGAATGGCTTTTGAATTATTTTGAAATTCTTTGTCTTCTAAAAGTTGCTTATTAGCAAAATTAATTATTGATGGAATATGATAGAATGAAAAAACAACAAAAATACTTGTTAAAAATATTCTTGGAATTGCACCAATTCGTCTGTCATCAAAAAACTTAAACATTTTTAAGTTCTTTCTTCTCATTCTAACAAAATAAAATTTTGAATTAAAAAAAATCAATTGGTTTAAAAATTTTAGATTTTTTAACTTAAAATTAAACATTTAAAGAGCCTCAACCTTCTTAACTTCTGGTAGATAGTGACAAAGAAGATTTTGTACACCTTGTTTTAATGTCATAGTTGAACTTGGACAACCTGAACAACTCCCTTGAAGCTGCACTTTAACAATACCATCTTTAAACTCTTTAAATTTAATATCTCCGCCATCTTTCGCAACTGCAGGTCTGATTTTTTCGTCTAATATTTTAACTATTTTTTTTTCTATATCTTTTAAATTTTCATTATTTTCAATTAAAGTATTTTCAACAACACACTCTTTTCCGCTAGAGTAAAAATCATTGATTAAAGAAATTACTATATGTTTAATTTCATCCCATGATGTGTGATCATATTTATTTATTGAGATAAAATCTTTACCAAGAAAAATACCTTCAACACCATTTATGGAGAGCAAATTTTTAATTAATTCATTATTAGTTTGATCTTTTTGTGTAATTTCAAATGACCCTTTATTTGAAACATTCTTACCTGGTAAGAATTTTAAAGAATTTGGGTTCGGCGTTATTTCAGTCTGGACAAACATGATTTATATATAATCAATAATTGTAAAAATGAAACTTGTTAATAAAAAAATCCTAAAAACCAACAAGTTCTTGTATTTTTTTTACCTTTTCCGAGGCTATTTTATCTGCTTTTTGAGTTCCCTCTAATAGTATTTTATCTAAATATTTTTTTTCTCTTAACAACTTTTTAATTTCCAAAGATATTGGATAAATTTTATCAACCATAACTTGTGATAAATTTTCTTTAAATTCTGAGAAATTTTTTCCAGAAAATTTATTTATTGTATCCTCTAAACTTACATCCATTAAACTAGAATAAATACCCATCAAATTCTTTGCTTCGGGTCTTTTTTCTAAATCTGCACTAGCGGATGGTAATTGCAAAGTATCAGTTTTTGCTTTTTTGATTTTATTTATTATTTGTTCTTTATCATCTGTTAAATTTATCCTGCTCAGATCTGATAATTCAGATTTACTCATTTTTTTTGTACCATCTCTCAAGCTCATAATTCTTGAAAACTCTTTTTGAATTAATGGCTCAGGAATTTTAAAAAAATTGTCAGCATTGAAATCATTATTAAATTTTTGAGCTATATCTCGACAAAGTTCCAAATGTTGCTTTTGATCATCTCCAACAGGTACATGGGTAGTGTCATATAACAAAATATCTGCTGCCATTAGAACAGGATAAGAATAAAGACCGATACTTGCTTTTTCTTTATCTTTTCCAGCTTTCTCTTTAAATTGGGTCATTCTATTAAGCCATCCCATTCTAGCAACACAACTTAATATCCAGGCTGTTTCTGAATGAGCACTCACACTTGATTGATTAAAGATAATACTTTTTTTAGGATCAATACCACAAGCAATAAAAGTTGCTATAGTTTCATAAATATTATCTTTTAATTTTTTTGGATTTTGAGCAACTGTTATCGCATGAAGATCAACAACACAGAACACACACTCATTTTGATCTTCATTATTAAGTTTTACAAAATTTTTAATTGCTCCCAAATAATTTCCAAGATGAAGATTTCCAGTAGGTTGAACACCTGAAAAAATTTTTTTTCCCATATTTAATACTTTAGTTTAATATCACCATATTTGAAAGCTTTGATAAATAATGAAAAACTCAAATAGAATATAAGACTTAAAAAAGCTGAAAGTATCAAATAAAAAGATTTTAAATTATATTCATAAATCAATTTATTTTGAAAAAACAAAATTAAATAATTAAAAAATATTCCCATTAATATAGATGCCAGAAGTATTTTAATTAATTTAGTGAAAAATAATTTACTAAATTCAAATAAATCTTTGTTTTTTAAATAAACAAATAATATTATTGCATTAAACCATGATGAAATTGTCGTAGCTATAGGAATGATTATAAAACCGATTTCTCTAAAAAAATAGACACTTATTAATATATTTAAAATTACCGAAATTAATGAAATATAAAATGGTGTTTTAGTATCCTGATTTGCGAAAAAAAAAGTCGAAAATACTTTTATTAATGCAAAAGCAGGCAATCCCAAACCAAAATAGTAAAGCGCGTTTGCCGAGTTAGATACTGACAACTCATCAAAAGAACCATAACCAAATAATGCTGAAATAATTTGTTCTGACCCAACAATTAAAGCAACTGAAGCTGGTAAACTTAAAAACATACTAAGCTCAAGTGCTTTATTTTGTAATATAAGTATTTTATTTTTTTTTTTTAAAAAAACATGTTTAGAAAGTTGTGGTAAAACAACCACTCCTATTGCAATTCCTGCTATTGCAAGGTTAATTTGGTAAATCCTATCAGCATAATACAAATAAGACACGGCGCTGGCTTGAAAAGATGCAATTATAGTACCAACAAGAATATTAATTTGAGTAACTCCTGATGAAAAAATACTAGGTAAAAGTTTTTTGAAAAAAAATTTAACCTTATTATTAATTTTGAAATTAAAATTAATTTTTATGAAATAAAACTTTTTTGTAAAATGATACAAAAATACTAATTGTAATAGTCCTGCAATAGAAACTCCATATGATAAATAATAAACTAGTTCGTCGTTAAGAAATTTGCCAAAAAATAAAATTGCTATCAAAACTATATTAAGGATTATTGGAGCCGCAGAGGCAGCTGCAAACTTATTGTGAGAATTAAGAATTGCCGCAAAAAAAGAGGATAAACTTACAAATAATAAAAATGGGAGAGTTATCCTTGTAAGATTAACAGCTAGCTGAATTTTTTCAGAATCATCAACAAAACCTGGCGCTATTAGTCTCACAAAAGCTGGCATGAAAATTTCTATAATTAAAACTAAAAATAATAGACCTAAAAATAATAAATTGAAAATTTCGTTAGCAAACTTATGTGATCCAGAATTTTTTTTTACTAATTCTGAAGTGTAACTTGGTATAAAAGCTGCATTAAAAGTTCCTTCTGCAAATAATCTTCTAAAAGTATTAGGTATTCTAAATGCTACAAAAAATGCATCTGCTAAAAAACTTGTTCCAAGAAAAATTGCTATCAAAACATCTCTTAAATAACCAAGTAATCGACTGATAATAGTATAAAAACCAAAAGTCCCTGTTGACTTAACTAAATTCATAAATCATATTAGTCTTAATTTTACCCCATTTGTACACCTAATTAACATAAATGAAAAAAACAAAAATTGATCATTACACAGATAAAGAAGCTTTAGACTTTCACAAAGATAAAAAGCCAGGCAAGATTGAAATATCTTCCTCAAAAAACATGACGACAAAGAGAGATCTCGCTTTAGCATATTCTCCTGGCGTGGCAGCACCTGTTAGAGCAATTAGTGAAAATCCTGAAACAGCATTTGATTATACCAGTAAAGGAAATCTTGTTGCAGTAATCAGTAATGGGTCGGCAATTTTAGGTATGGGAAATTTAGGTGCGTTAGCATCTAAACCTGTTATGGAGGGAAAGGCTGTTTTATTTAAAAGGTTTGCTGATATAGACTCTATTGATTTAGAGATAGACTCTCAGGATCCGAATGAAATCATTAATAGCATAAAAAATTTTGCTCCAAGTTTTGGGGGTATTAATCTTGAAGATATTGCTGCTCCTGATTGTTTTATTATTGAGGAAAAGCTTAAAGAAATACTTGATATACCTGTGTTTCATGATGATCAGCATGGAACTGCGATTATCACAACTGCAGCACTTATTAATGCTTTGGACATTTGTAAAAAAAAAATTGATAAAGTTAAAATAGTTGTAAATGGTGCCGGAGCTTCAGCTATGGCTTGCGCTAATTTATTTAAAAAGACTGGTGTGCCCCAAAAAAATATTACAATGGTAGACAGAACAGGGGTCATTTACAGAGGTCGAGATAATTTGAACCAATGGAAATCAAGTCATGCAACTGAGACAAAAGAGAGAACTTTGGATGATGCTATTACTAATGCAGATGTTTTTTTAGGCTTATCTGCGAAAGGAGCATTAACTAAAGACATGGTTAAAAAAATGGCAAAAAATCCAATTATATTTGCATGTGCTAACCCTGACCCAGAAATTACACCTGAAGAAATTGAGGAAGTTAGAGATGATGCAATTATAGCGACTGGAAGGTCAGATTATCCTAATCAAGTAAACAATTTAATAGGGTTTCCATATATTTTTAGAGGTGCGTTAGATGTGCGGTCAAAAACAATTAATGAAGATATGAAAATTGCAGCTGCACATGCGATAGCAAAATTAGCTAAAGAGGACGTGCCGGATGAAGTCATTGCAGCAATGGGAGGTGAAAGACCTCATTATGGAAAAGATTATATAATTCCATCAACATTCGATCCAAGATTAATAAGTGTTATACCGGCTGCAGTTGCTAAAGCTGCTATTGATACTGGAGTTGCAAGAAAAAAAATTGATGATTTTGATGTCTATAAAGATCAACTTAAGCAACGATTAGATCCAACGGTAACAATTATGCAAGGAGTTAATGGCTATATTAAGAAAAAACAAAAAAAAGTTGTTTTTGCTGATGGTGAAGATGAAAATACTCTTAAAGCTGCGATAGCTTTCAAAAACTCTGACTTGGGTATACCTATCTTAGTTGGAAAAGAGGAGCTAATTAAAAATCAAATAAAAAAAATTGGTTATAACGAAAATTTTGATATTGAAATTGTAAACTCAAAAGACACCACTAAAAGAGAAAAATATGTAAAATATTTATTTAAAAAACTCCAAAGAGAAAAGGGTATGTTAGAGTGGGATTGTGATAGACTAGTAAGAAACGACAGGGTAATTTGGGCATCATGTATGGTTGCATGTCAGGATGCAGATGCAATGATAACTGGGAACACAAGAAGATATTCATCTTCGCTCGAAAAAATAGTTAAAGTCGTCGACTCCAGACCAGGTGAAATTATGTTCGGATTAAATTTAGTTGTAAATAGAGGTAAAACAATCTTTATTTGTGATACATCAGTTATAGAATATCCAGATGCAAAACAATTAGCTGAAATGGCAAAATCAGCTGCAAGGGTAGCAAAATTATTTGGTTTTGATCCCAAAGTCGCTTTTTTATCTCACTCTACTTTTGGAGAGCCAGCTACAGATAGAACAAAAAGATTAAGTGATGCTGTTGAAATTTTAAAATCAGACAAAGTAGACTTTAAATTTGATGGCGAGATGCAGCCAGATGTAGCCCTGGAAGAAATGTATAAAGAACTTTACCCATTTTCTGAGATAGTTGGTAATTCGAATGTTTTAATTATGCCAAGCCAGCATAGCGCTGCTATTTCATATAAAATGATCAAGTCAATGAGTAGAGCAAAAGTGATTGGACCTTTATTAATTGGCTTAGGTCTACCAATCGAGATAGCCCCTTTAAGATCATCAACTTCTGATATATTGAATTTAGCATCAATTGCCGCTTATTCTGCTGATGTAATTGATTATAAAAAAAATTAGTTAGTTTTAATCCTTAAATTATCAACTAATAAAATACTAGCAATGACGTCCTCAACATCTAAAATTTCTTTTGCTTCTGAAATTACAAGATCTTTTTCATCTTTAGTTTGAGAAATACCATAGATATAAATTTTCTTTTTATAGGTATCTATTTGGTAATTTGTAGCCTTAATTTCTTTATTTATAATTAAGGCAGTTCTCAACTGTGAGGTAATTAATAAATCTTTAGCTGATTGTTTAAAATTAAAAGCCTCTTTTATTTTGATATCGTTTCTAACAGATCTCACACCATCAGTTTCCCAAGCAATTTTAGTTAATTTTAATTTTTCTTCTGGTTCATCAACTTTTCCAGTTAGAAATATTCTGCCATCCAAAACTTTTGATTTTACTGATAAAAGATAATTTTTATTCATGATTAAAATTCTAGCAGTTAGGTTTTTTTGCATCAAAGAATCGTCTATCTGTGTTCCCAAAGATCTCGGATCTATTGCTATACTTACACCTGTTCCAAATATTCCTGAAGATGATACTCCTGCGCATCCGTTCAAAATAAAACCAACAAAAAGTGCAATAAGTATTTTATTTTTCATTTTTAATTTTTAAGCAATAATCATAGACAATTTTTTTTGAAATATCATTTTTACGAATAATTAAATTAGTAATTTCTTTTATACTTAGTTTATTTATCATCACTCTAATCAATCTTTTATCTGATTCATCTAAAGTTTGTGAAGCTTTTTTGTCATGAACTTTTTCTGAAATAACGATAGTCAATTCACCTTTTAAATCACTTTTTAATGGTTCTAAATCTTCAACTTTTGATCTTTTATACTCCTCATAAAACTTTGTCATTTCTCTACAAATCAGAATTTTTCTTCCTATAAAATTTTTTTTAATTAGAGGAATATTCTTATTAATTTTCTTTGGCGAAATAAAAAAAACGATTGAACTATTTAATTTTGATAAATTCTCCAAATCTTCTCTTAATATTTTATCCTTTTCAGGAAAAAATCCATAAAAGAAAAACTTTTCTGAAAACCCTGATATTGAGACTGCTGATATGACTGCTGAAGCACCAGGTATAGGAATAATATTAATGTTATTCTTAATGCACTCATTAACTAATATAGAACCTGGATCTGAAATACCTGGAGTGCCAGCATCTGAAATTAAAGAAATAAGTGACCCTTGGTTAATTAACTTTATAATTTTTACAACATTTTTTTTCTCATTAAATTTATGGTTAGCAATTAAATTTGCTCTGATTTGGTATTTTTCTAATAAATTTTTAGAAATTCTAGTATCTTCACACAAAATGTAATCTGAACTTTTGAGAATTTCTATGGCTCTGAGACTAATATCACTTAAATTCCCAATCGGAGTCGAGACTAAATATAGACTTTTTTTGAACACTCTATTAGCAGATTTT
>NZ_JBNGZH010000033.1:0-18373 GCF_052049775.1 Candidatus Pelagibacter sp. | reverse complement strand
TAAATATAGATTTATTATGAGTTGGACAGATGAAAAAGTAGCAAAACTTAAGGAATTATGGGGTAAAGGCAATACTGCAAGTCAAATTGCAGAGATAATAGGTGGTATTAGTCGAAATGCAGTTATAGGTAAAGCTCACCGACTAAATCTTTCAGCAAAAATAAAAACAAGGTCTGCAACCTCTAATGAAAATTATGAAAATTCAGTTGATAATAAAAATGTTAAATTAAAACGAGGAAGAAGAAGTAAATTTAAATCCTTAATAATTGAAAAAGATTTTGAGCCTGAAAATCCTAAAACACTCGAAGAATTGGATGAAAACTCTTGTAAGTGGCCTATTGGTCATCCAAATGAAAAGGATTTTTATTTTTGCGGTCGTACATCATTAAAAGATTTTTCTTATTGTAAACTTCATTTACTTTATGCTTATCAGCCAAAAGGTAAAAAAGATGATGTGACAGATAAAGATGAAGTGCCAGAATTTATAGAAAAAAAAATCAAGTCAGCTTAAATTTTTTTTTAAGAGAGATTTTTTTTTGAGAATTGACCACCTTGTCTCCACATATAACAATACTTTTCTACTTCTTTTTCAAATAAACTTTTAGCTGGAAATCCAATATCTGTATTTGTTTTATACTTTCCTGATACAATATTATCATAATTTAAAAGTCTAAGCTGATCCTCAGTAAGTAAAGGTTTTGGAAATAATTGAAAAAATTTTGCAGATAATTTTCCTAAAAATAAAGGTAAAGGCAATAAAATTCTTTTTTTACCAATAAGATTTAACAATTTTTCAATTATTTCCTTTAATGTTAGGGTCTCAGTGCCTACACACTCAATTATTTGAGAAGAAATATTTTTTGAAATAATATTGTATATAATATCAACTAAATCTGAGGAATGAATAGGCATAAACTTTGTTTTTCCATTATAATAAAGTGGAAATAATGGAAGTCTGTTCAATAGCGTCATAAAGCTAGTTGTAAAGTTATCATCGACAGAATAAACTACCGACGGTCTTAAAATTGTTGATAAAGGAAAATTTTTTAATATTTCTTTCTCACCCTCTAGTTTGCTTTTTGCATAATCAGAGTTCGTTGCTTCATTAATTCCTAATGCAGATAAATGAATTAAATGTTTCAAATTATTTTGCTTACATAATTTTGCAAGAAGCGAGGGAAACACTGTATGAATATTTTTAAAGGAACTACCTTTTTTTTCGAATAAAATACCTATTAAATTTATGCAAATATCTGCTTTATTAAATAGATTTTTAATTTTATCTTCATCGAAAATATTTGCCTCAACAATATCTATATATCCAGCATTTCCTTGGGTTTTTATGATGTGGCCCTTTTGATGAATGTTCCTGGTAACAACAATAACTTTAAAGTCATTTTTTGTTAGCTTTCTTATTAGATGACGTCCAATTTGACCACTTCCACCAAAAATTAGACAATTTTTTCCTTTCATATATATAAGATACTTAAATGAATATTGATATTAAACTTCACAAAAATGACTTACCAGATGATTTGGAATTAGGCAACGTAATAGCTGTTGATGGTGAGTTTATGGGTCTAAATGTCAGACGTGATCCTTTATGTTTAATTCAAATTTCAACAGGTAATTCCGATGCACATATAATTCAGCTTAATAGATCAAACTATCATGCGCCAAACCTAATAAAAATGTTAAGTGACGATAAAATTACAAAAATTTTTCATTATGGTAGAGCGGATATGGCTCATATAAAATATTATTTAAAAACCGAAACAAATAACATTCTTGACACTAAAATCGCAAGTCGTTTAGCAAGAAGTTATGCTGATAATCACTCACTAAAAACTTTGATTAAAGAGTTTATAAATGTAGATATAAGTAAACAATTTCAGAATTCAGATTTTGGAGGTGACTTAACACCTGCTCAAATGAAATATTGTGCTAACGATGTTATTTATCTTCATAGAATTCACGCTGAGTTGAATAAAATATTAGAGAGAGAAAAAAGAATTAATTTATATAAAGATTGTCTTAAATTTTTAAAAACAAGAGTAGAACTTGATTTGGCTTTATTTAAGGATGATATATGGTCCCACTAGATGAAAAAAACAAAATTTATTAAAGTTGCCAAAGAAGTAATTGATCTTGAAATCAAAGCATTAATCAAATTAAAACGAAGTATTAATGAGTCCTTTAACCTGGCAGTCCAACAAATATTAAAGTGCCAATCAAAGATAATTTTATGTGGCGTTGGAAAAAGTGGATTAATTGCAAATAAAATTGCCTCAACCTTGTCTTCAGTTGGTACCCCAGCATTTTATCTCTCAGCAAGCGACTCTTCTCATGGAGATTTAGGAAGTATTTCAAAAAAAGATATTTTGATTTTAATTAGTAATTCAGGTGAAACAAATGAGTTAAAAAATATTATTCAATACGCCAAGAGAAATAAAATTTTACTAATTGGTGTAGTTTCACAAAAAAATTCAGTTCTTTACAAATCAGCAGATATAAAATTATTCATTCCTAAAGCAATCGAGGCAGGAAGTATAATACCAACTTCAAGTACAACTTCCCAATTAGCCTTGGGTGATGCTTTGGCAATCGCAACGATGAAACATAGAAAGTTTAACAAAAAAGATTTTAAACAAATTCATCCTGCGGGAAGTTTAGGAGCTAAATTGAAAACTGTAGAAGATATAATGCTTAAAGATAATGCAATTCCATTCGTAAGTGAAAATTTTAAAATGAGAGATGCATTAAAAATTTTAAGCTCAAAAAAATTAGGCTTTTTGTTAGTTAGGAATAAAAAGAAATTAACCAAAGGTATAATTACTGATGGTGAGCTAAGAAGATTTAGTCAAAAAAATCAAAATCTTCACAATATTTCAGTAAGAGAGATTATGACTAAAAATCCTATTGGTATCGATAAAAATGAATTAGCAGTAAAAGCACTTGCTCTAATGAATAATAAAAAGATTACTTCCTTATGTGTTTACGATAAAAAAAATAAACTCAAAACCATAGGGGTTCTCCATATTCATAATATATTGCAATCAAACATTTCCTAATGAGAAAAAAAATTATTTTAGGAATTTTTTTTATAATCTTTTTTTTTTCTTTTTTATTTTTTTTCTATGTTACAACAGACGAAAAAAAGCTAATTGAAAAAAAAACAAAAATAGAATTAGTCGAAAAAGAAAATATAGAAATTTCTGAGGAACAAATTGAAAGTTCAAACATAATAGAAGATGTTAGCTATTCTGCAAAAGATATAAAAGGGAATGAATACTTTTTAAAAGCAAATGAGGGTATTATTGACCAAAATGAGAGTAATTACATTTTTTTAAAATCAGTCAAAGCAAATATAAAACTTAAAAATTACAAATTCATAGAAATCTCATCGGACTTTGGAAAATATAATATTAATAATTATGATACTATTTTTTCGAAAAATGTAATAATTACCTATTTAGATAATAAAATTACAGGAGATTATCTTGATTTTTCATTGGACAAAAATTTAATGATAATTTCTAAAGGTGTAATCTTAGAAAATGATACAAGTTCGCTTAAGGCTGATGTGATTGAGATGAATGTCGAGACAAAAAATATAAAAATATTTATGTACGAAGAAGATAAAAAAGTTAATATTAGATCTTTAAATTAAAATGGCATTAATTAAAAAATTTCGTATAAAATCTTTCAAAAAAATTAAAACTATTATTGAATTTAATAATGTAACTCTTGCTTATGGAAATAGAATAATTTTAGATAATATAAGTTTTAAAATTAATGAAGGTCAAATTTTTGGTATGCTTGGTCCAAATGGAGTTGGAAAATCAACAATATTTAATTTAATAACAGGACTTATAAGTCCAAAATATGGAAAAATCAAAATCGACGGTGAGGATGTAACAAAGAGCCCGATATATTTAAGAACCAAGAAATTTAGAGTAGGTTATGTTCCTCAATATGGTGGGTTTTTTAGTGACTTAACTCTTCATGATAATTTAAAGGCTATAAGCGAAATTGTTATAGAGGATAAAAATATAAGACAGGAAAGAATTGATTATTTATTATCAAAATTTGAGCTTGAAAATATTAAAAACATTAAAGCAAAATTTTTATCAGGTGGACAGAAAAAGAAACTTGTAATTTCTCTATCACTTTTGAGTAACCCAAGAGTACTTTTATTAGATGAATGTTTTGCAGCATTGGATGTGTTAACAATAAAGATGCTACAGGAAATTATTGTAAATTTACAACAGGAAAATCAAATTACTATTTGTATATGCGATCATCAAGCAAGAGATTTATTAGCTTGTGTTGATGTTGCTATGATTTTAAGTAATTGTAAAGTGATTGCACAAGATACACCTTCGAATCTTGTTAAAGATATTAATGCGAGAAATGCTTATTTTGGTAATAGTTTTAAATTTAATTAACACTTAATGCCAAACAAAATCATTTTTAAAAAAAAAATTTCAAACTTTTACAGAAAAATTTCAATACCTGGTGATAAAAGTATCAGTATTAGATGGGTACTTATTTCATCTCTTTCCAATGGAGTCTCAAAAGCAAGAAATTTATTAATGTCTGAAGACGTATTAGCAGCTATAAATGCAATTAAAAAATTGGGTGTTAAGGTTGTTTTAAAAGACAATATTTGTAAAATTTATGGCGTAGGTGTAAGGGGTTATAAATACAAAAAATATCTAACAATTAATGCTCATAATTCTGGAACTCTTGGAAGATTAATCTCAGGGATTTTAATTGATACTACTTACCCGATAAAAATTGTTGGCGATAAAAGTTTATCGAAAAGAGATTTTAAAAGAGTTGCGAAACCTCTAAGTAAGTTCGGAGCCTCATTCCAACTTAAAAATAATTGTAATTTACCACTTGTAATAAAAGGATCTCAAAATTTAAAACCAATTAAATTTTTTGAAAATAAAGGTTCGGCACAATGTAAAAGTAGTGTTATTTTTGGTGGAATTAAAGCTGATGGAAAAACTTTCATTAAAGCAAAAAAATCTAGAAATCACACCGAACTTCTCTTCAAGTATTTAAAATTACCAATTAGAATAAAAAAAAATAAAAATTTTGATATTATAGAAATTCGCAAAGTAAAAGAAATTAAACCGATAAATTATAAAATTCCCTCAGACATTAGCTCAGGCGCTTTCTTTATCGCCCTTACTGTGCTTTCAAAAAAATCAAAGCTTATTATTAAAAATATAAATGTAAACCCAACAAGAATCGGTATTGTTTCAATTTTAAAAAAAATGGGAGTAAAAATTTTGCTTATAAATAAAAGAATTTATAAAGGAGAAGCAATTGCAGATGTTTTTGTGGAAAGTCCAAAAAATCTTAAGTCTATTAATTGTCCACCAAGTTTGAATAGTGAGGCTATAGACGAATTTTTAATTATTTTTTTAATAGCTGCTAAAGCTAAAGGTGTGTCTACTTTTAAAAATTTAGAGGAACTTGATAAAAAAGAAAGTCCAAGATTAAAATGGGGTTCAAAAATTTTAAGAATGATGGGTGTTAAAGTTATCACAAAAAATAACTCTATTAGAATTTTTGGCAATCCCAATTTAAAAGTTAATAAAAAGATTAAAATCCAAAAATATCTAAAAGATCACAGGGTTTTTATGACCAGCGTTATAGCCGCTTTATCTTTTGGTGGTGAGTGGCATATTCATGATAAAGATGCAATTAAAACTTCATTTCCATCTTTCTTAAAATTAATAAAAACATTCAAATAATGAAGAATAAAAAAAAATTTATAAAAGTTGCAATTGACTCTCCTGCTGCAGCAGGAGCAGGAACTTTGGCTAAATCAATTTCAAAATATTATAATCTTTTATATTTAGACACAGGTAAAATTTATAGAATGATAGCTTTTATTAAGATTTATCAAAAAAAAAGATTTAATATAAAATTTTTAAAAAAAAGAATTAAAAAATTAAATTTAAAAAAATTACAAGATAAAAAATTACTTTCTGATGAGGTTGGTAGTGAAGCTGCTACAATTGCCAAAGACAGAAATATAAGAAAACTTGTTCATTCTTTCCAAATAAATTGTGCCTATAAACCTCCAAAAAAATTTAATGGTTCTTGCTTAGATGGTAGAGATATAACATATAAGATTGTCCCCGATGCTGATTTTAAATTTTTTGTTACTGCAAATTTAAAAATTAGAGCCAGAAGGAGGTATCTTGAATTAAAAAAATTAAAAAAAAAAGTTTCATACTCGGCAGTTCTAAAAAGTATCCAAAAACGTGACAAAAGTGACTATAATAGACAAATTTCGCCCCTTAAGAAAACTAAAGATTCTATATTGATAAATACCTCAAATTTATCTAAAAGATCGTGTTTTTTAAAATTAAAAAAAATTATAGACAAAAAATTATTAATTAATGGAAATTTATAAAGATCTATCAAACCCTGCATCAAAGGAATTCGAAAAATTATTAAATTCTAAACTTTCAAAAACCCAGATTGAAGAGGGAAAAATAATTGAGGGAAAAATCAATAAAATTACTGACAAATTTGTTTTTCTATTTGTTGAAGGTTTAAAAAGTGAGCCAGTATTAGATATAAACGAACTTAAAAGTATGGGTTTGGGTGATAAAATAAAATTAGGTGAGACAATTGCAGTATTATTAGAAAAAATTGAGGATAAAAATGGGGAAGTTTTAGTTTCAGCAAATAAAGCTCAAAAAATAAAAGGATGGGATAAGCTTGTCGAAGCCTATGAAAAAAATGAACCTATAATGGGTAAAATAACTTCTAAGTGCAAAGGTGGGTGTATAGTAGAGCATATTGATACCGGCTCTCTGATGTTTTTGCCTGGATCTCAAATTAGTGACAAGCCACTAAAAGATATTAGTCACTTAATGAACGAGCCACAAAAATTTGCATTAATTAAATTAGATAGAGTAAGAGGAAACGCTTGTGTATCTAGAAGAGAGATTATTTCTTCTTTTAAAAAAGAGGATAAGGCTAAGATCATAGAAAAATATAAAGTTGGAGATATAATTAAGGGAGCTGAGGTAAAAGGTTACAGCAGCTTTGGATGTTTTTTTAATGTAAATGGAGAGCTAGACGTCTTAGTGCACTTACAAGAGATTTCTTATTCAAGAGTTAATCATCCAGATGAAGTTTTTAATATTGGAGAAAAACATGATCTGAAAGTAATATCAGTTGATAAAGAAAAACAACAAGTCGGTTGTAGCGTAAAACAGTTATCACCAGATCCTTTTGAACATATTCAAAATTATGAATTAAATAAAGTTTACAAAGTTAAAGTTGTTAAAATTATGGACTTTGGTGCGTTTTGTGAGTTAGAACCTGGGCTCACTACATTACTTCATTCAAGTGAACTTAGTTGGAATAAAAAAAATGCCTCCGCAAAAAAAATGTTTAAAGTCAATGATGTAATAAATTGTGTTATTACTGAAATAGATCAAGATAAGAGAAGAGTTGCAATTTCACACAAGTTAGCATTAGAAAATCCGTTTGAAGTTTTTGAAAAAAAATTCCCAGTTGGATCAATTACTGAGGGAGAAGTGGTAAACAAAAATGAATATTCATTATTTATAAAGATTGGAAATCTAGAAATTGACGCATTTTTACATTGTAACGATTTAACCTACTCAAATAATGGTGAGCAAGAACTCAATAACTATAAAAAGGGAGATAAAATTAATGTTAAGGTCTTGGAAATTAAAGTTTCTGAACAAAAAATAAGAGTTGGTCATAGACAGACCCTTCCAGATCCGTTTGATTGGTTTAAAGATAAAAAAATTCAACAGACGATAACTGTCAAGATCATTTCAACAGACTCTAAAGGATTAATAGTTAGACCTGAGGGATGTAATATGGATTTTCCAATTAAAAAATCTAATATTGCAATAAATGCTGCTGATACAAGAACTTCAAGATTTACAGGAGGGGAAAGAATAGATTGTGCTATTGCAGACCTAGATAAAGAAAAAAGAAAAGTTACTCTTAGTATTAAACTTTTAGAAGAGATAGAAAAAAAAGAGGCTTTAGAGAAATATGGAACAGAAGGTTCTGGAAAAAATTTACCTTTTTCATCATTATCAGAAGATTTAAAAAAGAAAGATAAAAAAAAAAAATAATTAATTAAATCAAATTGGCTATTGTAAAATCAGAGCTTATTAAGGAACTCAAAAAATCCTTCCCAAATTTTTTAATTCAAGATCTCAATAAAGTTACAGAAATAATTCTCAAAGAGATTAAAGATACACTAAGAAGAAATGAAGGTGTAGAATTAAGAAATTTTGGAACTTTTCGCTCAAATATTCAAAAAGCGTCTATTAGAAGAAATCCTAAAACAGGGCAAAAAGTGAGTGTGCCCCAAAAAAAAACAATTAAATGGAAAATGTCTAAAGACCTATTTAAAAAGCTAAATAATGAAAAAGAATAAAATTTTTATAGCTTGTGATAACACTAAAATTTCAATAATTAAAAAAATTATCAGTGAAACTCAAAATTCAAAAATAAAAGTAGGTTACAAATTTGGACTTGAATTTCTTAACTCTAAAGATGGTAGATCCTTTCTATCTAAATTAAGGAATAAGACAATATTTGCAGATCTGAAACTTCATGATATCCCAAATACTTGTGCATCAGCCGTTAAAGCGATGAAGGATTTAAAAATTAATTATTTGACTATACACATAAGTTCTGGCTTAGAGGCCTTAAAAGCAACAAAAAAAGTTTCAGGAAAAATAAAATTAATTGGGGTGACAATTCTCACATCATTGGACAATAAGGCATTAAAAGATATTGGATTTAATAAAGATGTAAAAAAATTAGTTCTTCATCAGGCAAGACTAGCAAATAAAGCTAAATTAGATGCAATAGTATGTAGCGCTCACGAGGTTAAACTAGTTAAAAAGGTATTTAAAAAAGAAATCATAACTCCGGGTATAAGATTTAATTCTAAATCAAATGATCAAAAAAGAGTTTTAACTCCTAAACAAGCTTATAAAAATGGCAGCGACTGGCTTGTAATGGGAAGGCCCATAACCAAAGGGAATATCAAAAAAAATATTAAAAATCTAATCGACCACCTAAACCAATGATTAAAGGTTTAAAAATTTGCGGGATCTCAGATCCTGAAACTTTAAACTATATTTTAAATCACAATTATAAACCGATAATGATAGGTTTCATTACAAACTATGAAAAAAGTAAAAGATTTGTTGAATATGAAAAATTGAAAGATTTAATTAATTTAGATAAAAAACAAGTAAATTTTGTTTCAGTGCTAGTAAATCCAAATGATGAGATTTTGGAAAAAATTAAAGATTTTCATTTTGATTATTATCAACTTTATGATGTGAGTCCTGAACGAACACAAGAAATTAAATCTAAATTCAAAAAGAAAATAATTACAGCTCTTACTATTTCCAGTAAAGATGATGTTATTAAATATAAAGATTATTCAGAAATTTCTGATATAATTTTATTTGACTCAAAAGGTTACGATAAATCTGAAAGTTTTGATCATAGTTTACTAGATGATGTACCTAGTGAATTGAATAAAATGATTGCAGGAAATATTCAAATAAATGATATACCTAATTTGAAAAATAAAGAATTTATTGTTGATCTTAGTGGCGCATTAGAGGATCAAAATGGAAAAAAAGATATCAATAAAATTGATAAATTGTTAAATTTATTTGAGAAAACATGAGACTTAAAAAAAAAATTCCAGTAATTGATCAAGGGAATTCACTTGGATTTTGGGGGGGCAAATTCGGAGGAAACTATGTTCCTGAGACTTTAAAAAAGCCAATCGAAGATTTGGAAATTTTATTTAATAAACTTAAAAAAGATAAAAGATTCATTGCTGAAAGAGATAAATATTTTAAAAAGTGGGTTGGGGCTCCCACAAGGTTTATAAGACTTAAAAATCTCACAAATTACATTGGTGGTGCTCAAATTTGGTCTAAAGTTGTGTCAGATGCAAATGGAGGAGCCCATAAAATCTATAACGCTACTGTTCACTGTTTGCTTGCAAAACGATCTGGTAAAAAAATAATATGTGGAGATACTGGTGCTGGGTATGCTGGAAAAATGTTAAGTATGGCTGCCAAAAAATTTGGTTTAAAATGTAAGATATTCATGGGCGCAAAGGATATTGCTAGACAACAACCAAATGTAAAAGCAATGAAAAAAAATGGTGCTGAAGTAATACCAGTCTATTCAGGAAGTCAAACACTTGTAGATGCTGTCTCAGAGTGTATGAGATTCTGGGTTGCAAATTGTGATACAACAGCAATGTGTGTTGGTAGTACTGTTGGTCCAGCAGTTTTTGTTCGTATATGTGGATGGAGCACAAGCCAAATTTCAAGAGAGTTAAAAGTACAACTAATTGAGGAATTTGGATCAATTCCAAAAAAACTTAAGTTATACAATTGTGTTGGGGGCGGGAGTTCGAGCTTTGGATTTTGGAATGAATTTATGGATTATGATAAAAAACAAGTTGAGTTTATTGGGGTAGAAGCTGGTGGACCTGCAAAAAGTAAAAAACATGCAGCACCTTTAACCTATGGTTCGAAGATTGGTATACTTCATGGCGCAGCTCAGTACGTTAATCAAAACTCAGATGGACAAATTGAAGAGACTGAGTCAATTTCTGCAGGACTTGATTATCCTGGAATTTCTCCACTCCATTGTTTTTTAAAAGATACAAAAAGAGCCAGATATACAGCTGCAAGTGACGAAGAAGCTTTAAGTGCTTTTAAACTTGTGACTAAATTTGAGGATTTAAGACCATCCTTAGAACCAAGCCATGCTTTTTTTGTCGCTCTTAAAGAGGCAAAAAAACTTAGCAAAAATACTGTGGTAGTAATTAATAGCTGTGGCGATGCTTATAAAGACCGAGGAATTTTAGAAGAAAGATTAGGCAAAAAATATGTTAAATCCAATTAGTTTTGCGTTCAAAAAAGCAAGGGCAGAAAACAGACCGGCCTTATTAACCTACACTGTTGCGGGTGATGGCTCAAAAAAACAGTCCTTGGATATATTAAAATCTATATCTAAAAATGCAGACATTTTAGAATTAGGTGTACCCCACAACACTCCTGTTGCAGATGGAAGCCAAATTCAAACTAGCGCGTATAGAGCAATTAAAAAGGGTATTAAAATAAACGATATATTTAGGATTGTTAGAGATTTTAAAAAATTTGATAAAAACAAACCTATAATATTAATGGGTTACTATAATATGATTTTTCAATATGGAGATAACAACTTTTTAAAAAAATGTAAAACCTCAGGAGTAAATGGATTAATAGTTGTAGATTTACCTTGGCCAGAAAATAAAGATTTCGCAAAAAAATGTAAAAAAAAATCAATTTATTTTATTCAACTTTTATCACCTACAACAACAAGTAAAAGACTTAAAAAAATTATACAAAACTCTCATCCAATGAATTATTTTATATCAATGCTAAGTACTACAGGTGGCAAATTAAAGGTATCACCTAAAGAAATACTTAAAAATTACAATAGGATAAAAAAAATTAATCCTAAAAAAGAGATTGTGATTGGTTTTGGAATTACAGATAAAACAATTGGAAAGCTTAAATCTGCTGACGGATTAGTAGTGGGAAGTGCTATTTGTAAAGAAATTACAAGAAGTTTAAATAGTAGACAAAATCCTGTCACAAATGTAGGTAAGTTAGTAAGAAAATTAAAAAATAAAATAAGATGAATTGGATCACTAAAATAATCAAAGCAGGTGAAAAAATTAAATCTGTAATCCATAAAAGAGCATCAAAAGAGGACATTGCGAATAGTGATTGGACATCGTGTTGCAAAGGCCCAATATTAAAAAAAGATTTAGAAGAAAATCTTTGGGTTTGCCCTGATTGTAAAAAGCACCATAGAATTAAACCAAAACAAAGATTTGATATTTTATTTGGGAAAGACAATTACGAGATATTTCAAACACCTATCCCAAAAGATGATCCTTTAAACTGGACAGACTCAAAATCCTATAAAGATAGATTGAAATCTGCTAGAAAAAAAACGGGTATGGATTGTGGGATGATGGTCGTAAGTGGCGTTATCAATGATATTAAAATTACAGCAGTTGCATCTGATTTTGATTTTTTAGGTGCATCAATGGCAGCTGCAGAAGGAGAGGCTTTCTTGTACGGTATTCAACACGCAATTGAGAATAAAACTCCTTTTCTATGTGTAAGCGCTGGAGGTGGAATGAGAATGATGGAAAGTTTAATTTCTTTATCTCAAATGACAAGAACTACACTAGCAATAAATGAATTAAAAAATAATAATCTTCCTTATCTTGTTTGTATAACAGACCCTACTGCTGGTGGGATTACAGCTTCCTATGCAATGTTAGGTGATATTCATATAGCTGAGCCCGGAGCGCTAATCGCTTTTGCTGGAGCAAGAGTAATTCAAGGAACTGTTAAAGAGGAATTACCAGAAGGTTTTCAAAAAAGTGAATACGTTGAAAAGACAGGTTTTGTTGATTTAATTGTTGAAAGAAAACATCTCGCTGAAAAAATTGGAACTTTATTGTCAATATTGTTAAAGAAAAATTCTGTTATAAGCACTGAACAAGATGAAACTACAGAAAATACTCAGTCGCTTTCTAAAATTGCATAAAAAAGAAATTGATCTAAGCTTAGATCGAATTATTCACCTTTGTGAAAAACTTGGTAATCCTCAGGATAAAATCAAAGCCATCAGTATTGTTGGGACAAATGGTAAAAACTCTACAATTCAAGCTTGTTATTCAATTTTAAAAGAGGCA
Source organism: Candidatus Pelagibacter sp. (assembly GCF_052049775.1). Lineage (GTDB taxonomy): Bacteria > Pseudomonadota > Alphaproteobacteria > Pelagibacterales > Pelagibacteraceae > Pelagibacter. The sequence goes on along the minus strand of NZ_JBNGZH010000033.1, from coordinate 5,541 downwards.
GGAATTAAGTGTAATGTTTATACCAGTCCTCATATTCAAAAAATAAATGAAAGATTTGTTTTTAACAACAAACAACTTGGAGATGATGAACTAGCCTCTTTATTTGAGGAGGTTGAGAGAGTAAATGCGAATAATCCAATAACATTCTTTGAAATTTTGACTGCATGTTATTTTTATAAGGCAGCTCAATTTCCTGATAATCTTAATCTGATTGAGGCAGGTTTATTTCATAGGTTTGATGCAACAAATATTTTAAAAGATAATCTTGCAAGTATAGTAACTTCTATATCAAAGGACCATTTAGACTGGCTTCCAGAAAATGAAAGAACAATCGATAAGATTATTTTTGAAAAGACTTCAAATCTTTTAAACTCAAATATTATTGTTGCAAAACAATACCCTCTTTCAACATTAGAAAAGATAAAAAAGACTATTCACCAAAATCAATCTAATAAGTATTTTTTTAATGATGATTTTTCATTTTCAAATGGAGAAAATGAATTCTTTTATTTTGAGGATAAATTTGGTGGATTAAAATTATCAAAACCAAATGTTTTAGGTCAATTTCAACAAGAAAATATTTCAACAGCAATTGCAACTTTGCGAATTTTAGATCTGGGCATTGAAGATCATCATATTAAAAAAGGTATCCAAAAAATCAATACTATTGCAAGACTTCAAAAAATTGAGTCAGGTAGATTAAAAGATTTAGTTAAAGACAATCTTTTTTTAATATCTGGGGATCATAATGAAGATGGAGCAAGAGTATTAAATGAATATTTAAAAAGCCTAGATTGTAAAAAACATATCATTATTGGTATGATGAATAACAAAGAACACGAAAAATACATTAACCATTTTAGAGATATCGCCTCAATAACAACTGTAGATATTAAAAACCAGCCAAATGCAATTAGTGGACTTCGACTAAAAGAAAAATTTAAAAATATTCCAAATGTAAGTTATAAAGAAAGTATTGAAGATGCGATTAAAAGCATAAATCTAAATCAAGGAGATCTGCTTCTAATTACTGGATCTTTATACCTATGTTCGGAAGTTTTGAATTTAAATTAGATATTTTTTTCTAAAAATTCTTTCATGTGACTCTCGGGTACACCACCAACTTTTCTATCTACTTCAACACCTTTTTTATAAATAATTACAGTTGGCACCCCTCTGATTCCAGCGGCACTACCGGTATTTATTCCACCTTCTTCAATGTCTGCGTAATAAAATCCTGCTTTATCTTTATACTCAACAGCTAACTTATCCATGATTGGTTTTAAAGCTTTACATGGTCCACACCACGCAGCTGAAAATTGGATTACAGAAACATCTTCATTTTTAATTTTGTTATCAAAATCTTCATCTTTAAAATCTGTTAGCATATAATCTTTTTATAAATTACCAATATAAAGTCAACTAGGCAATTTCATATTTTTTTTCAATCGACATTATAAATTCATTTATTTCATCCAATTTTTTTAATTCTTCCTCATCATCTCTATTAGAAGCTTGATCTCTTAAATAATCAATTTCAGTGTAAGCCATATTAACAGTTTGCCACTTTTCCTTATTTTTGCTCAAAATTCTTCTGGCAATTTCACTTTTAATATTTTTATAAAGATCGGGTGGTAAGATTTGTGGTGCTTCTTGATAAATAATTTTTTGGCCGAACCAGCTACATCTTTTATCTTGAAACTTATCTAATAATCTTAATTTGTCTTCCCAAGATGAACTGTGCCAAGTTTTAAATAATGCAGTATCTTTATTCGGAATAAATTTTTCATAAAGAGTCTCCTCTGGTAATAAATCTTCTTGAGTTTTTGTTTGCTCCTTTTCCTCTGCAGCTTCTCTATTTATAACTTGAATATTTTTACAAAAATTTTCATTATCCCTAACAAGTTTAGCCCTTTTTTGAATAGTTGCTAAATCTAAATCTGAATAAGGTTTTTGTTTAAGAGCAAATTGTTTATCTAAAATTACTGGAGCTTTATTAGTTTTTAAAACTCTTAAAGCCTTAGGGCTATATTTTTTTAATACATCTCGTAATTGATTTACTGGTAAATTTAACAATGGTTCAGGATCCCTTCTTAAGTCCCAAACATATCCCCAGGATGCATAAGATGGATGAAAGCAATGATTTGGATGTAATGTACTGGTAAGATACATCATATTTCTACCCTTCACATTTTCAAATGTTGAATAAATACCCTCATTTTTTAAAAATGTTTCAACACTTGCCTTTGTTGATGTTTTTAAAAACGTGTCCCAAATTTCTTTATGTTTATCTTTAATTATTCTAAGTACCTTTAGTGAATTCTGTGCATCAACATATGCCGTATGGCTAGCTGAAGTGTCAAAACCCTGCATTCTAGATAAAGATTCCAGTGCAAGACTTGGATTACCTGCTTCGGTTAGCTCTGTTTTTAGGGTCTCTGAGTTTAATGTTTGGGCTGCTCTAGCTATATGCAAACCATCATGTTCACTATTGGGCGATGAGTGGGTGGCATAAGGATACCTATTACCCTTAAAAAAATTAAAGTGGAACATTCTTCGATCAAAATTTAAATTTGACCAACCCATAAATACTGCTGGAGCACACTTTGTGAAAAAATTTTCAACAGCACCTAAAAAATCATAATGTGAATAATTGCCTTTGGTAAGTAAATCAATGCTAGTTGAATTAACAAGTAAGGCCTTTGCACTGGGCACCTCTCCTTCTGGCATTCTGCCTCTGATATTTAATTTTCCAATCTCTTTAAGATTTTTATCAACAACGACAGCACCTACTTCAATTATTGATCCCCAAATAGTGCTATTGGTTGTTTCGGTATCATAGATTACTATTTTATCCATTATTTATATTACTCCAAATTTGTGAGTTCATTAAACTTTTTAAGTCTTCCAAGAAATAAATTTTGATAAGTTACTAATTCAGGTCCTTGAATTTTAAACTTTTGAAACAAATTATCTACTGTGCAAACAAGAATAACGCAAGCATTGATATTTGAATTGTAAACGACATTATGAGCTAATGAATAAGCAGCTGTTTGTAAAAACCAAGAATCTATATACTCAGCTTTTTTTGGTTTATTGGATTGTTTAAAATCAATAATAGTTTCTTTTCCCTCATAAACACCAACGCAATCTGCTGTACCTGCATATCTTTCAGGATAATGCATTGTACATTCCACACCATATATTTCCTCTAATCTGTTTGTTAAACCTTTATCAATTATTTCTTTTGCCATTTTTTTATATTGTTCATTATCCTCAAAGAAACTTAAATTTTCTCTTCCTAATAGAAAAGACTCTAAATAGCTGTGCATCTGAGAACCTCTACTACTGGCTGCTTTTGTAATTGCTTCAGCTTCTTTGTGGCCAGTTCTTTCTCGCCAATTTGCTAAGGCTGCTTTATCTTCCTCTGACTTTGTTGCATCAAGTATTGAAGTTACACTTGGTAATTTTGCTTCTCCTAAAACATATCTTCTTATTCCATCTTCGGTAGCTCTTGAACTTGATGGATAGTTGTATTTTTTATTCCAACGCATTTGATTTCTTATAGTCGGTAATATGTGAAAAAAGAAATTATTTTTTAAGCTGTTTATTTCTCTCAACAAATTTTTCAACGTTCTCTGTCAGTACAGCTTTTTCAACTTGCTCGGGATCTTTAATATTTTCTAAAGTTCTTGTGATTGATCTTGCATCAGTTCCAAACTTATCGACTACGTTCATAGCCTCTTCTAGTTTTTTTCTTAAAACTATGACGTTATCAAAATGCTTTGCAAACCTTGTACTGATTGTTTTTAAGTGGTTATAAATTTCTGTTGCACCCTTTTGAACCTTAAGGGATTGAAATCCCATATGTAAAGACTGTAAATAGGCTGAAAGAGTATTAGGGCCGCAAATTACAATTTTATATTTTTTCATCAATTCTTGGGTTAATAATTCTTTTGTGCTTGGATCTTGATATTCAGTTAATTCTTTATAAAGACTTTCAGTTGGTGCATACACTATTGCAAAATCAGTTGTTTTTGGTGGAACAATGTATTTTTCCATAACACTTTTTGCTTTGGCCTTAAATGCACTTGCTAATTTTGTTCTAGCATCTGCAACTGCTTTTTTATCATCTGCATCATATGCATCAGTGATGGTTTTGAATTTTTCTACTGGAAAATGAGAGTCTACTGGAACCAAGACATCTCCTTGAAGCTTGATTGCAAATTCTACGTTTTCACTAGTATCCTCTTTCATTTTGACATTTGTCATGAATTGAGATGCTGGTAACAAATCTTTAATTAACGCATCCAAAGAATATTCAGCCAAAGTTCCATACTTTTTAACCCCTGCTAAAATTTTAGTAATCCCCTCTTGGCTTTGATTTAATAATTTAACTTGCTCATTAAAGTTACCAACTTTCTCATCTACTTTGGTTAAGGCCTCAGTCATATCCTTTGTAACTCCGGTTGATAAAGAATTAAATGAAGTAGACATTGAACTAAGCGATGTATTAATTGTAGAATTAAGGCTATCCTTTAACCTCATTATTTCAGCATTTAAATTAGCTAATTCCTCAGCTTCTTTATTCTCATTCTCATCTTTAGGTTTTGACCTTAAATTTAAGTATAAAATACCTAAAGTTGCACCAAGTAGTATAACTAGAATTATTAGTAGAATCGTATCCATACTTTTAAAGATATACGTGTTTTAATGGAAATCAACTTATTACTAGATTACTATGAGATACTAAGATTGGTTATTATTTTTAAAAAATAATTAATAAATATGGATTTTTTTTTGGTTTTAAAAGTATTGTTTGTTATTGGAGTGATGATCGCTCTATATGCGATAATTAGAAATTTAGATATAATAAAGATTATTTTAATTTACTTTAAAGATAAATTACTTGGAAAGTAATTTAATTAAATTGTTTAATCGCTTTTTCTTTACATTTTTTTTTGAAGTTAAAAGACAAGCTTCAGATTTTAAAATTTCACCATCCTTTAAGATACGTAGATTATTCGCTTTTAAGGTCTCACCTGTAGATGTAATATCAGTAATCAATTCAGCAGATCCAATAAAAGGATAGGCCTCAGTAGCTCCTAAACTTTTAACTAACCTAAATTGTGTAACACCTTTAGAGAATAAAAAATCCCTAGTTAAATTTGGATATTTTGTGGCTACTCGTAATCTTTTCTTTTTCTTATCTTTAAATTCAAATGCAATTTCCTCTAAATCTGCAATTGTTTGTACATCTATCCATGGATCAGGAATTGCAACTACCAATGTAGCTTTGCCAAAATCATATTTTTTAATAACATTAATTTTCTTTTGATTATTAATTTCGCTCTCTTTTAATAAATCAAAACCGGAGAAACCAATATCCAAAGATCCATCTCCAAGTCTTTCTATAATCTCTCTTGCATGAAGATATAAAATCTTAATATTTTTATATTGCTTTATTGATCCTAAAAGATCTCTTTCTCCTCTTTCAGAAATAAGAGTTAATTTATTTTTTTTAAAAATATTTAAAACATC
>NZ_JBNGZH010000032.1:0-74911 GCF_052049775.1 Candidatus Pelagibacter sp. | reverse complement strand
TTTAGAAAATTATTGTTGTTTTTGGATATATAATAAAGATCAATTTCACAAATTTTTAAGATCAAAGTGGTGGTCTTTTAAAAAGAGAGCTCATAATTTTAGACATAATTATGGTATTACCGAAAGATCATCGATTGGTTTTCATTCTTTTAACATGAACTATTTTAAAGCAACTTTACTTCCTGAAATTGATAATCAACCTGACCCAAATTGTTTTATAGAGCATATGACTAATAACTATTATGAAAAATTTAGTGAATTTAAAAATCAAAATTATATGGATATAAGAGGTGTTTGTACTTTGAAGATTAACGATATTTTTGAAGACTTAAAAGAGGTTAAAGACAACTTTTTCTTAGTAAAGTTATTTAAGCTACTAAAGTGGAAATTTAGATTTATTTCCAGAAAATTTAACTGACCCATTTCTGGGCCAGTTAATAGACTAATATATAAGAGGAGTTGTTTTATTAGAATTGTTCTGACTCGGTTGAGCCATCCATTGCTGTAGTTGAGCTCTTTCCACTACTTATTGTATTAGAAACAGCATCAAAATAAGATGTACCTACTTCTCTTTGATGTTTTACGCTTGTGTAACCATCTTTTTCACGAGCAAATTCTTGTTCTTGAATTTTAGAGTAAGCAGCCATACCTTCTTTTTTGTATTTTTCTGCTAATTCAAAAATTGCAATATTTTGTGTATGAAAACCAGCTAGTGTTATAAATTGAAATTTGTAGCCCATTTTACTTATTTCTTTTTGAAATGAAGCAATTTCCTCATCTGATAAATGCTTCTTCCAATTAAATGATGGAGAACAATTGTATGCTAAAAGTTTTCCAGGAAATTTTTCATGAATTGCGTCTGCAAATTTTTTAGCTTCCTCAAGATTTGGTGTAGCTGTTTCACACCAAATTAAATCTGAATATGGTGCGTATGCTAATCCTCTAGAAATTGCTTGTTCAATTCCTGATTTAACATAATAAAATCCTTCTGGAGATCTTTCACCAGTTAAAAAAGGTTTATCGTTTTCATCAAAATCATTAGTAATTAGTTTTGCAGCATTTGCATCTGTTCTAGCCAAAATTATTAATGGCACATCAGCTATATCAGCTGCTAATCTTGCAGCCTTTAAATTTTTAATCATAGTCCCAGTTGGTACAAGCACTTTTCCACCCATATGACCACATTTTTTTTCACTGGCTAATTGATCTTCAAAATGAACACCTGCTGCACCAGCTTTAATAAATTTTTTTGTAAGTTCAAAAACATTTAATGGACCACCAAAACCTGCTTCACCATCAGCAATTATTGGAAGCATATAATCAATTCTTTTCTCTTTTTTCATATCACCATCTTTAAGTTCCATATGTTGAATTTGGTCAGCTCTTAGCAAAGCATTATTCATTGATTCTACAAGTTTTGGAGCACTATCATATGGATATAAAGATTGATCTGGGTACATTTCACCAGCACTATTAGCATCTGCAGCCACTTGCCAACCACTTAGATAAATTGATTTTAGACCAGCTTTAGCATGTTGAACTGCCTGATTTCCTGATAAAGATCCCAAAGTACTAATATAATTTTCTGTATTAAGAAGTTTCCAAAGTTTAACTGATTGTTGTTTGCACAGGGAATATTCTATTTTTATTGAGCCTCTTAATCTTTCAACTTCATCGGGGGTATAATCTCTTTTAATTCCTGCAAATCTTTTTAGTTCGTATGAGATGTTTTCTGCACTCATAATTGGTAGTTACCTCAGAAGTTAAAATTAAAATGAAAAGTAAAATTTGATTTAGTTAGAGTCGTTAAGAGTTTCAACTAAATCTTTCATTCCACTTGAACCCCAATCACAATGATCATCTCTCATGTAAATACCTCTGCTATTATGTCTAGCAAGGTCCTCATTTTTTATGATTTGAGCTTCATTTTCTGTGTTTTTTTGTTTATCAGCCATGTAAATCTTATAATTTACAAAATTTACAAAATCCACAAAAAAGGATAAAAAGCTTGTAAATTAAGGAAAATAATTGTAAATATAAATTTACAAAATTTACAAATAGAAAATATGAGTCAAAATGATTTAAAAATAGGACCAAAAATCAAGGCTTTTAGACGTCAACTTGGTCTTCAAGCTAATAAACTCGCCCAAGAAATAAATATTTCTCCTAGTTATTTAAATTTAATCGAGGGAGGGAAAAGAAAAATTGATGGGGATCTACTTTTAAAAATTTGCGAAAAGTTAAATATCGAACTTTCTCAATTAACATCAAAAGATGACGTAAATTTAGAAAATACATTATCAGAAATTTTAGATGATAAATTATTTGAGGATCTTGATATTTTGGGGCCAGAAGTCAAAGATCTTGTTGGAACTAATCCAAAAATCGGAAAAGCAATTGTAAGATTAGGAGATATTTTAAAAAAGAAAGACCATGAATTAGTAAATAAGATTGAAAAAATTTCTGGAAAAATTGTTGATAATAGAAAGAACTCTTTTCCAGGTGAAGTTATTTCTGACTTTCTTCAAGAAAATAAAAACTATTTTCCAAAATTAGAAGATTTTGCCAATAAAGTTTTTGAAAAAGTTCAAAAAAATAATCGTACAAGATATGTTGCTCTTTGTGATCATTTAAAATCTGAATATGACATTATTGTCAAAGATGTTATTCCAGAGGAAAATAAACCTTTTTCTAAAATTTATAACAAAAATAAAAAAGAACTTCTATTGAGTGATTATAGTTCTCTTGAAACAAAAAAACTTCATGCAGCTGCACAAATTGCACAAGAGGGAGCAATCAAAGAAATTGAGGATTATTTAACTAAATTTACTTTTCCATCAGAAGAGTCTAAAAAATTAACTAAAATTGCTTTGCTTAATTATTGTGGCGCTGCAATATTAATGCCTTACAAACTTTTTCATTCAGAGTGTAAAAAACTTAAATACGATCTTGAATTATTACAAAATACTTTTGCAACATCCTTTGAACAAGTAGCTCATAGAGTAACCTGTTTGCAAGATCCAAAACTACCTGGAATTCCATTTCATTTTTTAAGGGTTGATATGGCTGGAAATATTTCTAAAAGATTTTCTTTGTCTGGAATTGAAATTCCACGATATGGAGGTGCGTGTCCAAGATGGAATGTATATTCTGCATTTACAAGACCTGGAGTTATTCAAAGCGCTGTAAGTAAAATGACTAACGGAGAAAAATATGTTTGTATTGCACGAACTGTTGAAAAAGGGATTGGAAGATTTGGAAGAGCAAAAAGTATTTTGTCTATAGGGTTAGGTTGTGAAGCTAAATATGCTAAAGATTTTGTATATACTGAAAATGTTAATTTAAGTGAAAAGTCATCAGAAATTCCAATAGGTGTGTCATGTAGAACCTGCGATAGATTAGATTGTTCTCAAAGAGCTTTTCCTCCTTTACACAAAAAATTTGATGTCGACATAAATTTAAGAGGCGTTTCGGTTTATGTAGGTGATAAAAATTAAAAAATATGCTTAAATTTATAATTCCTGCAGTCATATTCTTTTTAATTGTTCTTTTTTGGGAAAAGATTAATGAGAAAATTTACCAAAAATTTAAAGTTAAAATTAATTTAGTTATTTTAACAGCAGCCTTATTATTTGTCTTAGCAGTATTGATTTTATTATACTTTTAGTTCTCATGAAAAAAATTTTTATCATTTTTTTAATTGTATTTTCAAATTTAAATAATTCAATTGCAGATGAAAGAATAAAAAAACTAAATCAATTGTTTGATGATTTAAAAACTCAAAATTACTCAGCCGCATATAAAGTTGAACAAGAAATTTGGCAAATATGGAACACACATCCAAATGATGAAAATTTGACAATGTTATTAAATAAAGGATCAAGTTTAGTAAATGAGTCAAAATATAATCAAGCAATAGATATATTTTCTAAAGCAATAAATTTAGATCCATTATGGGCTGAGGCATGGAATAAACGTGCAACTGTATTCTATTTATCTGGTAATTTTGAAAAGTCGCAAAAAGATATTGATAAAGTTTTAGAATTAGAAAATAGGCATTTCGGCGCTCTTGCTGGACAAGGTCTTGTAAATATTAAATTAAAAAATTATAATAAGGCAATTAAGAGTTATGAAAAAGCTAAAAAGATATATCCCACAATGAAATCACCAGATATAATGATAAATCAAATTAAAGAACTAATTAAAAAACAATCCATCTAAGATGATAGATTATATATTACCATTTTTAATACTTATCATGATTGTGGTATTCATCCATGAATACGGCCATTATTATTTTGCAAAAAGATATGGTGTTGCAGTAACTGATTTTTCAATTGGATTTGGAAAGGAAATATTTGGTTGGAATGATAGATCTGGAACCAGATGGAAAATTTGCTGGATACCTCTTGGTGGATATGTAAAATTCTTTGGAGATCGAAATGTTTTTTCACAAGCTGATCAAGAAAAATTAATAGAAAAATATAACGAGGAAGACAGGAAAAAATTATTCGTTTTAAAACCACTTTATCAAAGAGCTTTAATTGTTTTTGGTGGACCACTAGCAAACTTCTTACTCGCATTATTAATTTTCTTTTCTATTTATACTTTTGCAGGAAAAGATTTTACTCCTGCAATGATTAATGAGGTACAAAAAGATAGTCCTGCAATGATCGGCGGTTTGAAACAAAATGATATCATTTTAGAAATAGATGGAAATGAAGTTAAAAGTATTATGGATGTTTCAAAATTTATAACATTATCAACAGATGATTTTATAGATTTTAAGGTTAAACGTTCATATGACGAAATGTTATTAAAAGTAAAACCTAAAATGGTTTTAAGCGAAGATAATCTTGGAAATAAGATTAACAAAAGGATAGTTGGAATTAAATTAAGTGCTTACAATAACGAGATAAATCATGTTAAATTAGGACCCGCACAAGCTATATACCACGCAGCAAATGAGGTATATTTCGTGAGCATATCCTCACTTAAATATATCGGTGCGATGATTTTTGGAAAAGCTGATACTTCACAACTTGGTGGACCAATTAGAATTGCTAAAATTTCAGGTCAGGTAGCAGAGTTTGGTTTGTTGGCATTTGTTAGCATGATGGCTTATATTTCTATTAGCTTAGGATTAATTAATTTATTTCCGATACCAATGTTGGATGGAGGTCATTTAATGTTTTATGCTTTCGAAAAAGTGTTGGGACGTCCTTTATCACAAAAAACGCAAGAGGGTTTTTTTCGAATCGGAATGTTTTTGCTTTTAACTTTGATGATATTTACAACATTTAATGATCTCAAAGATCTAGGCTTATTTAGTTAATAAATTTAAAGTCCTTAAATAACCCTTTAAAATAGAGGTTTTTTCACTACACTAGATATTGTGTATAACTTTGAGCTAGATACTAAAAAAAGGCTTGATTTATCAATACTTTTGATAAAGATAGTAAATAACCTAATAAAACCGGAGCTAAAATGAACAAAAAACAATTAGTTGTCAAATTATCAGGCGCTTTAAACCTAAGTAAAGCTGATGCTGAGAGAACTTTTGACACGATTACCAACACTATTTTAGATGCACTAAAAGCTGATGATTCAGTCAAAATTGCAGGATTTGGTACATATAAAGTGGCTAAGAGAAAAGCGAGAGTTGGAAGAAACCCCAGAACTGGTGAGCAAATTCAAATTGCTGCATCGCAAAAGGTTAAATTCTTACCTGCCAAAGCTTTAAAAGAAGTATTCAATAAATAGTTAATTTCACAGCCTTAACGTTAAAAAGCGTTAAGGCTGTTTCTATATGCAAAATCTGCATACCCAATTTTCATAATCAGCGTTAGTTTTTAGGAATTATTAAAATACAAGCACTCTCTATAACAGGGAGGTCTTATGACTAAATTAATAAAAAAAATAAGTGCGCCACTTATTAGTTTAATTTTTTTGTTGAACATGAGTAGTGCAGGTATGGCAGATACAACAGTTTCTGCTGAAGTAGGTTTTATTTTTAATACCTTATTATTTTTGATTTGTGGATTTCTAGTAATGTTCATGGCATGTGGTTTTGCTATGCTAGAGTCTGGAATGGTTACATCAAAAAGTGTATCCGTTATTTGTGCAAAAAATATAGGGTTATTCTCAATTGCAGGTATAATGTTCTGGCTTGTAGGTTATAATTTAGCCTATGGTATCAGTCCAGGTGGATATATTGGAAAATTTATTCCATGGGCTGATGGCAGTAAACTAGATACAGGTTATTCCGATGGTTCAGATTGGTATTTCCAAATGGTGTTCTGTGCAACTACTGTTTCAATTGTATCAGGTACAATGGCTGAAAGAATTAAATTATGGCCATTCTTTACATTTGCTGCAATTCTATCAGGAATTATTTACCCAATCGTAATGGGTTGGCAGTGGGGTGGAGGCTGGTTAGCAGAGTTAGGATTTTCTGATTTTGCTGGCTCAACTTTAGTACACTCAACTGGTGGTGCAGCTGCTTTAGCTGGGGCAATGATAATTGGTCCAAGATTAGGAAGATTTACTAAATCTGGAGCTCCAGCGCCGCTCAAACCGTTTGCAGCTTCATCAATACCATTAGTAACAATTGGAGTATTTATTTTATGGCTAGGTTGGTTCGGATTTAATGGTGGTTCACAATTAGCAATGGGAACTGCTACGGATGCAATCGCTGTATCAAAAATATTTATGAACACATTCCTTGCTGGTGCAGGTGGTGTTATGGGTGCAGCAGTTATAACAAGATTGCATTTTGGTAAAACTGACGTAGTTCAAATGTTAAATGGATGTATCGGTGGTTTGGTTGCTGTAACTGCAGAACCATTATTACCATCACCATTTGCTGCAATTTTAATTGGTGCTGTAGGTGGATTAATCGTAGTGTATGGTACAAAACTACTATTCTCTCTAAAGATTGATGATGTAGTTGGTGCTGTTCCTGCTCACTTATTTGCTGGAATTTGGGGTACGTTAATTGTACCTGCTACAAATTCTGGTGCAAATTTTAGTACCCAGTTAATAGGTGTGTTATCAGTAAACATATTTGTGTTTATTGTAGCTTACATAGTGTTTAGCGCTATCAAAGCAACAATTGGCCTAAGGTTAAGTAAAGAAGGTGAAACCAAAGGTACTGATGTCACTGAAACTGGCGTGATTGCATATGCAATACGTGACTAATTGTTAACAATAAGGGACTCTTCGCTCTCTGTGTATCTCCGCGATTACTCATCGAAGGGTCCCTAAAATTCTCTCTTAAAGTTAGTTAAACGAAAAAAAAGCCCCTCCCTCAAGGGGCTTTTTTATTTTTTAGTTTTATTTTGAATTGAATTAAAACTCTATGATGACAAATTTTTTTCAATTTGATTAAAAACATAATTTGGTTTAAGTTTTTTCATACCCATCCTGTCTCTAATCCAAATATCATCAACGTAACCTTCTGGGGTAATCGGTTTAATATTACTATATTTAAGTTCACTGACAGGATCATTAGCTATGAGACCGAAGGTTTTTATTCCTAGAGCTGCGGATAAGTTTAAAGGGCCAGAATTATTTCCAATGTAAAAATCAGAATTTTTAATTGCCAAAATTACTCCTTGAAGATCTTTGTTAGAACAATCAATAAAATATTGTTTTTTTGAGTCATTTATAATTTTTTTAGCTACATGGGATTTGCCTGGACCACAAATCAAATAAATATAATCACATAATCCTTTGTCGTATAACAAACTTGCTAGTTCAATAAAATCCTCCTCAAACCACATTTTGAAATCTTCAAAAGAATCAACTCCAAATGCAATCTTTTTTCCTTTGACTATAAGATCGTCATTACCATGTTTTAATCTTTCAGTATCAATCTCTAAAGAGGGAAATTTATCATTTAACTTAATTGAATTTATCTTTAAAAATTTCTGTGATTGCTCTGAATAACTTAAATTCCAATCATTCTCATTAAGATAATTTTTAGAAGTAATCCATTTTTTTTGATTTTTTATGCCTGGGGCAATTATATTTTGAATACCTGATAATTTTGCAGCTATTGCAGGTTTATTTACTTTATCTAGAATATATACATAGTCATATTTTTCTCTATCAAATATTTTCTTTAGTTTAAAAACATCGATCCAATAAAATATACCTTTCCTGAAATCATTGTAAAAAATTTGATTTATATGTTTAAGGTCTTTAAGTATATTTTGGGCTTGGGTTTTTTCTCTGACAATTAAATCTATATTTGTTAAATGATGTTGACTGATAGCTTTTATGTAGGGTAATTGCCAGATTAAATCACCTAATTTATGATGAGTGTAAACGATACAAATTTTATTCATTTTTATTTATGTGATTTCAAAAAAAACTATATAATAAATTTTGTTTTATGAATATAAAATCGTCAAAAACCTTGGTCACAGAAGCTTTAAGCGAAATTAAAACAATTTCACCAGACGAAGCATTATCAATGATGAATGAAGATAAATGCAATCTAATTGATATCAGGGATATCAGAGAACTTGAAAGGTACGGGCGAGTTGAAAATTCAAATCATATTCCGCGAGGCATGTTGGAATTTTGGTTAGATCCAGATAGTCCATATTTTAAAGACGGTAAATTAGATATGAATAAAGACATGGTTCTTTTTTGTGCTGGTGGTATGAGATCAGCATTGGCTGCAAAAACTCTTAAAGACATGGGATTTGAAAAAGTTTCTCATATTGATGGTGGGTTTGAAGCTATTAAAAATAGTAAATTTAAGATTGTTTAAGAAAAACACTCTTCTAAAGCATATTCAAGTCTATCTTGTCCCCAAAAAAGTTTATTGTTAACTATAAAAGTTGGAGCACCAAACACATCATTTTGAAAAGCTTTGTCAGTTAAACTTTTTAATTCGTCTTTTACTTTTTGATTACTAATATCTTCAAAAAATTTTTTTTTATCAATTTTACAATTATCTAAAATTTCGTTTACGTTAGCTTCGATTGATATATCTATATTATTTTTCCAATAGGCATCAAAACAAATATCAAAGTATTCATTTTTTTTATTTGCATCAATTGAAATAAATCCTCTCATTAAATAAAGGGTATTAATTGGAAATTTTTCATTCCATTTAAAAGATATATTATTTTTGTTAGCTATAATTTCGCAATCATTCTTCATATTTTTCATTTTACGTTCATTGAAAGCAGGAGCAGTTATGTTACCTAATTTATGTAAACCACCAAGCAAAATAGGTTTATAATTAAAATCGATACCGTTTTTATTTTGCATTGATTTAATTTTTTTATAGGCGATGTAAGAATATGGACTAATAAAATCGAAGTAAAAATCTATGATTTTACTCATATAGGTTAATACTTTTTGCGTAAAATATTCTAATGAGCCAATAAATAAAGATGCCTAAAGGACCAATTAAATAAGTGATTATTAATGGGATGCCAACAAGAACCTTATTAATAAAAAACTTTTGTGAGTCTCTTACAATCCAGCCACCAACGAATAAATTAATTGATACAAAGTGGATCCAAAATAACATTAAAAAAATATTACTTGAAAACAAACCTGATAAATTACTAATACTTAAATATAACTCAAAATTACTATCGAAATCATACGCACTTAAATAAGCTTTATAAAGTACAAATATGTAAGCACCTCCCAATAATGTGATTGGAAAAATAGAAGTGACAAAATATTTTGTAAAGTTTGATTGGGGAAAAAATATTAATATTAACCAAAAAGGCAAAACTCCTAAATTCACCCAGAAGTAGAGAATTTCAATTGTAAAGTAGGCATAAATTTGTTCGATCATTTTAAATTATATTATATTAGATCTTACAATGATTCCTATAAGAAATAAGAGAAAAACATTACAGGTGACTGTAGATGAAATGAGAAATTTTGCTTTAGCATATGTTGAAAAATATGCCCCATCTAAACAACAATTAAGAACATATTTACTAAAAAAATATCTCAAGTTATCTGTTCCAAATGTAAAAAAACAGGATGTGACAAATTTAATTGATATTGTTTTATCTGATTTAGAAAAAAATAAATTCATTAATGATAAATTTTACTCTGAAAGTAAAGCCAAGAGTATGATCCGAAGAGGAAGTTCGATTAATAAAATCAGAAATTACTTAATTGGCAAAGGTGTTAATGATGAATTTATTAAAAATACAGTCAATAAAATTAATGAAAATAATTCAGATCAAGATTTTTTTTCAGCAATTAAAATTTGTAAAAAGAAAAGAATTGGACCAGCCAGGATTGATGATAATAGACCACTTTTTTATAAAAAGGATATTTCTTTATTGGCAAGAAATGGCTTCGATTTTGAGACATCTAAAAAAGTTATGGAATTAAAAAAAGATGATTATTTAAAAATAATAAAACTACTTTAATTTTTTTTTCTTTTCTTCTTCAACTAAATGATTGATTTTATTTCTGATATAATTTTTTACATATACAAATACCAATAGGCCAAAAATAGATACCGATACAATAATTATAAGTATTATTCTTAATTGCTCATCCATATTAGATATTTTTATTTTTTAAGATTAAACTTGGATTTTTAAAGTTTTTCTTTCCATATTTAATCTCTTTGCCTTCAAAATCTGAAATAATTCCTCCAGCATGTTGTAAAATTGCATGACCAGCTGCTATATCCCATTCACAAGCTCTAGGCTCAGCCACATATCCATCATATTCACCAGCAGCAATGACACAAAATTTAAGAGAACTTTTCATTCTTACATATTTTTTTACATTAAATTTTTTATGTAATTTTTCTATTTCAGGTTTAATATTGTTTGAATAAGATACAAATTTTACGTCATTTTTATCAAAATTTTCGGAACAATTTAAATTCTTGGTTTTACCATTTGTAAACTCATAGGCATTATTTGGACCATAGGAATAAAACATTCTTTTTTTTGAAGGGGCATAAATTAATCCAGCAACTGGATTTTTGTTAATTATTAATCCAGCATTAATTGTAAATTCTTCTAGATTATTTATGTAGTCGTAGGTGCCATCTATAGGGTCAATTAGCCAAAAGTTTTTAAGATTGTTCATTGATTTGTTATCAGATGTTTCTTCTGAAATAATGGGAAGTTCAGGCGTTAATTCTTTAATTTTTTGGGTAACAATTTTATTAACTTCTAAATCTCCATTACTAACAGGAGTATTATCGGCTTTAATCTTTTTTATAAGTCCTTGTCTTCTTAAATCTAAAGAAATTTTTCCTGCGTGAATAAATGTATCAATCAAATTTTTGACAATCTCTTTTAAATTCAAATTATTCATTAATCTTTATCAATTCTATATTTTTAGTATTTATTACTTTTTTTCCAACATTTTCAAAATTAACTGTCACTTTTTCTTTTATAATTGATTGAACTTGACCTATACCCCAGTTTTTATTAGAGGGATTGATAACTTTGTCTCCTGGTTCAAAATCTAATATCATTTAATTTAACTTATATTAGAAATAAGTATAAATACCATCAAATGAATAAAGAATTAAATTCAATAGGATTAAATAAGAAACCATCAGACACAAAAGTAGTTGTTGCAATGTCTGGAGGTGTAGATTCATCAACTGTAGCAGGCATGATGAAAAAAGAAGGATATGACGTAATTGGTATTACTTTAAAACTTTATGACGATGCAAAGCAGGTCGCGGTGTCAAAGCAATGTTGTTCTGGTCAAGATATCATGGATGCAAAAAGAGTTGCTCAAAAATTAGATATAGAACATAAAATTTTATATTATCAAAATAAGTTCAAGCAAGGAGTTATAGATAATTTTGTTGATAGCTACTTAAAAGGAGAAACTCCAATACCCTGTGTGCAATGTAATCAAACAGTTAAATTTAAAGATTTATTTGAGGTTTCTAAAGATTTAAATGCTGACGCTTTAATCACTGGGCATTATGTGAAAAGTGTTACTTCAAATAATAACACAAATATGTACAGAGCTATTGATAAAAATAGAGATCAAAGTTATTTTCTTTTCAATACTACTAGAGAACAACTCGATTATTTAAGATTTCCATTAGGAGATCTACATAAAAATGAAACACGTGAAATTGCTAAAAAACTAGATCTTAATGTTGCTGATAAACCAGACAGCCAGGATATATGTTTTGTACCTGGTGGAGATTATGCATCAGTAATTCAAAAATTTAGACCAGACTCATTTAAAAAAGGAAACATAAAAGATCTTAAAGGTAATGTCATTGGGGTTCATGATGGAATTATAAATTTTACTATTGGCCAAAGAAAAGGAATAAAAGTTTCTGACAAAGAAGCTTTATACGTTATAAAAATTATTTCTGAAAAAAATGAAATTATTGTTGGACCAAAAGAATATTTAGGAAAGAAAAATATTTTATTAAAAAATGTTAATCTATTAGCAGATGAACAAGAATTTAAATCCAATATTTTCGTCAAAGTAAGATCTACTGGTAAGTTGCTTGAAGCAAACGTTAATCTAAGTGATCAAAATGGTGCAAATGTTAATCTGAAAAACCCTGAAGATGGAATATCACCAGGTCAGGCATGTGTTTTCTATAATAAGGATGCTCTAGGTTATAAAGTATTAGGCGGTGGCTGGATAAAGGAATAAGCTATTTTTTCTTATTTTTTTTTCTAGCTCTTCTTTTTTTAGACCCCATTTTTCTTCGGCCTCTATGTTTCTTTGGGTAACTCATTAAATCCTTTTCATTAATTTATTGAATTTTTGATATGGATATAGCATTGTCCTTTAATCATATCAATTTTTTTATGGGTAAATCTTTTAAGACATTTTTAAAACATACCGCAAAAGATTTTCACAACCAATCAGTAAATCCACCAGTGGTTAGAGCATCGACAATTATTTTTAAGTCCATGAAACATATAAGAAAAACTCAAAAAAAAGCTCTACGAAATCCAACAGGTGGTCATTTTGATTATGGCAGACAAGGGACCTCTACAACTTATATATTACAAAAAATTTTAACAAAACTTGAAGAAAGTTATCATGTTTTTACAACACCAACAGGTTTTGGCTCAGTCTTTCTAGCAATATTTAGTGTTGTAAGACCTGGAGATGAAATGTTAGTTGCAGATCCAGTTTATAGCCCTACACGAATTTTAACTGAAGATTATTTAAAAGATTTTAATATAAAGACAGTTTTTTATAATCCGCATGATCTTAATACATTAAAAAATAATATTACTAAGAAAACAAAATTGATTTTTGTAGAAAACCCAGGCAGTAATACTTTCGATTTTCAAGACTTAGGCAAAATCATTTCGATTGCAAAAAAGCATAAGCTATACACTGCAATTGATAATACGTGGGGTACTCCTTATTACTTAAAACCGATTAAACTTGGTTTTGATATGTCAATTGTCTCTGCAACTAAATATTATTCTGGGCATTCAGATGTTATGGGTGGAAGTTTAGCAGTGAATAAAAGAGTATTTTCTAAAGTTAAAGCAGCAGAAAAAATTACAGGTCTTAGATTAGGACCTGATGATGCTTATTTAATAACTAGGGGATTAAGAACGTTAGACGTGAGATTAGACAGACATAGAGAAAATGCTAAAAAAGTTGCAGCATTTTTATCAAAAAATAAAAGAATTAAATTGTTATATCCTTTCAAAAAAAATTCACAAAATTTTAGAATGTGGAAAAAATATTATTCTGGAGCTTCAGGTTTAATGGGATTAAAGATAAAAGCTAAGAATATTAATTCTGTTCGAAAGTTTGTAAATTCACTGAAATTGTTTGGCTATGGCTATAGTTGGGGTGGATTTGAGAGTTTAGCGCTTCATCAAGAATTTAGAGAAACTGGTAAAAGAAAATATATGAACTTACCAAAAGATGAACATTTAGTAAGATTACATATAGGTCTTGAAGATCCTAATGATTTGATTGCTGATATCAAACAAGCTTTAAGACATTTAAGATGAGTTCTGAAAAATTTTTTCGTTCAAAAACAGCGATAGTAACTTTATTTGCTGCGTGTTTTGTTGTTTTGATTTCTTTGGGTGTTAGACAAACATTTGGTTTGTTCTTTATGGACTTCAACGAGAGTTTAAAGATAAGCAACACCGCATTTGGTTTTGCAATCGGGATGCAGATGTTGATGTGGGGTATAACAGGTCCTATCTTCGGAGCTATAGCAGATAAATACGGAGGACATATAGCTATAATCGGAGCATTTATTTTTTATACTTTAGGCGTTTATTTTTTATACACAGGTCCAAACACTGGAATATTTTTTCAAATCCATATGGGTTTATTAATCGGAATAGGTCTTGGTGGAACAGCAATAAGTATTCCTATGTCAGTTGTGGGTAAACATTTTCCATTATCTACGAGAACGATTGCAATGAGTTTTGTTACTGCTGTTGGATCATTTGGTTACTTTCTTTCACCAATTTTTACTAATTTTTCTCTCACAGAGTTTGGTTGGAACTATACATTATTTATTTTTTGCTTATTTTTGTTATCTGGTTTAGTTGTAGCATATTTTGTTAGATCTCCATCTAAAACGGAAAGTGTCGAAAAAACTTCAGATCAATCTTTTAAGGAAGCTCTCTCAGAAGCTTTTAAAACTAAAAGTTATATTTTACTTGTATCAGGGTTTTTTGTATGTGGTTTTCATATAACTTTGGTTGGAACACATGTACCTAAATATGTAATAGATAGAGGTCTTGAGGATTGGACTGCAGCAGCAATTTTATCTTTGATCGGTTTATTTAATATTTTTGGTTCACTATTAAGTGGCTACCTCTCTGCAAAAATGAGTAAGAAAATTATCCTTAGTGCAATTTACTTTTTAAGAGGTGTTTCTATAATTTTTTTTATATTTATGCCCGCAAGTAATATTAATGCATTTTTATTTGGCGCAAGTTTTGGTTTTTTATGGTTATCGACAGTGCCTGCAACAAGCGGAATTGTAGCTCACCTGTTTGGGACAAAGTATTTAGGTCTTCTGTATGGAATTGTTTTTTTAAGTCACCAAGTTGGATCTTTTTTTGGCGCTTATCTAGGGGGTTTATTTTATGATCTATATGGGTCATATGATTATGCGTGGTATTTAGCAATTGCATTATCAGTTTTTGCAGCAATAATTCATCTACCTATTAGAGAAGAACCAGTGTTAAGACTAAAAACAGAATAATTTGAACAGATTAAATCAATTAACAGAGATACATCAGTCAGGAAAACCCTACATTATTTATAAATCTAAAAAAGGATTTAATCTTTATACAAATTTTTCAAAAAAAATTATTTTAAATAATAAAAATATAAAAAGTTTTTTAACTAAAAAAAATAAAAAGAAATCAAAAGATACTGACCTTTTTATTGGTTTCTTTGGATATGAGTTATTGAATAATCTAATTGATGTTAAAATCCCAAAACAGAAGAATTTAAATTTTCCCAAAGGTATTTTCTATAAACCAGAAAAAAAGATTAAACTAAGTAACAAGTTGAATTATGATTTTGAAAATTTTAAATCAGGTAATTTTAAAATAAATATTAATAGAAAGAACTATACAAAAATATTTAATAGATTTAAGAAAAAAATAAAAAGTGGTGAAACATATCAAATTAAAATTTGTACTAAATATAAAACAAAGTCGAAGATTAATCCTTTAGATTTTTTTTCGAGATTATCTAATACCAACTTAGCTCCCGAGGCTTTTATGATTAAGGATCATAATTTTTCAATAATTAGCTGCTCCCCAGAAACTTTAATTACAAAAAAGGGGAGTGATATATCTACAAAACCAATAGCTGGAACTGTAAAAAAAACGAAGCGTTTAAATAAAATGAAGGCATTAAATTATTTTAGAAAAAATTTAAAAGAAACCAAAGAGCACAATATGATTGTTGATATGGAAAGAAATGATTTATCAAGAATTTGTAAAGTGGGCACTGTAAAATTGTCTAAACAAAAAATCGTAGAAGAATATAAAGATCTTTTTCATTATGTCAGCCTCATCAAGGGTAAATTAAAAAAAAATATAAATAATTTTGAAATAATTAAAGCAATGATGCCTGGTGGTTCAGTTATTGGGTGTCCAAAGATAAATACACTAAATCTTTTAAATAATCAGGAAAAAGAAAACAGGAATATTTATACAGGTAGTTTTGGCTACATAAAATTTAATGGTGATATGAGATTTAACATAATTATACGTTCAATTTTAAATTTTAAAAATATATCTGAAATTTCAGTTGCTTCAGGTGTTGTCGTCGATAGTAATGCCAACCATGAATTTAATGAAAATTTTCTTAAAGCTAAAGCATTAATAGATTTAT
The DNA here is from genome assembly GCF_052049775.1 of Candidatus Pelagibacter sp. Classification (GTDB taxonomy): domain Bacteria; phylum Pseudomonadota; class Alphaproteobacteria; order Pelagibacterales; family Pelagibacteraceae; genus Pelagibacter. The sequence goes on along the minus strand of NZ_JBNGZH010000032.1, from coordinate 58,564 downwards.
TTAAATGATTTATGTAATTGATCATAACGACTCCTTTACTCATAATGTAGTTCATCAATTTGCTTTGTTTGATAAAGTTGAGTGCGATAACTATGATAAAATTAACGAAAATAAAATTAAGCACGCATCTACAATAATTTTTTCACCTGGACCTGGTAATCCAAAAAATTATCCAATCACCTCAAAAATTTATAAAAAATATAAAGGTAAAAAGAAAATCATAGGTATTTGTCTAGGTTTTCAACATATTCTATTTTGTGAAGGCGCAAAAATTGTCGAACAAAAAAAAATTTATCATGGATTTCAATCAAATATAAAAGTTATCACTAATACATCTTTATTCAAAAAAGGAAAAATGTTTTCAGTTGGCAGGTATCATTCTTTAAAATTAAAAGAGCCTTTCAAATCTAATAATTTTGAGATAACTATGAGATGTTTAAATTCAAAAGTTGCAATGGCATTTGAAAATCAAAAGGAAAAAATTTATGGATTTCAATTTCACCCAGAATCTTTTTTAACTATCAATGGTAACCTACTTATTAAAAAAATCTTATCAGCTTAAAGACTTAAAACAGATTGAATTTCAAGATCTTTGGGGGGATCATGGAATTTTTACAACGATGTGGATTTTTGGCAAACCAGCAAAAATTTTATTTTTTGATAATCATTTAAAAAACTTAATTTCATCACTAAAAAAATATCAAATTAAAAAGAAATCATTAAAGTCGGATATTTTAGAAATAATAAATAAAAATTTATCCAAAAAGAAGAAATATAATCACCTATTGAGAATTGCTATAAATAAAAAAGTTATTTCAATATCTTTAAGAAAAAGAGTTAAACCGAAATTAAATTTTAATTTGAGATTAGTAAAATTAAAAAGAGAAAAACCAGAGTTTAAAAATCTAAAATATAAAAAGATCTTATCTTATCTATCTAAAATGGATAACTCCCAATCAGATATTGCATTGGTATCTAATAAGAAATTACTAGAGACTGGAACCTCAAATTTATTATTTGTTAAAGATCAAAAATTTTTTACTCCCAAAAAGGATTATTATGAGGGAAATACTTATAAATTTTTCAAAACAAAAATAAGAAAGATTTTTAAGAAAGATATTTTAGTTAAAGAGATAAAAAATTATGATGAAATATTATTGATAGGATCTGGGAAAGGCGTTGCTTCAGTTAAAACTATAAATGAGCTTAAATGGAAAAGAAAAAACTTAAAACAATTTAAGTTTCTATCAAAAAAATATGATGCAGTTATAAATAAATGTAATTCTTATAGATTTTAATAGATGAAAGATCCAAACAATCCTTGTTTATTTTGTGATGTTAAAAAAAGTGGATGCGCTCATGAAAATGATTTAGCATATGCAAGTTATGACTCTTATCCAGTTTCAGAACATCATTGTTTAATTATACCTAAAAGACACATAAAAGATTATTTTGACTTATCTAATGATGAATTGATTGCGTGTAATGATCTTATAAAATTTGTTAAAAAAGAAATAACTAATAAAGATCCGTTAGTTAAAGGATTTAATCTAGGCACAAATATAGGAATTGTATCTGGTCAATCTATTTTTCATTGTCATTTTCATCTGATTCCCCGAAGAGAAGGAGATGTTGCTAATCCCCAGGGTGGAGTACGATCAGTCATTCCAAACAAACAACATTATAAAAGAAATAATTAGCCTGTTATAAAAGACAAATTGACCCCAGTTTGAGGTTGAACTATAAGCTCAACCAGATATAAAACTTAAGACTAATTCATAATTTAACAAAAGGCGGAAATGTTAAGTAATAATCCATTTTCAATTTTATCAGAAACTATATCACCCTTTGCAATGCAATCTTTCATTATTGCTATGGTTTTGTTAATTGCAGTAGGAACTATTATTCAAATGATACATCACAAAAATTTGACTTATTTTTTTAACAACGCGAAAAAAGCAAAGCTTTCAGCAACAAAAAAATTAGGAGTTGGAGAAAAAGTTTCAGTCATTGCTAAAACAACAGTGGTTGATATTGGCACAACTTCTGAATTAGGGTTTGGTAAAAGAAGGCTGGCCCATGTTCTAGGAATGTATGGCACAATTTTATTTTGGGTGTCTTCAGCTATTTTAGTTTTTTGTTACACAGGTGCTGATAAACCAAGTTCTCAAACTTGGTCAATGATTTGGCATGCAGGAGCAATATTAACATGTTTAGGTGGATATTGGTTTTGGTTTTTTTTAAGAGTTGATGTTTCAGCAGAAGCCCATCCTTGGTATAGAATTATTAAAGCTGATTTATTTGTTTTAGCTTTACTTGCGTGTTCAACTTTTGGGTTAGCTTGGTCATTCACTCAATTTAATGGACAAATAGGTTTGTCTTATTTGTTTTTAATTTTATTTGTTGCATCTAATCTAGTTTTATTTGGTGGTGTTTATTGGTCAAAATTTGCTCACATGTTTTATAAACCTGGAGCAGCTATTCAGAAAAATTTAGCAGAGGCAGACGGATCTAGGGATAATTTACCCCCACCAGCTGATGCCCCAGAACAATTTGGCCTGGGTATAAAAAGAGAAGAGCCAAAACATTATTAATATGTTAATAGAAAAAGGAGAATAATAAAAATTATGTCAACTTTTGTATACATGACAAGATGCGATGGCTGTGGTCATTGCGTAGATATATGTCCTTCAGACATCATGCACATTGATGAAAATATAAGAAGAGCAAAAAATATTGAACCAAACTTTTGCTGGGAATGTTATTCGTGTGTTAAAGCATGTCCTAATCATGCAATTGATGTGAGAGGGTATGCTGATTTTGCTCCGATGGGTCACAGCGTTAGAGTTAGAAGAGAAGAAGAAAAAGGAACTATTTCTTGGAAAATTAAATTTAGAAACGGAACAGAGAAAAATTTCGTTTCACCTATAACAACAAAACCTTGGGGAAAATTTATTCCTAAACTTGCTGAAGGTGATACTCCTAATCAAGGAGAAATTAATTCACAAAGATTATATAGTGAGCCAGAAGGATTAAATACCAATAAAGAATTACCATCGGTTCCAAAAGAGTCTTTTAAAAAAGGTGTTTATTATTAATGGCTAAGCACAAAACACATTATGAAGAGTGTGATGTATTAGTTGTTGGTGGTGGAATGGCCGGCACAGGAGCAACTTTTGAGGCCAGGCATTGGGGAAGAGATTTAAAGATTGTTTGTGTTGAAAAAGCAAACATTGATCGTAGTGGTGCTGTTGCACAAGGTTTATATGCAATCAATTGTTATATGGGTATGCAATGGGATGAAAATCAACCCGAAGACCATGTAAGGTATGCCAGAAATGATTTAATGGGAATGGTTAGAGAAGATTTGGGTTATGACATGGCTCGTCATGTAGACTCAACTGTTCATATGTTTGATGAGTGGGGTCTTCCTATGATGAAAAATGAAAAAACTGGAAGATATCTAAGAGAAGGTAAATGGCAAATAATGATTCATGGCGAAAGTTATAAGCCAATTGTTGCTGAAGCAGCAAAAAAATCTGCAGATAAAATTTACAACAGAATAATGATTACTCATTTATTAATGGATGAGTCTCAAGAAAATAGAATTGGTGGCGCAGTTGGTTTCAATATGAGAACAGGTGATTTTCATGTGTTCAGAGCTAAAGCAGTTATAGTTTCAGCTGGTGGAGCATCACATATTTTTAAACCAAGAGCTGTTGGAGAAGGAATGGGAAGAACTTGGTATGCACCATGGAGTAATGGATCTGCTTACGCTTTACCTATTGCAGCAGGTGCAAAGATGACCCAAATGGAAAATAGAATTGTATTGTGCAGATTTAAAGATGGTTATGGACCAGTTGGTGCATACTTTTTACATTTAAAAACATATACACAAAATGCTAATGGCGAAAATTACGAGAAAAAATGGTATGAGCAAACTAAAGAATTAGTTGGAGATTATATTGATCATCATCCAACTCCTACTTGTTTGAGAAACCACGCCTTTATTCAAGAGGTTGCTGCAGGTGGTGGACCGATACACATGGTTACCAAAGAAGCTTTCCAAGATCCTCATTTAGAAACTGTAGGTTGGGAAAACTTTTTAGGGATGACTGTTGGTCAAGCTGTAGTTTGGGCATCTCAAAATATTGATCCAAAATATACAAATCCAGAACTAACAACTTCTGAGCCTTATGTTATGGGATCACACGCAACATGCTCTGGAGCTTGGGTAAGTGGACCAGAAGATCTATCTCCACCAGAATATTTCTGGGGTTATAACAGAATGCTTACAATCGATGGACTTTTTGGTGCTGGAGATACAGTAGGTGGTAGTGCTCATAAATTTTCATCAGGCTCTTTTACTGAAGGACGATTAGCTGCAAAAGCAGCAGTTAAATATATAGAGGATAAAAAAGCAGAAGGAATTAATGTTACTGATAAACAATGTGAGGATTTTAAAAAGGCAGTTTACAAACCTTTAGAGACTTACACAGTTGCTCAAAACGAGATCACTGGTGGAACTGTTTCACCAAGTTACATTTCTCCAATACAAGGATTACAAAGACTTCAAAAAATTATGGATGAGTATGTTGGGGGAATTACCTCAAATTATATGACGAACGGCAATATGCTTAAGAGGGCCCTTGAACTTCTAGAGTGGTTGCAAGAAGATTTGGAAAACGTGGGAGCTGAGGACTATCATCAATTAATGAGAGCTTGGGAGCTCAAACACAGAGCTTTAACCTCACAATGTGTAACAGAGCATACATTATTTAGAGAAGAAACTCGTTGGCCTGGTTATTATTACAGAGGCGATCATATGAAACTTGATGATGAAAATTGGCATTGTTTAACTGTTTCTAGAAGAGACCCTAAAACAGGAAAATTTACTCTGGAGAAAGTACCAGTTTATCATATTGTTGACGAAAAAGAGAAGAAGAAGGCTTCGTAACACCAAATTCCAAACTTCTTTATGGACCTTTTGAAAAAATCTGACGAGGAGATATACGCGATAGCCAAGCCTTTTTGGGAAAATCTCGTAAGAGCCTCAAATATGAAAGATTATGGTGGCTTTACCAGAGATTTCTCTACCCAAATGCTGTTTGGTGCCAATGAGGTAGAGCTTGGAAAGCAATGGGCTAACAACAAGATTATCACCAATTTAAATGAGACCTATGAACCGTTCGGAACATTAAGAAGAGGTGACCATATTACTGTATTGATTAAGCAGACCAACAAGGAGGTGCCTGGAGAATTTTTAGGAAGGCTGGTCCTTGGTGTTGAGGATGGAGAGGTAAAAATTTTTGGAGCCACAATTTATTAATTAAAGTTTGACAATTTTTCTGCTGGTGCTATTGAGGATGTAGATGCACCTTTCAAATATAAAAATTCTACAAAAAATCTTAAATTATAAAACAGCATTAATTAAAACAGGAATTTTTTCAGCAATATTAGCTTGCTGGGGTGTAATATTATTTGGAACTTTTTTAACTTTTAAATAATTTTTTTAAAAAAGTTAATTATTTTAAATGGAAGTATTCTTACCAATAGCACAAGTACATGTTACTGCTATTGAAATCATTTTATTAAGTGCTTTAGTTGGAATTTTATCAGGACTATTTGGAGTAGGAGGAGGTTTTTTAATGACACCTTTCTTAATTTTTTTAGGTGTTCCACCAGCTTATGCCGTTGCCAATGAAGCAAATAATATTTTAGCTACCTCTGTTTCTGGATCTACTACTCATTATCTTAAAAATACATTGGACTATAAAATGGGTTTTATGATTGTCATTGGTGGTGCAATAGGAACTATTATTGGAATTTATACATTCACTTACTTTAAAGACATTGGCAAAATAGATACAGTTATCTCACTTGCTTACATGTATATCTTGGCAATTATTGGAACTTTAATGCTTGTTGAAAGTCTTGGCGAGATCGATAAAGCAAGAAAAAATACCATTGTAAAACGAAAATTACACGTTCATTATTGGATACATGGTCTTCCATTTAGGATGAGATTTCCTAAATCAAAATTATATGAGAGTGCATTCACACCAATTATCATTGGTTTATTCGTAGGTTTTATTGCAGCAATTATGGGTATTGGGGGAGCTTTTATATTAGTACCTGCCATGATTTATATTATAGGGATGCCCACAAAATTAGTTCCAGGAACTTCTTTATTTGTAACTATTTTTGTAAGTGTCATCGTAACATTTTTACATGCATTCAATTATGGATCCATAGATTTGATTTTAGTTTTAATGTTAGTTATTGGTTCGATAATTGGAGTACAAACAGGTCAAAAAATTGGTCAGTCAATTGAAAGTTCTGGACTTAAAGCATTATTAGCAGTTTTATTATTAATTGTTGGAATTGCAATCGCGTATGATACTTTTTTTGTTGATCATACTATGAATGGCATCACTAAGGTTGCGGAAAAGGATTTAACACCATTATCAGTTTTAGTTCAAAAATTTTCTAAAGACATGCCAATCGTGTATAGTTTATTTTCTATATTTTTTGCTATAGCGTTAGGTGTTGCTGCAGCATTTATTCGAAGATTTTTATCTGATTTAAAAAAAAAGCACTTTAGCAAACCAGCTAAGTAAAAATTTTAAGCACTCCGGTATAATTTGGTCATAACAAATTCTCTATGACCTAAAGCCTCAGCACAAGTAAGTCTACCATTTGCAACTTTTAAAGTAGTCTTAATTAATTCATCTCCAGCTTCAGACAAATTCATTTCTCTCGAGAGAATTTTTGAAACATCACAATCAATATGTTCTCCCATAGATTTAACTGTTAATGGATTTGCAGTTAATTTTATAACTGGTTCAATTGGGTTACCAACAATATTACCCTGACCAGTAGGGAATAAATGAATATTAAATCCTGCAGCTGCTTGTAGCGTTACACATTCTGCTGCAGCAGATGACGTATCCATAAAGTATAAACCTTTTCCTTTTTTTGGTTCCTCAGCCGGTTCTAAAACATCAACAAATTTACAATTTCCTATTTTTTGAAAATTTCCAAAAGCTTTTTCTTCAATAGTTGTTAAACCACCCGCTATATTACCAGCAGTTGGCTGACTTTCAGAAAGGTCATCAGTTGCTTCTTTTAAAATAAAATCGTTATAGGCGCTCCAAGTCTTCATAAATTTATCTGAAGCCTCTTTTGTGGCACCTCTTGTAGCACAAACTTTTTCTGCTCCTGTAAGTTCTGATGTTTCCCCAAAACACAAATGAACTCCAAGTGGTTCAAGTTTATCCATTAAATTTCCAACAGTTGGATTGGAAGCTAAACCAGACGTGGTATCAGACTCGCCACATTTTACTGAAATCCATAAATCACTTATAGGACATTCCTCTCTCTGTTTTTCAGAAGCCCACATAACAAATTCTTGAGCTTTTTTTGAGGCTTTCATTACAGTTCCAATATCGCCGGTACGTTCAATATGGAAACCCTCAACTGGTTTTCCAGTTTTTGCAATTCCATCGACAATTCTCTTAGTCCATTTAGGCTCAATACCAATCACAATTACCGCTGCAACATTCGGGTTACTACCGGTTCCAATCATTGTTCTAAAATGTAATTCTAAATCCGCTCCAAATTGTAATCTTCCATAAGAATGGGGAAGAGCTATTGTTCCTTTAATATTATTTGCAACTGCTTCAGCACATGCGTTTGAAATATCATCAACAGGTAAAATGATTACATGATTTCTTGTTCCTGCTCTGCCATTTTCTCTTTTATAACCTAAAAAACTTTTTGGAATTTCCATCTAATTACCACTTTTTTGTTTTGACGTTATGAACGTGCACATGTTGACCTTTTTTAATTGCTTTGACTACTTTACCTATATCGTGACCATATTTTAAAATTGTATCTCCCTCTTTTAAATCAATCATTGCAATTTTATGGCCTAGAGGGATTTCATCTGCTGATTGAATGTTAACTGAGCTGTCGTTCTCCATTATCCAGCATTTACAATCTTGTTTTGGAGTTATTTTTTCTATCACAACTACACCAACATTGTCTTTTTTGTCGTGAATTATAATATCTGTTGACATTTATATAGTGTCGATTTGTTTGTTTGAATTTTCTAAAATCTTATATATTAATCGCAAAAATTAACAATTAATTTTTAAAAAAATTGTTCTAAAGTAATTTAGAAAGGTTCTACAAATGACTAAAATGACAACAGAAGAAGCTTTTGTAAAAGTTTTACAAATGCATGGTATCGAACACTCTTTTGGAATTATTGGTTCAGCGTTCATGCCTATATCTGATATTTTCCCAGATGCAGGAATTACCTTTTGGGATGTGGCACATGAAACAAATGGTGGTTTGATTGCAGATGGTTACACAAGAGCTACAGGAAAAATGTCAATGGTTATTGCACAAAATGGTCCAGGTATAACTGGATTAGTAACACCAATTAAAACTGCTTATTGGAATCACACACCTTTATTATTAGTAACCCCACAAGCTGCAAATAAAACTATGGGGCAAGGTGGTTTTCAAGAAGTAGAACAAATGAATTTATTTAAAGATATGGTTTGTTATCAAGAAGAGGTAAGAGATCCTTCGAGAATGGCTGAAGTTTTAAACAGAGTAATAGAAAAAGCTATAAGAGGTTCAGCACCAGCACAAATAAACGTTCCAAGAGATTATTGGTGTCAAGTGATTGATATAGACCTTCCTCCAATCGTTAGATTAGAAAGACAAGGTGGAGGTGCTGAAGCAATTGCTAAGGCAGCAGATTTATTATCTAAAGCAAAATTTCCAGTTATTTTATCTGGAGCAGGTGTGGTTATTGGTGGTGCAATTGAGGAAACTAAAAAACTTGCTGAAAAACTTGATGCACCTGTTTGCTCAGGATATCAACACAATGATAGTTTTCCAGGAAGTCATCCTTTAGCAGTTGGGCCATTAGGATACAATGGATCAAAAGCTGCGATGGAATTAATTTCTAAAGCTGATGTCGTTTTAGCTTTAGGAACAAGATTAAATCCTTTTTCAACTCTACCAGGTTATGGAATTGATTATTGGCCAAAAAAAGCAAGTATAATTCAAGTTGATATGAATCCAGATAGAATTGGATTAACTAAAAAAGTTACAGTTGGAATAAGTGGTGATGCAAAATTAGTTGCAACACAAATATTAGAAAAATTATCATCAAATGCAGGCGATACGGATAGACAAAAAAGAAAAGATTTAATTCACCAAACAAAATCAGCATGGTTACAAAAATTATCAAGTTTAGATCATGAAGATGATGATGAGGGAACAGTTTGGAATAAAGAAGCTAGAGAAAGAGACGCAGATAGAATGTCACCAAGACAAGCTTGGAGAGCTATTCAAGCTGGTATGCCTGAGGATGTAATTATATCAAGTGATATTGGAAATAACTGCGCAATTGGAAATGCCTATCCAACATTTGAAAAGCCAAGAAAATATTTAGCCCCAGGTTTATTTGGTCCTTGTGGTTATGGTTTTCCATCAATACTAGGTGCTAAAATCGGTTGTCCAGACACACCTGTAATTGGTTTTGCAGGAGATGGAGCATTTGGAATAAGTATGAACGAAATGAGTTCTTGTGCACGAGAGGAGTGGCCTGCAATTACAATGGTAATTTTTAGAAACTACCAGTGGGGCGCTGAAAAAAGAAATACGACTCTTTGGTTTGATAATAATTTTGTTGGAACAGAACTCGATCCAGAATTAAGTTTTGCAAAAGTAGCAGATGCTTGTGGTTTAAAAGGTGTTACAGTTAAAACTATGGAAGAGACCACGGCTGCCATTAAACAATCTTGTGAAGATCAAAAGAAAGGTATCACAACATTTATAGAGGTTATTTTAAATCAAGAATTAGGTGAACCTTTTAGAAGAGATGCGATGAAAAAACCAGTAAGAGTAGCTGGTATTAAAAAAGAAGATATGAAGAAACAGCCTTCTCTAAATTCTTAATGTAAATCCATATCTGGCCAGTCTTTATCATTATATCTATCTAATTCTTTTTTTGTAATAGGTCTAAATAATATCCATCCAATCACGATTACTAGAGTTAATAGAATTAATGTTTGCATAAACTTATGAGGATTTTGTAATTACCAATATTAAATTTGAAGTCATAAAAAAAAGTTTATGTTTAATTATTTTGAATTTTTTAATATCTAATTTTTTACAAATATCAATTAAATTGCTTTCAGATAATAAGTTTAAATTTTCCTCAGTTGAATAAAAATTTAATCCAATAAATTTCAATATTTTCCTATGAATTTTTTTAGGCAACCAGTGAATAAGTGGTAAGTTGGTATGAAAATCTATTGGATAAAATCTGTTCGGAGTTTGAATAAAAACATGATTTTTAGATACTCTCCAAGCTTCTTTGACAAAAGCAATTTGATTATTGTATGAACCAACGTGTTCTAAAGTTGCATTTGAATGTACAATATCAAATGACATATCTTTTAAATCAGTGTTTGTGCCGTCTCCAATTATAAAATCTTTAATATTTGAATATTTTTTTCCTAAGATGCTACAATCCTGATCTGAAAAGCATGTAATGTTTTTGTTATTTTTGGTTTTCTCTAATATAACGTTTTGTTCACTATCAAGTGAAGGAGTTGTTCCTATATCTAATAAAGATTGATTATCATTATATTCTGTAAAATGTATGAAATGATAAAAAAAATTCTCACGCGCATTTAATATGATTTTCTTTATGAGTCTGTAAAAAAAAGAATTTTTAGACTCTGAATAAGTTTGAATTCTATGTTTTATTTTTTCTTCCATAAATATTAATTTATTACCGACATAGGGTCTAGTCTAGTCTGAAACCAATTAACTCTAAAATCGAGATGCGGACCAGTTGATCTTCCAGTTGAACCAACAGTACCAATTATATCTCCTTGATTTATTTTATCTCCAACAGAAACCATTACATTCTCAAGATGTGAATAAATAGTTGAGATGCCATGACCATGATCCATAATTATTGTTCCACCAGTATAATAAAGATCATCTTCTGCCATAGTAACAATACCTGATCCAGATGACTTGATCAAAGTTCCTTGTTTAGCAGCAATATCAATTCCATAGTGAGGCCATTTCGGTTTACCATTTAAAATTCTCTGGCTTCCATAGACACCACTAATAATACCTTCAACTGGCATAATAAATTGATTTTTGAAAAAAGGTAAATCTGAGTTAATTGCTCTTGCTTCACCTATTTTATTATTTTCTTCTTTTATTCTTTTGTAAACAGACTCTGGAGGCGTGACTTTACTTTCTTCCAAACCATCTATTCTTTGAATATTATATTTTCTTTTAAGAACTTTCTTTATTATTTTATCTTTTTTTCCATCAATAATTTTTGTAATTGTTAAATCAAATTTTCGATCTCTATCTAGACCAAAAACAAAAAAGCCATCCTCTGATACTTTAACTTGTTTTTTGTCTATTATAATTTTTGCTGTTGGATCAGTCTGCCCAATAATAAAGTGCCCTTGTAGAAATTGTCCTGTAAATTCTATTGCTACTAAATTTGTAGGTATAAAAAAAAAAATTAAAAGTAATAATTTAGTTACTATCTTGCAGTCCATCCACCATCAACCAATAATGAGGTTCCTGTAATCATTGCTGCAGCATCAGAGGCAAGAAAAACAGCTGCACTTGAAACATCAGAAAGTTCAGCAAATTTTCCTAATGGAATATTTCCTAATACTTCTTTTTTAAATTTTTTACTTTTAAGAAATTTTTTTGTCATTGGAGTAACTACAAATGTAGGACAAACTGTATTTACTCGTATGTTGTATTTTGCAAGATCGATAGACATACCTTTTGTTAATCCCTCTAAACCAAATTTTGTCATGTTGTATACACTTCGAATAGGACCCCCAACATGACCCATTTGTGATGACATGTTGACAATTGAACCACCAATTTTTTTTCTGTTTTTTGATTTTATCATTTTAAGAGCACATAGCTGAGCAAGGTTAAAAGTTGCTATCGTGTTAATCTTTACAAGATATTCCATGTTTTTAGTCTTCACTTTTGTGAAATGCTCTGGAATATTATTGCCAGCATTATTAATCAATACATCTATTTTTGGTTGTTTATTAATAATGCTTCTAATTTCATTATAATTTGTGATGTCACATACATAAGATTTACACTTTGACTTTAATTTTTTAATCTTTTTTGAAACTTCATCTAGATCTTTTTTAGTTCTACTAATTATAATTAAATTTGCTCCAGCTTCTGCAAGTGCTATTGCACAAGCTCTTCCAAGCCCTTTGCCAGCACCAGTGACAACAGCCGTTTTATTCTTTAAGTTATAATTTTTTAAATACATTATAAAAACAATATTTTAATATCTGTGTAAATCAATTCAATAGCAACAATTAATATTGCAATCAAACCTGCCCAAGCAATCCATTTATACTTCTTAATCCAATTTGATATTAAAGTTGCCGCAAATGCCATTAAGGCAATTGATAAAACCAAACCAAATACTAATAATCCATAATGATCTCCTGCTGCCCCTGCAACTCCTAAAACATTATCTAAGCTCATTGTAAAATCTGCTAAAAGGATTGTCCAAATCGCTTTGAAAAAACTTGAATTATCAACTTTTATATCATCATGATTTTCAGAACCTTCAATGACATCCACATACAATTTGTAGACAATATAAAGAAGAAGCAAACCTCCAAAAAGCCTTAGTCCTGTTATTTGAAGTAAATATGCAGTCAGTAAAGTTAAAATAATTCTTAAAAATACCGCACCACCAATTCCAAAAATAATAATTTTTCTTCTTTGCTCTAAAGGAAATTTTGATGCAACCATACCAATTATTATTGCATTGTCTCCTGCAAGGACTAAATCGATTAAAATAATTTGAGTTAATATAGTTAATTGTTCTGGTGTAAATAATTCAGCAAACATCAATCGGTAAGTATCATATCTGCACCTTTTTCTGCAATCATTATTGTAGGTGCATTAGTATTACCTGATGTAATGTTTGGCATTATAGATGCATCAATTACTCTTAAATTTTCAATTCCTTTTACTTTTAGTTTTTCATCAACTACAGCCATATCATCTTGACCCATTTTACATGTGCCAACTGGATGAAAAATTGTTTGTGCAAAATCTGAACCTGCTTTTACAAGTTCCTCATCATCATTAATGTCAATACCTGGTCTATATTCCTCAGGTTTATATTTTTTAAATGTTTCAGACTCCATTACAATTTTTCTCGTAAGTTTTAATCCTCTAGCTGCAATCATTCGGTCGTGATCGGTTGAAAGATAATTCATTTTTATTTTTGCATATGTTCTAGAGTCTTTATCTACAATACTGACATGACCTCTACTTGTAGGTCTAATATTTGAAACAGTGGGTGTAAAAGCATGAAAATCATGATTTTTAGTTGCTCCTAAAGTGTCCATACTCATTGGTTGGACGTGCCATTGTAGATCTGGTAATTCTAATGAGGGGTCACTTTTAGCAAACATACACATTTGGCTTGCTCCCATGGTCATTGGTCCACTTCGATTAAAAATATATTCCAGACCAATCATTAGTTTTCCAAATAAACTATTAACCTTTTTATTTAGCGAGTTAAGTCCTTGAATTTTATATATAGGTCTAAACATCAAGTGATCCTGTAGATTTTCACCAACACCTTTTAATTCTTGCACAACATCTATACCTAAATTTTTTAATTTTTTAGAATTTCCTATTCCAGAAGTTTGCAATATCTGAGGAGAACCTATCGAACCAGATGATAAAATTATTTCTTTATTACAAGTTAGTTTTTTAAGCTCATCACCTTGCCAATATTCAATTCCTATTGCAGTTTTGCTTTTAAAATTAATTTTTTTTACATGGGCATTAGTTATCGTTTTTAAATTTTGTCTATTTTTTATTGGGTTTAAATATCCAACTGCAGTACTGCATCTAAAGCCATCTTTTTCAGTAACTTGAAAATAACCACATCCATGATTATCGCCTGTATTAAAATCTTTCGTTTTGGGGATGCCAAACTCTTCAGCGGCATTTTGAAATTCATTCAATAATGGTAATTGAATTCTTTGATCAGAAACTGATAGAGGCCCTCCAATACCATGAAATTCATCTTTACCTCTCTCTTGGTTTTCTGCCTTTATAAAATATGGCAGAACATCATCCCAACCCCAACCAGTATTTCCTAATTGTCGCCAAATATCATAATCTCTGCTTTGTCCTCTAATATAAAGTAGTCCGTTGATAGAAGAGCTACCGCCTAAAGTTTTGCCTCTTGGATAACGGATTGATCTATTGTTCATTGAAGCATCAGGCTCGGTTTTATAACACCAATCAACAGAGGGATTGTGCATCGTTTTAAAATATCCAACAGGAATATGTATCCATGGATAATTATCTTTTCCACCAGCTTCAATTAATACGACTTTGTTATTTGGATTTTCAGAAAGTCGGTTTGCCAGAACACATCCTGAAGATCCTGCTCCAATAATTATGTAATCAAAATTTTCCATCAATAGTTGAATCGTTTTTTAGTTTAAGTTTTTTAATGCTTTTACACTTATATTTATCAATTGTCACTTGTGCAGGGTTTGTTTTTCTGATTGTATAAACCACTTATAATTAACTATAGAGAGGAATAATAATGAAAAAAATCATTTCAATGTTATTTGCAACAATTTTAGTGCTTGGTTTTACATCAAGTGCAAACGCTGCAAAAACATTAAAGTGTCAAACTGTTCTTAACACCAAAGCTGATGAAGTTAAAATGTTAAAGGACTTTACTGACACAGTAACTGAATTAACGAGTGGATCATTAAAATTTGAAATATTGCCAGCTGGTGCAGTTGTAGGAGTTAAAGAAACTCTAGATGCTGTTGATAAAGGTTTGATTGATTGTGGTTTCGCATGGACTCACTATTGGTCAGGTGATCACCCTGCTGCAATGTTATTTGGTTCGCCAGTAGCTGGTGGTGGAGTAGGTATCGACAATATCGCATTCCTATCATGGTTCCAATATGGTGGTGGTAAAGAGTTATACGACCAACTTTGGAAAGAAATGGGAAGAGATATTAAAGGATTTATGATTCAACCAGTTGGCCCAGAAGCTTTAGGTTGGTTTCCAAAACCAATTAAAGATATGGCTGACTTTAGAAAATATAAGTTTAGAACTCCTCCAGGAATTCCAGGACAAACTTATAAAGACATTGGTATAGCATCTGTTGCAATGGGTGGTGGAGATATTCTTCCAGCTCTTGAAGCAGGAACTATCGATGCTGCTGAGTGGTGTTGTCCAAAACCAGACTTAACATTTGGTTTCCAAAAAGTATTAAAGCATTATTACTTACAAGGTTTACACCAAGTAGTCGTAAATGCTGACTTTTATATTACTGGAAAAACATACAATGCTATGAGTGCTCATGAGAAAAAGTCACTTGAAGTAGCTGCTAATGCTTCATTAGCAAAATCTTTAAGTTACAGAATCTATGAGAATGGTAAAGCTTTAAGAGAGCTTACTACTAAACATGGAGTAAAACTAGAAGATACACCTTCAGATTATTTCACGGAATATATGGCTGCTGCTTTAGCTTCTTTGAATAAAAATGCTGAACAAAACGCATTTTTTAAAAAGGTATACGACTCTATGAAAGAGTTTGCTGATATAGCAGTTCCTTATTGGAGTGGTGCTCAAATGTCTAATGCGAAGCTAGGAATGGCTCACGCAGCAACATTAAAGTAATCAGTAATCAATCTTGATTTTTAGAGCGGACTTTTAAAGTCCGCTCTAATTTTTTTAACTAAAATTTTATGGCAGACGAACCTGGTAAACTAGATATCTCTGATGAAATGATTGCCGAAAGGCGAGGTGGATCAGGTAAAATGCCAACTGATATGCCATCATGGATGGCTAAATCTATTGTTAATATTGATAAATTTAGTAAGTGGATTGGTAGTATTGTTTGTTGGATACTGATGCCACTCATTTTTGCAATGACTTATGAAGTTCTTGCAAGAAAATTATTTTTAGCACCAACAATTTGGGCTTACGACATAAGCCGTTTTCTTTATGGCGCATTATTTATGCTTGGTGCAGGGTATGCTCTTTCTAGAGGAGTGCATATAAGAGCAGATTTTTTATACAGAAATTTTAAAACTAAAACACAAGGTCTTATTGATTTTTGGTTATATCTTTTATTTTATTTTCCAGGACTAATTGTTTTTCTTTATATGACTATAGGTTTTGTTGAAGAGTCAATTAGAAGGGGTGAACGAGGGATGGATACTACTTGGATGCCCTATATGTGGCCTATTAAAACGTGTTTGTTACTTGGAATTATTTTTTTATTAATTCAAGGTTTTTCAGAATTACTAAAAAGTTATTGGGCAGCTAAAAAAGGTGAGTGGCCGGGAGAGAAAAAATGATAGCAGAATTCATTGATCCAGCTATTTTAGGTTTTATTTTAGTTGGCGTGATGCTATTTGCAATATTTATCGGGTTTCCCATTTCATTTACTTTAATATTTCTAGGTTTTGTATTTGGCTATCTTGGGTTTGGAAAATTAGTTTTTTATTTAATGACCCTTCAATTTTCAATGGTCATGACCGAACAAACTCTCGCCGCCGTCCCGCTCTTTGTTTTTATGGGTATTATGATGGAACAAGCTGGATTAATGGAGAGATTGTTTTCAGCATTTCAAATGATGCTAGCAAAAGTTAAGGGTTCTTTATATTACGCAGTTTTATTCGTTTCAGTTATATTCGCGGCAGCAACAGGAATTGTTGGTGCATCAGTGACAATTCTTGGAATTATGGCTGCGAAGTCAATGAACAGATCAGGTTATGATGTAAAACTTGCTGCTGGCACTATTACTGCGGGTGGTACTTTAGGAATTTTAATTCCACCAAGCATTATGCTTGTTGTAATGGGACCTATTATGGAAATTCCAGTTATTGATTTGTTTGCAGCTGCAATCTTACCAGGAATTCTTCTTGCAAGTTTGTATGCCGCTTACACAACAATCAGATGTATGATTAATCCAAAACTTGGACCCGTTTTACCTGATGACATGAGAGCTGCCAGCATGAAAGAAGTATGGATAGAATTTTTCTTAGGTTTAGTTCCTCCGGCAGCTTTAGTATTTGCTGCATTAGGCAGTATTTTATTTGGATTTGCAACTCCAACAGAAGCAGCAGGTTGTGGAGCTATGGGTGCTTTATTACTCTCATTAGCTTATAAAAAATTAACTCTTTCAAAACTTCAAGAAGCATTAGTGAAAACATTAGAGATTACTGCTTTAATAATGGTTTTAGTTGCAGCATCAAATTTTTTTGGTGCAGTTTTTGCAAGATTAGGAACTCCAACTTTATTAACTGAATTTTTATTAGGCTTAGAGATGAACAAATATTTAATTTTAGCAATGATAATGGTGATGATCTTTTTATTAGGTTGGCCATTAGAATGGGTACCGATTGTAATGATTATTATTCCAATAATTTTACCATTGGTAGAGGCATTAGGATTTAATTTAACTTGGTTTGCAATTTTAGTTGCTGTTAATTTACAGACCGCCTGGCTCTCACCTCCAGTAGCACTCTCAGCTTATTTTTTAAAAGGAGTTGTCCCTGAATGGGATTTAAAAGATATTTACTATGGAATGATGCAGTTTATGGTCCTTCAAGTAACAGGATTAGTTTTGATCATTATATTTCCGAAAATTGCACTTTGGTTACCAACTCTCTTATATGGACAGTAGAATATTAAAGTTTTATATTGTCTAAGTGAGTCAGCAAAAAACAAAAAAAACTCTCATAAACTGGGATTTAGTAACTGTTAACCCTAACAGTAAAACTTGGGATTGGAAAGATTTGTTTTGTTTTTGGGGGGTTAATATTCAAAGTGTTATTGGATTTTCACTAATTGCATCTTTGTACTTAATTTATAATTTAAATACTGCAGTAGTTCTTTTTGGAACAATTTTAGGAACTTTTTTTGTTTATATATTTTGTAACTTAATTGGAAAACCATCCCAGAAATTTGGATTACCATTTGTTGTCTTATTAAGATCGTCATTAGGATTTAGAGGCGCCCAATTTTTTGGGTTGTTGAGAAGTATTGTTGGAATATTTATGTTTGGTATCCAAACATACTTTTTATCAAAGGCGATTGGTTTCTTAATTCGGGTTTTAATGTACTCAGTAGATAATTCAATTTTACAAAAAGAAATTTTATTAGTTTTTTTCATAGGATTAAACATTATCGATTGGGCTGCTATATTGATTTCAATTATGCTGCAAACTTACTTATTTAGTGTTGGCATGAATTATAACAAAAAATTAATAAAGTTTTCTGCATTAACGATTTATGCCGCAATGATAATGTTTTTCTTTATTGTTTTATTATCCGATGTAAAATTGACTGCTCAATCTTTTATAAATGTTTTAGATTTTCAAAATATCTTTAATCCAAATAACGTTGGTCCAATAATTACAGTTGCAGGGACTACATTTACCTTTTTTTCAATTATAATTTTATCATTTGGTGATTTTTCTAGATACGTTAAAAATGAACAAGAGCTTAAAAAAGGTAATTTAAGCTTAATTTTAAATCTAATAATTTTTTCATTTTTTGCGTTATTTATTGTTACAGGTGCTGATGCATTTCAAAATTTAAATGAGCAAAATGTAGAGATGATTTTAACTAACCCAACAGATATAATTGGAAAATTAGATAATATTCTTTTGGTTTCTTTAGCCTTGATTTTTATTATTATTGCTTCTGCATCAACAAATTTGATAGCAAACTTTGTTCCCTCTCAATATACATTAATTAATTTTGACCCCTCATCTTTTTCTTTAAAAAGCGCTAGTTATGTAATTGCTATTTTTGGATTTATTATAGGAGTTTTTTGGTTAACTTTTTTAAGCCAGGTTGGGGTCTTATCTTATATAGATACGATCGGTGCTTTTTTTGGTCCTCTATTTGGTTTAATGATTGCTGATTTTTACATGGTTAAAAAAGGAAAATTAGAAAACAAAGATATATACTCACTCGAAACTAGTGGAACTTATTATTATTCAGGAGGATGGCACCTTAAAGGAGTTTATTCTTTAATATTAGGATTTATTTTTTCTGCTTCAACAATTTGGAACACAAATTTTATGTTTTTACAATCTTACTCATGGATTATTGGTGCTTTTGTAACAGCTTTTGTTTATTACCTCTTAGCTAGAGAGTAGTTTTATGGATAAAATTTCTTTTGATTTTAAAGACAGAACTGCAATTGTTACCGGAGGCGCACAAGGCTTTGGTTTAGACATCACAAAAAGATTCATAAGGTCAGGTGCGAGTGTAATTATCTGGGACAATGATCTGAAAATGGTCGAAAAAGCAATTGAAGATATTAAAAGCCCAAATCTAAGTTTTAATATTGTTGATATTTCAAATTACTCAAAAGTTGAAGAATGTGTCCAAGAAATCACCAAGCACAAAAATATTGATATATTGGTTAATAATGCTGGGATTACTGGTCCAACAGCAACTTTATGGGAATATGAAATTGAGATGTGGAAAAAGGTTGTTGATATAAATTTAATGGGCACTTTTAATTGTTGTCGAACAATTGTGCCGAATATGATCAAAAATAATTATGGCAGGATAGTTAATGTTGCCTCAGTAGCAGGTAAGGATGGCAATGCAAACGCTAGTGCTTATAGCGTTGGAAAAGCCGGAGCAATTGGACTAACGAAATCATTAGGTAAAGAGCTTGCGGATAAGAATATAGCAGTAAATGCTGTTACCCCCGCAGGTGCTAAAACAAGAATTTTGGACCAAATGACCAAAGAACACGTCCAAAGAATGTTATCAAAAGTGCCAAGAGGACGATTTCTTGAGGTCGAAGAATTTACCTCTTTAGTCTGTTGGTTATCTTCAGAGGAGAATACATTCTCAACTGCAGCCGTTTTTGATATCAGTGGAGGTCGTTCTACCTATTAACTTCTTGGTTTTATTTCTACTATCTTTGTTTGATTAAGTTTGGCCCTGCCAAATTTTACATCTTTTGACATCACTGGAGCAAAAATCATTATTGACCAGTAAATTAATAAAATAAAAATGGAAATTGTCTTCATAATTAATATATACGAATAGAAATTGATTTTTGATTGTTTAAATTTTGTCAAAATAATGTATTAACAATTTTTTTTAAAAACTTATGAAAATAATTTTAAAACTTTTAATCAGCCTCTTTTTATTTACTGAGATTGGTGTAGCTAGTGAAATAAAAGTATTTGAATTTACCGAAGCTGAACTTTCACAGCTTGAGGTCAGAAAGGTGAGGGGTGCGGACAATAAGACAAATTACTCAGTTGGATCTAATGAAAATGGCAATTTTTTAAAATCAGTTGCTGATAATGCTGCCTCTGGTTTAGGAAAAGAAGTGAAAATTGACCTTAATAAGACACCTTATATTAATATTACATGGAAAGTTGAAAAAGATTTATCTGGGATAAAAGAAAATACAAAAAAAGGACATGATTTTGCAGCTAGAGTATTTGCTGTAAAAAAGACTGGTGCAACACCACTTTCTAATAGGGCAATAAACTATGTTTTCTCAAGTAATAATGAAATTGGATTTAGTTCACCAAGCCCTTATACCAAAAAGTCTATAGATAATGTTTTATCTACTACTAAAAATAATCTCAATCAGTGGGTTACTGTCAAAGCAAATGTTAAAGAAGATTTTAAAAAATTCCACGATTTAGATGTTAATGAATTAGATGGGTTAGCTATAATGTCTGATACTGATAATTCTAAAATGAAAGCTATAGCTTATTTTCAAAATATCTATTTTTCGGCAAATTAGATAATTATTTGATATAATTTTTCTATGCATGAAAATTTTTTTCACAAATTAAAAGTCTATTATGAAGATACAGATTCTGGTGGAGTGGTTTATTATGCAAATTATTTAAAATATTTAGAAAGAGCAAGAACAGAGGCTCTATTTTCAATAGGTTTTAGTAATAAGAAAGTTCAAGAACAATTTGGTTCATTAATAATCGTCAAGTCTTGTAACATCGAGTATAAAAAATCAGCCTTTTTAGAGGATGAATTAACAATTAGATCTTTTGTCAAATCTATAACTAAAACCTCTTTTTTTATGAACCAAATTATTACAAAAGGTGAAGATATTATAGTTGAAGCACAAGTTCATTTAGTTTTTATAAATAAAGATGGTAAGCCAGTTAAAATTCCTGAAGATATATATTCAAAATTTAAACCCTACTTTTGTGACACAATTAAAGTGTAGAAAATTTTTTTGCTTTTTTAAACAAACTGTTAATCATTAAAGGTGTTATAACTTTTGTATTAACATTTCTAGGACTTGGATGATAACAAGCAATTAATATTCTTTTATCAGGTAATAAATATTTTTTTCCGTGTTTAAATTCATATTTTTTATTCATATTAAATTTCTTTTTGTAGATTTTAAGACAATTATCAAAAGCAACTTTACCTAATGCTACAATTACTCTAAGTTTTTTTAATTGTTCTAATTCACTAGTAAAATAATTTGAACATTTGATTAATTCATTATTTTTAGGTTTATCTCCTGGAGGAACACATTTGAGTATATTAGTAATATAAGTAGATTTTAATCTTAAACCATCATTTTTATTTTCTGAAAAATTTTGATTTGATATATTTACCTTATGGAGACTTTTAAACAAAAAATCTCCTGATTTATCTCCAGTAAAAGCTCTTCCTGTTCTAGTTCCACCATGGGCTGCAGGAGCCAAACCTATAATCATTAATTTTGCATTGACGTCACCAAAACCAGTAACAGGCTTTCCCCAATACTTTTCATTTATGTTTTGTTTCCGTTTTTCTAATGAAATTTTTTTTATGAAATTAAATAAACGTGGGCATTTTTTACATTTAATTATTGTGTTATTTAATTTTTTGAATTTAATGCTCATTGATGAAATTAATTAAGGTTATAATAATAATATTTCTCACTTTAACAATTGAAATAAATGCAGATACCAAAAAAGAAATTATAAACAATCTTGAAAAAGGGGGTAATTTAATTTTTATCAGACATGCTTATGCCCCAGGTAATGGTGATCCAGAAAACTTTGATATCAATAATTGTGAGACGCAAAGAAATTTGAGTCAATCAGGAAGATTACAGTCAAAAAAAATTGGAAATTTTTTTAAAGAAAATAATATTCCTATTAAATTAGTAATTTCAAGTGAATGGTGCAGGTGTAAAGAAACGGCTTTGATTGCTTTTGAAAATTATCAAACAGAAAATTTTCTCAATTCTTTTTACAGCGCAAAATTTGCAAAAAATAGAAAAATGCAAATGAAAAAGCTTAAAGATTATGTAAAAAGTTGGAATGGTGATAAAAATTTAGTGTTAGTCACTCATTATGTAGTAATATCAGAAGCTCTTAATTATGCACCAAGTTCAGGAGAAATTGTGATTGCTGATAAAAATTTTCAAAAGTTGAATAGTATAGAAATTGATTATTAAAGATTATGTCCTCAAAGAGAGCAATGAAACAAGCACAAAAACAAGCTTATGCAAGACACAGAAGTAACATTACTCAAAGTCGATTTGGTCAAAAAAAAAGAATCTTTAAAAAAAAAGGTAAAAAAAATTAACTTTCACTATCAAATTTTTCCACTTTTTCACATGAAGAAATTTTAGAAATTCCCTCTTCATCATTTAAAACAGTTTTCATATAAACTTCTTGTTTGCCTTTTTCAAAAAGTATTTGAGTATAAAATTGTGGATATCCATGTTTGTGAGTTAAAATTTTTCCATTTTCCTCGTAAATATTTCTTACATATGAGTTAGATTTTTTTACACTGAGATCTGTTAATCTGTATTTTTGATAAGTTTTTTCTTTGTACACATAGTTTCTGATCATGATTAATTGATTTAAATTAAGTATGTACTCATTTTTTAAAAACTCATCTTGTTTGTCGTCACAAGCACTCATTACTATGATCTCAGATTTTACACTTTGTATGGGTAAAATGAGTAATAAAAAAATGATAAAATATTTAACTTTTTTCATGTTTGTCAGCTAAAAATAAACTTATTAAAAATATAGCTGTCCAGCCAAGTCCTAAAAGACCTTTATATACATTGGTGTCTGCACTCCATATTTTAAGAAATACAGCTCCAAAGATAAGGCCTATTATGTAAATAATTGACACTATTGTAGTTCTACTCATTTTTTAAACTTTTTTTAAAAAGAGAAATACCATTTTCAATTTTATATGTATAGGACTCCTCAAAACTTTCTAATTGCCATCCAGACAATCTAGCTTTAATTGTTTTTAGATTATCTATTTTCCATTGATCTGAAGTATCCTGTTGTTTCCAAACTTTTTTCTCCTCGTTATTTCTGCCACAACCATAACAATATCCAGTTTTAGGATCAGTTTTACAAATACTTATACAAGGTGAAACAATCATAATATTCATTATAATGGAAAAATTATAAATTTTACAACAAATGTCGTTGGACAAATAGTTTCAATAATATATAAAACTTCAAGATTTGCGGGGCGATGGCGGAATTGGTAGACGCGTCGGTCTTAGGAACCGATAGAGCAATCTGTGAAGGTTCGAGTCCTTTTCGCCCTACCATATTATTAGTTTTTTTTTAAACTAATTTTGCACAAGTGATAAGATCGTATCAAAATCGTATCAATGATCGTATCAACACAAAATGTGCAAATTTTGTAATAGTTAGACACGTTAGTCTATGAGACTAACGCGGCTACCAAGTTAAAAAAAAGTATAAAAGATGAAAGTAACAGTAGAAAACAAAAAAGGTCTAAATAAAAATTTAAAAGTATTCATAGATAAAAAAACTATGAGCACTCATATGGATCAAAAGTATGAAGAAATTAAAGGAACTGTAAACCTTAAAGGTTTTAGACCTGGAAAAGTACCAAAGGAAATTTTAAAAAGACAATTTGGAAAAGCAGTTTTTGGTGAAGTCTTAGATAAGGTTATTAAAGACTCTTCAACCAAAGCATTGCAAGAAAATAATATCAAACCAGCGGGTCAACCTAAGCTAGATCTAAAAACATACGGAGAAGATAAAGATCTTGAATATATTATTTCAGTAACAGAGCTTCCAAAGGTTGAAGTAAAACCAATAGAAAATATTAAGTTTGATGAGTATTTAGTAAAAATAGATGAGGCTGAGGCAAATAAAAGAATAAAAGAGATAGCAAAAAATCAACCAAACTTTAAAGAAGCTCCAAAAGATACAATTGCAAAAGAAGGTGATTTGGTAGCCTTTGATTATAATGCCACTATTGATGACAAGCCATTTAAAGGTGGTGAGGGTAAAAATACACAATTAACTTTGGGTAAAGATTTATTTTTAAAAGGTTTTGATAAACAACTAATGGGTGTCAAAGTAGGTGATGAAAAAACTATTGAAGCCACTTTGCCTGAAAACTTTCCTGAAAAAGAATTAATAAATAAAAAAGCAAAATTTAAATGCAAAATAACTATATTAAAAAATCCTGAACCAGTAAAAATCGATGATGAATTTGCAAAAAATTTTGGTGCAAAAGATTTGAAAGACCTAAAATCTTTAATTTCAAAACAAATAAACGATGAATATAAAAATTCTCTTGAGCGTTTCTCTAAAAATCAAATTTTAAAAGAGATAGAAAAATTTAATATAAAAGATATTCCAGAAAATTTAATTGATGAAGAAATAAAGATACTCTCTCAAGGAATGTCCGAAGAAGATGCAAAAAAAAGTAGGAAAAATTTTGAAGAAATAGCGAAAAAAAGAATTAAAGTTGGATTAGTTTTAAATGAATTTGGTGAGCAAAATCAAATCAAGGTAACAGAACAGGAACTACAAGCTGAAGTTCAAAAACAAATTAGAATGATGCCAGGTCAAGAAAAAATGGTCATGGATTTTTATCAAAAAAATCCTTCAGCATTATCTAGCTTGAGAGGCACAGTCTACGAAGAAAAAATTTTAAAATTGATAAAAGAAAAAGCAAAACCAAACAAGAAAGAAGTTTCAAAAGAAGAAGCAGAAAAAATTTTAAAACAATCTCAAATGCAAGAATATAGTCATTCAAATGATGGCAAAGAAAAAACAGAAAAGAAGGTTGAGGCTAAAAAAACTTCAATGAACAAAACTAAAACAAAAACCTCAAAAACAAAGTCGCCTGTCAAAAAAACAAAAAAAGTTAGCAAAAAGTAATCTCAAGTTGTATAAGTAAAACGAATCAACTTATGACAAATAAAATATTAGAACATATGAGCACTTTAGTACCTATGGTTGTTGAACAATCAAGTAAAGGAGAAAGAGCATATGATATTTACTCTAGACTATTAAAAGAGAGAATAATTTTTCTAACAGGTCAAATTAACGATAATGTTGCATCTTTAGTTACTGCTCAACTTTTATTTTTGGAAGCAGAAGATCCTAAAAAAGAAATTTATTTATATATAAATAGTCCTGGGGGTTTAGTAACTGCGGGTCTCGGTATCTACGATACAATGCAATATGTAAAACCAGATATTTCCACATTATGTATCGGTCAAGCAGCGTCAATGGGATCATTTTTACTTTCAGCTGGAAAAAAAGGTAAAAGATTTTCATTACCGAATTCTAGAATAATGGTTCATCAACCATCTGCTGGTTTTCAAGGACAAGCAACCGATATTGAGATTCATGCTAATGAAGTTTTATCTTTAAAAAAAAGATTGAATGAAATTTATTCAAAACATACAGGTAAATCAGTAGATGAAATCAAATCTGCTCTAGAAAGAGATAACTTCATGACAGCTGATGCTGCCAAGTCATTTGGGTTGATAGATGAAGTGGTAGAAAAAAGATCTTAATACACAAGATATTGACATCAAATTATTAGAAACTTGATTAACATTAGTCTCTTATAATAAAGTAATTAAATTGATTCGTTATAAAAACTATGAATACAAATAACAAAAATATTTTATATTGTTCTTTCTGCGGAAAGAGTCAACACGAAGTTAGAAAACTTATTGCAGGCCCAACTGTTTTTATCTGCGATGAGTGTGTTGAACTTTGTATGGATATCATCAAAGAGGAGAGCAAAGATACTTTTGTAAAACATCAAGATGGGTTACCTTCACCAAAAGAAATTTGTTCAGTTTTAGATGATTATGTAATTGGACAATCACATGCAAAAAAAGTTTTATCTGTAGCAGTTCATAATCATTACAAAAGACTTAATTATGAGAATAAAACAAGCAAAAATGTAGAACTTGCTAAATCAAATATTCTATTAGTTGGACCAACCGGATGTGGAAAAACTTTACTAGCACAAACACTGGCCAGAATTTTGGATGTTCCATTTACAATGGCTGATGCAACCACATTAACTGAGGCAGGTTATGTTGGTGAAGATGTTGAAAATATTATTCTAAAGTTATTACAAGCTGCAGACTATAATGTTGAAAAAGCACAACGTGGAATTGTTTATATAGATGAGGTTGATAAAATTAGCAGAAAATCTGAGAACCCATCTATAACTAGAGATGTTTCAGGTGAAGGTGTACAACAAGCGCTTTTAAAAATAATGGAAGGAACAATAGCAAGTGTTCCACCACAAGGTGGAAGAAAACATCCTCAGCAAGAATTTTTACAAGTTGATACAACAAATATTTTGTTTATTTGTGGTGGTGCTTTTGCAGGATTAGATAAGATTATATCACAAAGAGACAAAGGAACCTCTATTGGTTTTGGTGCTGATGTAAAAAATACACAAGATAAAAAGACTGGTGAATGGATGAAAGGTTTAGAACCTGAAGATTTGTTAAGATATGGACTTATCCCAGAATTTATTGGACGATTACCGATGATTGCTACTCTAGAGGATTTAGACGAAAAATCTTTAATTAAAATATTACAAGAGCCAAAAAATTCTTTAACAAAACAATATCAGGAATTATTTAAATTAGATGGTGCAAAACTAAGTTTTAAAGAAAGTGCATTAAAAGAAATTGCCCTTAAAGCAATTAGAAAAAAAACAGGAGCAAGGGGTTTAAGATCAATTTTGGAAAATATTTTACTTAAGACGATGTATGATTTACCTAGTCAAGAAAATATAAAAGAGGTCATAGTTGATGCTGCATCTGTAAAAGGGCAATCACAACCAATAATAGTTCATTCAGAATCGGACGATAAATCTAAGCCCAGCAAGACCTCAGCGGCGTAATATCCTTAATAAATAAGAAAAAGGTATTGCAATATAATTTATAATATCCATATTCTTACTCATGGACGTTAAAATTTCATTACCTTTATTACCACTAAGAGACATAGTGGTGTTTCCAAGTATGGTGATACCTCTATTCGTAGGTAGAGATAAATCTATCTCTGCTCTTAATGAAGTAATGAAAAAAGATAAAAAGATTATTTTAGTAACTCAAAAAAACTCAGAAATAGATGATCCAAAAAAGACAGATATTTTTATGTATGGTTGTGAGGGTAGTATTCTACAACTTTTAAAATTACCAGATGGAACTGTCAAAGTTTTAGTGGAAGGTATAAAAAGAGTTAAGATTTTAGACTTTAAAGATAATGAAAAATTTATTATTTGTGAATTTACTCACTATAATGACATCATAACTAAAGATGAAGATTTATATCCGCTAGCAGCAACGGCTTTGAGAAGATTAGAAAAATTGACATCAATTAATAAAAAAATTTCTAATGAAACTATTAATTCTATCAAACAATTAAAAGACCCTTCTCAGATTGCTGATAATATTGCATCTCATATAACTGCAACTATTTCAGAAAAACAACAAATCTTCGAGACCATAGATGTTAAAAAAAGATTAAATGCAATTATTAAGATAATGGAGAACGAAACAAGCATAATTGGTGTTGAAAAAAGAATTCGCGGCAGAGTTAAAACACAGATGGAAAAAACTCAGAGAGAATATTATTTGAATGAACAACTAAAAGCTATTCAAAAAGAGTTAGGCGAAATTGAAGATGGAAAAGATGAAAATACAAGCCTTAATAAAGCGATAATTAAAGCGAGAATGCCTAAAGAGGTTGAAAAAAAATGCTTACAAGAATTAAAAAAATTAAAAAATATGAGTCCAATGTCTGCCGAAGCGACTGTTGTTAGAAATTACTTGGATTGGATGACAGAACTTCCATGGCACAAAAAAAGTGCTGTAGATATTGATCTTAAAAAAGCTTTAGAAATTTTAGACAAAGATCACTTTGGTTTAGAAAAAGTAAAAGAGAGAATTATTGAATTTTTAGCTGTTCAAAAAAGAATGGAAAAAATAAAAGGACCAATTTTATGTTTGGTTGGCCCTCCTGGTGTTGGTAAAACATCTCTAGGAAAATCAATAGCAAAAGCTACAAATAGAGAATTTGTAAGAATGTCAGTTGGTGGTATGAGAGATGAAGCAGAAATAAGAGGACATAGAAGAACATACATAGGTTCTCTACCCGGTAAAATAATCCAAATGATGAAAAAAGCTGGTACGAAAAATCCATTAATTCTTTTAGATGAGATTGATAAAATTGGTAATGACTATCGAGGTGACCCATCATCAGCATTACTCGAAGCACTAGATCCTGAACAAAACACAAGTTTTAATGATCATTATCTTGAGGTTGATTATGATTTATCTGATGTCATGTTTGTAACGACAGCTAACACTTTAAATATACTTCCACCCCTATTAGATAGAATGGAAGTTATAAGACTTGCTGGCTATACAGAAGATGAAAAAATAAATATCGCAAACAAATATTTATTACCAAAACAAATTAAAGATAATGGTGTTAAAGATAAAGAGATGAATTTACAAAATGATATAATTCAAGAAATTATTAGAAGTTACACAAAAGAGTCTGGTGTTAGAAATCTAGAAAGAGAAATTTCTAAAGTCGCTAGAAAAGTAGTTAAGAAAGTTGTTTCTGGCGAGGAAAAAGAAGTCAAGATTAATAAAGACAACTTGTCAGATTTTTTAGGTGTTCCTAAATTTAAATCAGGTGAATTAGAGACTGAAAATAGAGTAGGAATAGTTACAGGATTAGCATGGACAGAATATGGTGGTGAAATTTTGAAAATTGAAACTGCTACAATGCCTGGTAAAGGAAGAATGCAAATAACAGGTAAGCTTGGTGATGTAATGCAAGAGTCAGTCAAAGCTGCAAAATCTTTTGTTAGGTCTAAATGTTTAGAATATGGAATTATACCTCCATTGTTTGAGAAAAAAGATTTTCATATTCATGTTCCAGAGGGTGCTACACCAAAAGATGGTCCATCTGCAGGAATCGGGATGGTTACTTCCATAGTGTCTTCTATAACAAACATTCCAGTTAAAAGAGATGTTGCAATGACAGGTGAGGTTACTTTAACAGGTCAAGTATTACCAATTGGTGGCTTAAAAGAAAAACTTATTGCAGCGCATAGAGCAGGAATCAAAGAGGTTTTAATTCCAAAAGAAAACGAGAAAGATTTAGTTGATATGCCAAAAAAAATAATTGATGAAATTAAAATAACTCCTGTTGAGTATGCTGATGAAGTTTTAAAGATTGCTTTAACTAAGGAGCTGAAAAAGACAGAGTGGGTTGAAGTTGATATTTCTAAAAAAGACGACAAGTCTCAAGCAAGCATTCAATAAAAAATTTATTTATGGAATTATATATTATTTTATTAATTGTAGTTTTTGTGACTTATTATTTAACAAGACCAACATCGAAAACAGAGAAAGATAATTTTAACTCTAAAAATAATTGGAGAGGTGGATTTTAAAAAATTATCTTTTATTTATAACAACTAATTAATCTTGACCTTATTTTACTAAAAGATATAACCAACATTTTGGTTTTGGGCGGTTAGCTCAGTTGGTAGAGCATCTCGTTTACACCGAGGGGGTCAAAGGTTCGAGTCCTTTACTGCCCACCAAAAGAATCAAAAGTGGGGGTGTAGCTCAGTTGGTTAGAGCGATCGCCTGTCACGCGATAGGTCGAGGGTTCGAGTCCCTTCACTCCCGCCACTTATTTTAATTAAAGCTGATAATCGTTATCAAATGAGCTGTATATTTTGAATAATGTGACCTATCACCACTTCATCTGGCTTTAAAAAATGATATATATTCCACCATGACAGCGGAATTTTTAAAAGATTATTTACCTATAATATTATTCTTAATTATAGCATTAGGACTTAGTTGCGCTTTTATAGTAATTAATTTTATCTTATCTCCAAAAAATCCAGATCCAGAAAAATTATCAGCTTATGAGTGTGGATTTGAACCATTCCAAGATTCAAGAATGGAATTTGATGTGAGATTTTATTTAGTTGCAATTTTATTTATTATTTTTGATCTTGAAATTGCTTTTTTATTTCCGTGGGCAATTTCTTTAGGAAATATTGGTATCTTAGGTTTTACGTCAATGATGATTTTTTTATTCATACTTACAATTGGATTCATTTATGAATGGAAAAAAGGTGCATTAGACTGGGAATAAAATTTTTTTAAATGAAAAATAAATTAGATCAAGTACCTGATGAATTTAAACAACTTGCAGAAGATTTTGGCAAGAATGGGTTTATAACCACTTCATTAGAAAATTTAGTAAACTGGTCAAGATCAGGGTCTTTGCATTGGATGACTTTTGGTCTTGCTTGCTGTGCTGTTGAAATGATGCAAACAGCTATGCCAAGATATGATCTTGAAAGGTTTGGCGCTGCACCAAGGGGATCGCCTAGACAATCTGATGTTATGATTGTTGCAGGTACCTTAACAAATAAGATGGCACCAGCATTAAGAAAAGTTTATGATCAAATGCCAGAACCAAGATATGTTATATCAATGGGAAGTTGTGCCAATGGTGGTGGTTACTATCATTATTCATATTCTGTTGTAAGAGGCTGTGATCGTATTGTGCCCGTTGATGTTTATGTACCAGGCTGTCCACCTTCTGCTGAAGCATTGTTATATGGAATAATGCAATTACAAAAAAAAATTAGAAACAAAGGATCTTTTAACAGATAAAATGAATAACTTAATTGATTTAGAGAAAAAAATAAATTCAGAACTTACGACTAAAATTAATAAGACATCAATTAAACATAATCAAATTTATGTTGAAATTGATAAAGAAGATTTAATTGACGTAGTTCTATTTATAAAAACAAACAAAGATACTAAGTTTAGACAGCTTATTGATATTACGGTTGTAGATTATCCTGAGGAAACCCAAAGATTTAAGATTGTGTATTTATTTTTAAGTCATGAGTTTAACCAGAGAATGATCCTAAGTTATTCTATCAATGAAAACGAGCTTATCTCCTCTCTAACATCTATATTTCCATCAGCTAATTGGATGGAAAGAGAAGTTTTCGATATGTACGGCGTAAATTTTAAAAATCATCCTGATTTAAGAAGAATTTTGACTGACTATGGTTTTGAAGGCCACCCATTAAGAAAAGATTTTCCTTTAACTGGCCATTCGGAAGTTAGATATAGCGAAGAGAAAAAAAAAGTTATCAATGAACCTGTAAAACTAGAACAAAATTATAGAAATTTTGATTATGAAAGTCCTTGGGAAGGAACAAAATACATAAAAGAAATATCAGAAACTAATGACAAAAAAAATTAAAAATCTAAATTTGAATTTCGGTCCACAACATCCTGCTGCCCATGGTGTGTTAAGACTAATTCTTGAACTGGATGGTGAGGTTGTAGAAAAAGCAGATCCACATATTGGTTTGTTACATCGAGGAACAGAAAAATTAATTGAAAATAAAACTTATATGCAGGCTGTCCCATATTTTGATCGACTAGATTATGTTGCTCCTATGAATCAAGAGCATGCTTTTGCTTTAGCTATTGAAAAAATTTTAAATATCGATGTTCCAATAAGAGCTCAATATATAAGAGTAATGTTTTGTGAAATTGGAAGAATATTAAGTCATATATTAAATGTTACTACTCAAGCTTTAGATGTGGGTGCCTTAACACCATCATTATGGGGATTTGAGGAAAGAGAGACATTAATGACTTTTTACGAACGAGCATCTGGATCTAGATTACATGCAAATTATTTCAGAGCAGGTGGAGTTCATCAAGATTTACCAGCTGGTTTAGAAAAAGATATAGCGAAATTTTGTGAAACTTTTCCAAAAATAATAAATGATCTCGAGAACCTTTTAACTGATAATAGAATATTTAAGCAAAGAAACGTGGATATTGGAGTGGTAACCAAAGATGATGCACTAGACTACTCTTTTAGTGGTGTAATGATTAGAGGCTCAGGAATCCCGTGGGATTTAAGAAAATCTCAACCCTACGATTGCTATGATCAGTTAGAGTTTAAAATTCCAGTAGGTAAAAATGGTGATTGTTATGATCGATATTTATGTAGAATTGAGGAAATGAAGGAAAGTGTATCAATTATAAAACAATGTTTAGCAAGGATGGAGAAAGGTCCAATTAAAACTTTTGATGGTAAAATATCCCCTCCATCTAAAGCAGAGATTAAACAATCTATGGAAGCATTGATACATCACTTTAAATTATTTACTGAGGGATATCGTGTACCCAAAGACGAAATTTATACTGCTGTAGAAGCACCCAAAGGTGAATTCGGTGTTTATTTAATCTCAGATGGATCTAGTAAACCTTATAAGTGCAAGATTAGAGCGCCAGGATTTTCACATTTACAATCAATGGATTATTTGATTAAGGGTCACATGTTAGCAGATGTACCTGCTGTTCTTGGTTCACTTGATATAGTTTTTGGGGAGGTTGATAGATGAGTTTAAGAAGACCTGCAAAAAACCAACCTGAAAATTTTGAATTTAACCCTTCTTCATTAGAGGCAGCAAAAAATATTGTTTCTAAATATCCAGAAGGTAAACAACAAAGTGCTGTGATGGCATTATTATATATTGCTCAAAAACAAAATGAAAACTGGATACCTTTAGCTGCAATGAAATACATCGCAAAATTTTTAAATATGCCATACATAAAAGTATATGAAGTTGCTACTTTCTATAGCATGTATAATCTATCCCCAGTGGGTAAATATTTTGTCCAAGTGTGTACCACAACCCCATGTATGATAAGAGGTGCAAACAAATTAGTCGAGGCATGTAAAGAAAAAATTTCAGAGGATGAATCAGTCCTTTCAAATGATAAAAGTTGTTCATGGATGGAAGTTGAGTGTCTTGGTGCATGTGTCAATGCACCAATGATGCAAATTAATGACGACTATTATGAAGATCTTGATAAAGAAAAAACTTTAAAAATTTTAGATAAAATTTTAAAGGGAGAAAAACCAACACCTGGCTCCTATAGAGGAAGAATCAATAATGAGCCAGAAAATAATAGAAAAACATTAATGGATTTAAAAAATGCTTAAGGATCAAGACAGAATTTTTCAAAATTTATACAATGATTTGGGACCCGACCTAGCATCATCTCAAAAAAGAGGTGATTGGGTTAATACTAAAGAAATAACAGATAAGGGCAGAGACTGGATTATAAATGAAATCAAAGACTCTCAACTTAGAGGAAGAGGTGGTGCAGGTTTTCCTACAGGTTTAAAATGGTCTTTTGCACCTAAAGAGGTCGGCTCTAGACCTCATTATTTAGTCATCAATGGAGATGAATCTGAGCCAGGCACTTGTAAAGATAGAGATATTTTAAGATTTGAACCTCATAAATTAATCGAAGGTTGTTTGATTGCATCTTATGCAATTCAAGCACATGTTTGTTACATTTATATTAGAGGTGAATATTTTGTAGACGGACAAAAGCTACAAGCGGCAATTGACGAGGCTTATGAAAAAAAACTATTAGGTAAAAACGCTGCAGGCACTGGGTGGGATCTGGATATTTATATTCACTATGGAGCTGGAGCATATATTTGTGGAGAAGAAACTGCATTACTCGAAAGTATTGAGGGAAAAAAAGGTCAACCAAGATTAAAACCTCCTTTTCCGGCACTAATTGGACTTTATGGTTGCCCAACAATAATTAATAATGTGGAAACTATAGCTGTTGTACCAACTATATTAAGAAGAGGTGGGAAATGGTTTGCGTCTTTAGGAAGAGAAAAAAATACGGGTACCAAAATTTTTTGTATATCTGGAAATGTAAATAATCCTTGTAATGTTGAGGAAGAAATGAACATTCCATTAAAAGAACTAATTGAAGTACATGCTGGTGGTGTCATAGGTGGCTGGGATAATTTACAAGCTGTCATACCTGGTGGATCATCAATGCCATTAATACCAAAAGATAAATGTGAGACTTTGACTATGGACTTCGACTCATTAATGGCTGAAAAAAGTGGATTAGGTACAGCTGGTGTAGTTGTGATTAATAAAGATCAAGACATTATAAAATGTATGGCTCGAATAGCGAGATTTTACAAACATGAAAGTTGTGGCCAATGCACACCTTGTAGAGAAGGTTCGGGCTGGATGTGGAGAATGCTTGAAAGAATGGCAAAAGGAGAAGCGTCCAAAGATGAGATAGACATGTTGGGTGATGTTACAAAACAAATAGAAGGTCATACGATTTGTGCATTTGGCGAGGGTTCTTCTTGGCCAGTTCAAGGTTTATTAAGACATTTCAAAGATGAAATTAAAAAAAGAAATAAATTTGATCCAATTGTAAAAGAAAATAAAAATATACCTTATTTGGTAGATCAACACTTATTGGATAAAAATGCTTAAATTAAAAGTTAATGATATTGAAGTAGAGGTTGAGGAAGGGTTGACTGTTCTTCAGGCTTGTGAAAAAGCAGGCGCAGAAATACCAAGATTTTGTTATCACGAAAAACTATCAATAGCTGGTAACTGCAGAATGTGTTTAGTTGAAATGGAAAAATCTCCAAAACCAATAGCCTCATGTGCAATGCCCGCTGCAGATGGAATGGTTATAAAAACTAATACTCCAAAAATAGAGAAATCAAGGAAAGGTGTGATGGAGTTTTTATTAGCAAATCATCCATTGGATTGTCCAGTATGTGATCAAGGTGGGGAATGTGATCTTCAAGATCAATCGATGTTTTATGGAATAGATAAGTCAAGATTTAAAGAAAACAAAAGAGCAGTGCCTGAGAAAAATATGGGTCCACTGATCAAAACTCAAATGACAAGATGTATTCATTGTACAAGGTGCGTGAGATTTGCAACCGAGATAGCTGGTGTTCCTGAGTTAGGTGCAATTGGAAGAGGTGAGGATATGCAAATTACTACATATTTAGAGCAATCAGTTCAATCAGAACTATCAGGAAACGTAATTGATCTTTGTCCAGTAGGAGCTCTAACATCTAAGCCTTATGTTTTTGAAGCAAGACCATGGGAATTAAAAAAAACGCAGACAATTGATGTAATGGATGCAGTTGGTTCCAATATTCGAGTTGATACCTATGACTGGGAAGTGAAAAGAGTTTTGCCCGTTATAAATGAGGACATAAATGAAGAGTGGATTTCAGATAAAACAAGATATGCTTGTGATGGATTATTAAATCAAAGATTAGACACTCCGTATATAAAGTATAATAATAAATTTGAAAAAGCCTCTTGGGATGAAGTTTACAAAATCATCAAATCAAAAATAGAAAATGCAAACAAAGATAAAATTTGCGGATTTGTTGGTGATCTAACAAATATGGAGACAAGTTTTATTTTCAAAGAATTTTTAGAAAGAACAATTGACACGAAAAAATATGATTTTAGATCTACAAAAAGATTTATCAACAATTCCAAAAGAGAAAATTATTTATTCAATTCATCGATAAACGGAATTGAAGAAGCAGATTTAATTTTATTAATAGGCACAAATCCTAGATTTGAAGCAACAATGATTAATGCGAGAATTCGAAAAGCATATTTAAGTAATAATACCAGAGTTATTTCCTTAAATGATCTTGGAGACCTAACTTACAACTATCAAAGTTTAGATGGGAGAGTAAAAACCATCAAAAATATATTTGAAAATAATAATGAATTGTCAAAAGAAATTATTGAGTCAAAAAAACCAATGATTGTATTTGGCGAGTCCTTTTTTAAAATTAAATCAGCAAGTTATTTATTTAATTTATCCAAAAAATTTTTATACAAGAATAATAAATTGAATAATGATTGGAATCCAATAAACATATTATCAGTGGATGCATCTACGGTTGGAAATCTAGATTTAGATATCATTGATAAAAGTAATAAAATTCTAGATGAACTTTATGAAAATAAATTTGAAATTATTTTTTTACTTGGCCAAGATAATTTAGATTTTAAAAAGAAGGATGAATTTATTATTTATCAAGGAAGTCATGGAGATAGAGGTGCAGAAATTGCAGATATAATTTTACCAGGTGCTGCTTATACTGAACAATCTGGACATTACACTAATTTGGAAGGTAAATTACAAAAAGCTTATAAAGCATCTTACCCCCCAGGTGATGCAAAAGAGGACTGGCAAATTATTAATGATCTCGCTGAGATTATGAATAATAGAAAACTTTTTAATGATAAAGATGAACTCGAAAGTAGTATGTTTAACTATTTAAAGATGAACAAAGACCAGCAAAATACAGAATTAGATGATAAATTAAATGAAAGTGATTTTGCTGATGAATTTTTAAAAGTTGATTATAAAGACTACTATTTTTCTAATGTAATTGCACGTTCATCAAAAACTATGCTTGAATGTAATAACGCAAAAGTTGAATTAAAAAAAACAGGCACAGAGGGTTAATTCATGGAATACTTAAATATTATTTTTCAAGAGAGTTACAAAATTTTATTTTTATTAGTGCCTGTTTTAGTTTCAGTTGCTATGATCGTATGGTTGGATCGAAGAGTTTGGGCTTTTGTTCAAAAAAGACAAGGTCCAAATGTTGTTGGTCCATTTGGCTTATTACAATCCCTAGCAGATGCCTTAAAATATATTTTCAAGGAAATAATAATACCTGCTAGTTCAAACAAAGTAATTTTTATTCTTGCTCCAATAATAACTATGACTCTAGCTCTAATAGCATGGGCTGTAATTCCTTTTGGAGTTGAACAAGTATTGGCAGATATAAATGTTGGAATTTTATATATTTTTGCTGTCTCATCATTGGGTGTGTATGGGATAATAATGGGTGGATGGGCATCGAATTCAAAATATCCTTTTTTAGGAGCAATTAGATCTGCTGCACAAATGGTATCTTATGAAGTATCGATTGGTATCATTATTATTAATGTCTTATTGTGCGTTGGATCTCTAAACTTGAATGATATTGTAGTTGCTCAAAAAGAAATGTGGTTTGTAATACCATTATTTCCAATGTTTGTAATTTTTTTTATATCAGCTTTAGCTGAAACGAATAGACCACCCTTTGATTTACCAGAGGCAGAGGCTGAATTAGTTGCGGGTTACCAAACAGAATATTCTGGGATGATGTATGCAATGTTTTGGTTGGGAGAGTACGCAAATATTTTGTTAATGTGTGCACTAGGGTCAATTTTATTTTTAGGAGGCTGGTTATCTCCAATCGATCTTTATCCTTTTAATTTAATCCCTGGCGCTCTTTGGTTAATTTTCAAAATTTTATTTTTATTTATTCTTTTTGCGTTGGTCAAAGCGATTGTTCCAAGATATAGATATGATCAACTTATGAGACTAGGTTGGAAAATATTTTTACCATTATCTTTAACTTATGTTGTTTTGACAGCAAGTTATCTTTTTTACTTTAATCTTTTACCTACAATATAAATGAAAATATCAAGATTTTTTAAAACAATATTAATGACCGATTTTATCAGTGGGCTTTTTATTGCTGTTAAGGAACTTTTCAAATCAAAAAAAACGATAAATTATCCATTCGAAAAAGGCAAAATTAGTCCAAGATATAGAGGTGAACACGCATTGAGAAGATATCCTAATGGAGAAGAAAGATGTATAGCTTGTAAATTGTGTGAAGCTGTCTGCCCTGCTCAAGCAATTACAATTGAATCTGCCGAAAGAGCTGATGGAAGCAGAAAAACTACACGCTATGATATTGATATGATGAAATGTATTTATTGTGGATTATGTGAAGAGTCTTGTCCTGTAGATGCAATTGTCCAAGGACCAAATTTTGAATTTTCAACTGAAACTCGTGAAGAACTCTATTATACAAAAGAAAAACTCCTAGATAACGGAGATAGATGGGAAAATGTTTTAGCAGCAAATATTAAATCAGACAATCCATACAGATAATTTATGATTGCACATGCAATATTTTTTTATGTCTTTTCTGTCATTGCAGTTGTTTCTGCCATAATGGTAACTGTTTCTAAAAACACAGTTCATTCAGTTTTTTTTTTAATTCTTGATTTTATAAGTATATCTTGTCTCTTCATAATGATTGGTGCCGAATTTTTGGGGATGATTATGCTGATAGTTTATGTTGGTGCAGTTGCAGTGCTATTTTTGTTTGTTGTAATGATGCTTAATGTTGCTCAACAAAAAAATCAGTGGTTTGTTTCAAAAGATAGCTCAAGACATATCCCTATAGGATTATTAATCAGTGTAATAATATTTTTTGAATTGATAATTGTAATAGGTGGCTGGAAATATAAACCTGATTTATTTAATTCTACAAAATCATCACTAGAAAATGGGGTTAGTAACACTCATTCACTGGGTCAGGTTTTATACACTGATTATATACATGTGTTTCAAATTAGTGGGATGATACTTTTGATTGCTATGATAGGTGCAATAGTCCTTACTTTTAGACAAAGAGAGGGTGTTAAAAAACAAAGTTATTTAAAACAAATATCTAGAGAAAGGTCTGAAGGTGTGGAAGTTCTTGAAGTTGCATCTAATAAAGGAGTAAAAATAGATGATTGATATAGGTTTAGGTCACTATTTAACTTTAGGTGCTGTTATTTTTAGTATTGGAATAATTGGTATATTTCTTAATAGAAAAAATATTATTGTAATCTTGATGAGTATTGAACTTATCTTATTAGCTGTAAATATTAATTTAGTATCTTTTTCAATTTATTTAGGAGATCTTTCTGGTCAAGTGTTTACCCTCTTTATACTAACTGTTGCTGCAGCTGAGGCTGCAATTGGTCTTGCGATCATAGTTGTTTATTTTAGA
This sequence comes from Candidatus Pelagibacter sp., assembly GCF_052049775.1. GTDB lineage: Bacteria > Pseudomonadota > Alphaproteobacteria > Pelagibacterales > Pelagibacteraceae > Pelagibacter. Next base: position 19,342 of record NZ_JBNGZH010000032.1, on the reverse strand, counting down.
AACTCTGGAACTATTCGAGTAGAGGAGATAGATAAACTAAAAGGTTAATATGGAAATTTCAATTATAGCATTACCATTAATTGCTTCAATTATTTCAGGATTTTTTGGAAAATTGATAGGAGATAGGAGTTCAGAAATAATTACCAGCCTATTGGTATCTATTTCAGCAATTTTTTCTGTCCTTGTTTTGTATGAGGTTGTTGTTAATCAATATCAAGAGAACATCATCATAGCGACATGGATTAGCTCTGGATCGCTTGAAGTAAATTGGTCAATGAAAATTGATTCATTATCTGCTGTGATGTTAGTTGTTGTTACATCAGTTTCTGCCTTAGTTCATATTTATTCAATCGGTTACATGTCTCATGACCCGCACAAACCAAGATTTATGGCTTACTTATCTTTATTTACATTTGCAATGCTGATGTTAGTTACTGCGGATAATTTCATTCAATTATTTTTTGGTTGGGAAGGTGTAGGCTTATGTTCGTATTTTTTAATAGGATTTTGGTTTAAAAAAGAAACAGCTAACAAAGCTGCAATTAAAGCATTTGTAGTGAATAGAGTGGGTGATTTTGGATTTGCTCTAGGAATATTTTTAATTTTTTATTTATTTGGAACTGTAAATTATACTGAGGTTTTTGCTGAAATTCCAAACATTACAGATAAAAATTTGGTATTTTTAGGTATCACATTTAATGCTGTAGATTTGATTTGCTTACTTTTATTCATTGGTGCAATGGGTAAATCAGCACAAATTTTACTTCATACTTGGTTACCAGACGCTATGGAAGGACCAACACCCGTTTCTGCCTTAATTCATGCCGCCACTATGGTAACAGCAGGAGTTTTTCTAGTTGTAAGGTGTTCACCAATTTATGAATACTCTGATTTAGCTTTAAATATCATCACAATTGTTGGTATGAGTACCGCATTCTTTGCTGCAACAGTAGCTCTGGTACAAAATGATATTAAAAAAATAATTGCATATTCTACTTGTAGCCAATTAGGTTACATGTTTTTTGCCACTGGTGTGGGAGCATATAATGTTGCAATGTTTCATTTATTCACTCACGCGTTTTTTAAAGCACTATTATTTTTAGGATCTGGATCAGTTATTCATGCTCTTAAAGACGAACAAAATATAAATAATATGGGCGGAGTGTGGAAAAAACTTCCATACACCTATTTACTAATGATTATAGGAACGCTAGCTTTAACGGGGTTTCCATTTTTGTCAGGTTTTTATTCTAAAGATGCAATAATTGAATTTGCTTATTTGAGAGGAAATACAACAGGATATTATGCTGCTGGTATAGGTATTTTTACAGCATTTCTTACATCAATTTATTCTTGGAGATTAATTTTTAAAACTTTTCATGGTGAGTATAATAATAAAGAGATTAAGATAGAAGAGACGCACGAGTCTCCTATCGTGATGTTGATACCTCTAGTTTTATTATCAATTGGTGCAATATTTGCAGGATTTTTATTTAAAGAATTATTTATCGGTTATGAAAGTCTAAATAATTTTTGGCGTGACTCAATATTTTTTCTAAAACCATTAAGCACTGATCACCCACCACTATGGTTTTTATTACTTACTCCAACTTTGGTAATAGTGTCTATTCCACTGGCATATTATTTATTCCTTAAAAATAGAAATTTACCTGAACGATTAGCTAGTATAAATAAACCGCTTTATCAGTTTTTGTTAAATAAATGGTATTTTGATGAACTTTATGATGTTTTATTTGTTAAACCATCAAAAAAATTAGGTTTATTTTTATGGAAGTTCTTTGATTTGAAAATTATCGATGGGTTTGGTCCAGACGGTATTTCGTCGATGATCAAAAAATTTTCACTAAAAGCTAATAAATTTCAAAGTGGGTATATATATCAATATGCTTTTGTAATGTTACTTGGTTTTTCTGCTTTATTAACATTCTTAATTGTAAAATAATGAACTTTCCTATTCTTTCCTCTTTGATTTTATTACCATCAATTGGAGCTTTATTCTTATTTTTTACCAAAAGTGATAAAAAAAATAATTTTACTGGAAAATATGTTGCTTTATTTACTTCAGCAGTAAATTTTTTTTTATCAATTTATCTATGGATATTATTTGATCCAACAACTTCTGAGTTTCAATTTGTTGAGGAAAGAATTTGGATTAAAGATTTAATAAATTATAAGGTAGGTGTTGATGGTATTTCAATTTTGTTTATTTTGCTAACAACATTTATAACACCTCTTTGTATTATATCTGTAAATAATTCAATCAAAGAGAGACTAAGTGAATTTTTGATAGCTGTACTTATCATGGAGTCTTTTATGATCGGTGTATTCTGCTCTTTAGACCTTGTTATTTTTTATTTATTTTTTGAGGCAGGTTTAATTCCCATGTTTTTAATTATTGGTATCTGGGGTGGTGCCAGAAGAGTTTATTCGGCATTTAAATTTTTTTTGTATACCTTGCTTGGTTCAGTCCTAATGTTAGTAGCTATAATTACAATATATTGGTTGAATGGAACTACAGATGTAGTTGAACTTTATAATTCTGGAATTGATATAAAGTATCAAAATCTTTTATGGTTAGCTTTTTTTAGCTCTTTTGCAGTTAAAACTCCTATGTGGCCAGTTCATACATGGTTACCAGATGCTCATGTTGAAGCACCGACAGCAGGATCTGTTTTATTAGCAGCTATATTATTAAAAATGGCAGGTTATGGTTTTATTAGATTTTCTCTTGGATTATTTCCTGCAGCATCAGAAATCTTCACTCCGCTTGTTTATACACTTAGTGTGATTGCGATAATTTTTACTTCTTTCATAGCTTTAATGCAGGAAGATATGAAAAAACTAATTGCTTATTCATCGGTTGCACATATGGGTTACGTTACTTTAGGAATTTTTACAATTCAACAACAAGGTATTGAGGGAAGTATTATTCAAATGATCAGTCATGGACTAGTTTCTGCAGCACTTTTTTTATGTGTAGGCGTTGTCTATGACAGAATGCATTCAAGACTTATAAATACTTATGGTGGAATCGTAAGTATTATTCCAAAATATTCTATTTTATTTATGTTATTTACCTTAGCAGCTCTAGGCCTACCTGGAACAAGTGGTTTTGTTGGTGAGTTTTTAATTTTGATGGGTGCATTTAAGGATAATTTTTTAGTAGCTGTGATTGCTAGCTTAGGGGTAATTATTGGTGCTGCATATATGCTTTGGTTATACAAAAGAGTAGTTTTTGGTAAATTAATAAATACAGATTTAAAACAGATGTTTGATTTAAATAGATCTGAGTTATTTATTTTATCTTGTTTAGCTGTGCCAACTCTATTTTTTGGATTTTATCCAGATCCTTTAATTAATACAATTGAGGTTTCTATCTCAGATTTAATTGATCAATATAACTTTAAACTAGCAAGTAAAATATAATGGAAAATTTACATTTAGTATTACCTGAAATATTTTTATCATTATCGATAATGTTTTTATTAATATTAGGTGTTTTTAAAAAAAATAGCTCAAGACTTGTTCAGAGTCTTGCTTTAGCTGTTTTGATTGTAACCGCTGTTATTACTTTTAATGAAACAATAGGTATTAACGAAACAAAATTATTTAATAATAGTATTATCATCGATTATCTATCTTCTTTAATGAAAATAATCACTTTATTAGCTGCCTTCTTAGTCTTAATCATTTCTTCAAATTATCTTAAAACTTTTCAAATTTTTAAGATTGAGTATCCAATATTAATTTTAAGTTCTGTATTAGGAATGATGGTTATGATTAATTCTAATGACTTAATTGTGTTTTATATGGGTCTTGAGCTTCAGTCATTGGCATTATATGTTTTAGCTACGTTCAATAGAGATCAAATAAAATCTTCTGAAGCGGGACTCAAATATTTTGTTTTAAGTGCCTTGTCCTCTGGTTTGTTGCTATATGGTTGCTCTTTGATATATGGATTTACTGGCTCCACCAATTTTAATGTAATAGCTGATCAATTAAATTCAAATGAGTATGCTTTGACATTTGGTATCGTATTTATTTTAGTGGGACTAGCGTTTAAGATTTCTGCTGTTCCTTTTCACATGTGGGCTCCAGATGTTTATGAAGGTTCACCAACTTCAGTGACATTATTTTTTACAATGGTTCCAAAAATAGCAGCATTGACAGTATTTATAAGATTTTTATATGTGCCATTTTTAAATCTGATTGATCAGTGGCAAATGATTTTAATTTTTTTATCGATCGCATCAATGCTATTTGGTGCTATTGCTGCCATAGGACAAACAAATTTGAAAAGGCTTGTTGCTTATAGCTCCATAGGTCATGTTGGTTACGCTTTAGCTGGTGTAGTGGCAGGTACTAATGATGGCATTCAAAGTTCAGTAATTTATATAACTATATATATACTAATGAACTTAGGATTATTTTCATGCTTGTTAATGTTGAAACGAGACAATAACTATTACGAAAAAATAGATGATTTGTCAGGTTTGTCTAAAAATCATCCAATGCTAGCGTTATCATTACTTATAATTCTATTCTCACTAGCTGGGATTCCTCCTTTGGCTGGTTTTTTTGCTAAGTTTTATGTTTTTAAAGCAGTCATTGAACAATCAATGTATTTTTTAGCAATCGTAGGTTTATTATCAACAGTCGTTGCAGCTTTTTATTACTTAAGGTTAATTAAAATTATGTATTTTGATGAGAAAAAAGAAAAATATGATACCGACCATAGTTTTTGGTTAAAATTTTCTTTGACAGCATCTACATTGTTAATTCTGATATACTTCATATTTCCAAGTCAATTAATAGAGGTAGTTTCAAGAATTAATATTATTTGATGAAATTCAGAATTTTAAGATTTAAAAAATTAAGAAGCACGAATGATACAGCCATAAGAATTGTTAAAAGTTCCAATTTAAAGTGTGGAATGATAATTGCTGAGAGCCAAAGTAATGGACGTGGGCAGTACGGAAGAAAATGGACTTCATTTAAAGGAAATTTATTTGTAAGTTTTTTTTATAATTTAGAAAATATGGATTTAACTATAACTAAAATTACAAAATTAAATTGTATATTAGTAAAAAACCTAATTTCAAAATATTATAAAAAGAGGATTGTATATAAAAAACCAAATGATTTATTAATTAAGGGAAAAAAAATTTGTGGAATTCTCCAAGAGATAATAAATAAACAAAATCAAAAATTTTTAATAATTGGAATTGGAATTAATTTGATAAAAAACCCTATAATTAGCAACTATCCAACTACTAATTTAAATGATTTAATTAATAAAAAAATTTCAAAAAGAAATATTGAGATACAATTGAAAAAAATTTTTGAAAAAAATTTAAAGACCTATAAACATGAAAAAAAATAAATAGTTATATGTATATTTTGGGTGATATTGGAAATTCAGATACAAAGATATTTTTAGTCAACAAAAAAGATAGAATTTTAAAAAGAACAAGTTTAATTTCAAAAAATATCAATAATAAAAATTTGGACCAAAAAATTAAATTTTTGATTAAAGATATCAAAAAAGTAGAGAAAATACTTTTTTGTAGTGTAGTACCAAAATCTTTTAATCTGATTAAAAAATATTTTCATAAAAAGATTAAAATTAGATGTTATGAAATTAAAAATCTTAATTTAAGTTCATTAATTAAAATCAAAGTTAATTATAAACAGGCTGGTTCAGATCGTTTAGCTAATGCAATTAGTCTACAAAATGGTAAAGATAATTTTATAATTTTAGATTTTGGTACTGCGACCACATTTGATATAGTTGAAAAAAAATATTATAGAGGTGGCATAATAGCCCCTGGAGTTAAAATATCGCTTGAAACTTTGTCTGACAAAGCCTCATTGATACCCCAAATAGATTTAAAGAAGATAAGAAATATAGTTGGCAACAATACAATTTCGGCAGTCCGTTCAGGTTTTTTTTGGGGTTATATAGGACTAATTGACAATATCATTAATTTGATTAAGAAAGAAACTGGAAAATCTTTCAAACTTGTAATTACCGGTGGTTACTCTGATTTGTTTAGAAAATCATTAAAGACTCGTGTAATACAAAATAAAGATATCACAATTAAAGGATTAATTAAAATTGCTAAGTTAATAAAATAGATGAAAAAAGAATTATTATTTTGTCCGCTAGGAGGTTCAGGTGAAATTGGAATGAACATGAATCTTTTTGGCTATGGTGAGCCTGGAAATCATAAATGGATAATGGTAGATATTGGAGTAACTTTTGCTGATGATACAATACCAGGCATTGATCTTATATATCCAGATCCTGGATTTATTGTTGAAAGAAAAGATAATTTATTAGGAATAATATTAACACACGCACACGAAGATCATATTGGAGCAATTGCTCACTTATGGCCAAAATTAAAATGTAAAATTTTCGCAACTCCGTTTACCGCTGTATTAATTAAGGAAAAATTTAAAGAAAAACACATCGACATAACAAAAGATTTACAGATAGTCGAGCTGAATGGAAATGTGCTGTTGGAAGATTTTGAAATCGAGTACATTACTTTAACCCATTCTATTTTAGAACCCAATGGATTAAGAATTAAAACTCCCGCAGGTGTGGTTTTACATACTGGTGACTGGAAAGTCGACCCAAACCCCCTAATAGGTGATGAAATAAATGCGAAAAGATTAAAAGAAATAGGTGATGAAGGTGTATTAGCAATGATTTGTGACTCTACAAATGTTTTTAGTGCTGGCAGATCAGGCTCAGAGTTAGATGTAAGAAAAAATTTATTAAATATAATGGGTCGATTAAAAAAAAGAATTATTGTGACATCGTTTGCTTCAAACGTTGCCAGAATGGAGACAGCTTTTTATTGCGCTGAACAAACTGGAAGACAAATTTCATTAGTCGGAAGATCTATGCATAGAATTTATAAAGCAGCAAGACAATGTGGATATTTACAAAATACTATTGACCCAATTGATCCAAGAGAGGCTAAAAATTTTGCCAGGGAAAAAATAGTTTATTTGTGTACAGGCAGCCAAGGTGAACCGATGGGTGCAATGATGAGAATATCAAATTACACTCATCCAGATGTTTTTATTGAAAAAGGTGATGCAGTAATTTTTTCATCAAAGATTATTCCAGGTAATGAGAAAAAACTTTATAAATTACACAATCAATTGGTCAAAGATGGAATTGAGGTTATCTCAGAAGAAACAGAGTTTATACACGTCTCAGGACATCCAAATCGTGAGGACCTTAAAGACATGTATCAATGGGTTAAACCAAAATGTGTGATCCCTGTTCATGGAGAGCACAGACACATGATAGAACACATAAGTTTTGCTAAAGAAATGCAAGTACCTCATCCGGTTCAAGTTGAAAATGGTGATATAGTCAAGCTATACCCTGGTGAAGCACCTGAGGTATATGATAAAGCGCCCAGCGGAAGATTATACTTAGATGGAAATGTGAGTGTAGAAGAGGATTCTCAATCAATCAAAGATAGAAAAAATTTAAGTAGCAATGGATATTTGGAAGTTACTATATTGATAACACCCAAAGGAAATATCCATAATAACCCCGTCACAACATTTAGAGGTTTGCCCATTTATGAAAAAGATGAATTTCTTTATGGGTTAGAAGATGAGATTGAAAAAACAACAAGATCCTTTAAACTTGGAAGCAGACAGCAAGAAAGTAATTTAATAGACGCTCTTAAAATTGCTTGTAGAAAATTTACAAAAGAGAAAACTGGAAAAAGACCATATACTAATATTAATTTAGTAAGGATTTGATGAGTCCAACTGGCTTAGCTATAATCTACATTATTATCTGGTGGATTGTTTTTTTTGCAATTTTACCAATAGATGTTGAAAGGAAAAAAATAGTTAAAGTAGATGGTGAAGATCCGGGTTCACCAGAAAATCCTAAAATGTTAAAAAAATTCCTTTATTGTACTGGAATAACAACAATTATATTCATGGCCATTTATTTATTAATGAAATTTGAATATTTAAATTTAAGAAATATAATCATTTAACATGCATATTTCTAAATCTTTTATTCCTATTTTAAAAAATAATCCTTCAGAAGCAAAAATAAAATCACACCAGCTTATGTTAAGAGTGGGGATGATAAAACAATCTTCAGCAGGCATATACTCTTGGTTGCCCCTTGGTTTTAAAGTAATGAAAAAAATTGAAAGAATTGTCAGAGAAGAACAAAATAAAATAGGTGCACAAGAAATACTAATGCCCACAATACAATCCAGCGAGATTTGGAAAGAGAGTGGACGTTATGAGGATTATGGTGAGGAAATGTTACGAATAAAAGATCGTCAAGATCGAGAAATGCTTTATGGACCAACAAATGAAGAATTAGTAACCGATATTTTTAGATCATCTCTAAAATCATATAAATCATTACCCCAACTTCTTTATCATATTCAATGGAAATTTAGAGATGAAATCAGACCAAGATTTGGAATTATGCGATGTCGGGAATTCTACATGAAGGATGCATATTCTTTTGATGTTACAGATGAAGATGCATTGTTTTCTTATAATAAATTTTTCTTATCTTATTTAAAAACTTTTAAAAGATTAGATCTTACAGCAATTCCAATGGCAGCCGATACAGGACCAATTGGTGGAAATCTTTCTCATGAATTTATTATCCTAGCAGAAACTGGAGAGAGTAAAATTTATGCAGATAAAAGAATATTTGATTTGAATTTTGAAGGAACAAAACTTGATGTTAAATCTCTACTAGAAATGAGAAGTCAATATGAAAAATTTTATTCTGTTACTGATGATAAATTTAAAGAAGATGAGTTTAATGAAAAAGTTTCCGAGAAAAATAGATTGAAAACAAAAGGCATAGAGGTTGGTCATATTTTTTATTTTGGAGATAAATATTCCAAACCAATGGAAGCAGCAGTCGATTTACCTGGAGGTAAAAAAGACTATGTAAAAATGGGTTCTTATGGAATAGGAGTTTCAAGATTAGTAGGAGCAATTATAGAGGCAAAATATGATGAAAAAAATGAAATCATGAAATGGCCAATTTCTGTTGCACCATATGATATTGCAATAATTCCTATGATTAATAAAAATGATACATCTGCACTTGATAAAGCAAACAAAATAAGTCTTGAGTTAAATCAAAATAACATCGATGCGATTATTGATGATACTGATGAGAACTTATCCTCAAAAGTAAAAAAAATGAATTTAATTGGAGCTCCATATCAAATAATTATTGGAAAACAAACTGAAGGTGATTTATTTGAATTTAAAAAAATAAACAAAGAAACTCAAAAAATTAATTTAAAAGAAATTATTAAGATTATAAATAAACAAAAAACTCACAATTGATTTCAACTTTAGAAAAAGAAATTACATTTAGATTTTTAAAAGCTAGAAAAAAAGATGGCTTTTTAAATGTTATATCTATCTTTTCATTTATTGGGATAAGCCTAGGTGTTGCAGTACTAATTATTGTTATGTCAGTAATGAATGGATTTAGATCAGAATTAATAAATAAGATAGTTGGTTTTAATGCTCATATAACTGTTGATACTTATGAAAATCAAATTCAAATTGATAAATTAAAGAATACTAATCTCAATCTTATCGCGAGTGAAATGATATTGAGCAACTCAGGAGAAGCAATAATTATTAAAAAAGAAACCTCTAAAGGTATTATTTTGAGAGGTTATTCAAGAAAAGATTTTCCTAAACTAAAGATAATAAAAGATAAAACATTTGTTGGGAATAAAACTAACTTAACAGGAAACTACATTTCTTTAGGGAAAGAGTTAAGTTTCACCCTGAATCTTAAGCTTGGTGATGATGTATCAATAATGTCATCATCAGGTGTAGATACAATTGTTGGCAGTATTCCAAAGAAAAAATCTTTTACCATTGTTTCATTGTTTGAAAGTGGCTTAGCAGATTTCGATAATAATGTAGCATTTATCAATATTGATACTCTAGATGAATTTATGAATCTTTCAAAAAAAGACAGAAAGTTAGAAGTTTATTTAAAGGATCCACAAAATATTGAAAATCAAAAAGAGATTGTTCAAACAATATTCCCAAATGATTTTGTGTATAGTTGGGCTGATACTAACAATTCTTTATTCTCAGCTTTAAAAGTAGAACGCAATGTGATGTTTATTATATTATCTCTCATAATTATTGTTGCTGCTTTTAATATTATTTCAGGCTTGACGATATTGGTAAAAAATAAAACTAGAGATATTGCTATTTTAAAATCTATTGGTGTATTGAATAAATCTATCATAAAGATATTTTTTTTAGTTGGGGTAACTATAGGTACAACTGCTACATTGTTTGGAATAATATTAGGGGTTACATTTTCTATGTATGTTGAAAATGTTAGAAAATTTTTAAGTGATGTTTTTAACATAAGTTTATTTCCTGAGGAAATATATTTCCTAAGCACAATGCCATCTGAAATAAACCCATCTTCTATTTTTATTATTTCATTGTGTTCAATTTTTATAACGATAATTGTATCCATATTTCCAGCTATGAAGGCAGCCAAACTAGATCTAATAAAAGCATTGAAATATGAGTAATTTAATTCAACTATCAAAAATTAATAAAAGCTTTTTAAGTTTAAAAAGGATAAATGTTTTAAAAAAAATTTCATATAAATTTAAGTCTGGAAAAATTTATTCTCTAATGGGACCCTCAGGCTCAGGTAAATCAACTTTATTAAATTTATTGTCCTTAATAGATCAACCCAGTTCAGGATCTATAATAATTGATAATAAAAAGATTGATCCAAACAATTCTCAAAAAAATGATCTATTAAGAGCTAATAAAATTGGGATAATCTATCAACAAGATAATCTTCTCTCTGATTTTACAGCAATAGAAAACTTAACCTTAGCTAGTTTAGCAAACGGTAAAAATAAAGCGGATGCTATAAATAAATCTAAAATAATGCTCAAAAAAGTTGGTCTAGCAAAAAGATTAAATCATTACCCCTCACAATTATCTGGCGGTGAGAAACAAAGGGTATCGATTGCAAGAGCTTTAATAAACAATCCACAAATTATTCTTGCAGATGAGCCTACTGGAAGTTTGGATATTGAGACTGCAAAAGGAATTTTTGAGCTATTAAAAAATCAGATAAAGCCTGATAGAATAATAATATTTGCAACTCATAATAGATTTTTTGCTAATAAGTCGGATTGCTTATTGGAAATAGTTAATGGTAATATAAAGACCATTAATGGCTGAGTCTCAAATTCAAAACTTTAATCATCTAAAAATACACTCTCAATTTTCAATATGTGAAGGAGCAATAAAAATTGATGACTTAAAAGAAATATCTAAAGAAAAGAAAATTAGATCTCTAGCTTTATGTGATACATCGAATTTATGTGGTGCCCTAGAATTTGCAGAAAAGATATCTAAAGTTGGAACCCAACCAATTATTGGTACTCAGATCAATTTTAAATTAGATGATACTGTTGGTCTATTACCACTGTTCGCATTGAATGAAATTGGATATAAAAGAATAATTGAATTATCTTCATTATCATATCTTAATAATGATGGAACCTCTGATCCACATTTAAATTTTGAGGAGTTGTTAAAGAATAAAGAGGGGGTTGCCATTTTTTCAGGAACAATAAATGGATTATTTGGTCAATTATTCAATAAAGGAAAATTTTCCGAAATTGAGAAATTATACTCTAAACTCAAACAAAAATATGATGATAAATTTTATATAGAAATTCAACGTCATGGAGATCAAAATGAAATTTCATTTGAAAAGTTTAATTTATCGCAGTCTTTAAAGTTGGAAATATCAATAATTGCCACAAACGAAGTTTTTTACTCAAACAAAGATATGTATGAGGCTCATGATGCATTAATTTGTATTAAAAACAAAACCTACGTAAATGAGAAAAATAGGATTAAATATTCAAATCAACACTATCTTAAAGATAATTCTGAGATGTCCGAATTATTTTCTGATTTACCTGAAGCGTTAGAAAATAATTATAATTTCCCGTATCTTTGCAATTTTCGACCAAGTTTTTCAAAACCCATATTACCTGACATCAGTTCAGATAAAGGTGGAAATGCTGATGAGATATTAAAAAAAAATTCTTTGAATGGATTAAAAGAAAAATTTAAGAGTATTTTTAATATTCAGGCTGAGGACCTTTTAAAAAATGAAAAATATTTAATTTACAAAGATAGGTTAGATCATGAGCTAGATATTATTATACAAATGAAATATTCAAGTTATTTCTTAATTGTTTCAGATTACATTATATGGGCAAAAAAAAATGATATCCCAGTAGGGCCTGGAAGAGGATCTGGCGCAGGTTCTTTAGTAGCATGGTGTCTTTTAATTACAGATGTTGATCCCATAAAATTTAATCTAATTTTTGAAAGATTTTTAAATCCCGATCGTATTTCAATGCCAGACTTTGATATAGATTTTTGTGAGGAAAAAAGAGACCTAGTTTTTGAGTATTTAACTAAAAAGTATAAGGAAAGTGTTGCTCATATAATTACTTTTGGAAAATTAAAAGCCAGAATGGTTATTAGGGATGTTGGTAGAGTATTAGGTTTATCATATGGTTTTGTTGATAGTATATCTAAAATGATACCTTTTGATCCTTCAAGACCTCAAAATTTAACAGAATGTATTGCTGGGGAGCCAAGACTTCAAAAATTAATTAAAGAAGATCCAAGAGTTAAAAAACTTACAGAACTTTCTTTAAAGCTAGAGGGATTGAACAGAAATGTTGCAACTCACGCCGCTGGAGTTGTAATAGCTGATAGAAAATTACAGGAAGTTGTTCCTTTATATAAAGATTCATCAACAGATCTATTACTTCCCTCAACTCAATTTGATATGTATTCAGCTGAGGATGCTGGACTAATTAAATTTGATTTTTTAGGACTAAAAACATTAACGGTAATTAATAATACTCAAAAATTAATAAAAAAAAAAGAAAAGGGTTTCAATATTGAGAATATCAATTTCGAGGATAAAAAAGTTTTTGAAATGTTATCTTCAGGTAATACAGTTGGCTTATTCCAAATTGAGAGTTCTGGAATGAGAGAAGCGCTAACTCATATGAAGCCTAACCATATTGAAGATATTATTGCATTAGTTGCTTTGTATAGACCAGGTCCAATGAGCAATATTCCAACCTATAATGATTGTAAGCATGGTAAACAAAAACCAGATTATTTACACCCTTTATTAGAAGATATTTTAAAACCAACCTACGGTGTAATTATATATCAGGAACAAGTAATGCAAATTGCACAAAAATTGTCAGGTTTTACAGCTGGTCAAGCAGATATTTTAAGAAGAGCGATGGGAAAGAAAAAAAGATCTGAGCTTGAAAAACAAAAACAAAATTTTATTGCTGGTGCTGTTAAAAATGGAATAAGTAAAGAGGTGGCAGCTGGGATTTTTTTAAAAATAGAACCTTTTGCAGAATACGGATTTAATAAAAGTCATGCTGCTGCATATGCCATTATATCTTATCAAACAGCATATTTGAAAACTTATTATCCAAAAGAATTTATTGCTGCCTCAATGACCATGGATATATCTAATCAAAATAAACTCAGTGAATTTTATGAAGAGCTTAAAAGATTGAATATTGAAATTATTAGACCGGATATAAACCAATGTTTCGCAGACTTTAGAACCGAAAATGGAAAATTTTATTATGCTTTGGGTGCTATTAAAGCTGTGGGATATGAAGCTGTTTCTAATATAGTTCAAGAAAGAACAAACAATGGAACATTCAAATCTATTAAAGATTTTTTAAATCGTGTAAGTCCAAAAGACATAAACAAATTACAACTTGAGGGACTTGTTAAAGCAGGCGCTTTTGATAATTTAAATATTAATCGACAATCTTTATTTAATTCCATTCCTAATTTTATTACAAAATCAAAAAACATTTTTGAAAATAAATCTGCTAATCAGATAGATTTATTTGGTGAAAATGCCAATGAAGAAAACGAGATAACTACCAGCATTGATGACTGGAAGTTTGAGGAAAGATTATCTAAAGAGTTTGAAGCAGTTGGTTTTTTCATTTCAGATCATCCATTAAATCAGTTCAAAGAAGTATTTGATGATTACAATATTTATGATTATCAAGAATTTAATAACCAAGATGACTTAAAAGAGTCAAATGTAGCTGCAACATTATTAAAAATTCAGGAGAGGAAAACTGCAAAAGGAAACCCTTATGCGGTTTTAAAGCTTACTGATTTATCAAGTGTTTTTGAGTTGTTTATTTTCTCAGATACGTTGGAATTAAATCGAGAAATCCTTAAAGAGGGAAATTCTTTTATTTTGACTTTATTTAAATCTTCATCAGACTCAGAAAATAGATTTAAAAGACTTAATGTTCAAAAAATTATCTCTTTAAAGGATTTGTTAAACAGACCAATTCAAGAAGTAACGTTTAATTTAAAATCTACAAAAGAACTAGATGAGATATCAAAATATTTGCCTAAACATGGAAACACATTGATAAAAATCAATATTAGTGACTATAAAAATAATTTAAAGTTTCACTTAAAAAATAAGAGAAATATTGACAGAAAAACATTAAATATTTTAAGAAATAAGGAAATTTCAGCAATTATTAGTTAATTAAGACTTGTCTAATTCAAAATTTCTTTGTAAATAACTTTCAATTTTAAATTAACACGCACACAGTTTGTTGGTTTTAAACCTCCGGTCCTTAATTGGAAATGACTGTGGTGGCTTAACCGGGAAAAAATATGAAGATACCAAACGTTACTATTCAACAACTATTAGAAGCTGGAGTACATCTTGGTCATAAGACTTTAAGATGGAATCCAAAAATGAAGAAATATATATTTGGAAAAAGAGATAGTATTCACATTATCGATCTAACCCAAACTTTGGAATTAACGAAAATTGCTTTGGAAAAGGTTTATGAAACAATTTCAAATAATGGAAAAATCTTGTTTGTATCAACAAAAAAACAAGCTTCAGAGGCAATCGCAGAAGTAGCAAAAGAAACAGACCAATATTTTGTCAATTATAGATGGTTAGGTGGAATGCTTACAAATTGGGGTACCATTTCAAATTCAATAAAAAAACTAAAAAAATTAGAGACAGATTTAGTTTCTGAAAATAGAGGATTTACAAAAAAAGAACTTTTAAAAATGAGTGTGAAAAAAGATAAATTACAAAGATCACTTGGAGGAATTGCTGAAATGAAAAAAGTTCCAGACCTAGTGTTCATTATTGATACAAATTATGAGTCACTTGCAATTCAAGAGTCAGTAAAATTAGGAATTCCAATTATTGCAATATTAGATAGTAACTCAAATCCTGATGGAATTGATTTTCCAATACCTGGTAATGATGACGCTAGAAGATCGATTGATCTCTATTGTAATCTAATTAAAGAAACAATTGTAGGTGCTAAAAAGGCTGCACCTGCAATTGAAATAAAAAAAGACTCTGAAAAAAAAGAAAAAGTTGATAAATCCAAAACTGTTGCTGAAATAGATCGGGAAAAGTTGGAAAAAAAATTCTCAAAAAAAAAGCCTGAAAAACTAAATTAAATGAGTGATATAGAAAAAGTAAAAAAACTTAGAGAGGCAACTGGTGCCGGGTTTAAAGATTGTAATTTAGCAATTAAGGAATCTGGTGGTGATTTAGATAAAGCTGTTGAAATTTTAAGAGTAAAAGGAATTTCAAAAGCCTCTAAAAAAATGTCAAGAGATGCAAAAGAAGGAGTAGTGGCAGTAAGTGGAGACGAAAACAAAACATCTATTATAGAAGTAAATTGTGAAACAGATTTTGTTGCGAAAAATGATGATTTTATCAATTTTGTCAAAGAATTGAGTGAATTAAATAATGAAAATGACTCAGAGGTTGAAAAACTAAAAAGATCCAAAATGAAGAATGGTATTAGTGTTGAGGAAAATTTAGTTGCTTTAATTGCAAAGATTGGAGAAAAAATCACAATAGGTAAAACAAAAACAATTTCAAATTCTTCCTCAATAAATTGTCAATATTTACATACTGTGGTCAAAGATAATTTGGCTAAATTAGCTGTGATAGTTTCATTAGAAACTAAAAATAATACTGATATTGTGAAAACATTTGGAAAACAATTATCTATGCATATAGCAGCATCAAATCCTTTAGCACTAGAGTCTAAATTAATCGATAAAGCTATCATTGATAAAGAACAGGAATTAGTTACTGAAGAACTTAAAAATTCAGGAAAACCAGAAGAGATTGCGAAAAAGATAAGTTTAGGTAAGATGAACAAATTTAAAGAGGAAAACGCTCTTTTAACACAAGCTTGGGTTATGGAACCAAAAAAAAAAGTTCAAGATGTTTTAAGAGAACTTGCTATTAATGATTTAAAGATCAAGGAGTTTAGCAGAATTAAAATAGGGGAATAAATGTTTGATGAAAAATCACATAACCTCAAAATGGATAAATCTATAGAAGCTTTTTTAAAAGAATTATCATCATTAAGAACTGGTCGAGCAAATGCTGCAATGTTAGATATTGTTAGAGTGGATGTTTATGGACAACAGATGCCAATTAATCAAATTGGCAGTATAACAACACCAGAACCGAGAATGATAAATATTCAGGTTTGGGATCAGAACAATGTTCCTTTGGTTGATGCAGCTATAAAAAAATCTGAATTAGGATTAAATCCGCAAATTGATGGTCAATTAATTCGATTACCAGTGCCTGAACTTAATGAGGAGAGGAGAAGTGAGTTAAAAAAATTGATTAAATCTATGGGTGAAAAATGCAAAATATCTATTCGAAATATCCGAAGAGAAGCAAATGAAGAACTTAAAAAACTTTTAAAATCTAAAGAAATTGGTGAAGATGAGGAAAAATCTTTTGAAAAAAATGTTCAAAACATCACTGATAAGCACATTCAAATTGTGGATGAAAAAGTCTCTTCAAAAGAAAAAGAAATAATGACAATATGAACCCATTAAATCATGTAGCCATTATCATGGATGGTAATGGAAGATGGGGTTTAAAATATAGAAATTCTAGAAATGTAGGACATAAAGAAGGCTTAAAAACAGTTGAAACAATAATTAAATCTTCAATAAAAAACAAAGTAAAACACCTAACACTATATGCTTTTTCTACTGAAAATTGGAAAAGACCAAAAAAAGAAATCAATTATCTTTTTAAATTATTAGAAAATTTTTTAACAAAGAGACTTGATGATATTCATAGGCAAAATATAAGAATTAAAATTTTAGGTCATAAACGATTTTCAAAAAAATTAAATTTTCTTTTAAACTCTGCAGAAAAAAAAACAATAAATAATTCTAAATTACAAATTAATTTAGCTTTAAATTATGGCTCAAAATTAGAACTTATCAATGCTTTTAAAAAAATTAAAAGAAACAAAATTAAAATTAACGAAAAAAACTTAGAAAAAAACCTTCAAACTAAAAATATTCCAGATCCAGATATATTGATCAGAACAGGCAATACAAAAAGGCTAAGCAATTTTTTATTGTGGCAACTAGCTTATTCTGAAATTTTCTTTGAAAAAAAATTATGGCCTGCATTTACTGAAAAAGATTATATAAAAATTATTAAAGAGTATAAAAATATTAAAAGAAATTTTGGAAGAATATGATTAACAAAGAATTACAAAAAAGAATTCTTAGTTCAATGATTTTGGTACCATTATCATTTTTTTTTATTATTCAGGGATCTTTTACTTTTATATTTTTTTTAAGTTTAATTTTTTTGATAACAAGTTTGGAGTGGTTAAAAATGACAAAAAATAAAGATTTAATTAGAATTTTTGGATTATTTTTTTTATTTTTTTCTTTTTTTTCGACAGTTTATCTTAGACAATTTATCGGTTTAAATTTCTTTCTATTTCTAATTATAGTTTGCATATTTACTGACATGGGTGGTTATATTTTTGGTAAAACATTTAAGGGACCCAAATTAACTAAAATAAGTCCAAAAAAAACATATTCAGGTGTTATTGGAAGCTTTTTAATGGCATTATTATTTGGGTTAATTTATATAAAATATCTAGGGAAAAAAAGTAGAATTCTTTTGGAAACGGATCCAATATTTATAGTTCTATTAATCTTAATTATTTCATTAACGAGCCAAATGGGAGATTTGATAATTTCATATTTCAAAAGAAAAGCTAAATTAAAAGATACTGGAAAAATTTTACCAGGCCATGGAGGTATTTTAGATAGGATTGATGGAATAATTTTTGTAATGCCAATAATATATCTTTGTGTATTACCTATTTTAATTAACAAATTAGATCTTATCAAATAATGAAAAAAAAAATTGCCATTCTTGGTTCCACAGGCTCAATCGGAAAATGTTTAATTGATATAATTAAAAAAGATAAAAGGAATTTTGAAATAATTCTTTTATCAGCTGATGAAAATTATAAAGAACTTTTAAGACAAGCTAAATTTTTTAAAGTTAAAAATTTAATCATCACAAATAGGCACAGTTATAACATAATTAAAAAAAATAGACTTTCCAAAAATATGAATATTTATAATGACTTTAATAATTTTAAAAAAATTTTTAAGAAAAAAATTGACTACACAATGAGTTCTATTTCGGGAATACAGGGACTTAAACCCACAATTGAAATCATTAAATACTCAAAAAGAATAGCTATAGCTAACAAGGAGGCAATTATATGTGGATGGGATTTAATTGAGAAAAGGTTAGATAAACACAAAACAGAATTTATACCTGTAGACTCTGAACATTTTTCAATTTGGTACGCATTACAAAATACTGAAAAAAATCTAATTGAAAAAATTTACTTAACAGCCTCAGGTGGTCCATTTCTAGATAAAACTTTAAAAAAATTAAAAAAAGTTAATATTAACCAAGTTATAAATCATCCTAATTGGAAAATGGGAAAAAAAATATCAACAGACTCTGCAACTATGATTAATAAAGTTTTTGAAATTATAGAGGCAAAGAAAATATTTAAAGTTTCCTATAATAAATTAGCAATTATAATTCATCCAAAATCATATGTGCATGCTATAATTAAATTTAAAAATGGGTTGACTAAAATTATTGTTCACGACACCAACATGAAAATTCCAATTTTTAATTCTTTGCATTTATCAAAAAAAATGATCAATTCTAAAAAATTAGATTTCAATATACTTAATAATTTGGATTTTAGGGTCGCAAATTCTAAAAAATTTCCATTAATAAAAGTCCTTAAAATGTTACCTAACAATA
>NZ_JBNGZH010000031.1:0-2386 GCF_052049775.1 Candidatus Pelagibacter sp. | reverse complement strand
TATTTTTATTTTTAATTCCTTTACTTCTTGACCTAAGTGGAATTATGCATATATTTTTTTCCATTTTAAATACTTACTCTCAACATTATTAAAATTTAATATTAAAGCTTCTAATCTTTCAATCTTATGTGTAGAACCTCGTCTTAATATTCCATAAATTTTGAAATTTTTTTTAATAACTTTCTTGATAAATAAGCACCATCTTGTCCATTAATTCCAGAAATTACAACTTATTTTTTCATAAATTTTATTATATTTTTTATTTTTTATTCTTTTGCTTCCAGATCGTACAGGTATTAGAAAAGTTATTTTCACCAATATTTACTTTCTTTAAGTTTATCTTTCTCTGATTGTAAAAATTTTTTTTTTCCATCTCCAATAATTTTTTCAAATCTTCTAATACTATTTACAAGATTTTTCATACCATTTATCTCTAATGAAGCTGCATGATCAGTTCCCCACATGGTTCTGTCTAATGTTATATGCCTTTCTATACTTGTTGCACCTAAGCAAGCAGCCATTAAACTTGGAGAAACAGTTTTTTCATGTCCTGAATAACCTACATCAACTTTAAATTTTTTTTTGTAAACTTGTATCATTTTCAAATTTAAATTTTCATCACTACATGGATATGCTGAAACACAATGCATCAAATTAAATTTACATTTATGTTTTTTAAATATTTGGATAGCAGTTTGGACATCACTTAATTTGCTCATTCCTGTTGAAATAAAGGTAAATCTTTTTTGCTTTGCTACCGCATTTAGTAAAGGAAGATTTGTAAGCATTGCTGATGCTATCTTGTTATACTTTAGTTTATATTTGTTTAAAAAATTATTACTGGGGATATCCCAAGGACTCGCGAACCATATAATATTTAATTTTTTACAAAATTTATCAATCTCATCAAATTCTTTTTTCCCAAACTCAATTTTTTTTTTATACTCCAAGTAAGTAATTGTCCCCCATGGAGTCTCTCTTTGATTATTGATTTTATTTTTTGGTGTAGTAATTTTAGGTGTTCTTTTTTGAAATTTAACTGCATCAAAACCAATTTTTTTAGCAGATAATATTAATTCTTTTGCTATTTTCAAACTACCATTGTGATTAATACCAATTTCGCCAATTAGAAAAATTTTATTTGATTTCATTTGAAAAAAAATTTTAATTTATAATAAACTGTCATAAAATATAATTAACATAGAAATCTCTTTATTACATAAAATTAATCTCATCCTTTAAACTTTTTGTTAACAATCTTTATTTGCCTTTCACATCTATTAGCTAACTGATGTAAATAAATTTTGCACAAAAAATCACAAATTTTATTAGCAATTTTATATGATCCATTGTGATTAATTCCAATTTCGGCGATTAATTTAGTCATTATTGTTTTCTAATTTTATTATATATTTTCAAAACTAATCTTTTAATTCCCAAAAAGTTTAATAACATAATCAATAAAAATTTGATTTTATAATTATTATAAATTTTTTTTACACTTCCTATTTCTTTTTTAAAATCATATTTATAATAATTTAAAGAGTAAGTTTTTTCATATAACGCTAAAATAAACTCATTATCTTTGGCATAGTCAATTTTTATGAGTTTAAAACCAGAATTTAGAACAAAAAAATTTAATGTATTGATGCTAAAATAATAATTATGTGCATTTTGAATAGATTGCATTTTTCTAAAATGACCTGGTACTTCTATAAATAAATATTTATTAGTTGTTTCTGCTATTTTTTTCATAACAACCCTTAAATCTGTTAAATGCTCAAATACATGTGATAAAATAATTAAATCATACTTATCACCTTGAATATCATCAATAAAACCTATCTTGGATTTTAACCCAAAATCTAAATGTGCTTTATTAAATTCTTGAGAAGGTTCTAAGCCATATGCTTTTTTATTAATTGATTCAAAATCAACCAATTTAGTTCCCTTTCCACAACCAACATCTAATACTGTTTCAAAATCATTTATTTCATTGCAAATAAAATCTAAATATAAATTTTTATAATATTTTTTAAAATTTGCTTTTGAAATTTTCTGTGGTCTGTGCATTTTTAGCTCTTTCAAAGCAAGCGTATAAAGATCGTTTTTATTTTCTACATTCTGATTGTATGTATACAAAACTCTATATAAGTCCGAATTGTAAAAAATTTTAGAAAACTTTTCATCCATTCTTGGATTGGAATACAAAAAACCACATTTTTTACAGACAACAGTTCTCTGATTTATTCCATGTCTATCGTTATTAAATAAAATAGTAAAATCGATAGATTTACAAACTTCACATTCTACACTGCAGTATTTTAAGCTTTTATCACTGTTAAAAATGTCAATTTTTTTTTTAAGACTTTCTGATAAATCAACA
>NZ_JBNGZH010000030.1:0-5432 GCF_052049775.1 Candidatus Pelagibacter sp. | reverse complement strand
AATCCTGATAAAATTTGGGAATTTAATAATAATAATTCTTATTTAATAAAGAAAAATAAAAAAATTAGGTTAAAGGATAAACCTAAATATTTGATTGAAAAAATAATTGAAGATTTTAAGTTTAAAACTCCTAATAGATTACCGAAAATTTGTTCTTTGATTTCAGGATATTTTTCATACGATGCAATTAGGTACATCGAAAAAATCCCAAACAATTGTAAAGATGACTTAAAATTACCTGATGTTAGATTATTACGTCCAAGAACACTTATTATTCATGACAATTTAAAAAAGGAAATATTCTTTATCAATAATATTTTTAAAGATGAAAAAATTACGAATTACAAAAGTAAATATAAAGATATTCAATCTGAACTTTTCACGCTCTCTTTGCAATCATCAGTTAAAAAAATAGATAATGTAATAAATAATAAGTCAAAAAAAATTGTAATTAATTCAAATACCTCTAAAAATAAATTTTTATCTATAGTTAATAAGGCAAAAAAATACATTAAATTAGGAGATATATTTCAAGTTGTTTTAAGCCAGCGTTTTGAGACTAAATTGACAAAAAAACCAATCGATATTTATAAAAAATTGAGAATAACTAATCCATCTCCATTTATGTTTTTTTTTAATTTTACTGATTTTCAAATAATAGGTGCAAGTCCCGAAATATTAGTAAGGTTGAGAGATGACGAAATAACTGTAAGACCCATTGCTGGAACAAGACCTCGGGGAAAAACAATTAAAGAGGATCGTTTTTACGAGAGAGATTTACTTAGAGATAAAAAAGAGCTTTCTGAGCATCTAATGTTATTAGATCTTGGAAGAAATGATGCTGGAAAGGTATCTAAAACTAATTCTATTAAAGTTTCTGAAAGTTTTATAATAGAAAAGTACTCACATGTAATGCATATAGTTTCTAATGTAATAGGCAAACATGATAAAAGATTTTCTAAATTCAAGACTCTTTTAGCAGGTTTTCCAGCTGGAACTGTCTCTGGAGCTCCTAAAATAAGAGCTATGGAAATTATTGATGAACTAGAGTCTACAAAAAGGAAGGTTTATGCCGGTGGCATTGGGTATTTCGCGGCGAATGGAGAATTTGACACGTGTATTGCTTTAAGAACAGCTGTTGCAAAAAATAACAGATTTTATGTTCAAGCTGGAGCCGGGATTGTTGCAGATAGCAAACCATTAAAGGAATACGAAGAAACAGTAAATAAAGCAAAAGCTTTGATTAATGCATTAAAATGAAAAAGATAATTTTAATTGATAATTATGATAGTTTTACTTTTAATCTCTATCACTATTTGTCTTCATTAAAAGTGAATGTTGAAGTGATTAGAAATGATCAAATTACATCTAATGAAATTTTAAAAAAAAAATATCATAAAATCGTGATTTCACCTGGGCCTGGCAATCCAAATCAATCAGGTAATTGTCTTAAAATCGTAAAATCTTTACATAAAAAAATACCAATACTCGGAGTTTGTTTGGGTCATCAAATAATAGGTCAAGTATTTGGCTCAAAAATTGTTCAAGCTAGAAAATTAATGCATGGAAAAACTAGTAAGATTTTTTCAAAAAAAATGGGTATTTTAAAAAATCTCCCTAAAACGTTTGAAGCCACTCGGTATCACAGCTTAATTATTGATAAAAAGTCGTTATCCAAGGATCTTGAAATTACTGCTCAGACTCAAGATGGTCTTATAATGGGAGTACAACATAAGAAATATCATATACATGGAGTGCAATTTCACCCTGAAAGTATTAAAACTAAATTAGGGATTAAAATTTTAAAAAATTTTATAAGAATTTAGGATTAATGAAACAATTCATTGAAAAAATTAAAAAAAAAGAAAATTTAACTTTTGATGAAAGTAAATCTGCTTTTGAATTATTAATGGAGGGTAAAGCAGAAGACCAAGAAATATTTGATTTTTTGACACTTTTATCTGCAAAAGGTGAATCTTCTGATGAGGTAGCTGGTGGAGTTTTTGTTCTCAGAAACAAGTCTAAAAGAGTAAATGTGGAAAACTGTGTTGATACATGTGGAACCGGTGGAGATGGTATGAATACACTTAATATATCAACAGCTTCAGCATTATTACTTTCGAGTATGGGTGTTAAAGTAGCTAAACATGGAAATAAAGCTGTATCCTCAAAATGTGGATCTGGTGATGTTCTAGAGGCTTTAAACATAAAAATAAATTTAGAGCCAAAAGATATTGAAAATCAAATTAATGATAATAATTTCGGATTCATGTTTGCACCCAACTATCATAGTGCAATGAGATTTGTGGGACCTACAAGAAAAAAAATTGGAAAAAGAACTATATTCAATATGATCGGACCTTTGAGTAGCCCTGCTCTAGTAAAAAAACAAGTTATTGGTGTTTTTGACAAAAAACTATTAAAAATATTTGCTAATGCTTTAAAAAATTTAGATATTAAATTTTCTTGGATAGTCAATAGTGAAGATGGATTAGATGAAATTTCACCTTACGCTAAAACCAATGTAATTCAATTAAAAGATGGTGTCATTTCTGAAATCATAATTGATCCAAAAAAATTAAATGTAAATGCAGATAAGTTTGAAAATCTCATTGGTAATGATGCAGCTTTCAATGCAGATAGAATGATTGATATATTTAAAGGTGAGGATAATGATTTTTCTAAAGCAGTTTGTTTAAATGCTGCAGCAGGATTAGTTGTTAATGAAACTCATCAGAATTTCGATAAAGCTTATGATGATGCTAGAAAACACATTTTATCAGGTCAAACATTTAAACAACTAGAGAAAATTCAAAATGGCTGAAAATGTTCTTGAAAAAATAATAAATTTTAAAACTGAAAAAATTTTAGAGCTTAAAAAAAATATAAGTCTTGAGTCACTCGAAGAATCAATAAAAAAAGATAGTTCATACGTTGATTTTAAAGATACAATTAAAAAAAATGTTGAAAATAAAAAATTCTCAATTATAGCTGAAATAAAAAAAGCAAGTCCCTCTGCAGGTATAATAATAAAAAACTATGATCCTATAAAAATAGCTAATATATATAAATCAAATAAAGCAACCTGTTTATCTGTTTTAACAGAGGAGGATTTTTTTTTAGGAAACTTGCATCATATTACTAAAATTAAAAAAGATGTTAATTTGCCAATTCTTTGTAAAGATTTTTTTATAGATAAATTTCAAATTCCTTTAGCTAAAAGTTATGGTGCCGATGCTATCTTAATTATTTTAGCTGGAGTTTCAGATAAATTGGCAGATGAATTATATGAGGAAGCTTTAAAATTGAATATGTCAGTTATTGTAGAGGTTCATACTGTTAATGAAGCTAAACAAGCACTTAGATTTAAAGATGCTTTAATAGGAATTAACAACAGAAATTTAAAAACTCTAAAAACTGATATTAATACAACTTATGATATTCACGATATTTTGGTTAATCACCCTGGCCCATTGATTTCTGAAAGTGGAATTAAAACTAAAGATGAACTTTTGGAACTTTCAAATAAAACATCCATCAAAACCTTTTTAATTGGTGAATCACTTTTAAAAAATTTAAACGATAATTCGATTTTTTCTGTTTTATAGCTAAAAAAGTCAGCATTTTCATAACTTTTTAACTATTGTTAATTATAAAGAACTTTTATAGAACATTGTTTGTACGATATTTGTTCTTATGCTAACAAAAAAACAAAAAAACCTGCTATTATTTATCAACAAGAAGTTGAGGAGTTCTGGTGTATCCCCTTCTTACGAAGAGATGAAAGAGTCTCTAAATCTTAAGTCAAAATCTGGGATTCACAGATTAATTAGTGCTTTAGAGGAAAGAGGTTTCATTAAAAGGCTTGCTCATAAAGCTAGAGCTTTAGAGGTTATAAAATTACCAGAGACTGCTTCTGCAAATGATATTTATAATAATTTTTCCCCAAGTGTCATTAAAGGAGGTTTGGATGAAGAAAAACCTTTATCCGAGGATGCAGAGGTACCAGTTTTAGGTAAAATAGCAGCTGGAACACCTGTTGAAGCAATTCAAAATGAAGTTTCAAGAATTCCATTACCAAATAACTTAGAAAAAAATGGAGATTATTTTGGCCTTAAAGTTCAAGGAGACTCAATGATTGAGGCTGGTATTCATGAGGGAGACACAGTTATCATCAAAAGAACTGATACAGCTGATAATGGAAAAATAGTAGTAGCTTTAATTGACGAACACGAAGCTATGCTTAAAAGAATTAGAAAAAAAGGTAAAGTAGTAGCGTTAGAAAGTGCTAATAAAAACTATGAAACCAAAATTTTTGGCCCTGATAGAGTAAAAGTTCAAGGTGTTTTAGTATCTTTATATAGAAACTTCTAAAAAAATAGTCTAAACCATTTTTAATGAAAAAAGTAGCAACTAGATTTGCTCCATCACCTACTGGGCCTTTGCATATTGGCGGGGTGAGAACAGCTTTATTTAATTGGTTATATTCAAAAAACCAAAAAGGTAATTTTTATCTACGGATAGAAGATACAGATAAAGAAAGATCAAAAGAGGAATATAAAAATCAAATTATAAAATCTCTTCAATGGATAGGTATAAATCATGATGGAGTTGAATATATACAATCTCAAAAAATTCATGATCATATAAGAGTTGCAAATGAACTTCTAAAAAAAGGTAGTGCTTATAAATGTTATTGTTCAACTGAAGAAATTGAAACACAAAAAAAAAGAGCAAAGCAAAAAAAAATTCCGTATGTTTATGATAGAAAATGGAGAGACAAAAACGAGAATGAAGCTCCTAAAGGTGTAAAGCCTGTCATTAGATTTAAAAGCAAAATTGATGGTACATCAATATTAAAAGATAAAGTTCAGGGAAACGTAGAAATTGAAAATAATACAATCGAAGATTTTGTAATTTTAAGAAATGATGGTACGCCAACTTATAATTTATCTGCTGCTGTTGATGATCATCAGATGAATATGACGCACATTATTAGAGGTGATGATCATAAAATCAATACATTTAAACAAATGCAAATTTATGAAGCTATGGAATGGACTTTACCAACGTTTGCACACATACCATTAATTCATACAATTGAGGGCAAAAAATTATCAAAACGAGATAAAGCATCAACTCTAGAGGACTATTCTAAAATAGGTATTATACCTGATGCTTTGAGAAATTATCTTTTAAGATTGGGTTGGTCATATGAAGATAAAGAAATTTTTACTTTAGATGAAAGTGTAAGGTATTTTAATCTTCAAGGTATTGGAAAATCACCATCAAAATTAGATTTAAGTAGAATTCTATCTATGAATGAACACTACATAAAAAACATTGATGAAAACGAACTATTTAATCAATTAATTAATTATTGTGAGATTTTTAAAAATAAGATTATTGGTGAAAAAAAAGATAAAATTAAA
>NZ_JBNGZH010000029.1:0-75101 GCF_052049775.1 Candidatus Pelagibacter sp. | reverse complement strand
TCTCAAATTTTAGATAATAAAAATCTTAATGCTATAGTAAATTTTGATGTTAAGAATGTTTATGATTTTGATAGATTTTCAGATTTATCATTAAAATTGAAAATAGAGGAAGGAAATTATAATTTTTCTAATTCTAATATAATTTGGAAAGAAAATGTAAATGTAAGTTTTTCTGATGCATTTTTAGATTTTGACAAAGAAAAAATCAATTTTAATGGAAGAACTTCATTTGATGTTCAAAATCAGGATGAGTTTTTTAAATTTTTTCAAATAAAAAAAGATTTAAGAAAAAATATAGGAAAAATAGAATTAGACTTTAATTATGATTTTAATGAGGAGAAAATTACTTTTGACAATTTAAGAATTGATAATAAGTCCAATAAAAAGATAGAAGAAATTATCTCAAATTTTAATTCAAATAGTAAAAAATTCTTTAATAAAATTACTTTTAAAAATTTTGTAAATGATATTTTAGCAGCTTATTTTGGATAAATCATTTTTTTTGGATTTACTATTCTTTCAAAATCTTTTTCATTAATTAATTTTGTTTTTAAAGCCTCCTCTTTTAGTGTTGTGCCTTTTTTAAGCGCTGTCTTAGCTATTTTGGCAGAGTTATCGTATCCAATATGAGGAGCTAGTGCAGTAACTAGCATTAATGAGTTGTCTAAAAATTTTTTAATTTTTACTTTATCTGCTTTAATTCCTTTAACGCAATATAGAGCGAAATTATTGGTACTATCTGCAAGAAGATCAATAGATTGTAAAATGTTATGAGCAATTAATGGTTTAAAAACATTAAGCTCAAAATGTCCATGTGAACCTGCCATTGTTATTCCATTATGATTACCGATTACTTTAACACAAACCATTGTCACTGCTTCTGATTGTGTTGGATTTACTTTTCCAGGCATAATCGATGAACCTGGTTCATTTGCAGGTAAAATTATTTCACCATATCCAGCTCTTGGTCCCGATCCTAAAAATCTTATATCATTAGCAATTTTCATTAAACTAACAGCAGTGGTATTTAAGGTTCCAGAAAAATTTACAATTTCATCATGAGCTGCCAACGCAGCAAATTTATTTTTAGTTGGTTTAAAAGGTAGTTTCGTTATTTTTTTTATTTCGTTTATTACTTTTTTATCAAAACCTTTTTTACTATTAATTCCTGTACCAACTGCAGTACCACCTTGAGCTAAATAATAAATTTCATTTAAAGCATTTTTAATTCTTACAATACAATCCTCTAATTGAGATTGATATCCTGAAAACTCTTGTCCTAATGATAAAGGAGTTGCATCCTGAAGATGAGTTCTTCCAACTTTTACAATATTTTTAAATTGGGAAACTTTTTTTTTCAATTCTCTATTTAAAAGCTCAAGAGATGGTAGCAACTTATTTTTAGATTCCATAGCTATAGCTATATGCATTGCTGTAGGAAATACATCATTAGTAGATTGAGATTTATTTACATGATCATTTGGATGAACTGGTTTTTTTGTACCTTTTCTTCCACCTAAAATTTCGATTGCTCTATTCGCAATTACTTCATTTACATTCATATTAGTTTGGGTACCAGAGCCAGTTTGCCAAACTTTTAGTGGAAAGTGTTTATCTAATTTACCACTGATTACTTCATTGGATGCTTTTACAATCGCATTAGAAATTTTTGGTACAATCTGTTTTTCTTTTCTATGAACTATAGCAGCAGCTTTTTTAATGATTGCGATAGATTTAATTAAAACTGGTCTAACTAAAAATTCACCAATATCAAAATATTTTTTTGATCTTTGAGTTGAAGCTCCCCAATATTTATCATTAGGAACATTAATTGTTCCAATACTATCGAATTCTTTTCTTAATTTCATTGATTAATAGGCAAATATTAAATTACTATAAATATACATTAATTTTATAAAACTTACAGGAGCAATATGTCAAATTTTAGTAAGGTTGGAATTTTTATGAAAACCTTTGGTCAAGAAGTTAAAAATAAGCCTTCATTTAGCACAGATAAAATCAATAAATTAAGATTAGATCTAATAAAAGAGGAATTAACTGAGCTAACAGAAGCAATGAATAATAAGGATTTATTAGAGGTTGCCGATGCTTTAACGGATATCCTGTATGTTACTTATGGGGCAGGTCACGCTTTTGGAATTGATTTAGATAAGTGTTTTGATGAAGTTCAAAACTCTAACATGAGCAAGTTAGACGAGAATGGAAAACCAATTTATAATGAACACGGCAAAGTAATGAAAGGTCCAAATTACTTTAAACCAGATCTTTCAAAATTTGTTAATTAAATTTCTAATTTAAAATCAATTGCTGGTGCACTATGGGTTATGCCACCAACAGAAATTCTATTTACACCAGTTTTTGCAACCGATTTAATCTTTTTGAGATTAATATTTCCTGAAGCTTCAGTTTGATAATATTTTTTTGCAAGCTTGACTCCTAATTTTAAATTTTTAACACTCATATTATCAAATAAAACACGATCAAATTTTAATCCGATTATTTTCTTCAGCTGTTTAATTGTATCTACTTCCACTGTTATTTTTTTTCTTTTTTTGTTTTTGATTGCCAAACTTACTAATTCCCTAATGTTTGAATTTGCAATATGATTGTCTTTTATCAAAAATTCGTCACTTAAGTTAAATCTATGATTAGTTCCCCCACCTAATTTTACTGCATATTTTTGTATAACTCTTAAATTAGGAATAGTTTTCCTAGTACAACAAATTTTACATTTTTTTCCTGCCAATTTTACAAATTGATTAGTTTTTGTAGCAATACCTGAAATATGAGATAAAAAATTTAGTGCAACTCTTTCTGCAATCAAAATATTTTTTTTATTTCCTTTAATAATTGCGATTATTGAATTTCTTTTTACAAAAGACCCTTCTTTCGTTTTTGTAATGAATTTAATTTTTTTATCTATAAGTGCAAAAGTATACTTTACAAATAGTAGCCCACCAATCACAGCATCCTGATTAGATACTAATTTTGCCTCAATTATTTCATTATTTTTAATTAAACTAGAAGTAATATCACCTGAAGGATATAAATCTTCATTGAGCGCAAGTTTAACGTTACTTTTTATAAAATTTTCGCTGAGTTTTATTTGAGACACAAAAAGTTATCTGCCGATAGAAACCATTTTTTCAACTGACATTCTTGCTTTATTGATTGTTTCTTGATCCATAATAATTTCACCAGTTTCATTCTCTAAACAATCTAAAATTTTTGGCAATGTTATTTTCTTCATGTGCGGACACATGTTGCATGGCCTGACAAATTCTACATTTGGATTTTCGACTTGAATGTTATCACTCATTGAACATTCAGTTACCATCATAACTTTCTTTGGTTGATTATCTTTAACATAGTTTATCATTCCCGAGGTTGATCCTGCAAAATCACTTGCCTTTATTACATCTGGTGGACACTCAGGGTGAGCTATGATTTTAATCCCTGGGTTGCTCTTTCTAATATTTTGAATTTCTTTTTCGTTAAATTGGTCATGAACAATACAAATTCCTTTCCAAGAAATAATCTCAACATCTGTTTGAGAAGCAACATATTTTGCAAGATAATCATCTGGTAAAAAAATTACTTTTTTAACCCCTAAAGATTTTACAATCTTTACTGCATTTGCCGATGTACAACATACATCTGTTTCTGCTTTTACATCTGCAGAAGTGTTGACATACGAAACTACAGGCACACCAGGATATTTTTCTTTTAATAATCTGACATCTTTTCCGGTAATTGAAGATGAAAGAGAACAACCTGCTTTCATATCTGGTAGTAAAACTTTTTTATTTGGGCTCATTAACTTTGCAGTTTCAGCCATGAAATGTACACCAGCCATAACAATTATATCTGCTGAAGTTTTTGAAGCTTCCACAGCAAGAGCTAGAGAGTCTGCTGAGAAATCTGCAATACCATGATAAATTTCTGGGGTTTGATAATTGTGAGCTAAAATTACTGCATTTTTTTCTTTTTTAAGTTTATTTATTTTATGAATATAGGGAGCATGCACTGACCATTCAATTTCAGGCATAACCTTGGAGATCTTTTTATAAATAGGATCAGTTGCTTGTTTTACTTCCTGATTAAATTCCATAATAAAAATTTATCAATTTGAAACCTACTTGTCATTGATTTAATGTGGGTCAAATTTGCGGCTATGCTGAAATTGGTAGACAGGCACGGTTGAGGGCCGTGTGGACCTAGTCCATGAGAGTTCGAGTCTCTCTAGCCGCACCAAAATGAAATTTTTATGGGGACTTTTTAATCAAAAATTTCAAATTTTTAAGCTTAGTGTGCTCAGAGTGTGCTCAGATTGTGCTCATTATTTTTTTCAATTTAAAACAATTTAGACTCTTGGTTCAGGATTTGTTACATTAAAACATAAAGGAGAAAATTATGAGCAAAGGATATTTGATAGCACATCTTAAAGAACACGATAAAGAAGGTATGGAAAAGTTTAAAAAAATGTCCGGACCAACTATTGGAGAGCACAATGGCAAAGTTCTTGTTCGTGAACCCAGTCCTGACGTAAGAGAAGGTGAAAATTTAGGTACTGTTGTATTAATTGAATTTGAAAGCATTGATGCTGCTCGTAAATTCTATGAGTCAGAAAAATATCAAGCGGCTAAAGCGGTTAGAGAATTAGCGGCGAAAGCTCATCTAGTTTTAGTTGAGGGGAATTGAAACTCAGCTATTTAAATTTTAAGCCATTCGGGCACGAAAATTTTAAAAGAACCATTTTTACCTTGAAATATTTTGTCCTTTTCAAAATTTGAATCTAAAAATTTAATTAGGGCAAAAGGATACGTTTCATTAATTAAGACTTTTCCAATCTCAACATTATTATTTAAAACACTTTCATTCTCCATTAATTCTCCATCAATAATCTCGATTGGTAGTAATCTTTTTGAAAGCTTATTTTTTAATTTTATTCTGGCAGTATTTTCTTGCCCAACATAACAGCCTTTTTTAAAATCAATACCATTTAGTTCTTCAAAGTTACACTCAATACCAAATAATTTATTCTTCAATTTATTTAAGTCTTTTGGAACTATACCAAGTTTATGACTATGGATATGATAGTTTTCAATTTTATCGTTTTTAAGATCAAGCTTTTTCAAAGATAAATAAAGTTTTTCAAGATTAATTATAAGTCTAGCACCCAAGTGTTTATTTCTCGGATCTAAAAAAATAGGATCTTCTCTATACTTAAATGTAAAACCCAAGATATCCTTTGTACCTTCAATAGATAAATATTTTTCGTATCCAAAACTAGCAACCACAAATTCGTTACTTAAATTAAGAATTTCTACTTTTGATCTTATTTTATATAAATTTAATTGTTTAAATATCTCATCAGACTGAGATTTTTCACAATCAATGAAGTAACCCAATTTGTGTTTCACAACCATAAATTCATATAAAAATTTACCTTGCGGAGTAAACAATGATGCAAAACAACTGGAGTTATCTGTAACTTTGTTAATGTCATTGCTAATCAGATTTTGCAGAAAATCTTTTGCATCTGAACCATTGACGTAAAGTATGGCTCTATCTTCTAATATATAAACACTATTATTCATATTTGATTGATATCTGATTTTAATATAATAACTTTTCTCAAAAATGTTAGATCTAATAATCAAAAATGGACAGTGCTATATCAATGGGAAGTTAGAAAATAAAGATGTTGCTGTTAAAGACGGTAAGATATCAAAAATTGGTGATGTATCAGAAGAAGCAAAAGAAGTGTATGATGCAAAAAACCTAATAGTCTTGCCTGGATGTATTGATACCCAAACTCATTTTAGAGAACCTGGCTCAACAGATACTGAAGATCTTCATTCAGGAAGTAGAGCAGCAGTTGTGGGAGGTATTACGGCAGTGTTTGAAATGCCAAATACTAACCCACCCACATCCAACATTAAAGAATTTCAAAGAAAATTAGATCTTGCAAAAAATAGAATGTATTGCAATTACGCTTTCTATTTTGGTGCAACAGCCGAAAACGTTAATCAATTAGCAGAGCTGAAAGATTTAGAGGGATGCTGTGGTATCAAATTATTTGTAGGTTCATCAACAGGTAATCTTTTGGTAGCACTTGAGGAAGATATCGATAAAGTCTTTCAACATTGCTCAAAAATAGTTGCGGTTCATTCGGAAGATGAGGAAATTTTAAATAGGAATAAAAAATTAATTAAGAATGGAGATGTTCACTCTCATCCCCTATGGAGAAGTGAGGAGTGTGCTATTTCTTCAACTAAAAGAATTGTTAGAATTGCCAAAAAATATAATAAGAAAGCTCACGTTCTTCATATAACAACAAAGCAAGAAATAGATTTTTTATCTCAACACAAAGGTAATATTACTTTCGAAATTACCCCGCAACATTTAACAATCTATGCTCCAGATTGTTATGACAAACTTGGTACCTATGCACAAATGAATCCACCAATTAGAGATAAATCTCATTATGATAGATTATGGTATGCAGTTAAAAATAATATCAATGACACAATTGGCTCAGACCACGCCCCACATTTAAAAGCAAACAAAGATAAAGAGTATCCCAACTCACCTTCAGGTATGCCTGGTGTTCAAACTCTAATGCCAGTAATGTTAAACCATGTTAATGATGGAAAATTATCACTTAATCAATTAATGAACTTAGTGTGTGAAAATCCCATTAAAATTTTTGGCATTCAGAATAAAGGATTTATTAAAGAGGGTTATGATGCCGATTTCACGATTGTTGATATGAATAAAAAGATTGTAATAAAGAATGAAAATATTGAAAGTAAATGTGGATGGTCACCTTTTAATGATGTTGAGTTTAAAGGAACACCTGTAGCAACAATTATTGCTGGGAAAACAAAAATGAAAGATGGAAAAATTATAGGAGATCCAGAAGGTACCCCATTAAAGTTTAATTAAGCTTTATTGTAAAACTATTTACTAACACTACTCCAATTACAATTAAAAATAATCCTAATATTGCCTGCCAAGCTAAAGTTTGCTTGAAAAAAATATACCCCAGTATTGCAATTGTAAATATTCCAAGACCACTCCATGTGGCATAAACAATTGCTATTGGCAGTTTGTTCACTACAAAAGTTAGTAAATAAAAAGCAGTTAAATAAAATATGGCAAGAAAACTTGTAGGAATAATTTTAGTAAAGTTTTGTGATACTGGTAGTAACATAGTTCCTGCTACTTCACAAAAAATTGCACCGATTAGAAATAAATAAGTTTTAAGCACTTTTTAGAATATTATTTTTGATTAAATCCTCTTTGATCTCATCTAAAATTGCTGGATCATCAATAGTTGGAGGCATTTTATATTCAACACTATCAGCGATTTTTCTAATTGTTCCTCTTAAAATTTTACCCGATCTTGTTTTTGGAAGTCTTTTAATAACAATTGCAACTTTAAAAGCAGCCACAGGTCCAATTTTATCTCGAACCATTTGAATACATTCTTTAGAAATTGTTTCATTGTCTTTATCTACTCCTGCTTTTAAAACAATTAATCCAATAGGTAATTGACCCTTTAATTTATCAGCTATTCCAAGCACCGCACACTCTGCAACTGACTGATGTTCTGATAAAACTTCTTCGATTGCACCTGTTGATAATCTATGACCTGCAACATTGATAATGTCATCAGTTCTAGACATAATCCAGATGTAACCATCTTCATCAATGTGACCTGCATCATATGTTTGATAATAACCTTCATAGTTTGACATGTAATTTTCTTTATATCTTTGATCTGCATTCCACAGAGTTGGAAAAGTTCCTGGAGGTAAAGGTAATTTTACTACAATATCTCCCATCTCATTTGGTTTAGCTAACGTTTGATCTGATTTTATTATTTTAACATCATAACCTGGTACTGCTTTACAAGCTGAGCCATATTTTGTTTTCATCATTTCAATTCCAGTACAATTTGAACTAATCGCCCAACTTGTTTCAGTTTGCCACCAGTGATCAATTACTGGAACTTTTAATAAATTTTCTGCCCATTTAATTGTATCAGGATCAGCACGTTCTCCTGCAAGAAATAGACTTTCAAATTTACTTAAATCATATTTTGAAAAAAACTTTCCCTCAGGATCCTCTTTTTTAATTGCTCTAAAAGCTGTTGGCGCGGTGAATAAAGATTTTACTTTATAGTCAGAAATTATTTTCCAGAACGCTCCAGCATCAGGTGTGCCCACAGGCTTACCTTCGAACAATACAGTGGTGCATCCTTTGAACAATGGAGCATAGACAATGTAGGAGTGACCAACGATCCAACCAATATCACTTGCCGACCACCAAATATCATCTGTATCAATGTTATAAATATTTTTCATCGTCCATTTTAATGCAACTATGTGACCCCCAATGTCTCTCACGATACCTTTTGGCGTCCCAGTAGTGCCTGATGTGTAAAGTATGTAAGCAAATTCGTTTGAATTCATTTCAACACAATCAGTATCTTTGGCATTAACATGCGCTTCATCCCAACTTATCTCCATTGGCGCATTTAATTTAACTTCGTGACCCTTTCTTTGAAATAAAATCATCTTACTAATTTTATGTTGAGCTTGTTTGATTGCTTCATTTACCAAAGGTTTGTATTCAACAGTTCGTCCTGGTTCAAAGCCACATGATGCGGTCACTAAAAGTTTGGCTTTACTATCATCAATTCTGCTTGCAAGTTCATTTGAAGCAAAACCACCAAATACTACTGAATGTATTGCACCAATTCTTGCACAAGCCAGCATTGCAACCACTGCTTCAGGGATCATTGGCATATAAATTATAACTCGATCCCCTTTACTGACACCTTGATCCTTAAGTGCACCCGCAAACTTTGAAACTTTTGATCTTAATTCCTCGTAAGTAAACTTATTTTTGTTCCCTGTAATGGGGCTATCATAAATTAGAGCAGTTTTATCACCTTTTCCTTGATCGATATGAAAATCTAAAGCGTTGTAACATGTATTGGTCACCCCATCTTCGTACCATTTGTAAAAAGGAGGATTAGATTTATTTAAAATTTTTGTTGGTTTCTTAAACCAAAAGATGTCATCCGCTGCTTCTTGCCAAAATTTTTCGGGATCTTTAATAGAAAGATCGTAAATTTTGCTGAATTTGTCTGACATCGTTATTTTGATTCGTTGTTATAATTTGTTGTGGTTTTTAAATCACAAATTGTATTTAATTTTAAAAAACAAGGAAAATCAATGTAAATTAATGACAATTAAGTCTTCAATAAAGTCTTTTAATTTGGTATTTAACCACAACTTTTGCTTAGGGCGACCTAAGCTTAGTTTATATAAACTAATAAAAA
Organism: Candidatus Pelagibacter sp.; assembly: GCF_052049775.1. Taxonomy (GTDB): domain Bacteria; phylum Pseudomonadota; class Alphaproteobacteria; order Pelagibacterales; family Pelagibacteraceae; genus Pelagibacter. Next base: position 65,722 of record NZ_JBNGZH010000029.1, on the reverse strand, counting down.
CTAACTAAAGAGGGAGTTTTTTATGAAAAAACTTAAAATGTTTGCATTAGCAGCTGTTGCCCTTATCGGTATAACAGGTGTTGCAAACGCAGCGACCACTATGTTAGCTCAAGATGACTTTGTTGGGATATCTTTCTGGATAATTTCAATGGGTATGTTGGCTGCTACTGCTTTCTTCTTCATGGAAAGAGGAACTGTAGCTCCTGGCTGGAAAACGTCAGTAACTGTTGCTGGTCTTGTAACTGGTATTGCATTCATCCATTACATGTACATGAGGGATGTATGGGTGACTACTGGTGATTCACCTACAGTGTATAGATATATTGACTGGTTAATTACTGTGCCATTACAGATGATAGAGTTCTACTTAATTCTAGCAGCTGTAAGAAAAGCAAACTCTGGAATGTTCTGGAGATTGTTAATCGGTTCATTAGTAATGTTAATCGGTGGATATTTAGGAGAAGCTGGATATATCAACGCTACACTCGGTTTTGTAATCGGTATGGCAGGATGGATATACATTCTATATGAAATATTCTCAGGAGAAGCTGGAAAAGCTGCTGCTAAGAGTGGAAACAAAGCACTTGTTACTGCTTTTGGTGCAATGAGAATGATCGTAACAGTAGGATGGGCTATTTACCCATTAGGTTACATTTTTGGTTACCTAACAGGTGGAGTAGACGCTGACTCACTAAACGTGATTTACAACTTAGCTGACTTTATTAACAAAATTGCATTCGGTCTAGTAATCTGGGCTGCTGCAGTAAGTTCAGCTGGTGCAAGAGCAAGATAATTACGCTTTAAAATAAATTTATAGGGCGAGTATGTTTTTACATACTTGCCCTATTTTTTTTTATACCTATATCAAATCAAATGGCAAAAATTACATACATTACCCACGACAATCAAAAGCACGAAGTTGAAGTTCAAAATGGCCTGACTGTTATGGAAGGGGCTATACAAAATGATATTCCAGGAATTGACGCTGATTGTGGTGGAGGAATGGCTTGTGCGACCTGCCATGTTTATGTCAAAGAAGATTGGTTTAATAAAATTCCTAAAAAAGAAGACGGTGAAGAAGATATGTTAGATATGGCATTTGAACCTAAAACAAATAGTAGACTCAGTTGTCAAATTGTAGTCTCAGATGAAATAGATGGTCTTGAAGTAAGTATTCCATCGAAGCAAGCCTAAATGATCAAAACAGATGCATTAATAATTGGTGCAGGTCCAACAGGTTTATTTACCGCGCATCAGTTAAAACTAATTGGTCTTAATTGTGAAGTAGTTGATAATTTAGATAAGATTGGTGGTCAATGTATTGAGCTTTATCCAGATAAACCAATTTATGATATACCCGCTGTGCCTGAATGTACGGGTGAAGAATTAACAAATAACTTAATCAACCAATTAAAACCATTTGATATTAAATTTCATTTAAGTGAAAGAGTGGAAGAAGTTAAAAAAGATAATGATAATTGGTTGGTAAAAACTAATAATAACAAATCTTTTTCAACACCTAATGTAATCATTGCAGGAGGTGTTGGTTCATTTGAACCAAGAAAGTTTTCTCCAAAAGAGTGTGAAAAATTTGAAAATAAATCTTTATTTTATTCGGTAAAAGATAAAAAGATATTTACTGGCAAAACTGTATCAATTTTCGGTGGTGGAGACAGCGCCTTAGATTGGGCTGTTGAATTATCAAAAGAATGTAGTGTGAATTTGATACACAGAAGAGACGAATTTAGAGGTGCACAAGCCACAATAGATAAAGTTCATCAACTTGCAAAAGATGGAAAAATAAATTTATTTACCCAATATCAAATGGCTTCTGTTAAAGGAGATCAAAATTTAGAAAGTATTGATATCAAACATGATAACAATGAGATTAAAAATTTAAAAACTGATTATGTATTAGGTTTTTTTGGTTTAATTATGCAGCTCGGACCAATTGCTAATTGGGGATTAAATATTGATAAAAAAACAATTGAAGTAGATACAGAAAAATTTGAGACTAATCAAAAAGGAATTTATGCAGTAGGGGATATCTGTAATTACCCTGGCAAATTAAAATTAATCTTATCTGGTTTTCATGAAGGTGCTTTAGCTGCAAGAGCTTGTTTTAAATTAGCAAGACCCAATGAAAAATATAGATTTGAATTTACAACAACCTCATCAAACTTATTGAAAAGACTTGGAAAAAAGAGTGATTGAACTTTACTCTGCCAACACTCCTAACGGAAAAAAAATAAGCATCATGCTTGAGGAGATTGGCTATGAATACAAAGTAGTTAATATAGATCTCAACAAAGGTGATCAATTTAAACCTGAATTTAAAAAGATAAGTCCATTTAGTAAAATACCAGTGATCATTGATCAGGATAATAATAAAAATATTTTCGAGTCAGGTGCAATTTTAATGTATTTAGCCGAACAAAGTGGAAAATTTTATGACACAAAAGATCGATTAGAGATAAACCAATGGCTGATGGCGCAGATGGGTTATGTTGGACCTATGTTAGGACAACATCATCAATTTCATCATTACAATCCAGGTAAAAGTCAGTTTGGTGAAGAAAGATACTTCAAGATTTCTAAAAGAATATATGAGGAATTAGACGCAAGACTGTCTAGAGCAAGATTTCTAGCTGGAGAAAATTATACAATTGCTGACATAGGAACTTTTCCTTGGATAGCACGACATGAGTGGCATGACATTGGTCTTAAAAATTATAAAAATCTTACTAGATGGTATGTTGAGATATCTGAAAGAGAAGCGGTGAAGAATGGTTTTAAATTTATGAATACAGATGAAGTTCCACCGAAGCCCTAATTCATTGAGCTAATTAACCTAAATAGTGAAGCAAAAATTCCGTGACCGGATAGTTCTATAGCTACAATTGCAATAATTATTAAAATTAATTTTTGGTTCATTTAATTAATGAATACGAATAACAATAATAGAATCCAAAAAAAACCATAATAATAGTAAATATATTTTTTGGTAAAATTATAGGTAATTGGGTTATGAACTTTTTTACTTTTCTTTTTTTTAGTCATCTGCATGAACTTTCTCATCTTTCTCATGTTTTTCTTGTGCAGCTATAGTATATTTTGCAACAGGTCTCGCCATGAGTCTTTTTAGCCCTATTGGTTCTGCAGTATCTAGGCAAAATCCATAAGTATCTTCTCTTATTCTAGCTAAAGCTTTATCAATTTCTGAAATCAGTTTGATTTGTCTATTGATTGCTTTCATTTCAACATTTTTATCTGTGTATGAACTTGCTTGATCGACAATATCGGCTGAAATACTATTATCATCCATACTGCCGTTATACAGAGCTTCATTGTTTGCTCTAACCAGCTCTTTTTTCCATTCTTGTAATTTCATTCTAAAAAAAACCTTATGTTTTTCGCACATATATTTTTCAGTTTCTTTTGGAATATATGTTTTGGAAATTTTAATAGGTCCTTTGCTAACTTCTTTTGGTTTACTGATGGTCTTAGGTTTTGCTTTAGTTACAGTTTTAGATTTAGCTTTAGTAACCTTTTTCTTAACTTTACTAGTTTTAGGCATTTTTCAATTTGAATTCGAGGGAGTATATTCAGCAAAATAGGGGTGTCAAGCAACGTTAATTATTGTAAATATTTACTTATGAATGTTCTGGATAGAAATATTAATAATATATTTTTTATTTTTGCATTGTCGCATTTAATAATTTGGACACTGATTCCCTCATTAACAAATAAAAATTTACCATTAGACACAATTGAAGCATTAGCATGGGGAAGTAATTTAGATTGGGGTTTTAATAAACATCCTCCCATGAGTGCTTTTTTTCCTGAAGTTCTTTTTCAAATCTTTGGTACTCAAGATTGGGTTTATTATTTATTAAGTCAAATATTTGTGATAATTTCTTTTTATTACGTATTTAAATTTGCTTTTGAAATTTTTAGAGATTTAAAATTAAGTTTAATTTCTGTTTTATTATTAGTTTCTATCTATTTCTATAATTTCACCTCTCCTGAATTTAATGTAAATGTTTGCCAATTACCATTTTGGTCATTAGTTGTTTATTATTCATGGAAAATTTATTCATCACAGGAAATAAAATTTTCAGATTGTTTTCTATTTGGCTTATTTGGTGCGATTGGTTTTTTATCTAAATACTTGTTTATCTACCTTTTGGTATCAATAGATCTACTATTCATTTATTTAATTTTTTTCAAAAAAACTAAAAAATTTGATTTTAAATATTTGATAACAATTGAGGTATTTTTAGTTCTATTAGTTCCCCATTTTATTTGGCTCTTCAACAATGATTTTATAACTATAACGTATGGATTAAACCGAACAGGATTAGAAAGTTCTGGAATTTTAGATCACATTAGTAATCCAGTATTATTTTTATCAAAACAAATTGGAATCCTGGTTCCCTTCTTCTTTTTGATTTGGTTGCTCGCTAAAAAAATAAAATTTAAGCTCAATATAAAAGATAAAAAATTAATATTTCTACTATTTATTAACTTTATGCCTATTATTTTTATGTTTCTGACATCATTGATTACTGGTTCAAAGATTAGAACGATGTGGATGACCCCTTTTTATTTATTTTTTGGAGTGTTATTTTTATATCTTCTTAAATCACAAATTAATTTGAAAAAAATAAATTCATTTCTTTATGGATTTCTATTTTTATTTTTTCTATCTCCTATTCTTTATTCTTATGTCTCATTATCACAGACTGATAAACGAACGGATTATCCTGGAAAAGAAATTGCAATGAAAATTCAATATGTCTGGGATCAAGATTTTGATAAAGAAATTCAATTTGTAACTGGCGATGAGTGGAAAGCTGGTAATCTCTCATATCACTTAAAATCTAGACCAAAGTGGGAGGGGTTAAATAATAAAGAGATACTCAATAATTCATCACAATTTATTTGTGTAGGTGATGTCTGTTTAGGAAGATATTAATATTTTAAATGAAAATTAAAATTTTAGTACCTATTTATAATGACTGGCAATCAGTTTCTAAACTGCTGAACGAAATTGATAATAATATTTCGGATTTGGACCACGAAATCTCAGTGATTATTGTCAATGATGCTTCAACACATGATCGTCAAGAGAGGCAAAAGGTTTTTAACAATATATATTCAATTAAAATTTTAAATATGAAAATTAATCAAGGTCACACAAGATGTATTGCAACTGCATTGAAATATATCTTTGAAAAAGAAGACTTTGATTACGTAATTCCAATGGATGGTGACGGCGAAGATAGACCAGAAGAAATTAAAGAATTTATCAATCAAATAGAAAATTCAAATAATAATCCAATAGTTGGTGAGAGAGTAAAAAGATCAGAAAAATTAATTTTTAAAATTTGTTATCAATTGCATAAATTAATTACATTAACTTTTACTGGTAAATCAATTAAATTTGGAAACTATACATGCCTCCCAAAAAGCACAGTTGAAAAAATGATCAAAGAAAAAGCTACCTGGAATAGTTTTTCTGGATCATTAAAAAAAATTGAAAATAATTTATTGCCAATACCATCCACTAGAGGCACTAGATATTTTGGTCCATCGAAAATGAGTTTTTTTAATTTAGTAAAGCATTCGTTTTCAATCATGAGTGTTTTTAGAAAAACATTTTTAATTCGTTCAGGTTTATTTATTATTTTATATATCTTATTTATTAAGAGTAATGCCTCTGTGGTGACGGCATTGCCTTTGGTATTTTTATTAATAGCCGTCTACTCAATTTCGAATTTAGCTTTAAGAGAAAATATGGCTGAATTTGATAAAGCTTTATCTAATATAAACGATATAGAAAATATTAAATAAGTTTTATGAAAAAAATTTTTGTTACAATTTTTATAACTATAACTTTTTTAGGATCATCCAATTTTCTAAACAAAGTTGATGCAAAAGAAATTACAAATCTTCAATGGAAAAAAAGTGTAGCAAAAGGTAAGAAGCTTTCTAAGTTTAGAGAAACTGTCACCTCTCCAGCTTTAGGTGAAAAAGCTTGGAAGATAACATTGTTACCTAGAGATTGTGGCAGGGATCAAGATGGTGATTATTCCGATTGTGTAAATAATGGTAGAGATGCTGTGGTTGGACATGGAGGTGGAGATCGAGCAAGAAGTGAGTATTCTGCAAAACCTAGATATACGGGTGAGAAGTGGATTTCAGTAAGTATTTTTATTCCAAAAGATTTCAAAACAGTTGAGCCTGTTAGCACTTCTCTTTTTCAGATATATGAATGGGGAAATACTAATCAACAAAGACATCCTAGGATGATGCTTAGAGTTAAAAGAGGTAATTTAGAACCGAGATATTTTGCTGTAAATGGAATGGACTCTCAAGGATTGATATACAAAGATCTCAAAATTGATGACATGAGAGGCAAGTGGACAACTATTATATTCCATACCAAAATGTCTAAAGATCCAGACAAAGGATTTATTAAGATGTATGTTGATGATGTACTCTACAACGATTACAAAGGCAGGACAGGTTATGGCGGCAAATTTTTTAATAAATTCGGAATTTATCATAGCTGGATTAGTAGATGGAACGATGAAGTATATGGAGAATACCCAACTCAAGTTGTTTACTATGACAATCTTTTTAGAACAAGCAGTAAAGAAAAACTTTTAAAATTAATTCAAAATTAATTGTTTAAGCTCTTATCGTTGGTAGACAATAAAAATCAGCAGTATCTATTTTAGACGAATATTGTCTTCGCATATTCCATTTTTTGTGAACCCCAGCGCTTGCAAGACTTAAAGTGGATCTGCCATATCTATAATTAGTATTATCAATTGATCGCATTAAACTTTTTATTTTTTCATCTTTTTCAGAAGAAAATAAATTTTTTCTGCCATCGTCATTACGTAGTCCTGTCAGCATCACACCTGCTTTTTGATAACGATAACCATTTTTGAATATAATTTCTAGTATTGCAACTGCAGTCTTAACAGTTTCAATGCTATTGTTTGTTGCAATAGGAAAATCAACTGTTTTAGCATTTGAATAATAACCGTAGTCTCTTTGAAAAGGACTAGTTCGAACAAAAACTGTAATTGCTTTTGCAACTAAAGATTCTGATCTAATTTTTTCAGACGCATTTAAACAATAGTTGGCAACTGCTTCTTTTAGTTCTTGAAATTTTTCAATTCTTTTACCAAACGACCTTGAAACTACACAGCTCTTTCTTTTAGTCTGGGTAGTTTCTAAATTGATACAAGGTATTCCTCTAAGTTCCATTGCAGTTCTAGAGCTTAAAACATTAGAGCATTTTTTGATCCAGGTATTAGATTTATTCTTAAGTTGCTTAGCATTATAGATGCCATTTTTTTGATAGAATTTTGTCAGTTGTCTGCCAACACCCCATATATCATTGATTTCAACTTTTTCTAAAATAGGGTCTAAATTTTCTATTCCAATTAAACTGGTTACCCCTGATTGTTTTTTCTTAGCAATATGATTTGCAACTTTGCTCAAAGTTTTAGTTTTAGCAATACCGATACTCGTTGGAATACCAGTCCATTGCAAAACTGTTTCTCTAATTTCTTTACCAACTTTTTCAACTTCAGAATCTGGAAAATTGGATAAATCTATAAATGCTTCATCAATAGAATATACTTCTATTTCAGTATTAAATCTTTTAAGTGTTCTCATTACTCTTCTAGATAAATCGCCATATAAAGAATAATTTGATGAAAAAACCTCAACTTTATTTTTAACAATAATATTTTTTGCTTTAAAATAAGGTTGACCCATTTTAATCCCCAAAGCTTTTGCTTCATTGGATCTAGAAATAATACAACCATCATTATTTGATAGTACAACTACAGGTTTTTTTCTTATTCTTGGATTGAATAATCTTTCACATGAAACATAGAAAGAGTTACAATCAACCAGGCCTATTTTTTTAGTACGTTGAATGGATGACATAAGTCACAACCCCCCAAATAAAGACATCTTCTTCTTCATTTATCAAAATTCTATTGGAAAAATCTTTAGAGCCTGAGGATAGAAATTTTTTATCTCTTTCTTGAACTAAAGTTTTAACTACGAGCTCGTCATGAACATTGGCAATAACGGTTGAAAAGTTTCTTGGCTTTAAACTTTTGTCGACAACTAATAAATCCCCATCATTAATCCCAACATCGACCATAGATTTTCCCTGTACTCGGATGATGAAAGTGGCAGGAACATTTTTGATTAAATGCATGTTTAGATCGATATCTTCTTCGATATAATCAGTGGCAGGAGATGGAAAACCAGCGCCAGCTTTATGCAGATAATAGGGAATAGTCAGCTTCATGTTCTTGTTTTGTTCTTATTTGTAGCGTAGTTATACAATGTAGTCAATAGGTTGTATTTTGAGTCCGTAATTGAATCAAAACTGAATCAAAACGTGAACATCAAAACTATATTTTGTATGCTTGTGGATAACTTTAACCAAGGATAGTTTAATTGGATATCAAATGAGAGTAATTTTAATAATTTTAATTTCAATACTAACCTTAAATTCTCAAGTTATGGCATACGAGGAAGCAAATTATGAAATAGTAAAAGAAAATAAAGAATATGAAATCAGAAAATATTCTGATCGTTTAGTCATTGAAACAAATTCCATACAGGGTAATGGTTTTAGAAAACTATTTAATTATATTTCAGGAAACAATGAGGAGAAAAAAGAAATTAAAATGACAGTTCCTGTCACTCAAGAAGTCAAAAATGGAAACATGACAATGCAGTTTTATCTACCTTCAAAATTTAATAAAACCAATACGCCAAAGCCATCCAATTCAGAAATAAAGGTTTTAACAATAGAAGGTGGGTACTATGCTGTTATTAAATACTCTGGAAGATCTTCAGATCAAAATTTTTTAAAGAATAAAGACATCTTAGAAAAACAGCTTAAGCAAGATAATATTGCAATTTTAAGTCCACCGATAAGAGCATCCTATAATTCACCATTTACTTTACCAATGTTAAAAAGAAATGAAGTAATGTATAGGATAGATTTATAAATGAAAAAATTAGTTTGCCATTGTGGAGCTGTAGAAGCAGAAATTAATTTAGACGGAGATTTAGCTAAAGTAATAAAATGTAATTGTTCTATTTGCAAAAGAAAAGGAGCAATTATGTCAATGGTAAAAAATGAAGATTTTAAAATTACCAAAGGCCAAGATAAATTAAAACTTTATCAATTTCATTCAAAAGTAGCTAAACATTACTTTTGTTCTGACTGCGGGATCTACACACATCACAATCCAAGAATTAATCCGGCAATGACAGGATTTAATGTTGGTTGTATTGATGAAATAAATACTTTCGATATGAAAGAAGTTCCTGTAAATGATGGTCAAAATCATCCATTAGATAAGAAATAATTTTCATGCAACAATTCAGCTTATGCTTTGGTAAGGTAAAAAAAGATTGTTTAAAGTTTATTAAATCTCAAGAAACAAAAGCAGATAAATTTAAGAATAAAGAAAGAATGATAAAGTCTTTCTTAATTCCATTATGTTTTTGGATCAGTAAAAAAGCTGATAAAAAAAGACCTTATTTTGTGGGTTTAGCAGGAGGTCAAGGTACAGGCAAAACCACAATTAGTTCACTCATTAAGATAATTTTGACAAAGTACTTTAAACTAAAGGTTTTTAGAATTTCAATAGATGATTTTTATAAAACTAGAAAAGAGAGAATTAATTTATCTAATAAAATTCACCCAATGCTTTTAACCAGAGGAGTACCAGGAACACATGATATTAATATGATGTTGAGTTTTTTTAGAAAGGCAAAAAATAGAAAATTTAAAAGACTGAAATTGCCAGCATTTAACAAAGCAATAGATGACCGATTTCATAAAAAAAATTGGTATGATCTAAAAGTTAGACCTGATGTAATTATTTTCGAAGGTTGGTGTGTTGGTGCAAAATCAGAAAAAAATAATACTTTAAAGAAAAACATCAATTCTCTTGAAAAAGCTAAAGATCAAAAACAAATTTGGAGAAAATACGTGAACCAGCAATTGAAATCAAAATACAAAAACTTATATTCTCAACTTAATTGCTTGATTTATTTAAGAGCAAAAAATTTTAGTTTGCTTCAGAAATGGAGATTGAAACAAGAAAGAAAACTTTGGGTGAAAAGTAAAGTAAAATCGAACATTAAAATAATGAGTAGAGGAGATGTCATCAACTTTATGCAGACATATCAAAGAATAACTCAGAATATGTTTAAAAATATGCCTAAATATGCATCTATAATATTTAATCTAAATAGTAACCATCAGATCAAATCTGCAGTATATAAAAGTAAATGAAAAAAATAATTTTAATTTTTTTTGGTACATTCTTTTTATTTTCAAAAGTTAATGCAGAAACCTTTTCTAGTGCTTTATCAAAAGCATATAAAAATAACTCAGAACTGAACGCAGAAAGAGAAAATATTAATGTTTCCGAGCAAGATCTAAATATAGCAAAAGGATCTTATTTACCAACCATTACACTTGAGGGAACTAAAAGTCAGGAGGATACCACAAAACTTACTAATCAAAGTGGGGGAGATGCTTCAATTAGTGATGTGGATCCATCAACAAGATCAGTTTCAATTACGCAAACTTTGATAGATTTTGGTAGAGGTGCAGATCTTGTAAAAAATAAGATAGGTATTGATCTTGCAAAAGCAAAATTATTAAAAAAAGAACAAGATATCTTATATAAAACTACCGAGGCTTATACTGGGTTAATTTCGGCAAATGAAAAGTTGGAAATTAATAGAACAAATGTTGAGCTTTTAAGCAGACAAGTTGAAACTGATAGAATTAGACTTAGCAGAGGTCAAATTTCTTTATCAGATGTTTCTCAATCAGAGTCTTCTTTAGCAGGCGCTGAGGCACAATTTATTAAAGCACAAAATGATTTATTAACCAGTAAATTAAATTATGAAAATATCATAGGTAGCATTAATGATGCGCAATCATTAGATAAAAGTTCAATTATTAATTATGAACTCCCAGGAGATCTTAATTCAGCCATTGAGCTTTCAAAGAAAAATAATCCTGATTTAATAATTGCAAAGTTAGAGTATGAACAATCTATTAAAGATAAATCGATAGCTAAATCAGATTTAGCACCTACTGCGAAATTATCTTTTGAAAGATCATATACTGAAGATTTAAATACAACTTATGATGAGAGAGAAAAAGATACTGTTAAAGCAACTGTTTCGTGGCCTTTTTTTTCAGGTGGTAAAAACATTGCTAAATATAAAAAAAATCAAAGTTTAGAAAATAGAAAAAGATTGATTTTAGATAGTGCCGTAAAACAAAATCAAACTGATGTCGCTAGCGCCTGGTCTAATTATCAATCTAATAGAAGTTTACTTAATTCTGTTCAATCCCAAGTTAAAGCTGCTGAAATTGCCAATGAGGGAATTACTGCTGAATATAATAGTGGAGCAGGAAGAACAACTTTAGAGGTCATTCAATCCAACTCATTACTTTTGAATGCTCAAATTTCTTTGGCAGATTCTGAGAGAAATTACATTTTATCTCAGTTTAATTTGTTAAAGTCCTTAGGGTTGCTAAACAGCGATTACTTAAAAATAAGATAATTATTGGTTTTTTTGAGGAAAAATAAAATATCTTGCCAATGAGAACAAAATGTGTACATTTATTCTATGATTCGAGTGTTAAAAAAAGCAAGAAAAGAGGCAAAAAATGACAAAAAATAACTTAAAAGTAGTTAAATCTACGAAAGATCAAGAATTGGATATTAAAGAAAAAAACAAAGCTTTAGATGCTGCGATTAGCCAGATAACTGACAATTTTGGAAAAGGTTCAGTTATGAAACTGGGCGAAAAAAGAGCGATGGATATCGAGTCGATATCTACAGGTTCTTTAAGTTTAGATTTAGCTTTAGGAATAGGTGGTTTACCTAAAGGAAGAATTATTGAAGTTTATGGACCGGAGAGTTCTGGAAAAACAACATTAGCATTACAAGTAGTTGCTGAAGCTCAAAAGGCCGGTGGAATTTGTGCATTCGTTGATGCGGAGCATGCTTTAGATCCAGTCTATGCGAAAAAATTAGGAGTGAATACTGAGGAGCTTTTAATTTCTCAACCAGATGCAGGTGAGCAAGCTCTAGAAATCGCTGATACGCTAGTAAAATCAGGCTCTATTTCAGTTATCGTAATTGACTCTGTTGCAGCTTTAACTCCAAAAGCTGAAATTGAAGGTGAGATGGGTGATCATCATGTTGGTCTTCAATCAAGATTAATGAGTCAGGCTTTAAGAAAATTAACTGGTTCAATTTCAAATACAAACACAATGATGATTTTCATTAACCAAATTAGAATGAAAATTGGAGTTATGTTTGGAAGTCCAGAAACAACATCAGGTGGAAATGCGCTGAAGTTTTATTCATCTGTAAGAATGGATATTAGAAGAATTGGTGCTATCAAAGATAAAGATGAAATTATCGGAAACACTACAAGAGTGAAAGTAGTTAAGAATAAAGTTGCACCACCATTTAAAGTTGTTGAGTTTGACTTAATGTATGGCAGAGGAATTAGTAAAATGGGTGAGTTAGTTGACCTAGGTGCTAAAGCTGACATTATTGAAAAATCAGGAGCATGGTATGCTTATAAAGGTGAAAAAATAGGTCAAGGTAGAGAAAATGCAAAAACTTACCTTGCTCAAAATCCTAAAGTTGCTGCAGAAATAGAAATGGCAATTAGAGAAAAAGCAGGTGTGATTTCAAAGAAAATTGAAGGAAATCCATTAAGTCCTGAAAAAATTGAAAAAGAGAAGAAAGTAGCTGAAAAAGAAGAGGCTGCAAAAGAAGCTACTCCTTCTAAAAAGAACTAAAATTAAAGGTCATCTTTAAATTATAAAAGGCGCTTGTAATAAGCGCCTTCCCCCCTTTATCCCTAACTAGACATAGAATAAAAAAGCTGTATTTTAAAGTATGGCGGATAAATCATTAAATGAAATAAGAAGTACGTTCTTAAAATATTTTGAAAAGAATGATCATAAGATTGTTGAGTCTAGTAATTTAGTTCCAAATAATGATCCGACATTAATGTTTGCTAATTCTGGAATGGTTCAGTTCAAGAACGTATTTACTGGTTTAGAAAAAAGAGATTATCAAAGAGCTACCACTTCGCAAAAATGTGTCAGAGCAGGAGGTAAACATAATGATTTAGAAAATGTTGGTTATACCCCAAGACACCATACTTTTTTTGAAATGTTGGGAAATTTTTCTTTCGGGGACTATTTTAAAGAAAGAGGAATTGAACTTGCATGGAATTTAATCACTAAAGATTTTGGTTTAGATAAAAATAGACTTTACGTAACAGTTTTCCATGAAGATGATGAAGCCTTCAATTTTTGGAAGAAAATAGCGGGTTTTAGCGATGATAAAATTATCAGAATTTCGACATTAGATAATTTCTGGTCAATGGGCGAAACAGGTCCTTGTGGACCTTGCTCAGAAATATTCTACGATCATGGCGATCATTTAAAAGGTGGTTTACCAGGAACAAAGGATCAAGATGGAGATCGTTTTATTGAAATTTGGAACTTGGTATTTATGCAATATGAACAAGTTTCAAAAGATAAAAGAATAGATTTACCTAAACCATCTGTAGATACCGGAATGGGATTGGAGAGAATAGCCGCTCTTTTACAAGGCACACACGACAATTATCAAACTGATCATTTTAAGAAATTAATAAATTCGATATCAGATGTAACTAAAGTTAAACAAGCTGATAATAACATATCAAGTTTTAGAGTAATTGCTGATCACTTAAGAGCAAGTTCATTTCTTTTAGCTGAAGGTGTTCTACCATCTAATGAAGGTCGTGGATATGTCTTAAGAAGAATTATGAGAAGAGGTATGAGGCATTCTCATTTATTAGGATCAAAAGAACCTATTTTTTACAAAATTTTTGAATCTTTAAAAAATGAAATGTCTGGAAATTATCCAGAGTTAGAGCGATCTGAATCTTTGATAACTGAAACATTAAAAATGGAAGAAGAAAAATTTTTAGTTTTACTTGATCGAGGAATTAAAATTCTAAATGATGAAATTTCCAAAATTGATAAAGTGTTATCAGGTGAAGTAGCTTTTAAATTGTATGACACTTATGGTTTTCCATTAGATCTCACAGAAGATATTTTAAAAAATAAATTATTAAAAGTTGACCATCAAAAATTTGATGAGTTGATGAAAAAAAGCAAAGAACTTGCAAAAAAGAATTGGAAAGGATCTGGGGACAGCTCAGAAGAAGCAATTTGGTTTTCAATTAAAGATAAAACTGGTCCTACAGAATTTTTGGGTTACGAGTCTAATCAATCTGAGGGAGTAGTGTTAAACTTAATAAAAAACAATCAGGAGTCAAAATCATTAGCTACTGGAGAAGAAGGAATGATTATAACTAATCAAACTCCTTTTTATGGTGAGTCAGGAGGACAACTTGGTGATAAAGGCACAATAGTTTCTGGAAATTCTGTATTTGAAGTTGAGGACACACAAAAAAAACTTGGAGATTTATTTGTTCATTATGGATCAGTTAAAACTGGAGAAATTAAAATTAATGATGTAGTTGAAATGAAAATTGATGTTGAAAGAAGAAATAATTTAAAAGCTTATCATTCTGCAACTCACTTACTTCATGAGTCTTTAAGAAGAACTTTAGGTAAGCACGTGATGCAAAAAGGATCATTAGTTGCACCAGATCGTTTGAGGTTTGACTTTAGTCACATGAAACCGATTACTAATGAAGAATTAGAGACAATAGATAAATTAGTTAACGAATACGTTAAAAATGGTTCTGAAGTGACCACAAGAATTATGACACCTAAAGCTGCAATAGAAAAGGGAGCACTAGCTTTTTTTGGTGAAAAATACGGCGAAGAAGTTCGTGTCGTTTCAATGGGTAAGGAAAAAGATGCTTATTTTTCAACGGAATTATGCGGCGGAACACATGTAAAAAACACCGGAGATATTGGAAAATTTAAGACAATTAGTCAATCATCAATTGCTGCAGGAGTAAGAAGAGTTGAAGCTTTAAGAGACAAACAGCTTGAAGATTTTATTAAGAATAAAGAAAAGCTCTCAACTTTATCTGTAAAAAAAGATGAGGAGACTATCAAAAATTTGTCATCACAAATAATCAAATTTGGAGGTAAACCGAAAGTTGATAATAAAGATTTAAAAGAAATTATAAAAAATCTTTCAAAACAACTTGAACAATTAAATGTTAATTCAGTTCTTCAAGATAAAACAAAAAATATTATTAATGATCAAAAAATAAAGGATATAAAAGTTCGATTTCAAAAAGTTCAAGATTTACCTCCTAAAGATTTGAGAAAATTAGTTGATAATGGAAAAAAAGAACTTGGCGATGGAATTATAATTGTCTTTGCAAGTAGTGAAGATAAAGTTGGTTTAGGAGTTGGTGTTACTGAAAAGCTAGTTGATAAATATGATGCTGTAAAATTTGCAAAATTAGGTTCAGAAATTATTGGTGGCAAAGGTGGGGGTGGCCGAAAAGATTTTGCCCAAGCAGGGGGACAGGATAAAGACAAAATTGATGAGGCTTTTGAAAAACTAAAGTCTTTAATTTAGCTTCTGTTTAAGATTGTTATCAATTACATCCAGAAATTGATTGGTTGTTAAATATTTGCTTGAAGGCCCAACCAATAATGCAAGATCTTTTGTCATGGAGCCATTTTCAACACTTTCAATACAAACTTTTTCAATTGTATTAGCAAATTTGATAAGTTCTTCATTACCATCAAGTTTTCCTCTGTGTGCTAATCCTCTCGTCCATGCAAAAATTGAGGCAATTGGATTGGTTGAAGTTTCTTTACCTTGTTGGTGCATTCTATAATGTCTAGTTACTGTTCCGTGAGCTGCTTCTGCCTCCATTATTTTTCCATCAGGTGTAAGCAGTGTACTGGTCATTAAACCAAGTGAACCATATCCTTGAGCCATGGTATCTGATTGAACATCACCATCATAATTTTTACATGCCCATATATACTTGCCACTCCATTTCATTGCACACGCTACCATGTCATCAATTAACCTGTGTTCATAAGTAATTTTTGCATCCTCAAATTTTTTCTTGAATTCTTTATTATAGACCTCCTCAAATATATCTTTAAATCTCCCATCGTATTTTTTTAGAATTGTATTTTTAGTTGATAAGTAAACTGGCCAATTCTTAATTAATCCATAACTAAAACAGGATCTTGCGAAATCCTCGATTGATTTATCTAAATTATACATTGAGAGTGCAACCCCTGGTCCTGTAAAATTAAATACTTCATATTTAATTTCATCTTTACCATCTTCAGAGGTCCATTTTACTTCCATCTTACCTTTGCCAGGCACTTTGAAATCAGTTGCTCTATATTGATCTCCAAATGCATGTCTCCCAATCACTACTGGGTCTGACCAAGAGGGTACGAGTTTTGGAATATTAGAACAAATTATGGGTTCTCTAAATACAGTTCCTCCAATAATATTCCGGATAGTTCCGTTTGGAGATCTCCACATTTTCTTTAATTTAAACTCTTCAACTCTTGCTTCATCTGGAGTTATGGTTGCACATTTGATACCGACACCAATTTTTTTAATTGCATTAGCGGAGTCGATAGTGATTTGATCATCAGAGTCATCTCTACTTTTCATTCCTAAATCGTAATATTCGATGCCAAGATCTAAATACGGAAGTATCAATTTTTTCTTAATAAATTCCCAGATTATTCTGGTCATTTCATCGCCGTCTAACTCTACAATTGGGTTTTTAACGCTAATTTTGCTCACTTATATTTTTATCTTAATAATTGAATTTCGCGATTTTATATACATATTAATGACAAATTATCAAATAGAAGAATATGTTTAGTAAGATATTTCCAAAAATTCACGCTGAAGGTTATAAATTTTTAGTTATAGCCGGAATAATCACAATAGTATTTTATATTTTTAGTAATTTCTTAGGTCTTATTGGTTTGGTCTTAACTATTTGGGTTTATTATTTTTTTAGAGATCCAGAGAGAGTTATTATCGATGATGATAATTATCTTGTTAGCCCAGCAGATGGTGAGGTGATTAAAGTTGAAGAAGTTGATGGGCCTAAAGAACTTGGTCTAGAGAATAAAAGATTTAAAAAGATTAGTGTTTTCATGAATGTTTTTGATTGTCATGTAAACAGAACTCCATGTGCTGGGAAGATTGAGGAAATTTTATATAAACCTGGCAAGTTTGTAAATGCTTCATTAGATAAAGCAAGTGAGGATAATGAAAGAAATTACTTTAAAATTAAAGACCCTCACAACAATGATATTATAGTTGTTCAGATAGCTGGACTGGTTGCACGAAGAATAGTTTGTGAATCAAACAAAGATCAAGATTTGAAACAAGGAGATCGTATTGGCATGATACGATTTGGTAGTAGAGCTGATATCTATTATGAAAATTATGAGCCACTTGTAAAAGTTGGTCAAAAAGCTATTTCAGGTGAGACATTACTTGCAAAAAAATAATATGGAACAAAAAAAACCAAATCTTAAAATTGTAGCGGATAAAAAAAGCGCAAGAATGATTTTACCAAATATGTTAACCCTGATGGGTGTATGCATTGGTTTGAGTTCAATTCGATTTGCTTTGGATGGGAGATTTGAAATAGCAATTATTGCAATAATTTTTGCTGCTTTGATTGATGGCTTAGATGGAAGAATAGCAAGACTTATAAAAGGAACGTCAAAGGTTGGAAAAGAATTAGATTCTTTGACGGATGTAATAAGTTTTGGGGTTGCTCCAGCATTCATTATGTATTTCTGGAAATTAAATACCTTAGGTCGATTTGGATGGTTACTATGTTTAGTTTATGTAATTTGTGTTGCCTTAAGATTAGCAAGATTTAATGTTAATTCTAATCAAGAACCTTCCTGGAAAGATAACTTTTTTGAAGGAGTGCCATCTCCAGCAGGTGCTATATTACTATTAACTCCGCTAATAATAAGCCTGAGTGGTTTTGATTATATTCAATTAAATTTTAATATCATTGTTCCAATATTTTTTGTGGTAACATCATTGCTTCTGATTAGTAAATTTCCGAGTTATTCATTTAAAAAAATTGTCATACCAAGAAAGACAACAATATTTTTATTATTTGGTATAGTTCTATTTTTTGGACTATTGTTAGTTTATACATTCAATGTAATTGCAATAAGTTCTTTAGTTTATGTACTTTTATTACCAATTAGCTTTTTTCATTTTCAAAAATTAAAAAAACAACATGAAAATGACAAAATTCAAGAGGATGATGATCTTGAAGACATACTTTAATGAAAAAAAACACAATAGTTTCTCTTGCTGATGCTAACTATTTTCCTTTATTAGAGGAATTAATTAATTCTATAAAAAGATTCAAAGAAAGTGAGAATGTTGCGATCTGTATTTTAGATGCAGGCTTAAACAAAGATCAAAAAGAAAAATTATCTACTAAAGTAGATGAAATTAAATCTGCAGAGTGGGATATTGAAGTTCCTCAATCTAAAGTTAAAGAAAAGGAATGGCTTAAAAGCCAAGTTTCAAGAGCATTTTTACCTAAATATTTTCCAAACTATGAAAAATATTTGTGGATTGATTGTGATGCTTGGGTAAATGATTGGAGTTCTGTTGAGCTCTATTTTCAAGCTTGCGACAATGGTAAGTTGGGTATTACACAAACAATAGGACCAGGTTACAAAATCACTTCAAAAGTAAATTGGTTATTTGGAAAATTAGCAATAATCAAATCCCAGAATTTTAAACATGCAATAAAATCAAAAATTGGTACTGATAAAGCTAGAAAACTTGCTTTTACTCCACACATTAATATTGGCGTATTTTCTTTAGAAAAAAACTCAAAAGGGTGGAGCTTGTGGCAAAACAATTTATCAGAAACACTAAAGGCTGGAAATATTTTTGGTTCTGAAGGATTAGCGATTAATATGTCAGTCTATATTGACGATCTTGAAACAGAATTTTTACCTTTAAATTGTAATTGGATCACTAGCAATCTTTTACCTAAATATGATGAAAATCAAAAAACATTTGTAGAACCTTATCTTCCTAATTACAAAATAGGTATAATGCACCTTGCAGCTGGAATATGGAAAGATGGCAAAGATATGCGGGTAGATAAAAGTATTAAGATAGAATTAGAAACTTTAGATAATAAAAAGATTAATAAAAGTTTAAGATTTGATATTTAGTTGAAAAAAAATAAAATTTCAAAAAATTGGATTAATAAACAAAGAAGAGATACTTATGTTCGTCAATCCAAAGTGGATGGTTATAGAGCTAGATCTGCATATAAATTAATTGAAATTGATGAAAAGTTTAAAGTTTTTAAGGGTGGAATTTCTGTAATAGATATTGGTGCTGCACCAGGAAGTTGGTCTCAATATGCTTCAAAGGTTGTAAAAAATGGAACAATTATCTCGATAGATCTAAAAAAAATGGAAAAAATTAAAAACACTATTCAAATTGAAGGTGATTTCACAGAGCCCAATATTCAAGAGAAAATAAAAAAAAATTTCAACAATCCAATTGATGTGGTTATGTCTGATATGGCAGTAAATACGACTGGAATAAAAGATGTTGATGCAATCCAAACAGGAGAGTTATGTAAAGAGGCGATGGTATTTTCAAAAGATGTAATATCTGAAAAGGGTATTTTTATTGCTAAAATATTTATGGGCAGATCTTTTAATGAAATTGTCGCACTAGGAAAAAAAATTTTTAAAGAAGTAAAGGTTTTTAAACCTAAGTCGAGTCGAAAAGATTCTAAAGAGAGTTTTATTATTTGTAAAAATCTTAGATAGACACTTTTAATTTAAAAGGAATCATATATAAAAGATTATGGTTCCTATAAAAGAAGCACTTACCTTTGACGACGTTACTTTAGTTCCTAAGTACTCTGAAATATTACCCTCAGAGGTTGATACGAGTATCAAATTAACAGATTCATTAAAACTTAAAATCCCACTTTTATCATCAGCAATGGATACCGTAACCGAAAGCAAAATGGCTATTGCTATTGCAAAATCTGGTGGACTAGGAATAATTCACAGAAATTTAGATATCAAAAAACAAGTTCTTGAAGTTAAGAAAGTAAAAAAACAAAAATTACTAGTAGGTGCAGCTGTGGGAGCAGGACCTAACGAGTTCAAAAGAGCTGAAGCACTATTAAAAGAAAAATTGGATATGATTGTTGTGGACACCGCTCACGGACACACCAAAAAAGTTTCTGAAATAATTAGATTTATCAAAAAAATTAAAAATAAAAAAACAGCTCTATGTGCTGGAAATATAGCAACACCAGATGCAGCTAAATTTTTACTTAAATTAGGTGTTGATATAATTAAGGTTGGGATTGGTCCCGGTTCTATCTGCACAACTAGGTTGGTTGCGGGTATTGGAGTTCCTCAATTAAGCGCAATATTAAATGTAAGAAGTGGCATAAAAAATAAAAATGTAAAAATTATTTCTGACGGAGGGATAAAATACTCAGGTGACCTCGCTAAAGCTTTTGCTGCTGGCGCTGATGCAGTCATGATAGGTTCATTGTTTGCAGGAACTGATGAAACGCCGGGTAAACTCATAAAAAAAAATGGTAAACTATTTAAAAGTTTTAGAGGCATGGGCTCGGTAGGCGCGATGAACAAAGGCTCGGCTGATCGATATTTTCAAAAAAAACAAAAAGATAGTTCAAAGTATGTGCCCGAGGGAGTAGAAGGATTAGCAAAATATAAAGGTAAAGTTGATAAAGTTATTTTTAAATTAGTTGGTGGATTAAGATCATCTATGGGTTATCTTGGTTCCAAACAGATAAAATATTTAAGATATAAACCGCAATTTGTTAAAATTACAAAAGCTGGATTTTATGAAAGTATGGTTCATAATGTCGATATCGTTAAAAATGATAGTAAATACTAATGACAAAAATATTTAAATTAATTTTTTTATTATATTTAATAATTAATAGCATGAGTATTGCTATAGCGGATGAAAATTTTTTTAATAAAGGTTTAAAATTATTCAAAGATAAAAAATATGAGGATGCTAGGTTTATGTTTGAAAGAGGAATAGTATTTAATCCTAAAGACTCAAATTCTTATCTTTATTTAGCAAAAATTTACAACATTCAAGAAGATCAAGATAAAGAAGAAAAAAATTTGGAAGCAACATTATTAATTGAACCTAATAACGAGGAAGCAATATTAATGTCTATGAAAATAGCTTTAGAGAGATCTAATTATTCAAAAGTAAAAGATTTATCTAATACTTTTTCTAAGATTTGCAAAAAACTCTGTAATGAAAATAAAAAAATTTTAGATACCCTTGCAAATATAGAACCCAAAAAAAATGAGTCTTGATAAGAATTTGAACAAAATCTTAATAATAGATTTTGGTTCACAATTTACTCAGTTAATAGCCAGGCGAATAAGAGAGTCCGGAGTTTATTCCGAAATTATTAGTCATAAAAAAGTTAAAAATAAAAATATTGATAATTCAATTAAAGGAATAATTTTGTCAGGCGGACCATTAAATGTTTACCAAATTAATAAATATTCTTTTGATAAAAGGATTATCGAAAATCAAATACCAGTCTTAGGTATTTGTTTTGGTCATCAAATTTTATCAAAACTTAACGGGGGCAGAGTCAAACAATCAAAATATAGAGAGTTTGGATTAGCGAATATTCGCAAAAAGAGGGAAAGTATTTTGACAAAAAACTTCTTTAATAAAAAAAATATTAATAAAGTTTGGATGAGTCATGCTGATCAAGTTTCGAAACTTCCCAAAAATTTTAATGTTATTGCCTCAAGTCAAAACTCAAAATTTGCTATTATCGAGAATAAGAAAAAAAATTTTTATGGTGTCCAATTTCATCCCGAAGTTACCCATACAGAAAATGGAAAAAAATTAATAAATAATTTTATATTTTTGATATGTAAAATTAAAAGAAATTGGTCATCAAAAGATCAAAAGATAAAATTGATAAAAGATGTTCAAAATTTAGTCGGTAAAAATAAAGTAATATGTGCATTATCAGGTGGAGTTGATAGTAGTGTTGTCGCTCAACTATTGAATAAAGCAATTGGTAAAAAATTGTTTTGTATCTTCGTTAACACGGGTCTTCTCAGAAAAAATGAGGAAATACAAGTAGTTAAAACTTTTAAAAAAAAATTGAAAATAAATCTAATTTATGTGAATGCAGAGAATGAATTTTTGAGAAAGCTCAACAATGTTTCTGACCCAGAGAAAAAAAGAAAAATAATTGGAAATTTATTTATCAAAATTTTTGAACGATACGCTAAAAGAATAAAAAATGTAAAATTTTTAGCACAAGGAACGCTCTATCCAGATCTTATTGAAAGTAAGTCAGTGACTGGAAGCCAAACCTCAAAGATCAAATCTCATCATAATGTAGGTGGTTTACCAAAGAAAATGAAACTTAAATTGGTAGAACCATTAAAATTTTTATTTAAAGATGAGGTTAGAAAATTAGGATTAGAACTAAAACTTAGTAAAGAAATTATTTCAAGACATCCGTTTCCAGGACCTGGATTGGCGATCAGAATGCCTGGCATCATTACTAAAGAAAAAATCAAAATTTTAAAAGAAGCTGACAATTATTTTATTCAAGCTTTAAGAGAGCACAATTTATATAATAAAATTTGGCAAGCCTATGCTGCATTGCTTCCAGTCAAAACAGTAGGTGTCATGGGTGATAATCGAACTTATGAATATTTGTGTCTATTAAGAGCAATTACATCTGAGGATGGAATGACAGCTGATTTTTATGACTTCAAAAAATCATTTATTCAAATGATTTCAAATAAAATTGTAAATAGCATAAGAGGAGTAAATAGAGTAGTTTATGATGTTACATCTAAACCGCCGAGCACCATTGAGCTTGAATGAAAAAAATAAAAAAAATTATAAATAAAAAAAATAAATCTAAAATTGTTTGTCTTACTGCGTATTCAAAAAATATTGCAGAAGAGGTAGATAAATATGTTGATATTGTATTAGTGGGAGATTCGCTAGGTTCAGTATTGTACAATTATTCAACTACCAGAAAAGTTACCCTAACCGAAATGATCAATCATTCTAAGAGCGTAAGACTTGGAGTTAAAAAAAGTTTAATGGTTGTTGATATGCCATTTAACACCTATTCAACAT
The DNA here is from genome assembly GCF_052049775.1 of Candidatus Pelagibacter sp. Lineage (GTDB taxonomy): Bacteria > Pseudomonadota > Alphaproteobacteria > Pelagibacterales > Pelagibacteraceae > Pelagibacter. Next base: position 42,428 of record NZ_JBNGZH010000029.1, on the reverse strand, counting down.
CAAACGCTGCTCTAAAGAATGCTAAAAAAATAATTAAGGAAACCAAGTGTGATGCAGTGAAGTTAGAAGGTGGAAAAAAAATAATCCATCAAATTAAACTACTAACCAAAAACAAGATTCCTGTGATGGGCCATCTTGGATTATTACCCCAATCAACCAAAGGTAAATTTAAATCTAAAGGAAAGACCACTAAAGAGATCAATCAATTAATTAATGATGCTTTATTACTTCAAAATAATGGAGTTTTTGCAATTGTCCTGGAGTGTATAAAAACACCAATAGCAAAACAAATTACAAAAAATTTAGATATCCCAACAATTGGAATTGGTTCATCTGTTCATTGCGATGGTCAGGTTCTTGTTACGGATGATTTAATTGGTCTAAACCAAACAAAAATAAAATTTGTTAAACAATTTCTAAACGTAAAAAAATATATCAATGCCGGATTAAGAAAATATGCTTCAGAGGTAAGATCTAAGAAATATCCAACTAAAAAACATTCGTATTAAAAATATTTCTTAAATTGTTCGTTGATTGATAAAATTTCTAAGTCTACTAAACCTCCAATTACTAATTGAAGGGCTACTAAAAGAATAAAACCTAAACCAACATAGGCAATCCATAAATGTTTTTGAATATAACTTGCAAGATATGTCGCCATTGCCCCTGTTAAAATTACTGATAAAACCAGTCCAAATATCATAAAGCCAAAATTACCTTTGGCAGCTCCAACTACGCCTATAACATTGTCAAAACTGATTGTAATGTCTGCAAATAAAACTTTATAAACACTTTGAATATAAGATGGTTCTTTAGACTTTTTTGTTGGCGACTTTACTTTCTTTATTTCAAAAAGATCTTTTCTTAAATCATTTACAATCCAGATTAAAAGTAAACCACCTAAAATTTTGATAAAATAAAATTTGAACAAGTAAGTTGCAAATAACGCAAAAATAACTTTAAATATTAAAGCACCAGCCACTCCCCATAAAATAATTTGTCTTCTATGTTTTGGTGCAAAGTTTGCAGCAATCAAACCAATGATGATTGCATTATCTGCTGCTAAGATTATATCGATAAAAATAATCTGAACTAATATGAGCGCTTCTTCTAACAAAGTAAGAGCATAGTATAAAATATTTAAAATAATTCAATTAAAAGTAGTATTATTTTTTTATTGATAATTATTTTAATACATAATGAAATAGTCTTAATAAAAATGGAGGACAAATGAAATTCTTAAAATATTTATCAACTATTTTAGTTTCATTAATTTTGTCAATTAATCTTGCAATTGCAGAGAAATGGGACATGGCTCTAGCTTATGGGGCGGGGAACTTTCATTCTGCAAACGCAGCTGAATTCGCAAAAAATGTTACTGAAAAAAGTGGTGGCAAGTTAACAATTGTAACACACCCTGGTGGTTCGTTGTTTAAAGGTGGAGAAATTTTTAGAGCAGTAAGAACAGGTCAAGCTCAAATTGGTGAGAGATTTATGTCAGCTTTAGGAAAAGAGGATCCACTTTTAGAAGTAGACTCTCAACCATTCTTAGCAACGTCTTACGCCGATGCAATGAAGTTATATAAAGCGTCAAAAGACGAAATCGTTAAAGGACTAGACGAGAAAGGCTTGGTATTTCTTTATGCTGTGCCGTGGCCAGCGCAAGGCTTGTATAGTAAAAAGGAAATTAACTCTGTTGAAGATTTAAAAGGTCTTAAATTTAGAGCTTATAATTCTGCTACTATTAGAATTGCCGAGCTAACAGGAATGGCTCCTACAAAAATAGAGGCTGCTGAAATTAGTCAGGCGTTTTCTACAGGTGCTGTAGAAAGTATGATCACTTCACCAACTACTGGTAAAAACTCTAAAATTTGGGAGAATGGTGTGAAATATTTTTATGATATTGCAGCTTGGTTTCCAAAAAACATGATAATTGTGAATAAAGATGCTTGGAATAAATTAGATCAGGCAACTAAAGATCTTGTTATGAAACAAGCAGCTTTAGCTGAAAGAAAAGGTTGGCAATTGTCAAAACAAGGCAACGTTGGTGATAAAAAAGCTTTAGCTGATGCTGGTATGGTAGTCGGTAAAGTAAATGCACCACTACAAGCTCATTTTGAAAAAGTTGGAGAGACTATGGCTAAGGAATGGTCTCAAAAAGCTGGTTCAAGAGGAGCTGCTGTTTTATCAAGTTATAAATAATTCAATTCTTAAAATTAAGGCCACTTAAAATTTGAGTGGCCTTAAATTGTTATGTTAAAATCACTAGATAGAAATTTAAATAAACTCTATAAATTTTCAGGTTATGTCGCTGCTTTTTTCTTAATTTTAGTAGCAGTTTTTATTCTTATTGGTATCTCGTCGAGAATATTTGGTTTTTATATAAGAGGTCTTGCTGAGTATTCAGGTTATTGTATGGCTGCTGCATCTTTTTTTGCATTAGCGTACACATTTGTAGAAGGAGGGCATATTCGGATTACACTTTTTTTAGAAAAATTATCAGGCACAAAGAAAAAATTTATTGAAACCTGGTGTTTAAGTATTGCAAGCTTTTTTTCAGGATACCTAGCTTTTTACTTCGTTAAAATGTTAATTATATCCTATAAATTTCAAGAACGAAGTGAAGGAGCAGATGAAATTTTGATTTGGATTCCCCAAACAAGTGTAGCTATTGGATCAACAATTTTTTTTATAAGCGTTTTTCATCAATTTATTTTAACCATCAAAAAAGATTAAATGACCGAGATACTTTTAACAATTTTCTTTATCAGTGTTTTGCTATTTTTTTTAGGATCCGGAATTTGGGTTGCGTTAAGTATGATTGGTGTATCGGCTATTGGCATGATGTTATTTACCTCAAGACCAGTCGGTGATGCGATGGCTACAACAATATGGGGCACATCATCCTCTTGGACACTAACCGCATTACCACTATTCGTCTGGATGGGTGAGATTTTATTTAGGACAAAGCTTTCTGAAAATTTATTCAAAGGATTATCTCCTTGGATGCAAAAATTACCGGGAGGTTTAATCCATGTTAATGTTGTCGGATGTGCATTATTTGCAGCAATTTCAGGCTCTTCGGCAGCAACTGTTGCAACAGTCGGCAAGATGTCTATTCCCGAATTAAGAAAAAGAAATTATCCAGAAAAAATCTTACTAGGTAGTTTAGCGGGTTCAGGAACACTAGGTTTGCTGATACCACCGTCAATCATATTGATTATCTATGGCGTTGCTGTCCAAGAGTCTATAGCAAAATTATTTATTGCCGGGATTATTCCTGGGATAATGATTGCACTAATATTCATGTCTTATGTGATTATTTGGTCTTTAATAAATAAAAAATCTATGCCAAAAATTATTGAGGAGTACTCATTTTTTGAAAAAATAAAAAGATCAAAACAACTTTTGCCGGTAATAATTTTAATATTAGCTGTTATTGGATCGATATACACAGGAATTGCAACAGCTACCGAAGCAGCTTCATTAGGGGTAGTTGGAGCATTAATATTATCTTATTTTCAAAAAAGTTTAACATTAAACACTTTTAAATCCTCTTTACTTGGAGCAACTAAAACCTCTTGTATGATCGCTTTTATTTTAGCAGGTTCAACATTTTTATCTTTAGCAATGGGGTTTACTGGATTGCCAAGAAATCTAGCTCTCTGGATCCAAAATATGGAATTATCTCCATATGTTTTGATATTTGTCTTAATGATCTTTTATATAATTTTAGGAATGTTTCTTGATGGTATTTCAGCAGTTGTTTTAACAATGGCAATCATTGAGCCCATGATTAGACAAGCAGGTTTTGATATGATTTGGTTTGGTATTTTTTTAGTCATTGTTGTTGAGATGGCACAAATCACCCCGCCTGTTGGTTTTAATTTATTTGTACTTCAAGGCATGGCAAAAAAAGATATGGGGTACATTGCAAGGAGTGCTTTCCCATTATTCTTGTTAATGGTCTTGGCAGTTATATTAGTTGTGATCTTTCCAGAAATAGCTTTATGGATGCCAGAGCAAATGATTAAAAATATTAATTAAAATTTTAAAGAAATGCAAAAAAAAGATTTAGAAAAACAATATAACATGAGGATATCTCCAAATGAATATGAAGAAATCAAAAGTCTTGGACACAATCATCTAAAAGTAAAATTAGATGAAATTTGGAAAAATAGAATTGAACCTAGTGAGCCTTATAAGATGGAATTATATAAGATTCACAAGGAAATCGTTAATAGTAAAGTTTTGTCATACAATAAGAAAGAAAAAGCACTAAATGTTTTATTTGCGTATGAGCCCTGGAGTTGGAGAGTTGTAGGAATTTCAAAAAATGCTATTCAACATTTTAAAAATAATAGATTTAGATACCTTAAGGGTACTCAAAGAGATCATTATTTTCAGAATAGAAATGTAACAATGGGTAGAATGATAGAAAACCTAATGCCTTTTGAAAAATGGTGGCAATGGTACTGGGAAAACGACAGAACGATCATTGTTACAAAAAAAGAACACTCTCAAAAGTCATATAACTTTAATAATGATATAATCAAAGTTGATCCTAAATTAGGATACTTTCCATCAGATAAAACAGTAAACTTTTCCTTCGCATATAAATTTGAGGGTAAGTTTTTAGAAAAATTAAGTGAGAGTTTTAATATTTGAAAATACCTAATATTTCGATTTCTCACCTGCTATAACAGCTTTTAGTTGATCATATTCTTCACAATTACAACCCTCTAAAACTCCGAGCCTTTCAACCGCAAGATTATGTCTGTTAGTTGCAACATACAATTCACCAAGATACTCATTGATACCTTTGTGTTTTGGATCAATAGCTAAACCTTGAAGATAATATTTTTCACCATTCTCAAAATCACCAAGCTTTCTAGTTGTGAAACCTAAGTAGTTAAGAGTATCAGCTTTACCAGGTTTTTTTTCATTTGATTTGATTAAAAGCTTTTGTGCCTTTGCATAACTTTTTTGCGCTTTTTCTACTTTTCCTTTTTTTTCGTATTTTTTAGCACTTTTAATATGCACTACCGCTTTATCATAGTTTGTTTTTGTTGAACTTGATCCGCTAGAAGACGAACCAGCTGCAAAAACATTTGTTGTGATAAAGAAGGCAATAGATAAAGATAAGACAATTTTTTTCATATTAAATAAATTTTTTCATTTTGTTTAAAGTTTTTAATTCTAAACCATTCTCAACCAAGTTATCTCTTATCGACTTAGCCGTTGCTAATGAGCTTAGATTGTCACCATGTATACAAACAGAGTCGATTTCACAAGGTATTTGCTTCCCGCTGTGACAATTAAGCGACTGAGTTTGAACCATCTTTAATACATGTTTTTTTGCTAGCTCAGGGTCAGTTATTAATGCATGAGATTTCTTTCTCGATACAAGATTGCCATCATCCTCATAATTTCTGTCAGCAAATATTTCACAAGCGAACTTCATATCTAATTTCTTTGCAGCTTCTTGCATTTTTGATCCAGTAGGTACGAGATATATTATGTCTTTATTAATATCCTTAATAGTTTTGGCTAAAATTGTAGCTAACTCAATATCCTCACATGCCATATTATTTAAGGCCCCATGAGGTTTTACATGAGTTACACTTTCTCCATGAGAAGAAGCTATTTTTTGAAGAATTTCGTATTGATCAATTATAAGTTTTTTTATTTCACTTTCAGAAAGATTCATTCTTTCTCTACCAAAATTTTCTGGATCGTTAAAAGAAGGATGGGCACCAATACTCACTCCATTTTTTTTCGAAATTTTTACTACTTGATTCATGGTTTGCTCATCTCCAGCGTGATAGCCACAAGCAACATTGGCTGAATTTACGATTTCTAATAAATCTGGATCATACTTATTTGAGTGATGTTTTGATTTTTCACCTAAATCACAATTTATATTAATTTCCATACTCATAATTTGTAAGTATAACATGGCATGATTAAAAATATATCAAATCTTGGTGACGCAGCTTTGTATTGTGATTTCGGGTCTGAGGTAAACAAAGAAATAAATAGTAAAGTAATACGATATTTTAAAAGTATTCAAAAAGAAAATATTGATGGGATCAATAACTTAACTCCCTCATATAATAAATTAATTATTTCATTCGATCTACGAAAAAAAAATTTTCAAATGATCAAAAAATTAATCGAAAATTTAAATATTACTAATGATGATGAATTAGAGACAAATAGAATTAAGATACCTGTTTGTTGTGATGAAAATTTTTCATTAGATATAAAAAGATTAGAGGAAAAATTACAAATAACTCGTGATAAAATCTATGAGAAATTTTTTGGTAAGGAATTTTTTTGTTATATGACTGGTTTTATTGCAGGTATGCCTTTTCTTGGTGATCTGGAAAATGAGTTGCAGGCAAAACGTTTGGAAACACCGAGAGTAAAAGTGCCTAAGGGCTCAGTTGGATTAACAGAACAATTTGCAAATGTTTATACATTTGAAAGTCCTGGTGGGTGGAATATCATTGGAAATACACCACAAGTTATTTTTGATAGCACTAATGAGAATAATCCAAATTTAATTAATCCAGGTGATGTAGTTACTTTTGAGCAAATTACTAAAGAACAATATTACAATAACAATGAATAAAAATTATTTTGAAATAAAAAGAGCTGGAATTAACACAACATTTCAAGATCAGGGTAGAGGAAATCTCTATCATATTGGTATTCCATTTAGTGGAGCAATGGATAATAGAAATTTTCAAATTTCTAATAAACTTGTTGGTAATGAAGTAAATTTTCCAATAATTGAATTTGCTTATCAAGGTCCTTTGTTAAAGTATTTTGGTGAAAATATTAATTTTGCAATCACGGGGGATGTAAAATTTATAATTAGAAAAAAAAAAAATACTATCGAAGGAAAATGTTATCAATCTTTCGCTTTAGAAAATGGTGATGAATTAGATATTATAAGCACTAATAAATCTGTTTATGGATATTTAGCAGTAAGTGGTGAATTTGATGTTAATTATCAATGGTCAAGTTGCTCTGTTAATACAAAAGCAAATATTGGTGCAAATAATGGAAAAAAAATAGAAGATGGACAAAAGATTTATATTTTAAATATCAATAAAAATTTAAGTGATAAAAAATTAAATTACATTAATACAAAAATTGAAAATATCAGAGTTATCCAAGGAACAAATTTTGACTATTTTTCTGACGAAGGAAAAAAGATTTTTTTTGAGAAAGAATTTGTAATATCAAAATTATCAGATCGTATGGGTATGAGGCTAGAGGGACCAAAAATAGAAAATATTGTTGATACCAATATTAAATCAGAAGGTTTATTAAAAGGTGTTATTCAAGTACCAGCAGATGGAAATCCAATAATTATGCTTTCAGATCATGGCACTATTGGAGGTTATCCTAAAATAGGAGTTGTTATCAGTGCAGATTATGACAAGTTGGTTCAATTAACCCCAGGTTCAAAGATTAAATTTAAAAAAGTCGAATTAGCTGATGCAGAAACATTATTTAAATTATATGACTTAGAGACGCAAAATTTAATTTCACAAATTTAATGACTTTTATAAGAAACTTATCTGGACCATTATTAATTTTTTTAGGTGCATTAAGTTTAAGTTTTGGTGGATTAATTGTAAAATCTTTTGAGGGAGCTACATTATGGCAAATTCTATTTTGGCGATCTTTATTTTTTTCTTTAACAGTTCTAGCTTTCTTAATTTTAAGTTATAGAGGAAAAACAATTGAGTCATTTTATAAATCTGGATTACCAGGATTTTTTGGTGGAATTATTTTATCTTTTGGTTTTTGTGGATATGTGTTTGCTATGTACAACACCACTGTTGCTAATACTAATTTTATCATTTCACTTCAAATACTATTTCTTGCAATATTTGGGTATTTTTTCCTTAAGGAAAAAATAAATTTAATTACTTTGTTTTCAATCTGTCTGGCGATGACAGGTGTTTTATTAATGGTTGGCAATTCATTATCTCCTGGAGAATTATCTGGAAACCTTGCAGCTTTTACAATGCCAATTACTTTTGCAGTTTTAATAATGATTGTGAGAAAATTTCCCTCTGTGGATATGGTGCCAGCCCAGTTCGTTGCTGGTGTGAGTTCATGTCTAATTGGTTTTTTGCTTTCCACTAAAATCATGATTTCTCCTCATGATATCTTTTTAGGTTTTCTCGCAGGTTTTTTTCAAGTTGGTTTTGGTTTTATATTTATAACTATCGGTGCAAGAACAACACCGTCTGCAATGGTTGGAATCATAATGTTATCCGAATCTGTCCTAGGACCGATATGGGCATTCCTTTTCGTAAGTGAAAGACCCTCTTTATTTGGATTAATTGGTGGCGCAATTATACTTTCTGCGGTTTTATTACAATTTTACTCGCTTTTAAGTAAACAAAAAAAAATTGTTTCTGATTGACTTTTTTCCACACATGTAAGAATATCCTGACACGGGAGAGACTACAGATTATCGTAGCGCCGAAGGAGCAACCACCCAGGAATCTCTCAGGCAAAAAGGACCGTAACATATTAACTCTGGAAAGAGATTTAATTCTCGCCGAAGGAGCAAAACTCTCAGGCAAATATACAGATGGGTACAAAGAGTTAATATGGAAACAAAAAAAACATCGCTGTACCAATTACATCAAGATTGTAATGCAAAATTTGTTGAATTTGCAGGCTATCAAATGCCGATACAATATTCGGAAGGTATTGTAGAAGAACACAAATTCACACGAAATCACTCAGGTATCTTTGATGTTTCCCATATGGGTCAGCTATTTATTTATGGTGGTGAAGACTTAATCAAAGATTTAGAAAAAATTTTTCCTTTAGATCTTAAAAATTTGAAATTAAATCATTCAAAATACAGCTTCTTAATGGACAAAGATGCTGGGATACATGATGATTTAATTATCACAAAAACAAAAGAAGGTTTTTTGATAATCCTCAATGCAGCATGTAAAGATAATGACTTTAAAATTTTAAAAGAATTTCTTGGGGATAAGTACAAAATGGTTATGGATGAAAATAGATCTCTAATTGCCATTCAGGGTCCTAAATCATCAGAAATTCTTAATAATGTAATTAATGGTGTGAAAGATCTAAATTTTATGTCTGGAAACTGGTTTACATTTGAAAATCAGAAAGTTTATATTACGCGATCTGGTTACACAGGCGAAGATGGTTTTGAAATATCAATTGTAAATGATTTTGTAGACCAATTAACTAGAGAATTAATCAACAAAGGATCTAAATTGATAGGTCTTGGAGCAAGAGATACATTAAGATTGGAAGCAGGTTTATGTCTTTATGGTCATGATCTTGATAAAGACAAAACTCCAGTGGAAGCAAATTTAAAGTGGGCTATTTCAAAAGAAAGAATCTCTAAGGGAGATTTTATTGGCTCTGACATAATTATTAAACAATTAAATGATGGTGTCAGTAAAATAAGAGTTGGAATTAAACCTGAAGGCAGAATTATTGCTAGAGAAAAAACAAAAATATTTAATCAATCAGATGTTCATATTGGAGAAATCACAAGTGGTACATTTGGACCAAGTGTCAATGGACCTGTTGCAATGGGTTATGTGGAAAATGAATTTTCAAAAAAAAATACTAAAGTATTTTTAGAAGTCAGAGGTAAAAAACATCCTGCAAGTATTTGCAGCTTACCATTTTATAAAAAAAGTTATGTCAAAGGGGTAAACAAATGAGTGAAGTAAAATATTCAAAAGAACACGAGTGGATTAAATTAGATGGAGATGTTGCAACAATTGGTATCACAAAACATGCTACAGAGATGTTAGGTGATATAGTTTTTGCAGAACTTCCAGAAAAAGGTTCTAGCGTAGAGAAAGATGGTACAGCTGGTGTTGTAGAGTCAACGAAAGCTGCTAGCGATGTATATACCCCTGTAAGCGGTGAAGTAGTTGATACCAATCAAGCTATAGTAGATGATCCATCAAAGATTAATCAAGACCCGGAGGACTCAGCGTGGTTTTTTAAACTAAAAATAAAAGATCCATCAGAAATGAATACTTTAATGAATAAAGACGATTACGATAAATTTGCAAAGGAGACTTCAGCATAATGTTACCAAATTCAGAAAAAGATTTTTTAAGAAGACATATTGGTCCTTCAAAAGAAGACCAATCAAAAATGTTAAAAGAATTAAATTATAAGTCACTAGATGACTTGATTGAGAATACTGTTCCAGAAAAAATAAAGTTTAAAGGTGAACTTAATATTGGTGATTCAAATTCAGAGTATGAGGCATTAAGAAAGTTACGAGCAATTTCGAAGAAAAATCAAGTCTACTCAAATTTTATTGGTATGGGTTATTATGGAACCTATACACCCTATGTAATTTTGAGAAATATATTAGAAAATCCAGGTTGGTACACTTCCTATACACCTTATCAGCCTGAGGTAGCTCAAGGAAGACTTGAGATGTTATTAAACTTTCAACAAATGATTGTTGACTTTACAGGAATGGATATTGCCAATGCATCTTTATTAGATGAAGGCACAGCAGCAGCAGAAGCCATGGGTTTAAGTCACAGATTAAATAAAAAAGATAGTAATTTAGTTTTTGTTTCTGAAGATTGTCACCCTCAAACAATAAATGTAATTCAAACAAGAGCTGAACCTATGGGTTTAAAGGTTTTAGTCGGTAAAGAAGATGAAGTTTTAGATAAACTAAAAGAGGATTTAGTTTGTGGAATTTTACAATATCCAGGAACTTTAGGAGATATTAAAGACCCAAGTGAAGCAATTAGCAAAATTCACAAAAAAAATGGGAAAGCGGTATTAGCTTGTGATCTGTTGGCTTTAGCAAAATTAAAAACACCAAGAGAACTTGGTGCCGACATTGCAGTTGGAAGCTCTCAAAGATTTGGTATTCCAATGGGATATGGAGGTCCACATGCAGCTTTTTTTGCAACAAAAGACGAATTTAAAAGATCAATGCCTGGAAGGATTGTCGGTGTATCAGTTGATAGACATGGTAATAAAGCTTACAGATTATCATTACAAACAAGAGAGCAACATATCAGAAGAGATAAGGCGACGAGTAATATTTGTACTGCCCAAGCTTTATTAGCAATTGTGTCAGCAGCGTATGCTATTTATCATGGCCCGGATGGAATTAAAAATATTTCGGAAAGAGTGTCTCAATTAGCAAAAAGTTTTGCTGATAAAATAAAACAATCTGGATACGAGCTTTATTCGAATAATTTTTTTGACACTGTAACGATTATTACCAAAGAAAAGACTGATCAAATTTATAAGAATGCTCTGAATCAGAGAGTTAATATTCGAAAAGTAAATTCTGAAATGCTTGCTGTTTCATTTGATGAGAGAAAAAATGTATATAGAGTAAATCAATTATTAAAAATTTTTAATGCAGCAGAATCAATTAAAAAAGAAGATCCATCAGTAAGTTTACCTAATCTTCCAAAAAATTTATTAAGAACTTCAAAATATTTAGAACATCCAGTTTTTAACTCATATCATTCCGAAACTGAAATGCTTAGATATTTAAAAAGATTAGAAGATAAAGATATAGCATTGAATAGAACTATGATTGCACTTGGTTCTTGTACAATGAAATTAAATGCTGCTGCCGAAATGATCCCAATATCATGGAAAGAATTTGCAGAACCTCATCCGTTTGTCCCAATTGAACAAATGGAAGGTTTTAGAGATTTATTCACTGATCTAAAAAATTGGTTGCGTTCTATAACTGGTTTTTCAGGTGTTTCTTTGCAACCTAATGCAGGTGCTCAAGGTGAGTATGCGGGCTTAATGGTTATTAGAAAGTATCATTTAGATAGAGGTGAGGCTAATCGTAATATATGTTTAATTCCAAGTTCAGCACATGGTACTAACCCAGCAAGTGCACAAATGGTTGGAATGAAGGTGGTAGTTGTTAATTGTGATAAAGAGGGAAATGTTGATTTTGATGATTTAAAGAAAAAAGCTGAACAACATTCGGAAAATCTTGGGGCACTAATGGTAACTTATCCATCTACCCATGGAGTATTTGAAGAAAAAATAACTGATATCTGTGAGTTAATTCACAAACATGGTGGACAAGTGTATATGGATGGAGCAAATTTAAACGCCTTAGTTGGAGTTGCAAAGCCTGGAAATTTTGGTCCAGATGTCTGTCATATCAATTTACATAAAACATTTTGTATACCACACGGCGGGGGAGGACCAGGTATGGGACCGATTGCTTGTAAAAGACATTTACAAGTTTATCTACCTAATCATCCAGTGATTAAAGATTGTGGACCAACATCTGGCATTGGAGCAGTCTCGGCAGCTCCTTGGGGTAGTTCAAGTATTCTTTCAATTTCTTGGATGTACATTAAAATGATGGGATCAGCAGGGTTAAAGCTTGCTACTGAAGTAGCAATATTAAATGCAAATTATATTGCTCATAGACTTAAAGATCACTTTCCAATTCTGTATAAAGGATCAAATGGAAATGTTGCTCATGAATGTATTATTGATATTAGAAATATTAAATCAGAGACAGGAGTAACCGAAGAAGATATTGCAAAAAGATTAATAGATTATGGGTTTCATGCACCAACTATGTCATGGCCAGTAGCTGGTACAATGATGATAGAGCCAACTGAAAGTGAGGGTTTGTCAGAACTCGATAGATTTTGTGATACTTTAATTAAGATTAAAGAAGAAATTGAAAAAATTAAATCAGGTGAATTTGATAAAATAGACAATCCAATAAAAAATGCTCCTCACACGGACAGCGAACTAGCTTCTGATGATTGGACGCATAAATATTCAAGAGCAGAAGCTGCTTATCCAGCAAAATTTTTAAGAGCTAATAAATTTTGGCCTCCAGTTGCAAGAGTAGATAATGTTTATGGTGACAAGAATATATTCTGTACTTGTCCAAGCATAGATGAATTTAAAGAAGATGCAGCTTAATAATTAATGAAGATTGCTGTTGTCGGCTCAGGCATATCAGGATTAAGCGCTGCATATTACTTATCAAAAAAACATCATGTAGATCTTTTCGAGAAAGAAGATCGTTTCGGTGGTCACTCTCATACTATTGATTTATCGTTTGGTACAAAAAAAGTTCCAGTTGATATAGGTTTTATTGTATTTAATTACGCAACTTACCCAAATTTAATTAATTTTTTTGAGGAGAATAATATTGCAATTGAAAAAAGCGATATGTCTTTTTCTGTATCAGTCGAAAAATCTTCATTTGAATATTGCGGTCGAGGATTAAATGGAATTTTTTCAAATAAGACCAATCTGTTTAATATAAGATTCCTCAAAATGTTTTTTGATATAATAAAGTTTTACAAAAAATGTGATAATATGAAAAAAATTGATCAAGAGACTACACTTGGTGATTATTTGAGAAAGGAAAATCTTTCAAAAGAGTTTATCAACTTTCATTTGATACCAATGGTCTCAGCCATATGGTCAATGCCACCAAGTGCTGCCAGTCAAATGCCGTTAAGATTTTTCTTAAAGTTTTTCCAAAATCATGGCTTGTTTAAATTAAAAAATAGACCTCAGTGGTATACTGTGTCAAATCGAAGTAGAGCTTATGTTCAAAACATTATTTCAAAAATCAGTGGTGAACATTTCAAAAATTATTCAATCAAAAAAATTAAAACAAAAACAACAGGTATAGATTTATATTATGGTGGAGAAAGTGAATATTTTGGATACGACAAAGTTGTTTTAGCAACACATGCAGATGAAGCTTTATCAATAATTGATAATCCAACCGATCAAGAAAAGAATGTTCTTTCAAATTATAAGTATAAGGAAAATATTGCCTATATTCATACCGATGAACAAGCTATGCCAAAAAATAAAAAAGCTTGGTGTTCATGGAATTCATCAATGAAAAAGGATGAAATAGAAAAAAATTCAATTACATATTGGTTAAATTTATTACAAAACCTTAAATGTGATGAAAATATTTTTCTTACCTTAAATCCTTATTTTAAAATTGATGATAAGAAAATTTTAAAAAAAGTAAGATTTACACATCCATATTTTGATCAATCTGCACTAAATTTTCAAAGTCAGCTTACAAATTTACAAAATAAAAGAAATATTCTTTATTGTGGTAGTTATTTTGGTTACGGTTTTCATGAAGATGGAATAAAATCATCTATTGAAATGCTTAAAACCCTTAATGACTAGTTGTATATATAATGGCGCTGTAATTCACAAAAGATTCAAACCAAAGATACATTTTTTTAAGTACAGAGTATTTTCACTTTTAATTGATCTTTCTGAATTAGAAAAATTAGATAAAACGATTAATTTTTTTTCATACAATAAATTTAATTTAATTAGTTTTTTTGATAAAGATCATGGAGATAGAGATGGATCACTCTTAACCGATTGGGTTAAAAAAAATCTTAGACAAAATAATATTAGTAGTGAAAATATTAGAATTAAACTTTTATGTTACCCAAGAATCTTTGGATATGTTTTTAATCCATTAAGTGTTTTTTATGTGTACAATAATAACAATGATTTAATATCCATATTATATGAAGTCAAAAATACTTTTGGTGAGCAACACACTTATGTTTTTAAAGTAAAAAATGACGATTTATTGCAACACAATTGTGAGAAAAAATTTCATGTTTCACCATTCATTGAAATGAATTGTAGTTATTTTTTTAGAATTTTAAAACCTGCAGATAAGATCTCAGTAATCATAGATCAATATCAATTAAACGAAAAAATATTATATGCTTCTCAAGATGGGAAAAGAAAAGATTTTACAACTTCAGAGTTAATTAAATCTTATTTAAAACATCCCCTAATGACGTTTAAAATTATTGCAGCGATACATTTTGAAGCGTTTAAATTATGGACCAAAGGAATAAAGTTTATCCAAAAAAAATTGAAAATAAGAAACAACATATCTTTTGAAAATTAATGTCCTTAAATAGACTTTCAGACAAACTGGTTTTTAACATATTAGCCGGAATAAATGTTGGATTTCTAGAAATTACAAATTATCAAGGAGAAGTTTTTAAATTTGGAAATCCTCAGGATAATTTAAAAGCTAAATTAAAAATTAAAAAACCAAATTTTTCTTTTAATCTTATAAAGGGTGGCAGCATTGGTTTTGCTGAGTCTTACATGAGAGGAGAATTTGAAACTGATAATTTATCCAATCTCATTGAAATAACAGCTCGAAATATCAAAATCATATACAAGTTTTCAGGCTTACTCGATTTTCCAATTATAAATTTTTTAAAAGGGATCTTTATAAAAAATACAAAGAATAGAAGTAAAGAAAATATTGCAAAACATTATGACTTAGGAAACGATTTTTTTTCTTTATGGCTTGATGAAACTTTAACTTACTCAAGCGGAATTTTTAGTGAGACCACTAAAGATCTCTCAGATGCACAAAATAACAAATATCAAAAAATGATAGATTTAATAAAACCAAACCATGGCGACAGGGTTTTAGAAATTGGATGTGGCTGGGGTGGTTTTGCAGAATATTTAGGAAAAAAATATGATGTAAAATTAGATTGTATTACTATTTCAAAAAAACAATTCGAATATGCAAAAAGAAGGATTCATAATTGTGGTTTAAATGAAAAAGTAAATATTGAAATAAAAGATTATAGAGATTTAAAGAATAAATATAATTCAATAGCCTCCATAGAAATGATTGAGGCAGTAGGGCAAAATTATTTGGAAAGTTATTTTAAAACTATTAAGAAAAACCTTTCTACAGATGGTAGGGCAGCCATTCAAGCAATTACAATAGATGATAGTTTATTTGATAGATATAAAACGAAACAAGATTTTATTCAAAAATATATTTTTCCAGGAGGATTTTTGCCAAGCAAAAATAGCTTAAACAAATATGTTTCAGACAATGGTTTAACAATAAAGTCTTACGACTCATATGCTGATCATTATGCAAATACATTAGCTATTTGGAAAAATGAATTTAATAGAAAATGGGATCTCATTAAAAAACTAGGTTTTGATTTAACTTTTAAAAGAATGTGGGAGTTTTACCTATCTTATTGTGAGGCTGGATTTAAATCGAAAAATATTGATCTGATACAATTTTCAATTCAAAATAAATAAATAAAGGGGGCTTGTGAGCAAAATAATAAACTTAAGATCAATTTTATTGATAATCTCTTTATTCTTAATTACAAACTGCTCAAATAATAGCGATATGAAACCAGAAGATTTTAAAGGTAAAGAACCAAGATTAATCATAGAAAATTACTTGTCAGGCAATGTAAAAGCTTGGGGAGTTCTTCAGAATAGATCTGGAAAAGTTACTAGACAATTCTCAGCAGATTTAGATGGCAAGTGGGATGGCAAGCAATTAATTCTTGATGAAAAATTTAATTGGGATGACGGTGAAATACAAACTAGACAATGGCAAATTACTAAAATAGACGACAACAATTATGAGGGAACCGCTGGAGACGTAGTTGGTAAAGCCAGGGGATATTCATATGGTCCCGCATTTAAATTTGAGTATGTTTTATTAGTTCCAGTAAAAGGTAAAGAAATTAAGATTACTTTCGATGATTGGATTTTCAAACAGGATGATCGAGTAGCAATTAATAGAGCTACAATGACTAAATTTGGAATTAAAGTTGCTGAATTGACTGTAGTATTTGTAAAAGATTAATTTTTCTTTTGATATTTTGTTAATTTTCCAACTAAACCAAAATAAATCTTACTCGGAAGAAAACTTAAGATTTTCAGTACAACAGTTAATGATTTTGGAAAATGAATTTCAAAAGTTTTTTTATTGACCAAGCCATCATATATTTTTTCAGCCGCATATTCAGTAGTTTTTAAAAAAGGCATTTTAAAATCATTTTTATCTGTCATTGGAGTTTTGATAAAACCTGGAGATACTAAGCACACTCTAACATTTGATCGACCAAAGTCAAAATATAGACTTTCTGCTAAATTATTTAGAGCAGATTTTGAAGGTCCATATCCGGTTGAATTGGGTAAACCTCTATAACCAGCAATTGAGGAAACAATAGTAATTGTTCCACTTTTCTTTTTTTTAAAATATTCTTCAACTGCTTTAATAGCATTCAATGTCCCAAAAAAATTAATTTTAAAAACTTCCTCAATTTGTTCAACATCAATATCTCTTTCTTTTTTTGGATTCCATGTGCCAGTAGAAAAAAAACAAATATCTATATTTTCAAATTTATTCTTAATTTTTTCAAAAACCTCTTTACATTTTGATTTATCAGTCACATCTAATGGAAATGGACTTATATTTTCATGATTGTCTGCAATCTCATTAAGAAGATTCTCACGTCTGGCTGAAATAGCAACATTCCACCCTTCATTAGCAAATTTTATTGCAAGAGCTTTGCCGATTCCAGTACTCCCACCCGTTATCCAAATTGTTTTTTTATTCATTATCTAAAGATGTATAATACTTTAATGTTAAAAAATAAATTTTTATCATTCATACTTTTTTTTATTATCACATTTTCAGCCTCATTTATTGGAAGTTTAGTCACAATTAATTTTAAAGACCCTTGGTATTCTCAATTAGTCAAATCTGATTTTAACCCACCTGATTGGATATTTGCACCTGTTTGGACAACGCTATATCTAATGATGACAGTTGCTATTTGGTTTTTTTGGCATAGTAAAAGTAGAGACATGAACACGATTTATATTTATTTTATTCATATTATATTTAATACAACTTGGAGTATCGTTTTTTTTGGATTACACCAAATTTTTTTAGCTTTAATTGTTTTGGTAATCTTAATTGGTTTAATAATTACTTTAGTAATTAGATATAAGCGTGTCAATTTTGTGAGTTATTATTTAATGATTCCCTATTTACTTTGGTGTTGCTATGCATTATTTCTGAATATTAACTTACTAATATTAAATTAATGGATGATGTTGTAATAGTTGGTGGTGGAATAATTGGAGCCGCGACTGCTTACTTTTTATCAAAAGAGGGCAGAAAAGTTAAAGTTATAGAAAAAGACCCAACTTATAAAACTGCTTCTTTTCCTTTGTCATTAGGTGGCTTTAGAAGACAATTCTTCCAAAAAGAAAATATTTTATTAGGAAAATTTGCCAGAGAATTTATTTTTCAAATTCCAGATTTATTAAAAACTGAAAAAAATCCAAAACCCACTGCTAGTATGGTGACCAATGGTTATTTATTAATGTTTGGACCTGAGCATGCAGATGAACAATATAAAGCGCTCGAAAATCATAAAGCTTGTGATGCGGGAACAAAAAATATTAAAGGCTCCGAGTTGAATAATTTTTTTCCATATATCAATAGTGAGGGAATTGAAACAGCGACTTTTACTGACAATCAAAGTGAGGGATGGATTGACCCTTTCATGTTTCATAGTGCTCTAAAAAGTAAAGCAATTGATCTTGGCGCAGAATTTGTTAAGGGTGAAGTTAAATCTCTTTCAGAAATTAACGCTAAGACAATTATTTCAGCAGCTGGATGTTGGACTAAAGAGCTTTTAGAAGATATCCCTGTTGAACCTCAAAAACATACAGTTTTCAGAGTAAAGTGCCCAAAACATATTCCTGAAATGCCATTAACGGGAGATCTAACAACAGGAGTTTATTGGAGACCTGAAGGCAAAGAATATTTAGCGGGTTCACCAAAGTCAGTCTTTGATGCCAAAGATCTTGAACCTGCATGGGATGATTTTGAAGAATTGGTTTGGCCAGCATTAGCTCACAGAATACCGGCTATGGAAGAATTAAAATTAAATGGAGGATGGGCTGGATATTATGATTGCAATCGACTTGATAACAATGCAGTTGTTGGAAAACATCCAAAATTTGAAAATGTTTACTTAGCAACAGGTTTCACAGGAAGAGGATTAATGCAAGCTCCGGGAATTGGTAGAGCATTAACAGAATTGATTACGACGGGTGCTTATCAATCAATTGATATTTCAAATATGGCTGTAGAGAGAGTTTTAGGTAAACAGGCGAGACATGAGCCATATGTTCTTTAATTAAGTTCCACAAAATGTTTGATAATTTTCATTTGAACTGGATAATATTTGGTATTCACTGATATCTTTTTGATCAGTATAGGGGCTATTTAAGATTTTTAAAAAGTTAAGCAAAGGTTCCAAATTTCCTTGATCTGCATCTCTAAGAGTATTTTCAACTATATGATTTCTTGGAATTAAAAGAGGGTTTGTACTTCTCATTAATTTTTTATGCTTTTCCTTTGAATTATCATGACTTGATGATCTTTCCTGCCACCTTTTTTTCCAGTTGCTAAAATCAGTACCTTCATAAATATTATCTTCTTGAATTTTAAAGTTCATCAAGTGGCAAAATGTATTTGTGTAATCAACTTTATTTTGATGCATCCAAGTGAGTAAGTCTAAAATTAGGTACTTATCTTTTTTATCCGAACCAATTAAGCCCAGCTTAGCTCTCATCATATTTAACCACTTTTCTTCATATGTTTTTTCAAAAGTGTCAATTATTTCAGTTGCTAATTTTACAGCTGTGTCTTGGTCTTTATCAATCAAAGGTATCAAGCACTCAGCAAATCTTGAAAGATTCCATTTGGTTATAACCGGCTGATTGCAATAAGCATATCTACCTAATTTATCAATTGAGCTAAATACAGTTTTTGGATCATAAATATCCATGAAAGCACAGGGTCCGTAGTCAATGGTCTCACCAGCTATACTCATGTTATCTGTATTCATTACACCATGAATAAATCCAACTCGCATCCAATTGACAACTAAATCAATCTGTTTATCTAAAACAACTTTTAAAAGATCTAAGGCTTTATTTTTTGAATTTTCAATTTCTGGGTAATGTCTTTTGACAACATAATCAAATAATGTCTCTAACTCACCTTTTTTATTCCTTGCTGCAATATACTGAAAAGTTCCTACTCTAATATGACTTGATGCTACTCTGGTGAGTATAGCACCTTCTAATTGTGTCTCTCTGATTACATTTTCTCCAGTTTTTGCAACTGCTAAACTTCGTGTTGTTGGAATATTTAAGGCATACATTGCTTCACTTATTAAATATTCTCTAAGCATAGGCCCTAACGCTGCTCTTCCATCTCCATTTCTTGAAAAAGCAGTTTTTCCTGAGCCTTTAAATTGAATATCGTATCTATGATTATTTTTAGATACATGTTCTCCAATCAAAACTGCTCTCCCATCACCAAGCATTGTAAAATGGCCAAATTGATGACCTGCATAAGCTTGTGCTATTGAATTACTATTTTTTGGCAATTCGTTTCCTGTAAATATAGCCGATAATTCAGTCTGACTTATTTCAGAAAAGTCTAAATTTAAATCTTTGGCCAAAGACTCATTTAATAAAATCAGTTTAGGATTTTTAACTTTTACTGGATTTATCTTTTCTCTAAATGGCTCAGGCAATTTGGAATATGTGTTATCAAAATTCCAATTGATATTATTTTTCATAAATTGTTACATTTTCCAAATTCTATTTAAAATCTCTTCTCTTCTACAAGCTTTTTTATATTTTAAATAATTTAAAAAATATACTTGATAATAATCTTGATGACGATCTTCAGCTATATAAAATTTTTCAAATTCTTTAATATAAGTAACAACTTTTTTATTAAATTTTTTTTCTAGTCTTTTAAAATCTTTTTCAATTAAGTTTTTTTCCTTTTGATTTGTATAAAAAGCTGCAGATCTGTAGCTATAACCTTTGTCACAAAACTGACCATAGGGATCAAATGGATCTATATTGAGCCAAAAATTTTTTAGTAATTCTTCGTAAGTTATTAAACTTGCATCATAAATTACTTCTACAACTTCAAGG
Organism: Candidatus Pelagibacter sp.; assembly: GCF_052049775.1. Classification (GTDB taxonomy): domain Bacteria; phylum Pseudomonadota; class Alphaproteobacteria; order Pelagibacterales; family Pelagibacteraceae; genus Pelagibacter. Next base: position 21,521 of record NZ_JBNGZH010000029.1, on the reverse strand, counting down.
TGACCTGTATTTCCATAAGTAACTTCTTCATAGGTTGGATTTTCAGTTTTTCCTCCAGAGTATCCTGAAATCACTTTCTCAACACCTGTTAATTTCTCAAAAGACTCTTCCATACACCAGAAACAACCACCAGCAAAATATGCTTTACTTTTTTCAGATGCCAATACTGAATTTGTAATTATCAAGTTTAAAAATATGAATAATAAAAATCTCATGACTAAAAATTTATACAAAAATTGGGAATTGAGTCTAGATTATTAAAGGTAGCTACCTTAAGTAGCTTACCTTTAATAATTAAAAGAATGATTTATTTTTTCTTATATTTAGCTGCCTCTTCAGAACCACCTGTGGCAGATCCTTTACTATATGAGTGAGCACCCATTCCAGCTAATTGTCCATCTTTGACGATAAGATATTGATCTCTAATTTCTTTTCCTTCAAAGAAACATTCTAAGATTTCTCTTACACCATCAGCATATCTTGTTTGAGCTGACAAAGAAGTTCCAGAAGTGTGAGGTGTCATACCATGGTTAGGCATTGTTCTCCATACATGATCATTTGGAGCTGGCTGTGGAAACCAAACGTCTCCAGCATAACCACTTAGTTGACCACTCTTCAATGCTTTTGCAATAGCATCACGATTACAAATTTTACCTCTTGCAGTGTTTACAATATAAGCACCTTTTTTCATTTTGCTTATCATTGCATCGTCAAATAAGTTCTCAGTCTCAGGATGGAGAGGGCAATTTATAGTCACGACATCACAAACTTTAACCATAGACTCTACTGACTCATGAAATGTTAAGTTTAATTCTTTCTCAACACTATCTGGTAATTTATGTCTATCAAAATAATGTAAGTGTACATCAAATGGTTTCATTTTTCTTAATGCATCTAAACCGATACGGCCAGCGGCAACAGTTCCAATGTGCATACCTTCAACATCATAAGATCTTTGCACAGCATCTGCTATGTTCCATCCACCTTCATTAACAATTCTATGTTGGTTGTGATAGTCTCTCACCATTGATACAATCATCATTACAATGTGTTCAGCAACAGATCTTGAATTACAAAAAGTTACTTCAACTACATCAATTTTGTTATCCATAGCTGCTTGTAAATCTACGTGATCAGAGCCAATTCCGGCTGTAATAGCCATTTTTAAGTTTTTAGCTTTAGCAATTCTTTCTTTAGTTAAGTAGTAAGGAAAAAAAGGTTGAGAAATTACTATATCAGCGTCAACGATATGTTTATCAGCCTCACATCCATCTCCATCTTTACTATTAGTAACTACTAGCTCATGTCCATTACTTTCTAAAAATTTTCTTAATCCTAATTCTCCTGAAACACATCCTAACAATTCTCCTGGATTAAAATCTCTTCCTTTTGGTGAAGGTAAGGTCATCCCATCTGGATATTTTTCTAGTTTAGGAAGATCTTTAAGTGGATATGACTTAGGCATTCCTCCTTTTGGATCATCATATAATACACATAATATTTTCATTTATTCTCCTGCGTTACTTTCGATCATTAATTTATTTTGAGACATCTAACATTATTTTAATGTCGCTAGCAAACAAATTATTTTGTTTTTGGATAACTCTTTTTAAGTATAAATTTATTAATTATAATAGCAAAAACCAGAATAATTATTGATCCTGAAATTATTGGGCTTAACAAATAGTCTAGTGAGACACTACCCATAATAACTATAATTGGATTTCCACCTGCAGGCGGATGTGTTACATTTAACAATATCATTAGACCCACTCCAAAACCAACTGCTAATGGTATAATTATAAATAATGGCAAAGGAAATAAATATAAAAAAAACATTCCCACTGTTGCAGTTACTAGATGCCCAAAAAAAACATTTTTGGGTTGGGCAAAGGGGCTTTCGGGATATCCATACAACAGAACCATTGATGATCCAAAAGATGCAATAAGAAAAATCCCAAATTCAGTTTTATAAGTCAATAAAGTTAAAATACCTATAGTGATAATTGAAAATAAACCTGCAATAAAAGATTGTTTTAAATTACCCATGAAATTATTTTGATACTATTTTTTTTATTGTTTTAAAAGGTAATAAAATACATTCTTTACGAGATAGATTTTTATTATTAAATATTTTATTCAGCGATTTCCATTTTTTTTCAATATTTTCAACGTTTCCCTCAAAATAATGTTTGGCATCGTCGCACAATTCATTAATTTTAGATTTATTTTCATTCATTGAAATTTTTGAAAGTAAGCTTGCTGAAGCCTGACAATAAACACAGGACTTACCTTGATAACCAAAATCAACAATTTTATTTTTTTTGATAACCAAATCTATTTGCATCTCATCACCGCACATTGAATTTTTCAATTTTGAGTGGTGCGTATAGTTTTTGATACTTTTGTTATTGTTGGTATCAGAGGCTATTTTAAGAATATCCAAATTCATATTAATTTATTATATTAGCGCTAATACTTTGTATAACAATTTAATTTATGTTGTAGTACTAATCAATTAGATCTAAATATTCGATTATGGTTGAACTTAGAAATGAAAAAATAGCTGTACCAGTCGTTTTATTTGCGGGAATACTTTGGTCGTTTGGTCCTCTGGTAGTGAGATATATGAATGATCCTCATATGGTTCCTTGGCAATATATTTTTGGTAGAGGTTTAACTATTTTTATTATTTTAAATTTATATTTATATTTTGAAGAAGGAATAAATTTTTACAAAAATTACAAAAAAGTAGGTAAATCAGGATTGGTCGGTGGCATGGGTCTTGGTATTGCAATGATTTCATTTATTTATTCAATTACAAACACTACAGCAGCAATTACTTTGTTATGTTTAGCTGCAATGCCTTTTTTTACTGCATTATTAGCTTTTTTATTTTTAAAAGAAAAAATTTCTCTTAATGTTTGGATATCAATGCTTATTGCAACTGTGGGTATTATAATCATGGCTGTTGGTAATACTGAAAAAAATTCTTTAATAGGTTTTGTTTTTGGACTGACATCATCAATAGGATTTTCAATTTTTTCAGTTACTTTAAGATGGAGAAAAGAAACTCCAAAATTTACAACAGTTGCTGTTGCAGGTTTATTTTGTTTCATAACTGCTACGATTATGATTTTGGTCAATAAACAAACTTTTTTTGCAACTAGTTATAATAGTGCAATGTTTTCTTTACATGGGGTATTAGTCTGTTTAGGTCTTATTTTATATTCGATAGGATCTAAAGCAATCCAAGCTGCAGAGTTAACATTATTGTCTCTGACAGAGGTTATTGGTGGAATTTTTTGGGTATGGTTACCATTGTTTGGGATTAATGAAATTCCATCTACTAACACAATAGTAGGTGGTTTCTTTCTGTTTGTTTCACTTATTTATTATAGTCTTATCATGAGGTGGAATAAGAGATACATCGCACTAAATTAAATTTAATGGATAGAAATAAAGTCATTGTAAATAGTTGGAATGAGTGGGATCCATTAAAACATGTAATTGTTGGCAGGGCAGATGGTGTATGCATTCCAGCACCTGAACCAGCACTTGATGCTAAAGTTCCTGAAGACTCTGATATGAAAGGTAAATTTGGTCCAAGAACAAAAGATGCAATAGATAAAGCTAATCAATTGTTAAATGATTTTTCAGAAATGTTATCTAAGCGTGGTATAAAAGTAGATAGACCAACACCAATTGATTTTAATCAAAATATTTCAACCCCTGACTGGAAAGTTGAAACTATGTTTGGTTGTATGCCCCCAAGAGATGTTTTATTGACTGTCGGCAATGAAATTTTAGAAGCGACTATGAGTTATAGATGCAGATGGTTTGAATATCTTTGCTATCGACCTCTCTTAAAAGAATATTATAATTCAGACCCAAACATGAGACATGAGTCGGCTCCTAAACCTAGATTGACTGATGCAGATTACAGAAAAGATTATTTGTCTGATAAAATAGGAATTGAAAAAAGGTTAAAGTGGACTGAAGATAAATTTTTTGTAACAACTGAGGAAGAACCTTTATTTGATGCAGCAGACATACTTCGATTTGGAAAAGACTTAATTGTACAACATGGTTTCACCACAAATTTAAAAGGTATTGATTGGTTAAAAAGACATTTTAAAGATCATAGAATTCATGCAGTAAACTTTCCGGGTGACCCATATCCAATACATATAGATGCAACCTTTACTCCTATAAAAGAAGGTTTGATTATAAATAATCCTCAAAGAAAATTACCTAAAGGTCAAAGAAAATTATTTGAAAATAATGGATGGGAAATAATTGATGCCGCTCAACCAGCTCATAATAAACCACCACCACTTTGTTATTCATCTGTTTGGCTTTCAATGAATGTTTTAGTGTTAGACCCTAAAACAGTTTGTGTTGAAAAAAGTGAAAAATATCAGGCAGAACAATTAGACAAGTTAGGTATGGAAGTACTTCCAGTAGATTTAAGGGATGCTTATGCTTTTGGAGGCGGACTTCATTGTTGTACTGCTGATGTTTATAGAGAAGGGGAAATCAAAGATTATTTTCCAAAACAATAAAAAAAGATTAATTTTCTTTAGATTTATCTATATTAAAATTCTCTAATCCACTTGATGAACTTTTAAGATTTTTGTCAATTTCATCAAATCTTGCTCTTTTTTCTATTTCTTTTTGAATAAGTCTTTGTTCACGTCTAATTTCTTCTTGTTCTTTTTGCTTTTGTTCTCTGTCAAATTTTTCTTCCCACTCTCTTATTTTGATAAACTCAGCTTCTTTTTGTCTATCTTCCTCTTCTTTCAATATTTTTAATTCTCTATTTTTACGTCTTTGCTCTTTTAATTCTTTATTTTTTTGTTCATCTTCCCTTACTTTTAAATCGATATCTTTTCTATTTTGCTCTTCTTCTCTAGTTTTTAATTGTTTTTCTTTTTCTCTTAATTCTTTTGCAACGAGCACTAATTCTTCATCTTTTTTCGTTAGTCTTTCACTTTCAATTTTTTGTTGATCTTCTTTAGACCTAATTTCTTTTTCTCTTATTCTTAGCTCTTCTTCATTTGAGCGGATTTTACTACTTTCTTTATTGAGCCTATCCTCCCAAAGTTTCAATTCTTTCTTCTCCTTTTGATAAGAATTTCTTTCCTCAAGTTTTTGTAACTTAATAGCTTTGATTTTTTCTTGTTCTTTTTTTTTCTTATAATTAGTTAATGCGCTGCTAAGCGAACTTGTCGTAAACGATGCTATTTTAGCAAGCCCGTTAGTTTTTTTTTTAATTTTTGTTTTCTTTTTTTTTAACGGCATTTTTTAATTTTTATTTATTTCACTAGATAAATGAAAATTATTCAATAAGATTCTCAAAAAAATTTTTATAGTCTGACTTAAATGAGTTACAACCTGAAAGGGATATATTTAGTATGTCACTTCCTCTTTTTGATCTTCGGTCTCGTCTTTTTTATATTTTACACCTTTTCTTTCTAAAATTTCTTTAACTTTTTCAGAATATGGTTCCTCTATGTGTTCAGTAGTAGGATTGAGTTCAATACCTGCTGGAGTTATGGTTTGTGGCATAGCAACGAACTGAGAGTCTGGATTTTCAACAGTTTTTCTAACTTTCATTCTATATATTCCAAAAAATCCAATAAAAGAATGAAAAATAAATAGAAACACAAAGAAACCATTTGGTCCAACTAGATCCATAAATATTGAACAAAGAAATGGACCGCTCATCGCACCTAATCCAAAAGCAAATTGTAACCCTGCTCCTGCTGCAACAAATTTTTCTTTTGAGATATAATCATTTGTGTGTGCCAGGATCAAAGAAAACATTGGTAAACTACAAAATGAAAAAAGAATAAAGAAAAAATAAAACCATGTTTTACTAGTTGCAAGACCACCTGGTAGATACATTTGTCTTGAAACAAATATTGCAATTATTGCGAATATTGCTGCTCCAAATGTTGAAAACACAATTACTCTTCTTCTATCGTAAATATCTGAAATTTTACCAACTGGAAATTGGGCTACTGCACCTGAAATTGCTAGCAAGAAAGTTACAATTGATATTTCTAAAATAGTGAAGTTCATAGAGGTAGCATAAACTGCTAGCAATGTGAATAAAGCAGATTGTATTGTTCCATAAAAAAGAGAGCTCACCATACCAAAAGGTGAAGCTTCATATAATTCTCTCATATTCATGGCTTGTATTTTTTTAAAATTTGGTGGTTTTTTTTTAGTTAGTAAAATAGGTATTAAAGCAGCAGAAGTAATTACTGAAACTAATATAAATGGTTGAAAGTTTTTAGGACTACTAAAGTTAAGTAAAAACATACCAATACCCATGGTTCCATAAAGTATGACCATATAAATAGAAAGCACGCTGCCTCGATTTTTATTACTTGATCTGTCATTTAACCAACTTTCTGCAACCGTATAAATGCAGACCATGCTTACACCTGTAAGTATTCTTAATAAAAACCATATGAATGGATGAATTATAACTGAGTGAATTAAAACAACTAATGAGGCTAAAGATGCAAAAGCTGCAAAAACTCTTATGTGACCAACTCTTGAAATTATATTTGGAATAGTTGCGGCACCAATAAAGTAACCTACAAAATAACCAGACATCATAAATCCAGTTGAAGTAAGGCTAAATTCTTCTTGGACCGCTCTTACTCCGAGTAGAGAGCCTTGGAATCCATAAGCCATCATGATGAAGCCCATTCCCAAAAATAATGCCCAGGAGTTTTTTAAAACTTTATTCATAAAAATTGAGGTAATTATTCGCGATGTATTATTAAATCAAGTCTTAATTGTGACGAGCTTAAGAATTTTTGAGTTTTAAGTACGAGTGAATTGCGATGGTAGTGATTATAATTAGACCACCCTGAAGTGTTTCTAAACTAGGCTGTTCTTTTATGATTAACCAAACCCAAATTGGACCAATTATAGTCTCCAGCAGAAAAAAAAGATTAACTTCTGCAGCAGGTATAAACCTTGGTGCAATGGTTACTAACACAAAAGGTATCGCTACACATAAAATACACATCATAGGAACTATCAAAAGATCTTTACCAACTAATGCAAAACTTTCGATAAAAAGTAATGCAAAAGTTGCTACAAATAATTTGCCAACTACCGCAGCAGGAACTAAATTTTTATTTTTAGCAGATCTGATAATAACTGCTCCAACCGCTAAACCTATCGCAGTTATAAATCCTAAAATATCTCCATAGAAATTACCTAACTTCAAAGAGTCGTAGAAGATATATATTATTGCTAAAAAAGTAATTATTATAGAGGTCCAAGTTTTTTTATCAGGTGGTTCTTTTAAAAATATAGCTCCAAGAATAGCTGATAACATTGGAGCGGTCGCAATCATAACCAAGGTATTGGCAACGTTTGTATTTTGAATTGAAACAACAAAAGTTATATTAGTTACACTAAATGTAATTACATAAAATATTCCATGATAACTACTAGTGAAAAGAATTTTAAAGAAATTTAACTTATAAATGATTAACATACCTATCAAAACTGTCATAAAAGGAATAATTCCCCTATAAAAAACTAAACCCCAAGTATCTACATTTGAAAGTCTTATAAATAGTGAGTCTGGTGTAATAAACATTACAGCAACAAAGGCCAATAACGATCCCTTTTGTTGGTCTGTAAGATTTTTCACGCTTTTAATTCTTTCCAGAAAGTTGATGCTAAATTTATTTTTGAAAGGTCGTAGAAAGTTTTTAATCCAGTAGGTGATGTAACATTTATGTCACCATTGAGTTGCTCATCTATAAAGTCAATCCCAGCAAAGAAAATTTTATCTTTTTTTAAATCTTTACTAATCAATTTTGATATTTTCATTTCTTTATTAGTTAATTTTACATTTATTGGTTTTGCACCTTTGCTTAAATTACTTAAAAATGAGCCTTTTTTTGGAATTCTTGATATTGCGCCGCATACTTTACCATTTATTAAAAAAACTCTCTTATCTCCCTCTTTGATCTTAGGTAAATATTTTTGACACATAATATGACTGTGTTTTTTAATAAATTTTTGAAAAAATTTTAGATTAAACTTGATCAATAAATATATATTGTTTCCACTATAGCTATTGATAGGTTTTACTATCACTTTTTTATGTTTTTTAAAAAACTTTTTAATTTCATCAATATTTTGTGAAAAAATAGTATCAGGCATAAATTTTTGATATTTTGTGGAAAAAAGTTTTTCAGATACATTTCTTATTGCTGTTGGATCATTAATAACTTTAACCCTTTTTTTTATTTTATCTAAAATAAGAGTTGAACAAATATATTCTAAATTGAATGGTGGATCTTGGCGAATAAGTAAATATTTACACTTAACTAGCTCTAGTTTTTGTTTTTTTAAAATTTCGAAAAATCTTTTTTTTTTATAATCAAATTTGATGAAGAATCCTTTAGCAATTACTTTAAAATTAATGATAGATAAATCTTTTGGATCATAATAGAAAATTTTGTAATTTTTCTTTTGTATTTCATGAGCTAAAAAAATACTGGTATCTGTTCTAGGGTTAAGTTTAGAAGGATGATTTCCCTGGATAGCAATAATTTTATTTGTCATATAATTCAGTTAAATCTTCATCTTTAGAAAATTTAATAATCATATGATGTGCATTTGTAGTTTTATTATCAATCACTTTTTGTAAATGATTTAAAAATATGGTCTCGTTTTTTCCACTTTTATTAACTATATCTCTCTTTTCTAATCCCTTTTTAGATAAATCTAATAATTTTGAAGACCAATAAAGCAGGTCTTTACCCATAAGCTGGGTATTAAAACCTTTTTGTGGTGCTTCTAAATATGCATTCATAATTTTATCTTTATCCCAACTAGAAATTAATTCATAAACTTCATCTACATTTCCATATAACATTCCAACATTAAATGCTGGGCCCGCACATAGACAATCCCAACCACAAGTATCCATCGATCTTAATTCAATATATTTTTTAAGTCTATTCTCCGTAAAAATTGTACTTAAATGAGTTGATAAATCATTTTCATCGGGCAGACGATTATTTATTTCTTTAATATTTCCTGACATGAAATCACTGAAATTGTATCCTATACCTGAAAAATAATTTTCTTTTTGTTGTATAAACAGAATTGGAAAATTAATCACAAAATCTGCATATTTTTCAAAATCAAAGTTTTCTAGGAACAATTTAGGCAAACCACCTCGTGAAGTATTTTGCCATACTTTTGATCGATAAGATAAATAATCACTTTTTTTCTTCTCAACTATTGATGAATTAGCGAATAAAGCAATTGAAATAGGTACCAGAGAATTAACTATCTTAAATTTTTTTTTAAAATCTTCTTCCGAACAGTAATCTAAATTTAACTGCGTTCCACAGGTTCGATACATCATATCAAGACTTAATTCTCCCCCAAAAGGCATATCTCTTGTCATAAGTTTGTATCTTTTTTTAGGGTTATTGGGGATCTCATCTAATTTTGATATTGGATCAAAACCTGCACTTACAATTTTAATGTTAAGTTTTTTTGTGACCTGTTTTAACTCAAATAAGTAATCATAAGATTCTGCACATGCTTCATGAATATTAGTAAGTTTATCACCAGATAATTCAATCTGATTACCTGGTTCAAGAGTAATATTTTTACCACCCTTATTTAAACCAATAATATTGTTGTTTTCTAATACAGGATTCCATCCAAATTCAAGTAGAGCTGAAAACATTTCCTTTATTTTTTGATAATCAATTCTCTTATTATTTTGACTATCAAATAGAAATTTCTCATGTTCGATACCAATTTTAAACTCTTTTTTGTTTTTAATTCCAGACTTGAAATATTCAATTATTTGCTCTTTTTCTGTAATCATAGATATAAATTTTATTTTTAATTATTCTTTAGAGAAGAGTATGGTTTTCTAGAAAAAATTTTCTTTACAATTGGTTTGAAAAATTCCAATGGTAAAGATTCATATTTAGGATCAAAAGAATTTTGATCATATTTTTCACAAAAATCTACTGTATCTTGATAATATTTATGATCTTTATATTTATCTCTTCTGTTTTTATCACCACCTAAATGATGTGCATAATAATACATTTGAAATTCTCCATGTTTTTCAATTATCCAATGAGTTTTTTCTGATACATAGGGCTTTAAAATTGAAGCAGCATACTCAGAATGATTCATTGGTGCCAATTCATCCCCGATGTCATGCAACAGACAAGCTACAACCATCTCCTCGCTTTCACCATTTCTATGAGCTCTCGTAGCACTTTGAAGTGAGTGCTCAAGTCTTGATACCTGATAACCTTCCAAGGTTTCATTTAATCCAGACATAAATTTTAATATTCTATCAGCAGTTTTACTAGCAAAATCTTTTTCATGTTTATCTAAAAAAAGATAATCCTCTTTAGTTCCATTTTTCATTTCAGTAAAACTTACTTTTTTCATTTAATTATTAGATGCAGTATTTAATAATGATAATTGTGTGATTTTACTATCACCAAGTTCATCGATAGGTTTGACAGGATAATCTCCAGTAAAATAATGATCAGTTAATTCAGGATAAGTCTCATTTCTTTTATCAAAACCAATTGCCCGATACATTCCATTCACTGACAAAAATTTCAATGATTTTGCACCTATGTACTCACAGATTTCTGAGTTACTTTTATTAGCAGCAAGTAATTCTTTTTTAGTTGGCGTATCAACTCCATAAAAATCAGGAAATTTTATTTCTGGACAGGCAATTCTAACATGAACTTCTTTTGCACCAGCATCATATAGCATTTTAACTATTTTATGGGATGTGGTGCCTCTTACTAGTGAGTCATCTACTAAAATTATTTTTTTGCCTTGAATTGTTGATTGATTGGCGTTTAATTTTAATTTAACACCTAAACTTCTGATCTTCTGACTTGGTTCAATGAAAGTTCTTCCGACATAATGATTTCTGACTAAACCAAGCTCAAATTTTACATTTAAGGATTGTGCAAAACCTAAAGCAGCTGCATTTCCAGAATCTGGCACTGGTACAACAATATCAGCATTTATATCATTTTCTTTTGCAAGTTCTGAACCAAGATTTTTTCTATGTTCATATGCAGTTTTTCCATCAAGCATGCTATCTGGTCTTGCAAAATAAATGTATTCAAAAACACAAGGTCTAACTTTTCTTGGTGGAAATGGCTTAATACTTTTCAGTTCATTATTTTCTATTAAGACAATTTCACCATTTTCAACTTCTCGTATGAATTTTGCGCCAATTATATCTAAAGCACACGTTTCGGATGCTAGGACATAACTATTCTTTAATTTTCCAATCACCAAAGGTCTTATACCAAAAGGATCTCTAACACCTACTAATGAAGTTTGAGTTAACATTACTAAAGCGTATCCACCTTGAATTTGAAAAATTGCATCAACAATTTTATCTATTGTTTTTGCCCGTTTTGATTTAGCAATTAATTGAACTATTGTTTCTGTATCTGATGTTGTGTAGAAAATTGCACCTTCATCAACTAACTTTTTTCTTAAAGAAATAGAATTGGTTAAATTTCCGTTATGAGCTACGCCGATCCCTCCAGCATTAGTATCAGCGAAGAAAGGCTGAATGTTCCTAAGAGTATTTTCACCTGTTGTGCTATATCTATTATGTCCAATAGCATAATCTCCTTGAAGCTTTTTTAATATTTTTTCTTTATTAAAATTATCACCTACCAAACCAAATCTTTTTTCAGAAAAATATTGTTTACCATTAAAGGTAACTATACCACATCCTTCTTGACCTCTATGTTGGAGAGCATGAAGTCCTAAGGCAGTTAGTGCAGATGCATCTTTGGTATTACTTATTCCAAATATACCACACTCTTCTTTGAGTTTAGGCTCAAATATTTTCAATTTTCTCTTTAGATTTTTGATATGTTTTTTCATCAGGAAACTTTTCTAATAAATAATTACTACCTTTTTCTAAATATGGAAAGATTAATGATTTACTTAAATTTACTGGCCATTTATCGTGATTATATACAATGTGTACACCTGAGAAGATACATACAGATATAATATAAGCTTTGATAAATCCAAAAAAGAATCCAAACATTGTATCTATACTTCCAAGGCCAGTGAAACGGACAGCTTTTTTAATACCTCTGTTAATCATTAGAATTAGAAATAAAACAATTACAAATATTGTAATTCCTAAAACTATATCTAAAACATACTCATTATCTATTATGCCTTTCAAGTAAGGTTTTGCTCTAGGGAATATTATCAATGTAATTATGTAGGCTAGAAACCATTTAGCCATTGACAGAATACTTAAAACAAAACCTCTTTTATAACATCCAATTAATGCAAAAATTGTGATTACTAAATACACAATATCTAAAACATTTGTAGTCTTATAAAAATCTACAACAAAATCTTGCATCTAGTTATTTATTAAAGGGTTTGACCAATAGTATTAAAGAGGGAAGTAATGTTAAAACTGAGACCATAGCCAACAACATTGCTAATCCAGTAAAAACACCAAAATAGATCGTTGGGATAAACTTTGACAAAACCAATATTGAAAATCCAAAAACTATTGTTATAGATGTATTCAAAATTGCTTTACCAACTGTAGAATGGCATAAAATAAGCGTTTTATTATAATCTTTCGAAGTATTAAATTCCTCCTTAAATCTATAAATATAATGAATACTATTATCAACAGCTATTCCAATTGTAATTGCGGCTATTGTAATTGTCATCATGTCTAATGGAATTCCTAATAAACCTATTATTCCTAATATAAAAAAAGCTGCTATAAAATTTGGTACTACACCAATTAGAGAAAGCTTAATATTTTTGAATAAGATCACAAACATGCCAAATATTCCTATCATCACTAAACCTAAAGTTAGTATTTGAGATTTAAAAAGACTTTGGAGTAAGTTATTAAATAGAATTAAAACTCCACCAAGTTTGAACTCACTTTCTTTTAAACCTAATTTATTTTTTAAATCATAATTAATTTTTTTTATGAGATCGTTTCTCCTCAAATTTTCTTGGGAGTCAATAATCCGCAGATTAATTCTTGCCTCGTTATCTTTTATAGAGATATATGGATCAATTATTTCAGTCTTAATACTCTCAGGTATTTTTGAATAAAGGACACCCATTTCTAATGTTCCCAAAGGTTTATTATTATTTAGCATTGTTGCCACATCTATTATTGATGAAAAGGATATGACTTTTCCAACTTGAGGCAAATCATCTAGATAGTTATGAACAGAGGAAATTCTATCTATTTTATCTTTGGTAAACCAATATTTATCATTATTCTCATTTTCTTCATCTCCCCAATCTTCAAAATCATCTTCATCATCAGATTTCTTGTTTTCTCTCTTTGGAAACTTCAAAATTACTTCAAGCGGAGTTGTTCCACCTAATTTTTCATCTATAAGTTTCATACCTTTATAAATTTCAGTTTTTTTACTAAAGTAATTTATGAAACTATTTTCAACTTCTAGTTTGCTTATACCGATTAAACTTAGAACGATTATCATAATAGTAAAAGTAAAAATAGTTTTATGATTATTTAAAGAAACTTGAGCTAAGAAAGAGGTAATTTTTGACTCTTCTTGTTTTTTTAAAAAGATCTTATCTTTTGGCATAAAGTTTATAAGAGATGGAAGTAGTGTAAATGTAATAATAAATGACGTAATTAAACCTAGCGTCATCATCCATCCAAAATCAATAATCGGCTTTATTTCACTGAAGATTAAGGACAAAAAAGCAATAATAGTTGTTAAAGCAGTATATAAAATTGGCCAAAACATTTTATTAGTTGTTAAAGTAATCAGCTCTATAACTTTTTTGTTTGGATGAATTTCTTTAATTTGTAAAAATCTTGTGCTCATGTGAATATTCATCGCCATTGTTAAAATTAACATTAATGCAATGAAGTTTGAGGAAATAACTGTAACTTTCCACCCTAATAACCCAAGCAAGCCTGTCATGATAATTACTGAAAAAAAACAACTACTTATCGGGACAACAATCCAAATTAGTTTTCTAAATACAAACCATAATGTTGCTATAATAAATAGTAAAACACCCAATCCAAAAACTATTATATCACTTTTAATAAATGTCATCATATCGTCGGCAATCATAGGAATTCCACCTAAATTTATTTTTCCAACATTATTGTAGCTTTCAATGACATCTCTAATTTCAAGAATATTTTGATGATTTTGTTTTTTTATTAAATCTTTATGAGCTTCAATCTCTTCTTTTGTTTTATTAGGAATATTTTCTATTGTTTTTTTACTTTTAATATTAACTATGATTCCGGAGGTTTTACCATCCTCGCTGATAACAAAATTTCTGAATACGGGGCTACTTAAAATCTCTTTAAAACCTCTTTCTCTATCTATGTCTTCATCTTTTAAGGTCTTAAAATTTTCTAATCTCTCTTGTAAAGGAGCATCCGAATTATTTAATAAAGGAACATCTAAAAGTGTAATAACGCTATGAACCCATTTTAAACTTTGAATTTTATATTTTAAACTGAGAAGATTGTTTATAGAAACATCAGAAATCATCCCCTCATTAGGAGAATAAGTTAATATCAAAAATTCTTTTGATCCATACCTATTTGAAATTTCTTCGAGATATTTAAGGTCTGGATCTCCATCAATTAACAGTGTATCTGATGAAGCATCTAGTTTAAAATCTTTGGAATAATAGCCAAAAGTAAATAAGGCTATAACCAAAAATATCACTATTACCTTTGGATTTTTTAGAATTGTATTTTGATAAAATTGGGCAATCATCTTACCCTTTTATATTGGAATTTAGTTAATTTGAGTATCTTTAAATTTAGTAAACATTGCCTCAAACTCTAGAAATACATTTCCAGTTGGACCATGTCTTTGTTTACCAATAATTAATTCTGCCAGATTAGATACTTCATTCATCTTTGCTTGCCATTCAGCATGTTCTACAGTTGCTGGCTTTGGTTCTTTATTTTCTAAATAATAAGATTCTCTATATACAAACATTACTACATCTGCGTCCTGCTCTATCGAGCCTGACTCTCTTAAATCTGATAATTGTGGTTTTTTATTATCTCTTTGCTCAACTTGTCTTGATAATTGTGAGAGAGCAACTACAGGTATTGATAATTCTTTAGCGATTGCTTTTAAACCTTGAGTAATTTCTGAAACTTCTTGAACCCTTCCATCTTTATAATTCAAAGTTCCTCTCATTAATTGAATATAATCGACAATAATCATATCAAGACCATGAGTTCTTTTTATTCGTCTTGCTCTATTACTCATGGCTGCAATTGTTATTGCTGGTGTTTCATCAATATAAAGTGGAAGTTCAGATATATTTTTTGAAGTTTCTATAAATTTATCAAATTGTTCATCGGAAATTTTACCTCTTCTAATATCATTTGATTTAATTCTAGATTGTTCAGCTAAAATTCTTGTAGATAATTGTTCAGATGACATCTCTAGTGAAAAAAAAGCAATGGATGATTTCTTGCCACTTTCTTGTAATTTTTGAGCTGCATTAAAAGCGATGTTGGTAGCAAGTGCTGTCTTTCCCATACCAGGTCTTCCTGCAATTATGATCAAATCAGATTTGTGTAATCCTCCCAATCTATCGTCTAAATCTCTTAGTCCTGTAGGAACTCCTACTATACCCTCATCATTTTTATAAGCAGCAGAAGCCATATCAATTGTATCTTTTAATGCTTTATCAAATTTTATAAAGGAGGAGCTAAAAGATCCTTTCTCAGCTAATTTAAATAATTCTTTTTCTGAGTTTTCAATTATTTGTTGTCCACTTGTATTAAGATCACCTAACTTAGCATCATCAATAGTTTGCTCAGAAATTTTTATAAGTTCTCTTCGTACAAACATATCGTAGATAATTTTTGAGTATTCGATTGCTTGTCTTACAGAGGTAGAAAATTTTGTTATTTTTACTAAGTACTCTGGGACATTTAGTTCGTCTTTTTCATCTTCAAAATAATTTTTTAAAGTAATAGGATTAGCTAACAATCCTTTATAAATTAGATTTTCTATTGCACCAAAAATCTTTTGATGCATTGGATCGTAAAAGTTATTACTTGTTATAATAATATTAATTTCATCAAAAATCTCATTCGAAACAAGTATAGAACCAATCACTGCTTGTTCAGCTTCAATATTATTTGGTAATTCTTTGAATTTGTCTTTAACGATTGTTAAATTATTTTCCACACTACATAGTATGTCAATTTATCTGACAAATGAATTTTAAATATTAATTGGGGAAAAAATTGTATAATTATTGAATAGTTTCTGCTGACTCAACTACAATATGTATCTCTGCATCAATCTCAGAGTGTAAAGATACTTTTACTTTAAATTTTCCAAGAGATTTGATTTCTTTAATTGGTTGTATCATTGATGGTGTAATATCTAACTTTTCTTTTTCTTTAATTAGTTTGGAAATTTCTGTAGGTTTGACCGAACCATACAACTCCTTATTCTCAGTTGAAAGTTTTTTTACAAAAAATTCTTTTTTATTTATTTTTTCAGCTATTTTTTTTGCCTCTTGTTTTTTTTCATTATCTTTTTTTGATAGTTGGGTTTTAATTTTTTCAACTTGATTTATATTTTCTTTTGAAGCATATAATGCCTTTTTATTTGCGATCAAAAAGTTTCTAGCAAAACCTCTCTTTACATCTATAATTTCGCCTATAGATCCTACTCTTTTGATATTTTCTAGTAATATTACTTTCATTTAAATTAAAGCCAAATTTCTTGCTCTTTTTATTGATAAAGATAACTCTCTTTGTTTTTTTTGACTCACATTAGTTATTCTTGATGGAAGAATTTTACCATTTTCTGATACATATCTTTTCAATAACTTAACATTTTTATAATCAATTTTTGGAGCACCTTTGACCGATAATGGGCAATTTTTTTTAAACTTATATTTATTTGGCTGGAAAATACTTAATTTTGCAAAATTACTTTGTTTACTTTTTTTATTTCCACTTTGTCTTTTAGGCATAACTAATTATTAGGACTTTCCTTTTTTTCAGAGTCATCTTTTTTTGAAAAAAAATTTGTTTCAAGATCAAATTTTTTTACTTTTACAGTTAAAAATCTTAACAATTTTTTATCAATCGATTCATTCTTTTCAAGTTCATTAACTACATTTCCTTTGCCTTTAAATTTAAAGTGAATGTAGCTTCCTTTTTTATTTTTTTTTATTAAATATGATAAATTTAACAAACCCCAATTTTCAGTTTTTACTATCTCACCATCATTTTTTTCAATAATGCCTGAATATTTTTCAGTTAATTGTTTTATTTCACTTGGAGAAGTGTCTTGTCTTGCAATTATGGTATGCTCGTATAAATTCATAAAGTTTCTTTAATAAAAAATGAGGATATACTATTATAAATCTTTAATTACAATAGCAAAAACAATAAAAAATATAGGTTTTTTTAGATGTTTTCTTTAGTATTCCCAGGACAAGGTTCTCAAAAAATTGGAATGGGAAAAGATTTTTTTGAAAATTACGAATTGGTAAAAGATCTTTTTAAAGAAGCTGACGAGTCATTAGGCATAAGTATATCAAAAATAATTTTAGAGGGGCCTAAAGATGAATTGGATCTTACTGTAAATACGCAGCCAGCAATATTTCTTATAAGCCACTCAATTTTTCAGGTAATGAAAAAAGAATTCAATTTGGATCTTGATAATGCAAAATATTATGCTGGCCATTCACTAGGAGAATATTCAGCTTTATGTGCTGCTAACTATCTGAGTTTTACAGATACCATTAAACTTTTAAAAATTAGAGGTGAAGCAATGCAAAATGCTGTTCCAAAGGGTGAGGGAGGTATGTTGGCTGTTTTGGGTTCAAAAGTTGAAATAATAGAAGATCTTTTGAAAGAAAATAAGAATAATTTTATAGTACAAATTGCTAATGATAATTCTGAGGGTCAGATTGTTTTAAGTGGAAGAATTAGTGATATAGAAAAATTAATCCAGGTCTTGAAATCAAAAAATGTTAAAAACATAAAATTACCGGTTAGCGCCCCTTTTCATTGCCAACTTATGAAAAATGCTACTGAAATTATGAGGAATGAAATCCAAAAATTAGATTTTAAAGAGTCTAAAAATAAGTTGATATCCAATGTGACAGCAAAAGAAATTTTAAATAAAGAAGAGCTTAAAATGCTTTTGATTGATCAAATAGAGAATAGAGTTAGATGGAGAGAAAGTGTAGACCATATGATTAGTAATGGAGTAAATCATTTCATTGAAATTGGACCAGGAAAAGTATTAACTGGTTTAATAAAAAGGATAGATAAGAACGTAAAAACTAATACAATCAATTCAGTGAGTGATATAAAAGATTTAAAGCTATGATTAATTTAAAAAATAAAAATATCATTGTAACTGGCGCATCAGGTGGAATAGGTAACTCGATAGTAAAAAAATTAAGTGAGTTTGAGGCCAATATATTAGCAACGGGTACAAAAATTGAAAAATTAGAGGAATTAAAATCAAAAATTAAAAATGTTAAAATTTTAGGTTTTGATGTCTCGCAAAGTGAAAAAATTGAGGAATTCATTGATAATGCTACAAAACAACTTGGAGGAAAACTAGATTGTATTGTGAATAATGCCGGATTGACACAAGATAACCTAGCCATTCGTATGAGTTTTGAGGAGTGGAAAAAAGTAATTGATGTAAATTTAACATCTACTTTTCTATTAAGTAAATTTGCCATTAAAAAAATGTTAAAAAATAAATCAGGGAAAATTATTAATATTACATCAGTTGTTGGTCATACTGGAAATTTAGGCCAAACTAATTATACAGCATCTAAAGCAGGTATAGTTGCGATGTCAAAAAGTTTAGCAATTGAGTATGCTAAGAAAAATATAAATATTAATTGTATTTCACCTGGTTTTATAAAAACAGCCATGACAGATAAATTGGATGAGAAATTTAAAGAATTAATTATATCTAAAATACCCTCCGCAAGATTGGGAGAGCCCGAGGATATAGCTAGTGTAGTTCTTTTTTTAGCCTCAGATCAATCAAATTACATTAATGGTGAAACTATTCATGTAAATGGAGGTATGTATATGGCTTGACAAAACAAGTTTTTAAACTATTAAGAATTAAACTATAAAGGATCAAAATGTCAGAAGATGTCTCAAGTAAAGTAAAAAAAATAGTTGCTGATCACTTAGGTATTGATGAAGCTAAAGTAACTGAAGAGTCAAGTTTTATAGATGACTTAGGAGCAGATAGTTTGGACACTGTGGAATTAGTTATGGCTTTCGAAGAAGAGTTTGGTTCAGAAATATCTGATAGCGAGGCTGAAAAAATTTTAACGGTGGGCGATGCTGTTAAATTTATTGAAGGAAAAGCAAATTAATTCTTAAATGCCCACAAATAATGATGGGGTGATGATAATTTTATCTTCTCCGTCTGGAGCAGGTAAGACTACATTGGTTAACTTGTTATCTCAGCAAGATAATTTTGAAATTTCAATTTCTCATACAACCAGAAAACCTAGAATTAATGAAATTCCCAACAAGGATTATTTTTTTGTTAATGAAGATGAATTTAAAAGATTAATCAAAAATCAGGAATTTTTAGAATATGCAAAAGTTTTTAAAAATTTCTATGGTTCCACAAGAACGCCAGTTATAAACAATCTCAATAATGGTAAAAATGTGCTTTTTGATATTGATTGGCAGGGTGCTGATCAAATTAAAAATAAAAAATTAGATTATAAATTAATCACTTTTTTTATACTTCCTCCTAGTAAAGAAGTTTTATTTGAAAGACTATCCAACAGAGATATGAAAGATAAACTTATAGTAGAAGAGAGAATGAAACAATTTGAGCATGATGTGTTGCATTGGATTAACTACGATTATGTTGTGATCAATAATAATTTAGAAGATTGTTTTAAAAAAATTTATAGCTTGATTCAAGCTGAAATAAAAAATGGATCAAAAGATTATGACAAAGATTTTATTAGAAACCATGTCGAAAAACTTACATCATAATTTTTCATATTCTTTAGTTAACTCGTAATACATCTCATGACTTAAATTATGTGGTCTTAAATTTAAATCAATTTTAAGTTTTCTGAGTATATCAAAATTATTTTGAAATATTAAATTATATGGTCTTTTAAGTTTTTTTCTTCTTTGATTGAAAAAAACTCTAGTTATTTTCTCTAAGTTTTTTGGATTAATGAATTTATAAAAATTTTTTTTTGGTTTGAAAAATAACAATGAACTATCAACTTTAGGTTTTGGAGAAAAACTTGAAGGTGCAATATCGCAAATTTTTTGTATATCTAATCTCCAATTGGCTAATATTGATAGTCTTCCGTAATTTGAAGAGTTAAACTTGGATATAATTCTATTCGCTACTTCCTTTTGGAACATAAGGATTAAGAAATCAAACCAATAATCGTTATTTTCTAGATTTAGAATCCATTTAGCTAATATCTCTGTTGATATGTTGTAGGGTAAGTTCCCAAAAACAATTAATTTTTCTTTGTAAATTCCTTTTTCATCTATTTTTAAAATATCGTCATTAATTATATTTATTTTGTCTTTAAATCTTTTTTTTAAAAAAATTGATAAATTTTTATCTTTTTCAACAACTATCAATTTTTTTGAACCATTTTTAAGAATATGTGAAGTTAAATTTCCTGTTCCTGGTCCAATTTCAAGAATTGATTTATTTTTAATTTTAACTATTGATACAATTTTACTTAATATATTTTCATCTACTAAAAAGTTTTGACCCAAACTTTTTTTTGCTTTGATCACTTCTTTGAGTCTAAAAAAGTCAATGCTTTAACAAGACTTAATGGATTAGATTTATTTTTACCTAACATTTTATGATTTGGTCCGTGATCGGGAGAAATCCTTAAGAATGGAAGACCTAAAGTGATATTAATTGCATCATATTCAAATAACGTTTTTATGGGTGTTAATACTTGATCATGGTACATCCCAATTATTACATTATATCTTTCTCTATTTTTTTTTAAAAAAATTGTATCTGCAGCAAAAGGTCCATAAACATTAAAATTTGAATTTGCTAAAGACTTGATTGCAGGCTTAATAATCTTTTCATCTTCATTGACATTTCCAATACTTTCGCAATGTGGGTTTAATCCAGTTATTGCTATTTTGGGTTTCAGTTTAAAATGTTTTTGATAAAAATTGTTTATTAATTTTACCTTTTCATTAATCAATTTTCTTTTAATTTTTTTTGAGACTTTTTTAATAGGCATATGAGTTGTCAGAGGACAAACAGAAAGATTTTTGTTATAGATTAACATAGCAAATTTTTTGGTTTTTGTTCTATTAGCTAAATATTCAGAAATACCTAAGTATTTTTTTTCTAAAAAAAATTTTTTTGAAATAGGACCATTAATAAATTTAT
>NZ_JBNGZH010000028.1:0-4942 GCF_052049775.1 Candidatus Pelagibacter sp. | reverse complement strand
AAAATAAGAGAATTATATTTACATTCTAATCTATACGATAAAAAGATTTCAAAAACTTATTATCAAAATTTGATTTATAAGCCTAGTCCTCATTTACTTTCATCCTTAATTAAATATCAAAAAAAAAAATTTAGGATTGAAGATTTTGCGTTAAATGAAATTTGGGATAATAAAGAAATTACTAAAAAAAACTTAAGAAAACTTAATAATTTTTATTGGCTTTTTAGTTTAGATCTTAAGTCTTCAAAAAAAAATACCCAATCAGTTATAAAAAACTGGATGACTTTAAATCATAAATACAATGCAAAAAGTTGGAATTTCGATTTAACTGCAAAAAGAATTATTGCTTGGTTATCAAGTCATAATCTCACTTATGAAGATGGTAACGGACAATATAAAATTGATTTCAATACTATGGTACAAAAACAAGCAAATCACCTCATAAATGAAATTAATAAATCAAAATTTGTTGAAGATAAATTGATAGGTTGTGCATCTATTATATTAGTTGGACTTTGTTATCAGGATGAAAAAAAGTATTTGCCATATGGTTTAAATTTACTAGAAAAAATATCTAAAATTACTCTTGATAATTCTGGTTTTCCTAAATCAAGGAGCATTAAACAATTAATATTTTATTTGAAATATTATATTTTAATCAGAGAGTGGTTTAAAGAATCTCAAATTAATATTCCAGAACATATCAATGAAACAATCTACTATCTTGGACAAGGTTACGCTTTTGTTTGGCAAAATCTAAAAAGTGATATTCTTTATAACGGAAATAACATCTCAGATAATAATAATTTTGATAATTATCTTCAAAGACTAGGTTATAAATTCAAAAATGACAATCAAGATTATGGTGGATATATAATTTTGAGAAATAAAAAGATGTGTCTCACTATGGATGCTGGTCCTTCACCAAATTCATTTTTTTCTAAAGATTATCAATCTGGAGCTTTATCTTTTGAAATAATTTCTAATGGAAAAAAATTAATAAGCAATTGTGGCTATCATAGCGAAACAAATATAAAACTAAATCATTTATCAAGATCAACTGCCGCTCAGAATACCTTAGTAATCGATGATAATTCTTCCTGCAAATTTACGAACAATAATAAATCTTTTTTTGTTACCAGAGGTTTAAAAATTACTAAAAGAGAGACTATTTTTGAAAAAAACTATTGGAAAATAAATGCTTCTCATGATGGATACCAAAAAAAATATAATACTATTCATGAAAGAAATATAGAATTTTTTCCTGGAGAAGAAACTTTTGTTGGTAGTGATAAAATTCTAAAAAAAATTAATAAAAATTATAAATTTGATATTCGATTTCATGTAGAACCAGACGTAAAATTAATGAAAACTCAGGATGGTAAATCAATATTAATTGAATTGGAGGATGAGGGTTGGAAATTTACTTGTGATAATTATGATATAAATATTGATAATGGTTTATATTTCGGTAATAAAAATTCATATATTGATAATCAAAATATATTTATTTCTGGAATTTCAAATAACCAGACCGAAGATATTAAATGGCAAATAAAAAAAATATAGTTAGAAGAATAAAATCAGCTGTAATATCTGTTTCAGATAAATCAAACTTAAAACCATTATTACAAACTTTAAACAGGTATAATGTTAAACTGATTAGTTCAGGGGGTACATTTAAGGCAATTAGAAAATTAGGCTATCGATGCCTTGAAGTTTCTGATTATACTGGTTTTAATGAAATTCTTGATGGACGTGTAAAAACACTACATCCTAAAATTCATGCGGGAATCTTAAATAAAAGAAACAATAATTCTCATAAAAGAGAAATAAAAAAAAATAATTTTCAAAATATTGATTTAGTTATAGTCAACTTTTATCCATTTGAAAAAACTTTAAACACAACAAAAAATCATAATAAAATAATTGAAAAAATTGATATTGGTGGTCCTGCCCTAGTTAGAAGTGCTGCAAAAAATTACAATGACGTTGCAGTAATAACATCCACCAATCAATATTCGGCATTGATTGATCAATTAAAAAGATTTAAAGGTGCAACAAAATTAGAATTTAGAAAAAAATTATCTCAATCAGCCTTTAATGAAACAGCATATTATGACTCCGTAATTTCAGATTACTTCAATTCAGTCACAAATGAAAATTTTACAGAGAAAAAAATTATTTATGGAAACTTAATTGAGAGATTAAGATATGGAGAAAATCCACACCAAAAATCTGCTATTTACTCTAAAAATAAAGATTTCAAATTAAGAAAAATTCATGGAAAACAATTAAGCTATAACAATTACAATGATATTTTTGCTGCTTTAAAGATATCCAAAGGTCTACCGAAAAATATAGGTACTGTAATTATCAAACATGCTAACCCCTGCGGAGTTTCTATTTTAAAGGATAAAGTAAGCAGTTATAAATCTGCATTTGAATGTGATCCTGTAAGCGCATTTGGAGGTATTGTCTCTTGTAATTTTAAAGTTAATAAAAGTTTAGCTGTTGAGTTAAACAAAACTTTTTTAGAAGTAATTATTGCTAATGGTTTTGAAACAAGCGCTCTTAAATTATTAAAATCTAAAAAGAATGTTAGAATTATAGACTCAACAAACTTTAATTTTGATGATGTTCTTCAAATTAACTCTGTATCAAATTCAATGTTGATCCAATCTCAAGATGACTTTATTTTTAAAAAAAAAGATTTCATAGTTGTTTCAAAGAAAAAACCAAACAAAATACAATTTGAAAATTTATTATTTGCATTCAATATTTCCCGTCATGTTAAATCTAATGCTATTGTGCTCGTTGGTGATAAAACAACAGTTGGTATCGGATCTGGACAACCTAGTAGGCTTGATAGCTGTCAAATTGCAATAAATAAAATGAGAAAGTTTAAAAAAAATGAAAAAGAAATTGTTGCAGCATCTGATGCTTTTTTTCCATTTGTTGATGGTATTGAAAAATTGATTCAATCCGGTGTTTCTGCTGTAATCCAACCTAGAGGATCAATCAGAGATAAAGAAATTATAAAATTTGCAGATAAAACTAATACTATTTTAATTTTTTCAAAAACAAGACATTTTAGACATTAAATCTTGTCAATCTTTGAAGCTAAGATAAAATCGTTTTCAGATAATCCCTCAATTGCGTGGGTTGAAATGTTTATTTTTGCATAACCCCATCCGAATAAAATTTCAGGGTGATGACCTTCCTCCTCAGATATTCTACCTACTTCATTTACAAATTTTTGGCTCTCAACAAAGTTTTTAAATGTAAATTTTTTTTCTAAAAAGTGTATATTTTTCTCATTTTTAATAACATCCCATCCATCAATTTTTTTTTGATATTTGTGTATTTCACTTATATCAAGCGCAGGTACACCGCCTTCACAAGGAACACATTTTTTCTCGAATAGTTCGCTCATTTAATTTGCATCCTCATCTAATTAAATTTTTTATTATATTACTTAAAAATGGAGCGGGCAAAGGGGATCGAACCCTCGACCTTCTCGTTGGCAACGAGACGCTCTACCACTGAGCTACGCCCGCAAAAGAAATTAATATAGTGTGTCGTTTTTTTTAATTCAAGTAATATTAATTATGGTATGTTTTTTTCATGAAAAAAGAAGATTTACCAAAAACAATACCAGTTTTTCCACTAAGTAATTTTATCATTTTTCCAAGAACTACTGTTCCATTGAATATATTTGAGCCAAGATATGTCGATATGATTAATGATAGTATGAAGTCAAACAAGCTTATTGGGGTGATACAACCTAAAAATTCAAAAGAAAGTGAAGTTAAACCTGAATTATATGACATTGGGTGTATGGGCAAAATTACAAGCTTTAGGGAAAATGATAATGGTCAATTTTTAATAGAACTTAAAGGTATAATTAGATTTCAAAAAATAGATGAAGTAAAATCAAATAAAAAATACAGAGAATGCAACGTAAATTTTAATAATTTTTATGATGACCTAAGTTATCAGAGTGAAAATCTACAATTTTCTGATTTAAAATTGATATTTAAAGACTTAAAAAATCTTTTTGAAAAAAGAGGATTTATTATTAATTGGAAAGGATTAGAGAAACAAAGTTTAGATGAAACAATTAATGCTCTAGCAATGGCATCTCCTTTTACGCTAGAGGAAAAACAAATCTTATTAGAGGCCAAAAATTTAGAGCTTAGGAAAACTAAAATTTCAGAAATTCTAACTACATATTCTTTTGACAATTATAATAATACAACTGTTCAATAAAACTAAATTTCAAAACCTCTATTAGCTATATTTTTAAAAGATCTATTTATGAATTTATTTCTTCCTATTAATCTCACTGATTTGCTAAGAATATTATTATTCATCTTACTTTCAAAATTAAAAAATTCATATACAAAATCAATTCCACTAGAGAAAAGATAGTTTTTATGTTTAGTCATATTTTGAAATTCTTCACAAATTGAATTATCTATCTCTAATCCATTCTTTAACTTAAGTTCAATTAAATTATCCAAATCTCGAATATCTCTTAAAGTCATATTAAAACCTTGACCAGCCAAAGGATGAAGGCGATGTAATACATCTCCAAAAGCTAAAATATTTTTATGATAATAAGTTCTCAAATTAGAAGCTTTCAACTCGAAAAAGTTGCAAATACCAAAATTTGTAATTGAATATTTGGTATTATATTTTTTAATTAATTCATTGAGATTAATATTTTTTTTACCTTTAATTGAATAAACAATAGAAGTTTCTATTTCTGATAATGGTAAAAATGCCAAAGGTCCATTTTTCGTAAATATTTGAGATGCTGTTTTATTCTGAATTTTTTTGTGTTTTAAAATTGTAGTATACGCAAGACTATCATATTTTTTTTTCAAACTTCTTGCAAAAAACTTCTTTGAAAAATAGTTATCA
Organism: Candidatus Pelagibacter sp.; assembly: GCF_052049775.1. Classification (GTDB taxonomy): domain Bacteria; phylum Pseudomonadota; class Alphaproteobacteria; order Pelagibacterales; family Pelagibacteraceae; genus Pelagibacter. The sequence goes on along the minus strand of NZ_JBNGZH010000028.1, from coordinate 13 downwards.
TTTTCACAATTGA
>NZ_JBNGZH010000027.1:0-19187 GCF_052049775.1 Candidatus Pelagibacter sp. | reverse complement strand
TATTGTTAATTTTTCTTTTTTTTTCTTTTCAAGCACATACAAAAGAATTACCTCGAATAGATACAAAGTTTTATTTAGGTATTTATAAATCTTTTGATAAATTTAGTGCAATAGCTTCATCACCTGATTATGCTTTAATTTATCATACAGAAACTGATTCGGAAAAAAAGAATCTTGGTTATTTTTTAGGTTATAACTTTTATCTTAATAACTTTTTTATTGGTGCAGAAACAAATTTTCAGGAAAATATTGGTAAAGATCAATCTATTGCAGGATTAAATGGAAGTGTAACTTATGAGAAAATGAAGGAAGCAAAATTAAAGATAGGATACAATTATGATTATTTTGATTTTTTTATCTATTTAGGCGGTGGTGATATTGATACCACATGGACTGCTTACCATAGTGATCCAAGTAAAATTAACAACTACTATACCAGAGGTATAGGATTAGACTATAAAATGACTGATAATTTCTTCTTAGGCTTAAATTTTGACGAAACTACTTTTGATATATTTTACACAGAGTCTCGTTATCTTGAGGAAGTTCATAAAAGATCTCTTAGATTAAGATTTGGTTATTTATTTTAATTCAAACGACTTTTTTTAAGGAAAGTTAGTATTTTTCAGGACGAATTTGGCACATGTTAATTTATTTTGCAGTGTTTAAATGTATTATAAATGAGTGACTTAAATAAACATTTCGAACCTAAAAACTTCAGTGACAAAGTTGCTTTGTCATTTACAAAGTTTTTGAGATTTTTGGCTGATACTTTCTTTAAAAAAAGATATGGCCATAGAGCGGTTGTTCTTGAAACTGTTGCTGCTGTGCCAGGGATGGTTGCTGGTATGCTTATTCATTTAAAGTCATTAAGAAAAATTGAAGATGATAAAGGGTGGATCAAAACTCTTTTAGAGGAAGCTGAGAATGAAAGAATGCATTTAATGACTTTTGTTCATATTGCTAAACCAACTGCAATAGAAAGATTCATTATTATGATTGCTCAGTTTATATTTATAATCACATATGCAATAATTTATATTGTTTCTCAAAGAACTGCGCATAGGATTGTGGGTTATTTTGAGGAAGAGGCAGTGATAAGTTATACAGAATATTTAAATGAGCTTGAAGCTGGAACCATTCCAGATCAACCAGCTCCAGAAATTGCAATCAATTATTGGAATTTACCACTACATGCTACTTTAAAAGATGTAGTAAGAGTTATCAGAGATGATGAAGCTGGCCATAGAGATGTTAACCATACTTTTGCTGATTTAATAAACATTAAGAAAAATAAAGAGACTATCAATAAATGTAATAAAGAAAAAAAAGAAAGTGGCGAAGAGATTCTAGATTAAATATTAATTCGAAAAACCATATTTTCTAAGTCTTACATCACCAGTCCTAGCATGAGCCTCCATACCTTCGTATCTTGATATCCTAGCGCATGCAGCACCAACAGATTTTGTAGACTCTTTAGTCATTCTTTGAAAACTTAAAGTCTTAATAAATTTACCAACAAATAATCCACCAGTGTAACGTCCAGCCCCTTTTGTTGGTAAAATATGGTTTGTTCCAGAACATTTGTCTCCATAGGCAACAGTAGTTTCTTCACCAATAAATAATGATCCATAATTTTTTAGTCTTTTATGGAACCAATCAAGATTTTTTGTTTGAACTTCTAAATGTTCAGGAGCGTATTCATCACTAATGGTTGCCATCTCCTCGTCAGTGTCACATAATATTACTTCACCATAATCTCTCCAAGCAGCTTCAGCGCTTTTTCTAGGTAACTCTGGTAATTCAGCAATTAATTCTGGAACTCTTTTCATGACTTCATCAGCAACTCTTTGACTCGTCGTGTATAACCAAGCAGGAGAATTATATCCATGTTCTGCTTGTCCTACCAAATCTACTGCAACCATCTCTGCATCAGCTTCGTCATCAGCTATCACAGCAATTTCAGTTGGTCCCGCGAATAAATCAATACCAACTTTACCAAATAAAATTCTTTTAGCTTCTGCTACAAACTGATTTCCTGGACCTACTAAAATATCTGCTGGCGGATTTTTAAATAAACCATTTGTCATTGCAGCAATTCCTGGAACACCCCCTAAATTTAAAATTACATCTGCACCACACAAATTAGCTGTATAAATAATTGCTGGATGTGCACCCACACCTTCCTTGGGTGGACTGCAAGCAATTATATTTTTTACTCCTGCAACTTTTGCAGTTGTAACACTCATCACAGCTGAGGCTATGTGGGCATATCTTCCACCTGGTATATAACAACCAGCTGTATTTACAGGAATTAATTTTTGACCTGCATAAAGACCTGGCGATAGTTCAACCTCAAAATCTTGGCCATAATTTTTTAATTGTGCTTCAGCAAATTTTTTTACTCTTTCATGAGAAAATTGAATATCATCCTTCGTTTTTTGATCTAATTCTTTATTTATCTGCTCAATTCTTTCTTTTGAAACAACTATTTCACCATCATACTTATCAAATTTTTTTGTAAGATTAATGCAAGCTTCCTCTTTTGAAATTTCTATTTCTTTTAACAACCCTTTAACAATTTCGTTTGTCTTACTATCATCAGTGGAGGGAGTTTTTGATGATTTTTTTAGGTATTTAATAGCCATAATATTTTAGATAGTACGTTTAAAGCATTATAGATTTTTTTTCAACGAAACAATTAATCTAAAGCAACAACGGCTGCAGCAATGGAGGCTAATCTCGCGGATGCTTCATCCGAACGACTGGTTATTACTACTGGAACTTTACCTCCAACAACTACACCTGCTGCACATGCTCCACAAAAATATATAAGCATTTTTACTAAACCATTTCCTGTTTCAACACTTGGGACCAGCAATACATCCGCCATACCAGCTACACTATTTTCTATTCCTTTGATAGCCGCAGATTTTTTTGAGATACTATTATCAAATGCCAATGGACCAAAAACATCAGCATTTAAATTTTCTTTTTTAGCTAAGTTAGTTAATTCTTCAGCTTCCTTAGAACTTGGCACACTATCTAAAACTTCCTCTGTAGCAGACAAGATTGCTACCTTAGGTCTTTCAATACCAATTCTATTAGAAAAATTTATAACATTTTTTAGAATATGAAATTTTGTTTTTACATTAGGTAAAACATTCAATGCTCCATCAGTAATTATTAAAGGTTTATCTTCTTTTCCTAAAGTCATATGCCAAATATGGCTTAATCTCGTTTTTCCAAGTAAATTGTACTCTCTTTTTAAAACTTCTTTCATCAAAACGTCAGTATGAATATGGCCTTTAACAATAATTTTGATCTTTTGTTCACTTGCCAGTTTTGCAGCAATAGTTGCTGTGTTATTTTCAACAGGCTCATGGATTATCTCATAATTTGAGATATCCCATTTCAGATCCTGGGCGCATTTATTTATTTCTTTTTCATCACCAATAAAAATTGGCTCAATTAGATTTTCTCTAACAGCGTCTTGTACTGATTGCATAGGTAAAGGTTTTCCTGCATTAACAATCCCTGCTTTAATACCTTTCTTTTTATGAGCAACATTTAGTAAGTTATCAGGACAAATAATTTCTTTATTGGAAAGCATGTCAGTTTTTTAAATCTAATAAATCTTTTTGAATAATTTTTGACAATTTAATTTCTTTTTTTAAGTTCATTCTAAACCTTTTATCTTTATTTTGACCAGGATACATTATTTCTTTTACTCCTTTTATCTTAGGCAATCTTTTAATTATTTTAATATTATTCTTAATTCTTGAAGTATAATTTCTGACAAATAAGTTTGTTTTAAATGTGATAAATAAATGTCCAATATTTTGTGGACCTGAAAAATCATCAAAAGGATCCTTAACTTTGCCTGCATGATTTCCACCAGTTAAAACACCACTTAGAATATCAACCATCCATGCTAAACCTGAACCTCTAAAACCTGCAATAGGTAACTGAACTCCATAAAGTGCTTTTTTTGCATCTGTCGTTGGTTTACCAAATTTATCTAATGCAACACCTTTTGGTATTTTTCGATTATTTCTAGCTGCAAATCTAATTTTTCCTCTATTAATTTTTGCAATAGCTGTATCCAATATAAAGGGTACCTTTCCTCCAGTTGGAGAACCAAAACATATAGGATTTGTTCCAAACAAACTTTTTTTAGCACCATAGGGAGCGATTGCAGGCGGAGCATTAGTATAAATCATAGTGATTAAATTTTTTTTGACTGCTTGTTCAGCGTAGTAACCAGATAATCCATAGTGACCACTATTTTTAACACCCACTAAACCGATACCTGTTTTTTTCGCACATTCGATTGCTTTTCTAATCGCGAGATCTGCTGCAACGAAGCCAATACTATTATCAGCATCAATATGAGCAATCGATTGAGATATCTTTTTAACTTTTATTTTAGGTTTTGGATTGATAACTTTTTTAGATATTCTTTCACAATACATTCTTAACCTAGAAAGACCATGACCATAAGCACCAACTAACTCGGCATTAATTAAAGCATTAGCTGAAATAATAGCATGAGCATTACTTAATCCGTGATTTTCAAAAATTTTAATGACTTCTTTTTTTAGATTTTCTGTTTTCAAATTAGCCTTTTCCACGCCATGGAATTGTTTTGTCTATTATTTTTCTTAAAGTGACATCAAATAATAAACCCAACATTCCCATGATAAATATAGTGATCCAAATAACTTCGTATTGAAAATATTTTTTAGCAACGTTTTCAACAAATCCTATACCAGTTGTCCCGGCTAAAAACTCAGCTGCAACTAAAGTTCCCCAACACATTCCTACTGCAACTCTAATACCTGTAAGTATCTCTGGTAAAGAATTTGGAAAAATTACGTATCTCAATATTTGTTTTTTGGATGCGCCAAGTGAGTGAGCTGCATGAATTTTTGATAACTGAGTACCAGAGGCACCAGCTCTTGCAGAAATAATCATGATTGATAATGAGACCATAAATAACAAGAAAACTTTTCCAGTATTATCAATTCCTAAAACTGAAATGATTAAAGGAGCCCAAGCCAGAGGGGGAACAGGTCTATAAAGCTCAATTAACGGATCAAAGAAACCTTTGGCAAATCTATTTAGTCCCATAAATAATCCAAGCGGCACACCAATCAATATTCCAAACACTAATCCTAAAAATACCCTTAAAAAAGAATCCCAAATATGACCATAAGGCACTGGTACTTTAAATAACTTAAAGTCTCCTGTAACTAATTTTAAAACTTGGCCTTTAAAATTTTGTTTAACAATTCCATCTTGAGTGTGAACTGGGTATTCACCAGGTAAAATGTCAGCAATCCAATCTGGTAAAATAAAACCAATCATTTTACTAACATCAACCAGTTCTATCCATAGGAGAGGAATTTCTTTGTAACCTACACTCGGTTTAAGCATAAGCATGAACTTATCAAATGTATCTGACGGCTTAGGTAGCCATCTACCAGATCCTTGTTCCGAACAGCTTGGCCCACTTGCAACAATGGTTCCTGCTGGGAATAAAAATATATCTATAAATCTCAATCCCCCTTGAGCTTCTTTTTGGGCAACATCAAAATTGATGATTGCATTTTGCATTTCATTTAATGCATTGGGTGGATATATACTTGCAAATTCTATTCGTCGTGCAATTTTAACAATGTCTTTGGCATAAGTTGAAGCTACTTCTTGAGTATCATCTAAATTTTTTCGATAAGCTTTTATTTCATCTTTGAGCTCTTTTATTTTATCTTTAAATTGTGGATTATGATTTCTTAACTTAAAGAATTCATCACTAATAATTTGTAATTCTTTTGCGGCAGCATCAAATTTTAAACCTCTTTTAGTCTCTGGAACTAAAGGAACCTCGATAGTATTTTCTATGGATCCTGTTCCAGATTGAACTTTTATAATTCCCCAATCTCCTTGCTCACTTACTGCTTTAAGTCTTTCATTGGCTTCTTGTTCTGTCTCAAAAGGATATTCAGGTTTTCTAAAATTTTCAGTTAATAAGTTAATTTTACCAGTAATGTCATCTATTTTAAACTTCGTCTCATTTTCAATTAAATCCTCATTGGTTAATAAAGGAATTAGTTGAATAGTTTTGTTGATAAACTCTGTAAGATCTGTTTTTTGTTGCAAATTTAGATCTTCAGAAAATTTGATTTCATTTAAAGTTGCTTTAAGATTTTTATTTTCTTTCTTAATTTGAGCAGTACTTTTGAATTCTCGTTCCTCTATTGGAAATTGATATTTTAAACCTAATAATGAGTCGTTAACTTTTGCAACTTGGCAAAGTTCATTAGCCGATTTTGGGTAAAAACCTTTCGCAATATCCCAAGAATAATAAAGCCATACCAATAATAAAAAACTACTTCCAACTATAATCCAATGAGTACCACCTCTTGCTCTTTCAGGATTTCCGAATACGGCATCAACCTTTTCAGTTTTGATTAATCTTCTTCCATAAAGAATACAGCCAATAACTGCAAAAAAAATTAAAAAGGTGACTATTTGAGTTAACATTTAATTATCTTTCCCCATAATTTCTTCTTCCATATTCCAAATCATCTCTAATATTTCCTCACGTTTCGCAGAAAAATCTTTGTTCTTTTTGATTTCCCTTAGATCTTCTTTCAGTCCCATTGAAGCAAATGGAAGATTGTATTCTTTATGAATTCGTCCAGGTCGAGGAGCCATAACATATAATCTTTCACCAAGTAAAAGAGCTTCTTCAACTGAGTGGGTAATTAAAATTATTGTTTTTCCAGTCTCTTTCCAAATTTTCAAAACTAGAGACTGCATTTTCTCTCTTGTTAATGCATCAAGAGCCCCTAATGGTTCATCCATTAAGATTAGATCGGGATCATTGATCAAACATCTTGCAAGAGCAACTCTTTGCTGCATTCCACCAGAAAGTTGATAGGTTGGGGTATTACCAAAACCTTTTAAGCCAACTATTTCTAACCATTCATCAACTTTTTTTTGAGTTTCAATTGGATCTTTTTTTTTCATTCTTAATCCAAAGTTGACATTTTCAGCAACTGTTAACCATTCAAACAAAGCACCTTGCTGGAAAACCATACCTCTTTCTACACCGGGTCCATCAATCTCTTTACTATTCAAAGTAATACTTCCGGAAGTTGGTCGAATAAATCCTGCTGTAATATTCAATAAAGTTGTTTTTCCACAACCTGATGGTCCAAGGACAGTTAACAATTCTCCTTTTTTAAGAGTAAAATTTAAATCTTTTAAAGCGTGCACAGTTTCTCCTTTTGGAGTTTTAAAAATCATATTAAGATTTTGAGAAACTAGATCACTCATTTGTCCACTTTATATTAGAATTTATAGTAAAAAAATAGGCACCAATTTAATTAAAAATTGGCGCCTATTTAAATTTTAATTACCTTTAGATTATAAAGGTAAGAAACTTGTATCTACGTTTCCTCTTGGTGTTCCCATTCCTTTTAGGAATGCATCAAGATTTCCACTTTCCATAGAACTTTTTGTTTCCTCTGGAGTTAGAAATTTGAAACCACTTAAAGTCTCTTTCATGTCAGGAATTTTCATTTCTGATGCTTTTGACATTGCATTCATATCGCTTTTTCCAGCTCTATATCTTGCATTAGCTTCATGAGTTACCTCGATAAAAGTTCTTAACATACCTGGGTTTTCTTTCATAAACTTCGTAGTTACAGAAGTAATATCAATCCCTAGGATACCTGCATCTCTAGCTTCTTGAACTGTTAGTAATCTAGATCCAACTGCAACAGCAGCTTTAATAGAATTACCACCAAATAAACATGCCATTACAACATCACCGCTTACTAAAGCAGCAGCACCTTCTTCAGGGTCCATTTGAATGATATCCATTTTTTTTCTATCTGCTCCAACAACTTTCATACTCTCATCAAAAACATATTCCGCCATTGTTCCAAGTGGAACAGCAACCTTTTTACCTTCTAATTCAGTTGCATTAGCTTTTGTAATTCCAGATGCATTAGATGTAACACAAGTTGTTCCTCCCATTCCGTATTCCATAGCAATATCAACTAATTTGATAGGTGCTTTAGATTTTACAGCGTTAATGAATGGAACTAAACCTTGAGAATAAGAAATATCAATATCTCCTGCTAACATCGCATCAGTCATAGCACCACCATTAGTAAAGTTAGTCCACTTTACTGGAACCCCTAGAGCTTTTGCGAAGTTTTTCTTCATCATGTCCTCTAGATTTGGACTTGGCCACTCTAAGAAGTAAGCAACTCTAACTTCATTTGCTGCTGAATTAGCAACAGATATTGAAAGATTAAGAGCTACAAAACATCCAAGAATAAAACTTATTATTTTTTTCATTTATGCCTCTTCCTTGTTTATTTATATGTTTCAATTTTAAGATTAATTTTACCTATATGTAAAACAAAAAAATGATCATTATAGTTACACAACTTTAAGTTGTGACATTATTTTGGTGGTTAATTTAAGTTAATTAGTCTAAGGATTCATTTATTAAGTATTTTAAAATTTAATTATGAGCTCAGAAAAAAGAACATCAGTACCTAATTCACTAAATGAACATTGGATGCCATTTACATCTAATAAGGATTTTAAAGAAAATCCAAAATTAATTGTTGAGGCAAAAGGTGTTTATTTAAAAAATCATCATGGCAAAACACAAATTGATGCAAGCTCTGGATTATTTTGTAACCCTTTAGGACATGGGAGAAAAGAAATCATTGAAGCAATAACTAATCAACTAAATACTCTTGATTATTGTCAGCCTTTTCAGCAAGGTTTTGGTGGTTCATTTGAATTGGCAACAAGAATTTCAAAACATACACCAGGAAATTTAAACAAAATTTTTTATACGATATGTGGATCGACTGCAGTAGAAACTGCAATTAAGATTAGTATAGCTTACCACAAAGCAAGAGGTGAAGGACAAAGATTTAGATTTGTTGGAAGAGAGCGTGCTTATCATGGAATGAATATTGGAGCCACATCAGTAGGCGGCATGATCAATAACGTTAAAGCGTATGCAAGTGTATTGATGCCAGGTGTCGTTCATATGAGACATACACATTTAGATGAACATAAATTTATTTCAGGACAACCTGAAACAGGAGCTGAGATTGCAAATGATTTAGAGAGAATTTGTACTAATTTTGGTTCTGAAAATATTGCAGCTTGTATTGTCGAACCTATTGCTGGTTCAACAGGAACTTTAGTGCCACCAGTTGGATATTTACAAAGACTAAGGGAACTTTGTGACAAACATAAAATACTTTTAATTTTTGATGAAGTTATTACGGGTTGGGGAAGAACTGGTTCAGCTTTTGGAGCTCAAGAATTTGGTGTAACACCTGATATAATGACAATGGCAAAAGCAACAACCAATGGAATAGTTCCTTTTGGTGTAGTTGCATGTAAAGAAGAAATTTATGATGCAGTGATGGATAATTCTCCAAAAGGTGCAATAGAATTATTTCATGGTTATACATACTCAGGAATTCCTGTATCAGTAGCTGCAGCATTAGCCGTTCAAGACATTTTCGAAAAAGAGGATATTTTTAATAGAGCAAAAGAACTTGCTCCTTATTTCCAAGAAGGTCTATTTTCTCTTAAAGATATTGATGTTGTAGATAACATAAGAGGTTATGGGATGATGGGTGGTATAGATATTAAAACTGATGGTAGACCTGGTAAAGCAGGTTTAGCTACTTTCAAACATTGTTACGATGCAGGAGTTAATTTCAAAGCTACTGGTGATTGCTTGATTATAGCACCAATGTTTATTTGTGAAAAAAAACACATTGATGAAATTATAGAAAAACTAAGAACTGGAATTACTAATTACGCAAAGAGTAAAAAGAATTAAATTTCGTTAATGAGAATTGGCGTACCTAAAGAAATAAAACCTCAAGAAAATAGAATTGGCCTGACACCGGATAGTGTAAAAACTCTCGTTTCAGAGGGTCATGAAGTTTTAGTTGAAAATAATGGAGGTTTTGAAGCAGGTTTCGATAATGATCAGTACAAAAATGCCGGGGCCAAAATTATAGAAAAAGCTACTGATATTTTTAATGACGCTGAGATAATTGTTAAAGTTAAAGAGCCTCAAAAAGTAGAGGTTGAAATGATTAGGGAAAATCAAATTGTTTATACCTATTTACATTTGGCTGCTGCAAAAGAATTAACTGAGGGTTTGGTAAAATCAAAAAGTATTAATATTGCTTACGAAACTATCACTGATGATAATGGACGACTTCCTTTATTAGCACCTATGAGTGCTGTAGCTGGACGTATGTCAGTCCAAGCAGGAGCACATTGTTTAGAAAAAAATCAAAAAGGCAGAGGAGTTTTATTAGGAGGAGCTCCAGGCGGTGAGCCCGCTAATGTTTTAATTTTAGGTGGAGGGGTTGTAGGTGAAAATGCTGCAACAATAGCAACTGGTATGAAAGCAAAAGTTCATGTTGTTGATAAATCAGAGGCAAGATTAAAACAATTAGTTTCAATTTTTGGAGATAAAATTATTCCAGAACAAAGTGACAAAATAGATTTAAAAAAGTTAGTAGCTGAGGCGGACTTAATAGTGGGAGGAGTTTTAATCCCTGGAGCAGAGGCACCAAAATTAGTTACTAAAGATATGCTTAAATTAATGAAAAGAGGCTCTGTAATTGTTGATGTTGCAATCGATCAAGGTGGGTGTGTTGAAACAAGTAAACCAACAACTTTTAATGACCCAACATTTATAGTGGATAATGTCGTTCATTATTGTGTAGCGAACATGCCAGGTGGAGTTCCAAGAACATCTACTATCGCATTAAATAAAGCAACACTTCCATATTTGGTAAAATTAGCTAACAAAGGTTATCAAAAAGCTCTTGGAGAAGATAAAAACTTTCTAGCGGGACTAAACGTTCACAAAGGTCATGTGACTTATAAAGCGGTTGCAGATGTTTTTGGACATGAATATGTTAACCCGGGAGATGCAATCAATAACTAATTAGATGGAAAAAAAACTTCCAAGAAGCACAAAAGTTGTTGTGATAGGAGGTGGGGTAGTAGGTTGCTCTGTTGCTTATCATTTAGCTAAATTTGGTTGGAAAGATACAATTCTTTTAGAAAGAGATCAATTAACATCAGGAACAACTTGGCATGCGGCAGGCTTAGTAAGTCAATTAGGTCCAACTGCAGCAGTTACAAAAATTAGAAAATATACTTTAGATTTATATAAAGAGCTTGAAAAAAAGGTTGATCATTCTGCAGGGTTAAGATTAAACGGAGCCCTTTCAATCGCTCAACATAAAGGAAGATGGCAAGAACTTCAAAGACAAGCAACGACTGCACAACTTTATGATGTTGATGTAAGAATTTTAAATAAAGATCAGATAAAAAAAGACTACCCCATAATCAATACAGATGAAGTCATAGGAGGAATTTTAATGCCAGGCGATGGTGCCGCTGATCCCTCAGGTGTTACACATATGTTGGCTAAAGCAGCAAGAATGGAAGGTGCACAAATTTTTGAAAAATCACCTGTAGAGGAAATTTTAAAAAAAGATGGAAAAATTTCTGGAGTTAAAGTCAAAGGTCAAAAAATTGAGTGTGAATATATTGTTTTAGCTTCAGGTATGTGGTCGAGGCAAATAGGAGAAAAAGCTGGTGTCAGTATTCCATTATACCCCGCAGAACATTTTTATATTATTACTGAACCGATTGAAAATTTATCTAAAACCTTACCAGTGGTAAGAGATTTTGATAATCGAACTTATATAAAAGAAGATGCAGGAAAAATACTCGTTGGAATTTTTGAACGAAATTCAATTCCTGCTTGGAATAATACTAATAAAGTTCCAGAAGATTTTTCTTTTGGTGAGTTTCAAGAAAATTTTGATCATTTTGAACCTTATTTAGCTTCAGCAATTAAAAGATTTCCGATTTTAGAAAATGCTGGAATAAGAAAATTTTTTTCAGGGCCAGAATCTTTTACCCCTGATACCAACACTTTATTAGGAGAAGTGCCTGAGGTTAAGAATTTTTTTGTATGTTGTGGGTTAAATAGTATTGGAATTGGTAGTGGCGGTGGTGTTGGTAAAGTTACAGCGGAGTGGTTGATGACTGGTCATATTAATGAAGATATTTTTAGTTATGATATAAAAAGATTTCAAAAGTTTCATTCAGAATTAGGTTTTATCAAAAGAAGGATTACAGAGTCATTAGGAGATTTGTATGGAATGCATTGGCCCTTTAAACAGCACAAAACTTCTCGAGATATAAAAAAACTTCCACATCATGATAACTTGAAAAGTTTTGGAGCATGCTTTGGTGTCTCCGGTGGCTATGAAAGACCCATGTGGTTTGCACTAGATGGTGAAAAGGCAGAGTATGAATATAGCTATAACTATCAAAGTTGGTATCCCTCAGCTGAGTATGAAACAAATAATACTTTAAAAAATGTTGGCTTATTTGATCTAACTCCTTTTTCAAAGTTTGAAATTAAATCTGATAAAGCCCATCAAGAATTACAAAGAATTTGTACTGCGAATATTAAGAAAGATGTTGGTAAATGTACCTACACTCATATGTTAAATTCAGATGGAGGCATTGAGACTGATTTAACTATAGTGGCGATAGATGAAAACCATTTTAGAATAATTAGTTCTGCCGCAACAAGAGAAAGAGACAAGCACCACATCAAAAAACATTTAAATAAAGATATTGAATTGGAAGATGTAACTGATGATTATTGTGTTTTTGGTTTATTTGGACCCAAAAGTAGAAATCTTTTAAGTTCATTAAGTAAAGATAATTTTGATAATGAAAATTTCAAATTTGGAACAGCAAAATTTATTTTAATTCAAGATACTAAGATTTGGGTTCAAAGATTGTCTTATGTTGGGGAGTTAGGATATGAACTTTACGTTGAAGCTAATGATGCGAAAAAAATTTATGAATTAATTATAGAAAAAGGTAAAAATTTTAATCTTTCAAATTGTGGTATGCACGCAATGGATATTATGCGAATGGAAAGTGGCTTTCTTCATTGGGGTCACGACATTTCCCCTGAGGAAAATCAATATCAGGCGGGTTTATCGTTTACAATCAGTAATAAAAAAAATGTAGACTTTATCGGTAAGTCAGCTCTTGAAAAGATTGATAAAGAAAAGATTAAAACTAGATTTGCTATGTTTACATTAAAAGATAGTAAACCTGGAGAACCACTATTACTTCATGATGAGCCTATTTATTTAGAAGATAAGATAATAGGTAGATCAACTTCAGGAAATTACTCTTTTAACTTTAAGAAAAATCTGACTTTTGGTTACATCAAAAACGATTTTTTCAATGAAAAATTGAGAGATAGTAAATTATTTATCGAGGTTGAGAAAAGGAAATACGAAATTGAATTGATTGATAAACCAATAAAACAAACCAATTTTAAGACAAATTAAACTTTATTTTTTAAAAGAAAAACAAATATAAAACCAGTGATGTACATAATCAAAGCATATGCGGCTGTTGGAGTTATGTAGATTATATCTGTACCGAATATTTGTGTAGAAACAAATATTGCTAAAGTACCATTTTGTAATCCACATTCTAAAGCAATACATTTTTGTTGTTTTATTCCTGAGGCAAAAGTTTTACCAAGATAATAAGCCACAATCATCATTGTTATATTTAGAATGAAAGTAATGAGACCTGCTTGCATTAGAAAATCTATAAAACTTTCTCTTTCTTCATAAAATGCAGCTATAAAAAAAATAACAAATAATATTATGTTAAGTTTTTCAAATATTTGAATTTTCGAATTTACAAAATTTTCAGCAAATTTTCTTATAATCATCCCTAAGATTACCGGAACAGTTACAACCAAAAACATTTTTAGCGCTATGCCAGTCATTGAAATATTTTGAGAAAAATCAGTAATTCCAAATAAATCAGCAGATGTAAAAATTATAAGAGGAACCGTAATAATAGAAATTAAACTGATTACAGCTGTTAAAGAAATAGATAAAGCAACATCTCCATTAGCAAATTTTGTTAATATATTAGATGTAACTCCACCTGGTGCAGCAGCGATAATCATAACTCCAATTGCTATTTCAGGTGGTGCTTTTAAAATAATAATTAATAAGTAAGCAACTAATGGAAGAATAATTAATTGAGAAAAAAAACCTACAAAAAAATCCTTTGGAGTTTTTAATATTCTCGTAAAATCGTCAATCTTTAATCCCAAACCTAAACCCAACATTATTAATGCGAGTATGATAGGTGCTATTTTTGTTACTATCTCCATGACCCCTCTGTATAATAGTATAACGTGTGTAATTTATTTAAGATTTATGAAATTACAAGAAGATTTAGAACTTTACGTATAAATTTAGCTTTAAACTTAAAAGCTTCAGTTTGGTAAGGTAAAATTTTTTTAAAATTAAATGAAGATAAAACGTATTGTTTTTTCTCATTAAGTTTTATCAAATCATTTTTTATCAAATATTTGCATTTTCTTATTACTGTTGCTCTTGGTATTAATGTCATATCTGAAATGGACATTGCGCTTATACCTGAAGCTGAGCCAACATTATCAATCAGTATTTTACTCGCAGCACCATGATCTAATGGTAACTTTTTTGTCTCTGAATTTTTTAAATTTTTTGTGACATTTAATGATTGGTTCATACAAATAGTTCCCCAAACATGAAAGGTACTCAGATCTTGCATGAATTTTTGATACCCAATTACTAATGGTATTTGCATACGATAAAACCATCGCCAACATAATGTAAATTTTTTTTTGATTAAATTTTCTATTGTCTTCACATCAATTCTTTTTGAAAAAAGCTTTTCTCTATTTAAAGCTTCAGCCACTAAATAGATATATTTTGATGAAAGTTTAATTTGGTTTTGAGGTTTAACAAAAGTAAATGCTTTACCATCAATAATAATCTTTTTTTTATTTCTTTTAATAACACCTTCTTTTTCAAGTTCTAAAACTTTTCTTCTTATTGTTTCTTTTGGTAGATCTAATTTCTCACATAATTCGGTAATACTAAATTTTTCTATTTGAACATATGATTTAGAATAATATTCTTCATACGATTGTTGAATATTCATTTGATCATAAAATTGGAGTGTTTTTTCTATTAGTGAAATTACAATCATATATTTGTAATGATCATTAAACGCCCAGTAGACATTGTTCATCCAATTCCACTGATGTGATATCCACTCATTAGCTAAGTCAGAGTAGTTATTCATTATACTTTCATAAACCTGATCGTCGGTTAAGGTTTTACTGAAATCGATTTGTTCTAAACTCATAAATTTGAATTCGAGAATATTGACCCAAATTGAACACATGTCAATCTAATAGTGACCCAAATTGAACTTCTGGAAAATTGTTCGACAGATATTTTAATGTACTAATCCTCTCATGAATAATAAAGGCTTTGCAGAGACACATACTAGCATCGAGACCCCAAATGATGTTGATGTTGCTGAAAAGCCTTTAAAAACATTAAAGAAGAGAGTTGACATAAATATTCTAAAGTCAAAACTAGAGGAAACAGAAGCAAAGGAACTCAAAAAAAATATTTTCATTTTATCGTTGCTGATAATTTGCGTGGGAGCCTTTGGAATTTATCTTTCTTTCTAACAAATTTGCAAAAATCAATTATACGTGATTAAATAATGGTATGAAAAATTCAGGTATTAATGTTAAAGAAAAGCTTATAGCTAGATACCTAGAAAAAGATCCACCATCAACTCAATCAAAAAGTAGCAATATAAACGTTCTTCTTAATAGAATTGCAATTAATAAAAAAAATGAAAATAGAAAAAAATTATATTTCTCAGCAGCTGCTTCAACAGGGTTGATTTTATTTGGTCTAATCATTTTCTAAGAAAATATTAGTTAATTTTCTCTAAATTTATAACTTTTGCTTAATTAATAAATATTGAATCAAATTATTAAACTATTATAAATCTCATCAAAAGGCGGGGTAGCTCAGTTGGTTAGAGCGCGGGACTCATAAGCCCGAGGTCAGTGGTTCGATCCCACTTCCCGCTACCATATTAATTTTATATGAAAGCTTTCGATTTAACTGTCATAATCACTTCATTTCATAGCAGGGATAAAATTTTTAGTTGTATAGAGTCAATTGAAAAAAATATTAAAATCATTGTTATTGAAAATTCAAATGACGAAAAATTAAAAAAAGAAATTCATTTTAAATATGAAAATGTGGAATGTATTTTGTCAAAAGAAAATTTAGGGTATGGAGCAGGAAATAATCTAGGTCTATCAAAGGTTGAAACTAGTTATGCTTTAATAGTAAACCCTGATGTGACTTTAGATAATGACGCAATAAATAAATTTTTTTTAAGAATCAATAATTTAGGGGATTTTGGAATTATTGCCCCTATATCTCAAAATGAAAAATACAAAAATTTTAATATTAATGAGGATAAAGAAATTAAAGAGGTAGATAATGTAAAAGGTTTTGCAATGTTTTTGAATATGAAAAATCTTAAGCAAATTAATTTTTTTGATGATAATTTTTTCCTTTATTTTGAAGAAATAGATTTGTGTAGAAGATTAAAAAAAAATAATTCAAAAATATTTATAGATCCCACAATCAAAGTAAGCCATTTAGGCGGCACATCACATAATTCGGAAATTGAGAAACCCATGGAGCTTTCTCGAAATTGGCACTGGATGTGGTCAACATTTTATTTTCATAAAAAACATTACGGATACTTAAATGCAATGATAAAAATTCTACCAAAATTATCTTCATCTTTGATAAAATTCATAATTTTTTTGATAACATTTCAAAAGTATAAAAGTGAAATTTATAGACACAGATTATCAGGTATTATTAATTCTGTTTTATTGAAAAAATCATGGTATAGACCTAAGCTTTAAATGTATAATAATTTAAATTTTTAATGACGACTAAATACAATATTCTTATTACTGGTGTAGCAGGTTTTTTAGGTTCACATTTGTCAGAAAAATTATTAGATCTTGGACATAAAGTTATTGGTGTTGATAATATGATTGGCGGATATGAAGATAATATACATAAAGATATTGAATTCCATAATTTGGATTGCAGCGACTTTTCGAAAGTAAAAAAAATAATGAAAAATATTGACGTTGTTTATCATTGTGCAGCAACAGCTCATGAGGGTTTGTCAGTATTTTCACCTTATGAAATCACAAAAAATAATTACCTTGCTTCAGTTTCTATTTTTTCTGCAGCAGTTAATGAAAAAGTAAAAAGAATAATTTTTTGTTCTTCCATGGCAAGATATGGAGAACAACAGACACCCTTTACAGAAGATATGATACCCAAACCAGTTGATCCCTATGGTATTTCTAAAGTTGCAGCTGAGGATGTACTAAAGAATCTTTGTGATTTAAACAATATAGAATGGGTAATTGCTGTTCCCCATAATATCATAGGGCCAAAACAAATTTATACTGATCCATATAGAAATGTGGTCTCCATATTTTTAAATAGAATGCTACAAGGAAAACCCCCAATAGTTTATGGTGATGGTGAGCAAAAACGATGCTTTTCATATATTGATGATTGTTTAAGTTGCTTAATTCCTATGTTAGATCAAAAAAATTTAAACAAACAAGTAATTAACATAGGACCCGATGAAGAATTTGTGACTGTTAATAAAGTGGTTGAAATTTGTTCTAACATAACTGGTTCAAACTTAGAGTCGGTTTACAAAGAGGATAGGCCAAGAGAGGTAAAGCATGCTACTTGTTCTGCAGATAAAGCAAGAAAATTATTAAATTATGAGACAAAAGTGAGTTTGAGTGATGGTGTTAAAAAAACTTACGATTATATAAAAAAAAGGGGACCCAAAGATTTCAATTATCGTTTAACTATTGAGATTGATAATGATTTAACTCCAGATACGTGGAAAAATAAAGAAATTTAATATTTCTCTTTTAATTCTTCTACACTTATTACTCTTAGAAATTTTTTGTAATTTGCATAGTAATCTTTAAACTTTAGATTTCTTACAGGTTTTTTAATTTCCAAGATGGAAGTATTTTTCTCTTTTTTTATTATTCCTATACCCTGATCCATTTCACATGTAAAAATTTCTAAATCTTTTCTTTGTCTCAAGTCAACTATTGCTTTCCAAACATCCCCATTCCACATCATCCTGTATCTCGGAACAGCTTGTTTACTTAGACTATCAGGCATGCAATCATGAACTAAGACAATACCATTTTCTTTTAAACAATTTACTGAATTTAAAATATCTTTTTTTACTTGATCATAAGTATGAAGGCCATCAATGAAAACAATGTCAAATTTATTGTTATTTTCCCTAAAAAATTCATCACTTGTTTTTCTCACATTCCCACCACTACTTGGGTCTACACCAACTTTATTTTGTATCTTAATTTTTGAAAACAATTGATTTTGATCACAGCCTATTTCCAAGTAATCAGAATATCCATATTTATTAATCAAATATTCTATAAGATCCCAACGAAAATAATTTTGTGGAAAATTGTAATGAAGTTTACCTTTAAAATGTTCGACGAAAAGGTTGTAATAGATTTTGTTAAATATTTTAGAAATTTTATTTAATCTTTCCATTTTTAATGACCTGGAAAATCAATTAAGTTTTCAACTTTATAACCTTTTTTTACTAATTTGTCCGTACCACTAAGATCAAATAAATTAATAACAAAAATAAAAGCAGCAACTTTTCCTTTTGAAATTTCAACTAATTTAGCTGCTGCCTCAGCAGTACCACCAGTTGCAATTAAATCATCAATAATTAAAACCTCGTCATTTTCGTCAATAGAATCTTTATGCACTTCTATTGTTGCAGTACCATATTCGAGTTCAAAATCTATTGAGTGAACATCAGCTGGTAATTTATTTTTTTTTCTAAGCATTACAAAAGGTTTTTTTAAAATGTATGAGACAGCAGATGCAAACACAAAGCCTCTTGATTCAATAGCTGCAATTTTATCAAATTTTACTTTTTTACTTCTCTCAACTATCTGATTAATTGTTTCAGAAAATGCTTTTTCATTTTTAATTAATGTTGTTATATCTCGAAATAATATCCCTTTTTTTGGATAATCTGGAATTGATCTAATAAAATCTTTT
>NZ_JBNGZH010000026.1:0-3501 GCF_052049775.1 Candidatus Pelagibacter sp. | reverse complement strand
TTTTTATTTTTAAAGCTTATTTTTAGATTACCGGTATCATTTTCCTTTTTATAATCAGTTTCGTTTTCAATCTTTAAAACAAGTTTTTTAGAAGTGAATTCAAAATCTAAAATTTCGTTTAACTTGTCATTTCCTATGATTAATTTATATGGAACATTAAAAACTTTACCTTTTAAAACTAAGGCATTTTTCAAATTTTTAAGATCGTAATAAAAATTGCTGTCATTTATTTGATTAATAAATAAAACTTCATCATCACTATTAGTAAAAAAAAGATTACTCCTTTTAATTTTTATTACATTTCTATTTGGCTCTGTTTTTAAGAGATCTGTAAAAAAACTTAAGTCAGATTTTTTAAAATTAAAATCAGCTTTATCAAAAATCACATCTTCTGTTTGAATTTCATTAAAGTTAAAAAAGTTTTTAAAATCAATAAAAATCTTAAAATTTTTTACCTTTGCAATTTTTCTTTTATCACTCAGTATGGATAAATTTTTTGAGCTATAATGTGGTTTAGGAAAAAAATTATATTGGACCCTATTATCAAATTTTACTACTATATTGTATTTTTGATAAATTTGATTCTTTATTTCTTTTTGAATCAATTCTTTATTGTAGGCAGTAGGTATTAAGAAATATACAAGTGTCAAAAATATAATTGAAACAATGCCTAAAAAAACTTTATTATTCTTATCAAACCTTAATCCTTTTATGTCTAATATGAAGCGTCTTAAACTATTGAAATAATTTTCCAATAAATTATTTATATGTGAGATTTGTTTTCCAATTTTTTTAGATAATAAATTTTGTTTTCTCATATAAATTGAAACAAGTTATAATTTAAAATAAAAAATGTTAAACTCTGAATATTTAAAAAATCTTAATAAGGCACAAAAAGAAGCTGTTACACACCTTGATGGACCTCTTTTAATCGTAGCTGGCGCTGGTTCTGGAAAAACTAAAGTGCTGACATCAAGAATAGCAAATATAATTCAAGAAAAAAAAGCATATCCTAATCAAATACTAGCAGTAACATTCACTAATAAAGCAGCCAAAGAAATGCAAACTAGAGTAAGCAAAATTTTAGGCTCCTCAGCGACTGGGTTGTCATGGCTTGGAACTTTTCATTCTATTTGCGCAAAACTCTTAAGAAAACACGCTCCAGCAGTTAATCTTAATTCAAATTTTACAATAATAGATACTGATGACCAAACAAGGCTAATAAAAAACATATGTAAAGCAGAAAATATTGATATTAAACAATTAGCTCCAAGATATATTCTTGCAATAATTGATAAGTGGAAAAATAAAGGATTTTATCCAAATGAGGTAATAATCAATCAAAAGGATATTTACGAAAAAACTATTTTGCCGATTTATAAAATTTATCAACAGAAATTAATTGATTTAAACTCTTGTGACTTTGGTGATTTAATTCTTCATGCAGTCAAGATCCTAGAAAAAAATAAAGATTTAAGAGAAATTTACTCAAAAAATTTTAAATATATTCTAGTTGATGAATATCAAGATACAAATTTTATACAAAGTAAATGGCTTAGATTACTATCAGAAAAAAATAAAAATATCTGTTGTGTAGGAGATGATGATCAATCAATTTATAGTTGGAGAGGAGCAGAAATAAAAAATTTTTTAGAATTTGATCAAGTTTATGAAAATACAAAAGTAATTAGGCTAGAGGAAAATTATAGATCTACTGAAAATATTCTAGCTGTTGCATCAAACTTAATAGCAAATAATGTAAATAGAGTTGGCAAAACATTAAAGACAACTTTAAACGAGGGTGAATTAGTCAAATTAAATTGTTATAAAAATGGAAAAGACGAGGCTATTGGAATTTCAGATGAAATTGAAAAAATAAAGAAAGATTACTCATATAATAATATTACCATTCTTGTAAGGGCGATATTTCAAACTAGAGAATTTGAGGAAAGATTTTTAAAAATTGGACTACCTTACAGAATTTTAGGAGGAATAAAATTTTATGAGAGAGCTGAAATAAAAGATTGTGTTGCATATTTAAGATTAGTGTATCAAGAAAAAGATGATCTAGCTTTTGAGAGAATTGTTAATAATCCAAAGCGCTCAATTGGTGATAGCACGCTAAAAAGTATTCATGAATTTGCAAAAAAGCAAAAAGATTGTTTAGAGATATCTTCTAGAAAGATGATAGAAGAAAACTTAATTAAACCTAAAGCTAAAATAGGTTTAATTTCTTTTTTAGATTTAATTTCAAAATGGAGAAATGATCTAACAATAAAAAAAATGGGTCATGTTAAATTATTACAAACTATTCTTGATGAGTCTGGATATTCAGCAATGCTTAAAAATAAAAAAGATTTAGAAAATGAAAACAGACTTGAAAATATAAAAGAATTATTAAGCGCGATGAAAGAATTTGATAATTTAGAAAGTTTTTTAGATCATGTTTCACTAGCAACGTCAATTGACCAAGAATGGGAAGGTGAAAAGATTAATATGATGACAATGCATGCTGCAAAAGGTCTAGAATTTGAGGTAGTTTTTTTACCTGGTTGGGAGGAAGGACTTTTTCCTCATCAAAAATCCATTGAAGAAAAAGGTCAAAATGGATTGGAAGAAGAGAGAAGATTGGCTTATGTAGGTTTAACTAGAGCTAAGAAAAAGGTAGTGGTATCTTTTTCGATGAACAGATTTTACCAAGGTGATTGGATAGATAGCATGGCGTCGAGATTTATTGATGAACTTCCAGACAAATATTTAGAAAAAAATTCTTTTTTTGATGAAACTAAAGAGGAGATGGAGGAATTTGAATTTAATCAAGATATTGAAGATGAAAGTGGTATTAATAGTCCTGGATGGTTGAGATATCAAAAAAGAATTAAATGATTACTGAACGAATAAAAACTCTAATTAGTAAATTTAATAGATATAATATAGATGGATATATTATTCCCAAAAATGACGAATTTTTTTCAGAATACTCTGCAAATGATAGACTTAAAGCTATCACAAACTTTTCTGGCTCTGCTGGCTATTCAATCATTTTAAAAAAGAAAAAATATTTATTTGTTGATGGGAGATATACAATTCAAGCCAAAAAAGAGGTGGATAAAAGCTTTAAAATTGTAGATTTGCATAAAATTATTAATTGCGATTTATTCCAAAATCTGTCAATAGGTTTTGATCCAAAGATCTTTACATCTAAACAAATTAAGAATTTTTTTCATAAAAACAATAAAGTCAAAAGCATTGAGTCAAATTTAATTGATCAAATTCGTAAAAACAAAGTTAAATCTAATAAACCTTTTTTTTCTCTTAAAAACAAAATAGTTGGTGAAAATTATAAAACTAAAATTATGAAAATAAGAAAGTACTTAAATAAAAACAAATCAGATTATTTATTTATTACAGCACCAGAAAATATAGCATGGCTTCTTAATATTAGGGGACATGACAATCCAAATAGTCCTATTCCTAATTGTCAATTAATCATAAAAAATA
>NZ_JBNGZH010000025.1:0-36187 GCF_052049775.1 Candidatus Pelagibacter sp. | reverse complement strand
TATTAAAAAAAAAAAAGATAAAAGGATTAAGGAAGAATACAAAAAAATTTTAAAATATAAAAAAATGATAAAATTTGTTTATCAAAACAAACCACTTGGCACTGGAGATGCCGTTTTAAAAACAAAAAAATTCATAAAAAATAATTTTTTTTTAATGTTGTTACCAGATGATCTTATTATTAAAAGAAATTGTTCTAAATCAATGATAAAGATTCATAAAAAATACAATGCGTCTGTTATGGCTAGCATGAATGTTAAAAAGAATAATGTTTCGAGATGGGGAATTTATAAGTTAAAAACTAAAATAAATAAGAATAATTATTTGATCTCAGATGTAATTGAAAAACCTTCTATAAAAAAAGCACCATCTAATAAAGCAGTGATTGGAAGATATATTTTACCTAGAGAAATTTTTTCAAAATTACTTAAACAAAAACCAGGTAAAGGAGGAGAGATACATATTACAGATGCTATCCAAACATTAATTCAAAATGATAAAAAATTCATTGCTCATAATTTTTCTGGAAAATATCTTGATTGTGGAAGCATGAGTGGTTACATCAAATCAACTTTAGAGATAGCTAAATCATGAAATTGTGTATGATTGGTACTGGTTATGTAGGTTTAGTAAGTGGAGTATGTTTTGCTGATTTAGGAAATGAAGTAATTTGTGTAGATAATAATGCTGACAAAATAAATTTACTAAAAAAAGGAAAGATTCCAATCTATGAACCTGGTTTATCAGAATTAGTAATAAAGAATTTTAAAAATAAAAAATTAAATTTTTCTACAGATTTAAAAAAATCAATTAAAGACTCAGACATAATTTTCATTTGTGTTGGTACACCAACAAAAAAAGGCGGTAGTTCAGCAGATTTAAGTCAAATTTACAAAGTTTCTAAAGAAATAAGTTCTTCAATTAATAAATTTAAAATTATCATAACAAAATCAACAGTCCCCGTGACGACAGGAGATGAAATTGAAAAAATATTATCTAAAAAAAATAGTAAAAAGAAATTTTCTGTTGTTTCAAATCCTGAATTTCTAAGAGAAGGAGAGGCAATAAGAGATTTTATTTATCCTGATCGTGTCGTTATCGGAACTAATGATAAAAAAGCAGGTAGAATTTTGAAAAATCTTTTTAGCCCACTTATTTCTAAGGGTGCTTCTTATTTACAAACTTCTAGAAGAGCCGCCGAGTTGATTAAATATGCCTCGAATGCTTTTTTGGCAACAAAGATTACTTTTATAAATGAAATCGCTAATTTATGTGAAAAAACTAACATTAATGTTGAGGATATATCAATAGGTATGGGATTGGATAAAAGAATAGGCAGTCGATTTCTTAGAGCAGGACCTGCTTATGGTGGATCTTGTTTTCCTAAAGATACAAAAGCCATTATTACAACAGCAGATAAATTTAAAACAAATTTATCAGTGGTAAAATCAGTGATTAAATCAAATGAAAATAGATCTAAAATTTTACTAGATAGAATTAATAGAATCTTAAATAGGAAAATTAAAAATAAAATAATTACTTTTTTAGGTGTTACATTTAAAGCTAATACAGATGATATGAGGGATTCCTCAAGTTTAAAAATGATACCATGGTTATCAAAAAAAGGAGCAACTATAAAATATTTTGATCCAACTGGTTATAAAACTGAATTTATGAAGTTTAAAAATGTAATTAATAAGACCTCAATAAAAGATGCTGTTCATGGGGCTGATCTTGTTATTATTCATACTGAATGGAATGATTTTAAATCAATTAATTTTAAAAGCTTAGTTGGAGGTAAGAAGTTTATGATTTTTGATATGAGAAATATTTATTCTTCATCGAAAATTAAAGGCCAAGGTTTCAAGTATTTTAGTGTTGGAAAGTAAAATCTAGTTTAACTCAAATATTGCATCTACTTCAACCGAAACGCCCAATGGTAAACTATTTGTGCTTACAGCAGCTCTGGTGTGCATACCTGCATCTCCAAAAATTGAAGCTATCAAATCAGATGCGCCATTTATCACTTTAGGTTGATCAATAAAGTCATCTGTTGAATTTACAAATCCTGTTAATTTCACACATGATTTTATTTTTGATAAATCATTGTCGCAGGCTTTTTTAACTTGGGCAATAATACTTAACGCGCATCTCTTAGCAGCATTGTAACCAGCCGTGACATCCAAATCTTTACCAACTTTCCCCTTAATTAATTCACCATTATCATCAATAGAAATTTGTCCTGATATGAATAACATTTTTCCTGTAATTTTTGCTGCAACATAATTACCAACTGGTGCTTTCGCTTCAGGAAGCTGTATATTAAGTTCTTTAATTTTATCTTCAAAGTTCATAATTAATTAATTTTTTTTGATTTTAGTTTTAACTTTATTAAATATTTTCTTTGTACCTTCTTTAATTTGATTTGTTTTTTTTATAGACCCTTCTTTAACTTGATCTTTCTTTTTGACAGCACTTTCTTTAATATTTTTGGCTGTACATGCTAAATACTCTTTCGAAAGTTTTTTCATTCCAGAACATTTATATTCATCAGCAATTAGAATATTTGTGGAAAATAAATAAAATATTGAAATTATAAATATTTTTTTCATTTTTTTTTCTTACCTTTTGATTTTTTACTCTTATCGTATTCTTTTCTTTTCTCAATCAATATTAAAGCTTCTTCCATAGTTAATTCAGTGGGGTCTTTTTCCTCAGGAATAGTTGCATTGAGTGATTTATATTTTATATAAGGCCCATACTGACCCTTCATGACTCTAACAGGTTTTTTATCCTCAGGATGTTCTCCCAAATCTTTTATCATAGAAGAGGACATTCGACCAGGTTTAGCCTCAGCAATTAATGTTATTGCTCTATTTAAACCTATGGAAAATATTTCCTCTACATTTTCTATTCTTGCTGATTTATTTTCACATTTTAAGTAAGGACCAAATCTTCCAACGTTTAATGTAATCTCTTTTTGATTATCTGGATTTATTCCCAAAGATTTAGGTAGCGAACATAAAAATTGAGCTTTTTCCAAATTAATACTCTCTAATTCTAATCCTTTTGGTATTGAAACATTTTTTAAAAGTTCATTTACATCTGACTTTAATTTTTTAGTTTTTTTCTTTTTCTTACTGTTTTTTTCAACTTCTAAATCAGAGGGGATTTTCTCGTATTGAAGGTAGGGGCCAAATCTCCCATTTTTCAAATATATATCATTTCCATTTTCATGTTTTCCTATAAATTTTGGTTCAGCTAATTGTGCTTGAGCAGCAGCTTTTGCTTTAGATAAGGGTCTTGTAAATTTACATTCTGGATAATTTGAACACCCTATAAAAGCGCCACCTCTGAAACTATTCTTTAAACTAAGTGTTCCAGAACTACATAATTGACATTTTCTTACTACATTACCCTCATTATCCTTATCAAAAATTAATTCACCTAGACTATCATTGAGTAAATCCAACACCTCTCTAGTTCTTTTTTCTTTCACTTCCGAAACATTATTATTGAAGTCTTTCCAAAAAAGTTCCAAAACTTTAATCCAACTTTCTTTCCCAGTAGTGATCTCATCAAGTTGATCTTCTAATCCTGCTGTAAAGTTGTAATCTACATATTTTGAGAATAATTTTTCTAAAAAGGCTGAAATTAATTTACCTCTATCTGTAGGAAAAAATCTTTTATTCAATATCTCTGCATAACCTCGATTGGCAATAGTAGAAATAATACTTGCATAGGTAGAAGGCCTCCCGATACCAAGCTCTTCAAGCTTTTTAACTAAACTAGCTTCAGAATATCTTGGTGGTGGTTGTGTATAATGCTGTTCATCTATTAGAGCCTCAATATTAATAGGTCCTTTAGACACAGCAGGTAAAATATTTTCATCATCATCTTTGCTTTGATTATTATAAATCTTTAAGAAACCATCAAATTTTAAAACTGATCCACTGGCTTTACAAATTGTATCATTATTATCTGACGTTATGGTGATAGTATTTCTATCAAATTTGGCTGACTCCATCTGAGAAGATAAAGCTCTACTCCAGATAAGATCATAAAGTTTATTTTGATCTGTACTTAGATACTTTTTAACACTTTCAGGAGTTCTTATAATATCAGTAGGTCTAATTGCTTCGTGAGCTTCTTGCGCATTTTTAGCTTTTTTGCCTGAATAATTCAAAACATCTTTAGGCAAGTATTCATTACCAATTTCTTTTTGGATATAATTTCTGAAACTTGTAACAGCATCTTTAGATAAATTAGTTCCATCAGTTCTCATATAAGTAATTAAGCCAATTGTTTCACCTTCCACTTCGATACCTTGATAAAGTTTTTGGGCAATTTGCATTGTTCTAGATGCACCAAAACCTAGTCGACTTGATGCGGTTTGTTGAAGAGTTGAAGTAGTAAATGGTCCAGACGGATTACGATTTACTATTTTGCTAGAAATGTCAGTTATACTAAATTTTTTTTTATTTATACTTGATATGGCTTTATTTATCTCTTCTTTATTTCTAAATGAAAATTTTTCAATTTTATTGTTGTCAAGTTGACTAATACTAGCAGTGAAATTTTGATTTGCAGTATCAGCAAATTTAATACTTAAAGTCCAAAATTCCTCAGGTTTAAAAGACTCAATTGCATGTTCTCTCTCAGTAATTAATTTTAAAGCAACAGATTGAACTCTTCCTGCAGATTTTGAACCTGGGAGTTTCGTCCAGAGGATCGGGGATATATTAAAACCAACCAAGTAGTCCAAGGCTCTTCTAGCCATATACGCATCGACTAGTAATGGCTCAATTTGCCTAGGATTTTCAATTCCTTGAATAACAGCTTTTTTGGTTATTTCATTAAATACAACTCGTTCAATTTCTTTATCTTTTAAAAGTTTTTTTTCATTCAAATATTCTTTGACATGCCAAGCAATTGCCTCACCTTCACGATCAGGGTCAGTTGCTAATATAATTTTAGATGAATCTTTAGCTGCGTCAGTTATTTCTTTTAAATATTTTTTTGAAAAACTATCAACTTCCCATTCCATTCTAAAATCTTGATCTGGATTGACAGAACCATTTTTTGACGGCAAATCCCTTATATGACCATAACTTGCTAAAACTTTATAATTATCACCTAGGTATTTATTAATAGTTTTTGCTTTAGCAGGACTTTCTACAATGACCAAATTCATAAACTACAAACTACCCAAAAGCTTTAGATAGTCAATTTAATAAATTTTTGTCTTAGTTTCTTCTTTATTTATCAATCTTTTAATATTTTCTCTGTGAGTAAAAAAAATCAAGATAAACATGATCGTAAAAAAAATTGCTTGATTAAGCTGAGTGGAAATTAATAGGTAAATTGGAATAGATATTGAAGCTATTAAAGATGATAGTGATGAAAATTTTGAAATAAAAAAAGTTACAAACCAACATATAGAAAATATAATTCCAAAATATAAATTTATAGCAAATAAAATACCAACATAGGTAGCAACACCTTTGCCACCTTTAAACTTAAGCCAAATTGGAAATACATGACCTAAAAAGGCACATAAAGATGCAATATATAAAAAATCTTGGTAGAAAATTTTTACATAAACAACTGGAATAATTGCTTTTAAAATATCTAATACTAATGTGAAATAACCAATACTTTTGTTACCAGTTCTCAAAGCATTGGTAGCTCCAATATTACCAGATCCAATTTCTCTTATATCTTTTTTTAAAAATATCTTTGTAAGTATATATCCAAAAGGTATCGAGCCCATGAGGTAAGAAATGATACCTATCAAAAAAATATCCATACTAAAGCTTAAATAATTCTTTTCCTTTTACAAATGTATTCGTGACCTTACCTTGGAGTTTTTTGTCTTCAATTGAGGTATTTTTTGATTTTGAAACCAATTTTTCTTTTTTTACAATCCATGGTTTACTTATATCTACAACACAAAAATCTGCATCATTACCAATGGAGAGGTTACCTTTATCTATTTTGAGAATTTTTGCAGGATTTGAAGTAAGCGCTTTTATTAATGTTTCTAATTTTAAAGATCCATTATGATATAACTCTAAACTTAAAGATAATAGAGTTTCTATACCTGATGCGCCTGTTGCAGCTTGAGAAAATGTTAATCTCTTTGACTCTTCATCTTCAGGTTTGTGATCTGAAACAATCACATCTATTAATCCATCCTTTAATCCTTCCACTAGAGCAATTCTATCTTCTTCACGCCTCAAAGGTGGAGATAGTTTTAAAAAAGTTCTAAAATCACCTATATCATTTTCATTTAAAGAGAGATTATTTATCGAAACACCGGATGTGAATTTAACGATTTCTTTCCTATGTTTGATTACTTCAATAGATTTTTGCGAGGATAGTTGAGAAATATGATATCTACATTTTACTTTTTCAAGTAAAGTAAGATCTCTTTCAATCAAAATTCTTTCTGCGATCTCAGGAATACCTGATAATCCTAATTTAGATGCGATAATGCCTGAATTTATCATCCCATTTTTTGCAAGTTCATAATCTTCTGCATGTTGCATTATTAAACAGCCAATATCCTTTGCAGAATTCATTATCCGAGACATTAATCTGGGATTTTGAATAGTTTTAATGCCATCAGTAAATGCTATTATACCTTTATTTTGGAGAAGACCAAATTCTGTCATATTGTTTCCTTCAATATTTTTTGTAAGTGATGCACACGGAAAAATGTTTATTCGAGATTTATCTCTTCCTCTTCTTTTTAGAAAATCGACTATAGATACGTTGTCTATTATCGGATCAGTATTTGGCATTGTTACCACAGAAGTTACGCCACCAGCTAAAGCAGCATTACTTAAGGTTCTAAAATTTTCTTTATATTCATAGCCTGGTTCACCTACAAATACTCTCATGTCAACTAATCCTGGAAATATATATTTTCCCTTTAAGTCAATTGGTTTTTCTCTTGTAGGAAGATTATTTGTATTAACCTTTTTTCCTACCGCTTCTATCTTTCCTTCCTCAGAGATTATAAGACCACCTGTCTCGTTAATTGAATTATGTGGGTCAATTATATTTGCGTTTATAAAATATTGTTTTTTCATTTAAGTACAAAAAATCTTTAAACAGGCCATTCTTACCGCAACTCCAAGTTCTACTTGTTCTTTAATTACGCTTTTATTGATATCATCAGCTAAATTAGTATCTATCTCAATACCTCTATTCATTGGACCTGGGTGCATGATTAATGCATCAGCTTTTGCATATTCTAATTTATCTGGTGTAAGGCCATAATATTCATAATACTCTCTATTAGATGAGAGATAAGAACTTGTCATTCTTTCATTTTGTAATCTTAACATCATAACAATATCACAATCTTTTAATCCTTTTTTCATATCGGTGAATGTATTGACACCAAATTTTTCTATTTCCTTTGGCATCAAATTTGTGGGAGCAATTATATTAACTTCTGCTCCTAACATATTCAGTAAATAAATATTAGATCTCGCAACTCTTGAATGTAGGATATCTCCACAGATGGCTATTCTTAAACCTTCAATTTTTTTTTTTCGATTTATAATTGTTAAAGCATCTAATAAAGCTTGAGTAGGGTGTTCTCTTCTTCCATCCCCAGCGTTTAAAACTGCACAATTAACTTTTTGAGAAAGTAGGTTACATGCCCCAGAGTCTTGGTGTCTTATTACAATAATATCAGGATGCATGGCATTTAGTGTCATTGCTGTATCAATAAGAGTTTCACCTTTTTTAATTGCAGAATTACTTATATTCATTGACATCACGTCAGCTCCAAGTCTTTTTCCTGCCAATTCAAATGAACTTTGCGTTCTTGTTGAAGGCTCAAAAAATAAATTGATCTGTGTTTTTCCTCTTAGTGCATCGATTTTTTTGTTTTTACTTTGATTTACTTTTATAAAATCGTGAGCTTCATCAAGTATTAGACTAACATCATTTATAGATAAATCTTGGATACCTAACAGATGTTTTTGGGAAATTTTAATAGCTTTATTTGATTTAATTGCCATTAAAACCAACTCTATAGCTATAAAGTTGTATAATAGCAAGTATTAATTGTTCAAAAAATCTATTGCTCCTTGCAATATAAAAGCAGCAGCATTTTCATCAATTTTTTTTTCTCTTTTACTCACATTCACATCTAATTGACTGGAAAGATTAAATGCACCAACAGTTGATAGTCTCTCATCCCATAAACAAACTGGAATATCAATGTTCTTTTCAATATACGTAGAAACATCTTTTGCAGATTGAGAAGATTTGCCAGAAGAGCCATCCATATTTAAGGGGTTTCCTATTATGATTCCCTTTATGTTGTTTTCGATAATTATTGACTTAAGTTGATCTATAAGGTGTTGAGAGGATTTTTTTTCTATAGTTATAAAGGGTGTGGCAATTAATTGTTTTTCGTCACAAATTGAAACTCCTATTCGTTTTGAACCAAGGTCTAAGCCTATCAATCTGCACTTATCTAAGTGATTTTTTTTAAATTCCTCTAATGTGATCATATTGTATATTTTTAACTTAAATGATAGTTTGCGTCATACCTAAATAGCATATGAGTATAGATCTTAAAACAATAAAACACATATCTAAATTATCAAGAATTTCTGTTGATGAAAAAAGGGCAGAAAAATTAGCTGATGATTTGAATTCAATTTTTGAATTTATTGAAAAGCTCAATGAATTAAAAACCGACGATGTAAAGCCATTAACATCAATAGCTGAAACAACTTTAAAATTCAGATCTGATGAGATCAAAAGTAAAAATATTAGAGAACAAATAATTAAAAATTCTCCTGAAGATAATGAGGATTATTTTGTTGTACCAAAGGTAATAGAATAATGTCTGACATTACAAAACAATCTTTAACAGAATTAGTGGAGAATATTAAAAAAAAGAAACTTTCTTCAACAGATGTGACCAAAGCATTTATTCAAAGGTCTGAAAAGTCTAGTGAGTTAAATACTTATATCACAGATGATTTTACATCGGCTTTAGATAAAGCAAAAAAGTTTGATCAGAAACCAAATTTAGATTTAAAATTACCTGGTATACCTATGGCAGTTAAAGATTTGTTCTGCACAAAAAATGTTAAAACAACTGCTGGTAGTAAAATTTTGAATAATTTTGTACCAACCTATGAGTCTACAGTTACTGAAAATATCTGGAATGAAGGTGCGATACTTCTAGGTAAATTAAATTGTGATGAGTTTGCAATGGGTTCATCTAATGAGACAAGTCATTTTGGAAACGTACAAAATCCTATTGATAAGAATTTAGTCCCCGGTGGATCATCGGGTGGTTCAGCATCAGCAGTTGCTGGACAATTAACTCCAATCACAATTGGTACTGATACTGGAGGATCTATTAGACAACCAGCTTCATTTACTGGAATTGTAGGTTTAAAACCAACATACGGAAGTTGCTCACGATATGGGATAGTTGCTTTTGCTTCCTCATTAGATCAGGCAGGACCAATGGCTCAAAATGTAAAAGATTGTGCTTTATTGCAAGAAGTAATCAGTACATATGATTCAAAAGATTCTACTTCAATTAATTTTAAAAGAAATAATTATAGCAAGGAACTTACAAAAAATATAAAAGGAAAAAAAATTGGAATTCCAAAGGAATACAGAGTTGATGGTATGCCTAAAGAAATAGAGCATCTTTGGCAAAAAGGTATTCAATACGTAAAAGATTGTGGTGCTGAAACAATCGACATATCACTTCCACATACAAGTTATGCTTTACCAACGTATTATATTGTTGCTCCAGCAGAGGCATCTTCTAATTTAGCAAGATATGATGGTGTAAAGTATGGATATAGAGCTAAAGGTGAAAATTTAATTGATATGTATGAAAAAACTAGATCCGAAGGCTTTGGCGCAGAAGTCCAAAGAAGAATTATGATTGGAACTTATGTATTATCATCTGGTTATTATGATGCATACTATCTTAAAGCTCAAAAGGTGAGAAAACTTATCAAAAATGATTTTGATGAGGCATATAAGAGGGTTGATGCAATTTTAACGCCATCAACACCTAGCTCAGCTTTTAAAATAGGTGAAAAAACAAATGATCCGGTTTCGATGTATTTGAATGATATATTTACAGTACCAGTTAATTTGGCAGGCCTGCCTGGTATATCAATTCCTGCAGGACACGATACTAAAGGTTATCCTCTTGGTTTACAAATAATCGGTAAAGCATT
Source organism: Candidatus Pelagibacter sp. (assembly GCF_052049775.1). Lineage (GTDB taxonomy): Bacteria > Pseudomonadota > Alphaproteobacteria > Pelagibacterales > Pelagibacteraceae > Pelagibacter. The sequence continues at coordinate 25,945 of NZ_JBNGZH010000025.1, read as the reverse complement.
TGATGAACAAAATATATTAAATATTGCTTTTGCCATGGAGGAGAAAATAAATTTTAAAAACAAAATTACTGATTGGTGGATTAAGTGAATAAGAAAAACACAGAATATTTGATTAATCGGAAAGATAATCAATATGAAGTTGTAATTGGATTAGAGGTACATGCCCAAGTATTATCTGAGTCAAAACTATTTTCTTCTTCATCAACTAAATTTGGTGCTGAACCAAATACACAAGTAAGTTTAGTTGACGCTGCATTTCCAGGAATGCTACCTGTAATAAATGAATTTTGTATTAAACAAGCTATTAAAACTGGCATTGGTCTTAATGCAAAAATTAATAAACGCTCTGTATTTGATAGAAAAAATTATTTTTATGCTGATTTACCTCAAGGATATCAAATATCACAATTTAAAGATCCAATAGTAGGTGAGGGCAAAGTTATTTTGGATATGCCTAATGGTCAAAAAGAAGTAGGTATAGAAAGATTACATTTAGAACAAGATGCTGGAAAAAGTATTCATGATCTTGACCCACAAAATACGTTTGTAGATTTAAACAGATCAGGGGTAGCTTTAATGGAAATAGTGAGCAAGCCTGATCTAAGATCCCCAGATGAGGTTAATGCTTACATTAAGAAATTACGATCTATAATGAGGTACCTAGGAACTTGTGACGGAAATATGCAAGAAGGCTCTTTAAGAGCGGATGTGAATGTTTCTGTAAGACCAAAAGGCTCAAAAGAATTTGGCACTCGATGTGAAATTAAAAATGTTAATTCAATTAAGTTTATGCAAATGGCAATAGAATATGAGGCTAATCGCCAAGTTGATTTAATAGAAGAGGGCAAAACTATTGATCAAGAAACAAGACTTTTTGATACGAAAAAAAATGAGACAAGATCAATGAGATCAAAAGAAGATGCTCATGATTACAGATATTTTCCTGACCCTGATTTATTACCTTTGGAGGTATCGGAAAAATTTATTGAAGAACTTAAAAATGATATTCCAGAGCTTCCAGATGATAAAAAGAAAAGATTTATTGAAGAGTTTAAATTGTCTCCTTATGAAGCCAATATTTTAGTATCTGATATTGATATTGCAAAATACTTTGAAGAAGTTGTAGCTAAAATGGGCAAGAACAAAGATATTAAGTTAGCAGTCAATTGGATTACAGGAGAACTATTTGCTGTTTTAAATAGTAAAGGTTTAGAAATTTCTCAAAGTCCAGTGAGTGCCAAGAACTTCGCCATATTGATAAATCTAATTAAGAACGGAACTATTTCTGGAAAAATAGCAAAAACTGTTTTTGAATTAATGATTGATGGAGATAAAGATCCACAAAAAATTGTTGAGGAAAAAGGATTAAAGCAACAAAGTGATCCAAAGGCTTTAGAAGTTCTAATTGACAAAATAATTAGTGAGAACAGGGAAAAAGCTATCGAATATAAACAAGGTAAAGAAAAATTATTTGGTTTTTTTGTGGGTCAAGCAATGAAGGCATCTGGTGGAAAAGCTAATCCTCAATTAATCAATGAGATCCTAAAGAAAAAATTATAAGGTTATGGGTTCAGACCTTAATATCACAAAACATTTACAAGATTACATACTAAAGAATGGTTTAAAATTACATCCAATTCAAAAAGAAATAATAGACTATAACTTATCACTTGGTGATATTAAAAGAATGCAAATATCTATTTCCCAATGTCAATTTCTACATTTGATTATTAAGATTTCCAAAATTACAAAAGTGTTAGAGATAGGAACTTTTACAGGTTTAAGCACGTTGTCTATGGCTTTAGCATTACCAGACGAGGGTAGTATAATTGCTTTAGATAAAAATGAAGAAACAAATAAAATTGCTCAAAATTTTTTTAAAAAAGCTAATCAAAATCACAAAATTAAAACTATAATTAAACCAGCTTTAGAAAGTTTGATGAGTATTAGAAATGAAAAATTTGATTTAGTTTTTATTGATGCTGATAAAATGAATTACCAAAAATATTATGAAATTTCATTAGATCTATTGAATAAAGAGGGTTTAGTAATTATTGATAATGTTCTATGGCATGGAGAAGTTGTTAACAAAGATATAAATGACAAATATACGAAAAGTATTAGAGATTTAAATCATTTTATTTCAAAGGACAAAAGAATTGAAAAAGTCATGGTGCCTTTTGGAGATGGAATGACTGTCTGTAGGAAGATTTAATGTTCACTATATTCGGATTTTACAAATTTCAAAAAATAAATAATTTAAAAAAAAATCAAAAAATATTGAATAATCTTTTAGTTAATAAAAACATAAATGGATCAATTATTGTATCAGAAGAGGGTTTAAATGGATCTATATCTGGAAAAAATAAAGACATTAAGGCTACAATTATCAAATTAAAAAAAATTTTTAGTATTAAAGAATTTGATAGTTTCAATAATTCAAAATGTAAATTTAAACCTTTCCACAAATCTAAAGTGAAAATTAAAAAAGAAGTCGTTCCAATGGATCTTAAACTATCAAATAAAATTAAAAAAAAGAGTACTCATATTGAACCAACGAAGTGGAATGAATTAATAAAAGATAAGAAAACTTTTTTATTAGATGCAAGAAAACCTTTTGAGCATAAAGTTGGTTCTTTTAAAAAATCGGTAAATCCAAATATAGATAACTTTAGAGATTTCCCAAAATACTTAAAAAATTTAAAAAAAGATCAACCAATAGCAATGTTTTGCACCGGTGGAATTAGGTGTGAAAAAGCCTCTGTATTTTTAGAAAAAAAAGGTTTTAAAAATATTTATCAATTAAAGGGTGGAATTTTGAATTACTTAAAAAAAATCAAACAAAAAAACAGTTTATGGGAAGGTGAGTGTTTTGTATTTGATAATAGAGTAACTCTAAAACATGGATTAGTACAAGGAACTTATTCAATTTGCGGTGGATGTAGACAACCAATTTCAACTAAAGATAAAAAATCTAAAAGATATGAGGAGGGTGTAACTTGTCCTAATTGTATTGATAAACTCTCAAAAAACCAAAAATCTCGTTTTAGAATGAGACAAAGTCAGATATACAAAGCAAAGCAATCTGGAAAAAAATATATTTTTCAAAAAGAATTTAAATAAGGATAATTTTGTCTAAATCAATAAAATTAACAAAAGATCCAATTTGGACACTATTGAGAAGAGTTACGATACCTGCAAGTGTAGGCTCATTGTTTCAAACATTTTATAACTTAGTTGATACATGGTTTGCAGGTAGAATCTCTGCAGAAGCAATAGGTGCAATTGCGAAATCGTTTCCAATATATTTTACCATTATAGCTGTTGGTGTTGGATTAGGCGCTGCAACTAATGCTTTAATTGGTAATTCAATCGGTGAAAAAAAAATAAGAGTTGCATCATTATATGTGGCTCAGTCTTTAATCTTTGCAGTATTAGTGTCAATAATTGTTACAATATTTGGTTTAAATGCATCAAATTATCTTTTAGGTGTCATGGGCTCTGATGAAGCTGGAATAATTTTAACGAGAGAATATTTAGATATTATTTTCTACGGAACTTTTATTGTATTGATACAGATATCTCTAAATGGAACTCTGAATGCTCAAGGTGATACCAGAAGTTATAGAAATGTATTGATATTTAGTTTTTTTCTTAACATTTTTTTAAATCCTCTTTTTATATGGGGATATGGATTTATCCCAGGATTTGGAATAGCTGGTCTTGCTATTGCTACTGTAATTTCTCAATCAATAGGAACGATCTATTTAGCTTTTAAGGTTAATAATTGTCAAATAAGGAATTACCTTAAACCTCAATGCTTTATTCCAAAATTTGAATATTTAAAATCATTAACAAATCAAGCTGTGCCAGTAATGTTCAGTATGTTGTTTATTGGTGTAGGTATTTTTAACATCTTATATTTCATAGGTAAATTCGGGGATTTAGCAACAGCTGGTTATGGTGCAGCATTAAGAGTAGAGCAGGTTTTTTTATTACCTGTTATTGGTTTAAATACTGCGGTCCTTTCAATCGGAGGACAAAATTTTGGTGCAAAAGCCTATAATAGAATAAGAGAGCTTTATACTAAGGCTTTATTTTTTGGAATATCATTTATGACTGTTGCTGGAGTAATAATTTTTTTTGGGGCTGAATTTTTCGTATCTTTATTTACTGATAATCAAGAAGCAGTTATGAGTGGAGCTATTTATCTCAAGGTTGCAGCTTTAATTGGACCAATTTATCCGGTCTTTTTTATTACTACAGCAGTATTTCAAGCTGTTAAAAAACCTTTGTATAGTCTCTATTTGAGTATTTTAAGATTAACTGCGTTTCCTTTTTTAAGTTTATGGTATGTGATAAATATAAGAGGTGGTGATTACGAAGATATTTTTTATACTATTATGGTGACTAATTGGGCTATGGGAATTGCTGTTTTAATATTTATTGGGTATTTTCTAAATAATGTATTTAAACAAAATAAAGCTATTTTTAGTTATTAGTTTTTTCCTATCCTCTTTTTTCTTAACTCTAAAAGATGTTAAATCATATGAAATCAAAGTTGTTGATGGTGATACTATACATTTAAATGGAAAAAAAATTAGATTTAGTGGAATTGATACCCCTGAATTAAAACAAACCTGTAGTAAGAATAATCAAATAATTTTTTGTGGGATTGAAGCAAAAAAATTATTAATTAATAGAATAGGAAATAATGAGATAAAATGTGTTGAAGAGGGTAAGGATCAGTATAAAAGAATTTTAGCTGAATGTTTTGTAAATAATACCAGTTTATCAAGTTATTTAGTTAAAGAAGGTTATGCTTTTGCATATAGAAAATATTCAAAGAAATTTGTACCTGATGAGAACTATGCAAGATTAAATAATTTAGGAATGTGGTCTATGAAATTTGAATATCCTTGGGATTGGAGAAAAAAAAATTAATCTTTTTGTAATTTTTTCTCTAATTTTCTAACTAAAAAAGAAACAACCAAAATTAAAACAAGATACTCGAGAATTAAAAATGTATAAATTTCTAGCGGCCGATAAGTTGTCACAACTAATTCGTTTGCTTTTCTTGTTAAATCTCCAATACCAATTATTGACACAAGTGATGACATTTTAAGAACATAAACAAATTGATTACCTATAGCCGGTAAAATATTCTTTATTGCTTGAGGTAAGATAACTAATCTTAATTTTCTAAAAAAACTTAATCCCAAAGAACTTCCTGCTTCCCATTGTGATTTTTTAATTGAATTAATTCCTGCTCTAAATATTTCTGCTTGAAAAGCGCTCTCACTAATTGAAAGCGCTATGATACCAGAAACAAAAGGACTAAAACTTATACCAGTCATAATTGGTAAACCATAATAAATCCATAAAATCAAAACTAGTAAAGGAATTGCTCTTACAATCTCCACATATCCAATATTCAGATAGGTTAAAAATTTGCTCTTAGCTAGTGATGGAATAGCAACTAAAAGACCTAGGATAATTGAAATAATTATAGAGACTATACTAATATAGATAGTGGTTGTTAAACCACTTAATAAAAACTTTAAGTTAGTTAATCCTTCAATATTGTTTGGAGACAAGATTAACCAATTTAATTCACTTTTACCGCATGAAGTTAATGGGAAAATTAAGAGTAAAAAAAGTAAATTTCTCACTCTTCAAGTTATAAAGAATTAAAAACTAATTACTAATTTTTTATAAACTCTTTAAATTATATTTAGCTAATAACTTAGTGAAGAACCCTGAGGATTTTTTATCTTTAATCCATTTATTTACGTAATCGTTCCACTTAGTATCACCTTTTGGCACCATCATAGCTAAAAAAGCCGGATTTTTTCCACCATCTGGAACAATTGCTAATTGAGGATATTTGATAACCAATTTATTTGCTTCTGTTGAACTTGTAATATTACCATCAGCTCTACCTGCTAGTACTTCTTGAAAGTCTCTAGCTGGAGCTTCAATTGAGTTTAATTTTGATTTTGGAAAAAATTCTTTCGCCTTTTCTTCTTGAGAAGTACCAAGAGTAGTTGCTATTGTTACGTTTTCGTTATTTAGGGAGTCCCAAGTTGGGAATTTTTTTAAGTTCTTTTTAAGAACTAGTGGAACAGTAGCATATTTGTAATAAGTATCAGTAAATCCTGCTACTTCAGCTCGTTTTGGAGTTTTTGTTACACTTGTTGAAATATCATACCTTGCTGATGTTATACCTGAGACAATAGTTTTCCATTCTGCTGGTACAAATTCAATCTTTACACCCATATCTTTTGCAAGTTGATTCATGACATCAATATCAAAACCCTTATATTTATTAGTAGCCGGATCCTTAACTGTCATGGGATCCCAATCTCCAGTAGTGCCAACTTTTAATACACCTGATGATAGTATTTTATCTAAATTTGAGTCTGCATTAAGTGAGAATGGTAAAAAGGTAAATAATATTAATAATAGTAATTTTTTCATAATTTGTAGAGTTATATTATTTTTTTTATTATTGAGATCTATAATCTTGACGCACTATCATTCATCCATGAAAATAAATGATCTGAAAAGGATCTTCTCACAAATAAATTTACATCGTTAATGTCCTGATTGTGAACAATTATATCAATTTTTGTCAAAATTGTTTGAGTTACAAGGCCTTTTTTGGATTTAAAATCATTAAAATTAAACGGAGATCCAGTTTCAAATAAATCAAAAATTTTATCACCTTTAAGATTTATTAATACAAATTGGTCTGTGACATCAGTTACAGCACCCAAATTTGTTTTACAAATATTTTTATTGAGTAATTTTTCTACATTGTAATTATTATCATCTGATTTTAAAATTTCATTTGAAAAAATCATCCATTCATCCGGGCTTAACCAAAGAGCTGTTAATTGATCACTTCTTGAGGAAGTATTTGCTTCATTTGGCAAAAGTAGATTTAATGATTTTCCAACTGCAGATAAAAACTGTCTTTTTTTTCCTCTAATAATAAGTTTCATGACAGGTTTTATTTCTCTCATTTGCAAACCTGGATAAGATTTATCATTTTCAATTACATTTGAATAATTAAGCATTTAATCTTTTGTTCTCCTTGTCTAGGAATACCGGATCTGTAACCGTTACATTGATTTGTTTTTTTTCCATTGGAATTATTAATTTTTGACCCATCATATTTTTTCCACCCTTAACTACTCCAAGAGCAATAGATTTCTTTAAATTTGGACTAAAATAACTTGAGGTAACATGACCTAACATTTCTATTGGTGTTTTATTCATATCTGCAACAATTTGTGCCCCTTCTTCTAATATTTCTTCTGGATTGTCTGTGATAAGACCTACTAATTGTTTCCTATCTTCCTTTATAGTATCTGATCTATATAAAGATCTTTTACCTATAAAATCAAATTTCTTTTTACTAATTATCCAATCCATTTGTAAATCAATTGGTGTCATAGTTGCATCTGTGTCTTGACCGGCTATGATAAATCCTTTTTCCGCTCTTAATAAATGCATTGTTTCAGTCCCATAGGGAGTAATATTAAACTCCTTTCCTGCCTCCATACAATTTTCCCATACTGATTTAGCGTAATTGGCCTGAATATTGATTTCGTAACTTTGTTCACCAGTAAAACTTATTCTCATAACTCGACATTTCACATTACCAATTTTTGAATTCTTAAATGACATATGAGGAAAATCTTTATCTGATAAATCGATTTCAGGTATTACTTTTTGAATTATCTTTTTACTATTAGGACCACAAACACTAATAGTTGCGTAATGGTCAGTTACAGATGTCAAATACACATCTAGCTCAGGCCATTCTGTTTGAAGATAATCTTCAAGTTTACCTAAAACTGTAGCAGCACCACCAGTTGTCGTTGTCATAATATAATGATTTTCGTCTAATCTGGTAGTAACACCATCGTCATAGACCATGCCATCTTCGTTCAGCATTAAACCATATCGACATTTTCCAATCTCAAGTTTTGACCAAGCGTTGGTGTAAACTCTATTTAAAAATTCAGAGGCATCAGTACCTTGAATATCAATTTTACCTAACGTGGATGCATCTAATATGCCTGCACTATCTCTTGCAGCTTTACTCTCTCTTTGAACAGCTTCGTGCATGTTTTCACCATTCTGTGGATAATACCAAGCTCTTTTCCATTGTCCTACATTCTCAAATTCAGCTTTGTTTTCAACATGCCACTCGTGAATTGGTGTTTTTCTTATTATATCAAAATATTTACCAACATTTCTTCCAACGATAGTACCAAATGTAAGAGGAGTGTAGGGTGGTCTAAATGTTGTTGTACCAAGTTCACCCATTTTAGAAGACGCTGTTTCGGAAATTATTCCTAAGGCATGCATATTCCCAAGTTTACCTTGATCTGTACCCATACCTGTTGTTGTATATCTTTTAACATGTTCAATAGACCTGAAACCTTCTCTTAAAGCTAATTTAATATCTTTGGCTGTTGCATCGTTTTGAAAATCTACAAATGATTTAGTTTTCCCTACAATTTTATTCGAAGGCAATAACCAAATATTTCTTTTTGATTTGTTAAATGCTGAATATATTTCAATATTTTCGTATTCGGTTTTTTTGATATTTAAAAATTCTTTGAGTAATTTAGGCGTATTAATTAATATTTCATCTAAAGTAAAATCACCATTACAACTTCCGATACTTATCTGATTTGATGGATAAGTATTTGGAATAAAAACTTGATCATCATCTCTAAATTTAAGTTTTCCACCCGATTGAGTAAATAGATGAACTGCTGGTGTCCAACCTCCTGAAATACCTAAACTATCGCATGAAATATTTTCTTTTGATCCTATAACCTTTTGACCATCTTTAGATAATTTCATTATAGAGACACTATTTATTCTTTTGTATCCAAATGTATCTACAATTGTGTAACCTTTATAAATCTTAATATTGTTTTTTTCAGTTTCTTTAATAAGTTTAGAATCAATTTCTTCTCTATTGTCAATTATCGCTTGTACTTTAATCCCTTTTTGAATTAAACTTATTGCAGTTTCATAAACGCTATCATTATTGGTAAATAAAATATTTTTCTCTCCACATGCTACACCAAATAAATCTGCATATTTTTTTATAGCAGATGAAAGTAATATCCCTGGGCGATCGTTATTGTCAAAAATTAAAGGTCTTTCTATAGACCCTGTGGCTGTAATAACTTTTTTAGCGCGTATTTTAAGTAATCTTTGACGAGTTTTATTTTCTCTTTGTTCAAGTGGCAAGTGATCAGTTAAATTTTCTCTTGCTAATAAAAAATTATAACCATGAAAAGCAGCAACACTTGTTCTGGTTTTAATTTCTAAATTTTCAATTTTTTTTACTTCATTGATTTCCTTTTCTAACCATGAAGCTGAATTTTGATTGTTAATTTTAAAAAATTCTGAGTCTTGATAAATTGTAGAACCACCTAAATATGATTTTTCCTCAACCAATAGTGTTTTAAAACCACTTTTTGCTGCGGTTTTTGCTGCGATAAGTCCTGAAATACCTGCACCAATAACTAATACATCGCAATGAATGTATTTGTGTTCATATATGTCAGGGTCTGGAACATCAGGTGATTTGCCTAAACCAGCAGATTTTCTAATAAAATATTCATATTTTTCCCAAAAACTTGCTGGCCACATAAAAGTCTTGTAGTAAAAACCTGCAGGTAATAATGGACTTAAAAAATTGTTTATACCTCCAATATCAAACTTTACACTAGGCCAACAATTTTGACTTGTAGCAACAAGACCCTCATATATTTCTATTTCAGTAGCTCGTACATTTGGTTCTGTTCTTGAAGTTCCATTATGAAGTTGAACAATGGCGTTTGGTTCCTCTGACCCAGCAGTCATAATTCCTCTAGGTCTATGGTATTTAAAACTTCTACCAACTAGGTGGATGTTATTAGCCAATAGGGCAGAAGCAAGTGTATCACCTTTAAATCCATAATAAGTTGTACCATTAAATTTAAATGAAATTCGATATGTTTCATCAACTAATTTACTACTTTTAACTCTTAAATTTTTTGTCATTGATTATTTAACTGGTGGTTTTTCACCCATTTTGTAAACGGCTTTAATTTCATCATTTGATGTATCTCTCACCATGTTAAACCATTTTCTACAACCATGAATGTGGTTCCATCTTTCGAATTGAATACCTTTAATATTTTTTCTCATAAATAAATATTCTGCCCATTGATCGTCACTTAATTCAGTTGGTTGTTTAGGCCTAACAATATGAGCTTCTCCACCAGCTTTAAATTCACTTTGTTCTCGTTCACCACAAAAAGGACAATTAATTAAAAACATTAGTGTGCTACAGCTGCTGCACCATGTTCGTCCACAAGGTCACCACTTACAAATCTATTCAAATTAAATGCAGCATTAAGTTTGTGCGGTTCATCGTTGGCTATTGTATGCGCAAACAAATCTCCAGAGCCAGGTGTAGCTTTAAATCCTCCCGTTCCCCAACCACAATTAAAATATAAACCTTTGATTGATGTTTTACTTATAATTGGGCTTGCATCTGGACAAATATCTACAATTCCACCCCATTGTCTTAACATTCTCATACGACTAAAGATAGGGTATAACTCTAAAATTGCATTTAATGTCCCCTCAACAATATCATGACTTCCTTTTTGTGAGTACGATACGTAATCATCAGTTCCTGCCCCGATTACTAATTCACCTTTATCTGATTGACTAACATATGCATGAACAGCATTTGACATAACAACTGTATCTATGATTGGTTTCACAGGCTCTGAAACTAAAGCTTGGAGCGGTTTACTCTCTAATGGCAACCTTAATCCAGCCATATTAGCTATCACACTAGAGTGACCTGCAGCTACTACACCAATTTTATTTGTTTTAATAAATCCTTTTGTAGTTTCAATACCTTCAACTGTATCGCCATTTCTCTTAATACCTTTAACCTCACAATTCTGAATTATATCCACACCCATTTCATCTGCACCACGTGCATATCCCCATGCAACTGCATCATGTCTTGCGGTTCCAGCTCTTTTTTGTAAAGTTCCACCTAATACAGGGTATCTTATATCTGGAGATGTATTTATTATTGGACAAAATTTTTTAACTTCTTCAGTATTTAAATATACCGCATCAATACCATTAAGTCTGTTAGCATGGGTTCTTCTTTTTAAATCTCTTACATCTTGAAGATTATGAGCAAGATTCATTACTCCTCTTTGACTAAACATTACATTGTAGTTTAATTCTTGAGAAAGGCCTTCCCATATTTTTAGAGCGTGATCATAAAGACCAGCACTTGCGTCCCATAAATAATTAGATCTTATAATTGTAGTGTTTCTTCCTGTATTCCCACCACCAATCCAACCTTTTTCAACAACAGCAATATTTTTCATATTATGTTTTTTTGCGAGATAGTAAGCTGTTGCTAAACCATGGCCACCACCACCAATAATTACCACATCATATTCTTTTTTTGGCTCAGGGTCTTTCCATGCTTTTTCCCAATTTTCATGATAAGAAAAAGCATTTTTAATAAGCGAAAATATTGAATACTTATTTTTCATAATTAATGAATAATTACTTTATTAATGTTGATTATTCAATACAATCAAAGGCGACAAATTTCTTGGAAGAGTGGGTGAGAGGCTTAAACCAGTCGTTTGCTAAATGACCGTGCGAGGAAACTTGTACCGAGGGTTCGAATCCCTCCTCTTCCGCCATTATTAAAACAAGGGATTATTCTTAAAAAAATCTTTCATTGCGATTGGCTGCTGTTCAAGTACGTATCTATAAACATTGTAATTTTCTAATACTCTTTGGACATAATTTCTAGTTTCCTTAAATTTGATTAATTCAATCCAATCGATATAATCAATTTGATTTTTTTGAGGATTTTTGTTTATTTTTTTCCAATATCGAACTCTTTTTGGTCCAGCATTGTAAGCAGCGACTGCAAATGGATAAGCACCGTCATATTCAAGAATTAATCCTGCTATATAATGCGATCCTAGGTTAATATTATATTCTGCATCAGTAGTTAACCTAGATTTCGAATAAGGAAGTTTCGCCTGTTTGGCAACTAGTTTAGCAGTGTAAGGCATTAATTGCATTAACCCTTTTGCACCAGCATGACTATTGGCTCTTAAATCAAACTCACTCTCTTGTCTTATGATTGAAAGAATGAAAGCATTATCTGGAATTTTTCTTCCATTAATATATTTGGGTGTGCTTATGATTGGGTAATTATATTTGTTGTGAAATCTTTTTTCATAGGATGCTATTTTAGAAATTTGAATAGCAAAATCAAATCGTTCTATATTTGTTGCAAGTTCAGCTGCTAAAACCTCACTACCACTAGCAACATCATCATTAGCCAAATGTCTTAGTATATGTTTAGCATATTTATCTTCATCTAATTCATCAAGTAAATATATCAATTTGACTAAATCTTTTTTAAAAAAATAATCACGATATTCTTTTTTAATAATCATGTCTTTTGAAAGCTCAAATTTTTCATTTGGACTAATTTCCATAAATGCCAATTGACCGTAATAAGTGGTCAAATAATTTGTTGCTTCTTTAAACCATTTATAAGATAGATCTTTATCACCAAGTTTTTTATAAGTTTTACCTAACCAATATGCACCTCTAGCTGTACTAATAGGGTATCCAACATTATTATAAAAATTTTCAAAATGTTCTTTGGCTAATACTGGATCATCTAGAAAACTTAATGCAATCCAACCACTCATCCACTCAGCAGCAGCAAATTCAGGTCCATCATTCATTCCATGGTTGCTGGCAATTTTATAAGCTAATTCATATTTTTTTTTATATATTAATGATCTGGAAATTATTTCTCTTTCTATCCACCATTTATCCGGACGAACTAAGTAATCTTTTGTGTTTTTTATATTTAGAAGAATTTCAACAGAACTATCAACTCTTCCTCTTTTTCTTCTCCATTTTAATCTATCGTAATTTAAACCAGCATCATTTTTAAGATTAGATGGAACTTTAGAAATAGCATTATCGACACCATACGATTTACTCATCAATAGTTGTCTCGCTGTATATAATAGTTCATAATCTTTAGGTAAATATCTTAACATTCGTTTTAAATCCCAATATTTATTATTCCAAGCAAGATATTCTGCTCGTTTAATATAATCGTCTGCATTAAGATATTTCTTAAATTTTTTACGATAAAATCTTAAATCTGTTTTAGACAATTCAGCTGATATCCAGCCTTTTTTAATGAATCTTATTCCTTTTTCCTTATTACCATTAAGAATAAAACTTTCACCCAATATCATTTTACCAAAACCACTTAAAGGTTCCGCAGGACCAAACCATTCTATAATTTTTTGTGGACTAACTTTTTCTGTAGAAAGTTTATGCTCTGCTAAATATTTTATTCTTCCAATTCTGGGATAATCTTCATTTGAATCTATGAATGTTTTATAATCATAATAAGAAGCTTGATTTCCCTTGGTAAGTAAATGCCTCCATTGAATAAAGTCATATATAGATTTATCTTTAGCTCTTTTGGCAGTTTTAATTGCAGCTGTCCAACTAGCTTTTTTCATTTCGGAAATTGCTTTTTTTGCTAATGCAAAATCTTTTTTACGATAATATTTTGATATCTTTATTTCTGTTGTTTTTTTTGTTCCAGCGATTAATGGTTTTTTTTTGGGAAGTATCAGTCCACTTATCTTTTTTTCTGGCTTAGATTCAATTTTTTTTTCTATCTCTTTTGTTACTATTTTTGGTATTGGTTTGGGTAAGGGTTTTAGTACATCTATTAATAATTTTTTTTGTGTTAGCTCATCAGATTGGATAGGTTTTTTTAATGGGATTATGTCAGATTGAGCTATAGTTTGTAGACCGAATAAATTAATCAATACTATCCAAAATAAGATTTTTTTAATCATAATCTTTTACTATATGAATCTACAATGTATGTTATAAGTATTTATGTTTAAAGGATCAAATGTTGCTTTAGTCACCCCGTTTAAAAATGATAAACTTGATGATGAGACATATATTAATTTAATTCATTTTCATATCCAAAATGGGACAAATGGATTAGTTCCAGCAGGAACAACTGGTGAGTCACCAACTTTAAGTCATGATGAACATGAAAGAGTGATTGAGTTATGTGTAAAAGAAAGTAATGGAAAATTACCAGTTTTTGCAGGTACAGGATCGAACTCTACAGAGGAGGCTATTTCACTTACAACTCATGCAGAAAAAATTGGAGCTACAGGCGCTCTTATTGTAACACCTTATTATAACAAGCCAACACAAGAAGGCTTATACCAACATTATAAAGCAATAAATGACAAATGTGGAATACCTATAATAATTTATAATATTCCTGGGAGATCGGTTATTGATATGTCAGTTGATACTATGGCTAGATTATTTGAATTGAAAAATATTATTGGTGTTAAGGATGCAACTGGAGACCTAAATAGGGTTGAACAAACTTTAAAAAAGATGGGAAATGAATTCATTCAATTAACTGGCAATGACGATAATGCTTTAGAATTTAATAAAAGAGGTGGAGTGGGAGCTATAAGTGTTACAGCAAATATTGCTCCGAAACTTTGCTCTGATTTTCAAAAATTTTCAAAATCTGAAAATAATGATGAAATTAAACAGGCTGAAAAAATTGATAAAATATTACAACCTCTTCATCATGCAATGTTTGTCGAAAGTAATCCAAGTCCAGTAAAATACGCAGCAAAATTATTAAATCTTTGTGATGATAATGTAAGACTACCTCTTGTAAAAGTGACAGCTGAAACTAAGGATATCGTTAAAAAAGCACTTCATTCTGCAAAACTAGTTTAATGAAAAAAAAAACCAATAGTGGTTTAAAAATAATTTGTCTTAATAAAAAAGCTAGTTTCAATTATTTTTTTGAGGATTTGTTTGAAGCAGGTATTGTCTTAAAAGGTTCTGAAATAAAATCAATTCGTAATGGTAAAGTTAACATAGCAGATTCTTACGCAATAGAAAAAAAAGGTGAAATAGTCTTGATAAATTCACATATTGCATCTTATAAGCAAGCTAGTTATTCAAACCATAATCCAACCGATGAAAGAAAATTATTATTAAATAAGAGAGAAATTAATAAACTAATTGGGAAAATGCAAAGAGACGGGCTTACAATAGTACCTACAAAAATGTATTTTAAAAAAGGAAAAGCAAAATTAGAGTTAGCTGTAGCCAAGGGTAAGAAACAATTTGATAAAAGAGCAGTAAAAAAACAAAGAGACTGGAATCGTGATAGAGCAAGATATATTAGAAAATCAAGTTAATCCTGTCTATTTAGGTATAGGTTCTAATCTTGGAAATAAAATCAATAATATTGAATTAGCTAAATCAAAATTAATTCTTAATGATATTATGATAGTAAAATCATCAAGCTATTATGAGAGTTTGTCTTGGCCTGATAATAACAATCCTAAATTTTACAATGTTGTAGTTAAGGTTCTAACTAAATTATCACCTTTTGAATTAATAAGTGTTTGTAAAACTATTGAAACAAGCCTGGGACGAAAGAAAAGACTTCGAAATGCTCCTAGAGAGTGCGATATCGATATAATTGATTTTAATAGAAGAAAAATGAAAGGTGAATTAAATCTACCTCATTCAAGAATGCATAAAAGAAATTTCGTCCTTTTTCCATTATTTGAGATAGATAAAAATTGGAAACATCCAGTTTCAAAACATTCCATAAAAAAACTATTATTATCATTAAAAAATAGAGACATTAGGTCTATTAAACAAATTTAATTTAGTGATATAGTGTTTGGATGCTTAATTCTGAAGATTTAATAAATAAAGTAAAAATTTATAACAAATTTTTAAACCCTGAAAAACTGAATAAAGCTTATGATTTTGCTGTTAAAGCACATAGTAATCAAAAGAGAGCTTCAGGTGACCCATATTCAGTACATCCAATAGAAGTCGCAAATATCCTAACAGATCTTAAATTAGATAGCGCTACTATTACTACTGGTTTATTACATGATACAATCGAAGATACCTATGCTACTTACGAGACCATTAAAGGAGAATTCGGTGAAGAGGTTGCAGATTTAGTTGATGGTGTTACAAAAATTTCAGTTTTTGAAAACACCGCAACCACTAACTCAAAAGCAGAAAACTTTAGAAAACTTATTTTAGCTACCTCAAAAGATATAAGAGTTTTGTTAGTTAAAATTGCAGATCGTTTACATAATATGAGAACGTTAAAAGCTATCACCAAAGAAGATAAAAGAAAAAGAATTGCACAAGAGACAATGGAAATTTATGCACCATTAGCTGATAGAATGGGAATGCATAGAATTCGTGATGAGCTAGAAGATTTATCTTTTGAAGTTTTGAATAATGATGCAAGAACACTAATTCAAAATAGATTAGATGAAATCAAATCTAACAAAAAAGATATTTTCGAATCTCTTTCTAATGAAATAAACACTTTGTTAAATGATAATAATATACAATCCAAAATTTATGGAAGAGGTAAAACACCTTTTTCTATTTGGAGAAAAGTTCAAAAGAAACGAGTTTCTCTTGAGCAAATAACTGATATTATTGGATTTAGAATAATTTTAAAAAATATTGATGATTGTTACAAAACTTTAGGGACAATACATAAAGAATACAATTGTATACCTGGCAAATTTAAAGATTATATCTCTTCACCTAAAATTAATGGTTATAAATCAATTCATACAGCAGTTATTGGATCTAATAAAAAACCTATAGAAATTCAAATTAGAACAACAGAAATGCATGATTTCGCTGAAAGGGGTATTGCTTCACACTGGCAATATAAATCTTCTGAGAAATTTAATTCTTTAACTTGGAAAGAATATGACTGGTTAAAAGATTTAGTAGAAATCATTGAAAAAAATGAAAATCCAGAACATTCATATGAATATACAAAACTACAAATGTTCCAAGAAAATGTATTTTGCTTTACACCAAAAGGATCGGTTATTAAATTACCAAAAGATGCTACTCCAATTGATTTTGCATATGCCGTACATACTAAAATAGGAGATACTGCAATTGGATGTGAAATTAATGGTAATAAAAGTGAACTCCAAACTATTTTAAGAAATGGAGATCGAGTTAAAATTATTACCTCTAAAAATCATTCACCATCATTGCATTGGATACCAATAACAAAAACAGGAAAAGCAAGGGCAGCTATAAGACGTTATTGGCATGAAAAGGGAGAAAGAAAAGAGGAAAGAGTAAAAAAGTACAATACTACTTTATGGATATCTTTACCAGATAAACCCGGTCAGCTTGGTAATGTTAGTTCTTTAATCGGAGAGCATAAACTGAATATTTCAAACCTTGTTATGGCAGGCAAAAACCCCAACTATATAAATTTTAAATTTCAATTAATCATAAGGGATTTAAAAAATTTCACTAATTTTATTGCAGAGCTAAAACAAAAAGGTATAAAATTTAAGATAATTAGACACGAAGATAAAAGAAATGCTTTCACACAAAAAATCCTTAGATATTTTAAGAAAAACTAATGCATTATTAGAGGGACATTTTGTTTTATCTTCTGGATTACACTCATCAAGATATATTCAATGCGCAAAACTATTAAGTTTTCCACATAAGGCAGAGAAAATTTGTAAATCTTTAGCCGGAAAAATTAAGAAAAAATTTAAAAACTTCGACTTAATTTTATCACCAGCAATGGGAGGTATAGTAATCGGTTATGAAATTGGCAGATTACTTAAAAAAGAAACTATTTTCTGTGAAAGAGTAAAAGGAAAATTTAAATTAAGAAGAGGTTTCCAAATTAAAAAAGGATCAAGAGTATTAATCATCGAAGATGTTATAACCACAGGTAAATCAAGCATGGAATGTGTAAAATTGATTAAAAATTCAAAAGCAAAATTAATAGGTTTTGCAACAATTATTGATAGATCATCAAAAAATAATTTAAAGATAAAAAAAAATATAGTTTCACACCTCAAAATTTTTGTTCCAACTTATAAAAAGAACAAAATTCCAAACGAATTGAAATTAATTCCAATTTCAACACCAGGAAGTAGATACACGAAGTGAGACGTCTTGGAGTAAATATTGATCACATAGCAACCCTGAGAAATGCTAGAGGTGAATTACATCCAGATCCGATATTAGCAGCTAAATTTGTTAAGAAAGCAGGTGCTGACTCAATAACAATTCATCTTCGTGAAGATAGAAGACATATAAAAGATAATGATGCAAAAAAAATTTGTTCCTTAAAAAATATTTTAGTTAATTTGGAAATCTCAACTAACCTAAAAATGATAAGCAAAGCGTTAAAAATAAAACCAAATTATATTTGTTTAGTGCCAGAAAATAGAAAAGAAGTTACCACAGAGGGAGGTTTAGACTTAAATAAAAATAAAAATAAACTTAAGAATATAATTTTGAAATTTAAAAAAAAAAAAATTAGAACTAGTTTATTTATTAATCCATCAATTAATGATATCAAGACCTCATACAAACTAGGATCTGATTGTGTTGAAATTCATACAGGTAGACTTTCTAGATTAGTAAAATTGAGGAAGAATTATTCTAAAGAGCTTAATAGAATAAAAAAATGTTCAATTATTGCAAAGAAAATTGGTTTAGAAGTTCATGCTGGTCATGGACTTGATTATAAAACAACTGAATTATTATCTAGATTTAAAGAAATAGAAGAATTCAATATAGGACATTATTTAATCGGTGAGTCGGTTTTTTTTGGTTTATCCAAAGTAATAAAAAAATTCAAAAAAATTATTAAATAACACTAATGAAAATATTAGGAATTGGAGTTGATATAGTAAACAATAGACGAATTCAGCCTTTGATTAGAAACCAAAACTTTATAAAAAGAACTTTTGGAATAAATGAACTTAAATTTTCTAAAAATAAAGTTAATAAAACAAATTTTTTTGCAAAAAGGTTTGCAGCTAAGGAAGCTTTATCAAAATCATTTGGTACTGGAATTAGAGATAATTTAAGTTTCAAAGATATTGAAATTTTAAATGATAAAATGGGTAAACCTTTTTTCTATAAATCAAAAAAAATTGATAAAATTATAAAAAAAAAATTCAAAATTAAGAAATATGACTTGTTTCTCTCACTATCTGATGAAAAAGATCATTCAATAGCATTTACAATTTTGGTTAAAAGATAATGTTAGATAAAAATTTCTTTAAAGAAAACATAAAAACTTTATTCTATGCATTAATTATTGCTATTTTTATTAGATCTATATTTCTCCAACCATTTTATATACCATCTTCATCCATGGAGCCCAATCTGTTAGTTGGAGACAGATTATTTGTTACTAAATATTCATATGGTTATAGCAAACATTCATTTCCATTCAGCCCACCTATTTTTACAGGAAGGATAATGTTCAGTGAGCCAAAAAGGGGAGATGTTGTAGTATTCAAAACTCCTGCAGATAATAGAACTGACTATATAAAAAGATTAATTGGTTTGCCCGGAGACCAAGTACAATTTATTAATTCAAATTTGTATATAAATAACTCAGAGGTTTTAAAATCCAGAATCTCAGAAAGTGATAAAATATTCTGTGGAAATAGAAACATTGATGTATTTACTTTTGAGGAAATTTTACCTAATGGAAAGAAACATAAAACTGTTTACTTAAAAGATTATACTTTTAAAAATTCTGATAAATTTATAGTTCCAAAGGATCACTACTTCTATTTAGGAGATAATAGAGATTGTTCTAAGGATAGTAGATATTTATCAAGTGTAGGATATGTACACAAAGATAATCTTGTAGGAAAGGCCCAATTTATTTTCTTCTCATCAGATAGATCTATTGGAAGTATTTTTTCATTTTGGAAATGGAACAAATCAATCAGATTTGATAGATTCTTTCAAAAGATCAAATAATGAAAATTAATTATCAAACTTTAGAAAAAAAGATTAAGATCAACTTCAAAGACAAAGATTTGTTAGTTAGATCATTAACTCATAAAAGCTATAGCAAAGAAATTAATAATGAAAAATTAGAATTTTTAGGAGATCGTGTCTTAGGATTAGTAATTGCAAAAAAGCTTCTGGAAATTTACCCCAATGAAAAAGAGGGTATATTAGATAAAAAGTATGCATCATTAGTAAATAAGAAAACCTGTTTACAAATCGCAAAAAAAATTAACCTTGATAAATATATTTTAACTTTAGATATTAAAAAAAAGAAAAAAATAGTAGAAGATAAAGTTGTTTCTGATTGTTGTGAAGCATTAATAGGATCTATCTATCTAGATAAAGGTTTTAATTCTGTAGAAAAATTTATTTTAGAATTATGGTCAGAAAATATTAAAGACAGTGTTATTACTCAAATAGATGCAAAAACAAAATTACAAGAATTCTCTTTAAAAAGATTTAAGAAATTACCTATTTATAAACTTATTTCAAATACTGGACCAAGACATAAACCTCTTTTTAAAGTTGGTGTAAAATTAATTGATACTAAGTTTTTTTTAGCAGAGGGTAGTTCAAAAAAAGATGCTGAACAAAATGCTGCTATTAAATGTTTACAAAATCAGAGTAAATTATGATATGGGATGATATTGGATTTTTATTGAATAAAAATAGATATAATGAAAATTCATTAATATCCGAAATTTATACTAAAAATTTTGGTAAAGTGAGTGGTATTATTTTCGGTGGAACTTCAAAAAAAATTAAGAATTATCTTCAAATAGGAAATAAACTGTATGTAAATTATAATTCTAAAAATGAAAATAGCATGGGTTATTTTAAAGTAGAGATTCAAGAAGCTTTATCTCCATTATATTTTGATAATCATCAAAAACTAAGTTGTATTTCCTCAGCTATGAATTTGGTTAAATTGCTTACAGCTGAGTCACAAAAAAATGTAAAGATATTTTCTTTGTTAGAAGAATTTTATGTTTTATTGAACTCTAAAGACTGGATAAAAAATTATATCTTTTGGGAGTTGGAATTATTTAAATCTCTAGGCTATGACTTAAATTTTGAGAATTTAGTTAATGAAAAAATTATTGGTGATCAAAAACGATATATATCGAAGTCATCAAAAGAAAAAAGAATTATACCTAATTTTTTAATAGATAAAAATAACTCAACTGAAGATATAGGATCTTTACTAACAGGTCTTAAATTGTTGAGTGATTATCTTGAAAAGTCAATTTTAAAGCCCAATAACCTAAACCAACCAATCAGCAGATTACAATTTATTAATACTTTAAAATAATTATTTAATAATTTGGTCTAATCTATCAGCATAATAACTAACAATAGCATTTGCTCCTGCTCTTTTAAAAGAAATAAGACTTTCTAAAATAATATTTCGATCAGTTAAATCATTTTTAATTCCATATTCTAATAAAGAATATTCACCTGAGACTTGATATGCCATAACTGGAATCTTAAAGTTTTCTTTAACTTTTTTAATAATATCAAGATATGGTAGTCCAGGTTTAACCATAACCATATCAGCTCCTTCTTTAATATCCAAAGCAACCTCTCTTAAAGCTTCATCACTATTTCGATAATCCATTTGATAATTCTTTTTATTTCCTTTTAATAAGTTTTTTGAACCTACTGCATCTCTAAAAGGACCATAAAAACTTGATGCATATTTAACAGCATAAGAAAGTATTTGTGTCATTTTAAAATTATGTTTGTCTAGATATTTTCTAATTTCACCAATTCGACCATCCATCATGTCAGATGGCGCTAAAACATCACAACCCATTTGTGCCTGTAACAAAGATTGATCTAATAAAATTTTTATGGTTTCGTCATTTAACACATATTTATTTTGTAAAAGACCATCATGACCATGTGAGGTATATGGATCTAATGCAACATCACACATTATTCCAATCTCATTTTTATATTTATTCTTTATTTTTTGTAGTGCCCTACAAACCAGATTATTTTCGTTAAGAGCCTCGATACCTAAGTCGTTTTTTTTTATTTTTTCAGTGTATGGAAACAATGCAATCATAGGTATGCCTTTTTTAATTGCTTTGTCTACTATATTATTTAATTTATCGATTGTGTGCCTGTAAACACCAGGCATTGATTTAATAGATTGTTTTTTATTTTTTCCATCAATTAGAAAAATGGGTAAAATAAAATCATTAGGTGTAAGATTATTTTCTTCAATTAACCTTCTTGACCAATCAGTTTTTCTATTGCGTCTTAGTCTTAATGCTGGGAATTTTCCTGTAATCATGTTTAAATCTATTTAAAATATGCGACAAATGTTATATACAAATATATCTTAAAAAAGATATTAAACAACATCAGGAGACAATAAATTACTAATGAATTTAAATTTTAACGATTTTCAAAAACAGGATATTAAGTTTGATGTAAACAAACTTCAAAATGCTTATAAAGAATTATTAACCATCAAGGGTTTTTCTGGAGTTGATGGAGTTTCAAATTTTGGTGCCATTTCATTAACACAAATACCAGGTGATCCAGACTCTATTAAGGGTAATAAAGCAAGAGGTGTGTTCTGGACTAAACCAGACTCTTCTGGAAAAGAAGCTATGAGAGATGAAATGATTGATGAATCTGCTTACTCTGAATTTATTGAAGATTACAAACATACTTATTTCAAAGAAGTGTTTGATGTCCTTTCATCAAAGTATAAATTAGGACGTGTAAGAATTTTATTAAAGGAGCCAAGATCAACTTTAAGTTGGCACAGAGATCCGGAGCCTAGACTACATATTCCGATAATTACTAACCCGGGCTCTATAATGGTTATTGATAATGTTGCGAAACATATGCCTGCAGATGGATCTGTCTGGATTACTAATAATACTAAATATCACAACGCATTTAATGGAGGAGAGGAAAATAGAATCCATTTAGTTGCATGCGTTTTAGATTACAAATTTAACTAATTTGAAAAAAATATTTATTTCT
This sequence comes from Candidatus Pelagibacter sp., assembly GCF_052049775.1. Taxonomy (GTDB): domain Bacteria; phylum Pseudomonadota; class Alphaproteobacteria; order Pelagibacterales; family Pelagibacteraceae; genus Pelagibacter. The sequence continues at coordinate 2,902 of NZ_JBNGZH010000025.1, read as the reverse complement.
TCAGATCACGCTGGATATAATTTGAAAGAACAAATTAAAAAGAAGTTTCTTAAAAGATATAATTTTCATGATCTTGGAACTGATAACTCAAAGATCTCAGTAAATTACCCAGATTATGCTCATAAATTGTGTAAAAAGGTCAGCGTTAACTCAAAAAATATGGGTATTTTAGTTTGTGGTTCAGGTATGGGAATGTCAATGGCTGCAAATAAACACAAAAAAATTCGAGCAGCGATGTGTTATTCAATAAAAAACACTAAATTATCAAGATTGCATAACAACGCTAATATTATAACATTAGGATCTAGATTGACAAAAAAAAATACTGCCTTTAAATGTATTGAAGCATTTATTAATACTAAATTTGAGGGTGGTAGACATAAAAAAAGAGTAAAAAAAATATAAGGAAAAAATGTCAAGTGAAACAAAATATATAAATTCTTCTTACCAAGATTTTTTTGAAAAAAGTCTTTCAAAATCTGATCCAGATTTATTTAAAGCAATAAATGATGAGTTAATTAGACAACAAAATCACATTGAGTTAATAGCTTCTGAAAATATAGTTTCACAAGCTGTATTAGAAGCTCAAGGATCAGTTCTAACAAATAAATATGCAGAAGGATATCCAGGAAAAAGATATTATAATGGTTGTGAACATGTAGATGTAGCAGAACAACTAGCACTTGAGAGAATAAAAAAACTTTTCAATTGTAAATACGCAAACGTTCAACCTCATTCAGGTGCTCAAGCAAATGGTGCTGTATTTTTAGCTTTGTTAAAACCAAACGACACCTTTATGGGTATGAGCTTAAATTCAGGAGGTCACATAACTCATGGATTGAAAATTTCAATGTCGGGTAAATGGTTTAATGCAATAAGTTATGACGTAGATAAAAAATCTGAATTAATTGATTATGATAATGTCGAAAAACTTGCTCTAGAACATAAACCAAAATTAATTATTGCAGGTGGTAGTGCGTATTCAAGAGTAATTGATTTTAAAAGATTTAGAGAAATAGCTGATAAGGTTGGTGCATATCTTATGGTAGATATGGCCCATTTTTCCGGTTTAGTAGCTGGCAAAGGATATCCAAATCCTTGTGACTATGCACATGTCGTAACATCCACAACACATAAAGTATTCAGAAGTGCACGTGGTGGGATAATTTTATCAAATGATTTAGATCTTGGAAAAAAATTTGATACAGCTGTTTTTCCTGGTTATCAAGGTGGCCCTTTAATGCATATCATCGCTGCTAAAGCTGCAGGTTTTTATGAAGCATTAAAACCAGAGTTCCAAACTTACATAAAGAATGTTTTAGCAAACGCTAAAATGTTAGCAGAGACTTTAAAAAATAATGGATTTAAAATTTACTCAGGTGGTACAGATACACATTTAATGTTAGTTGACTTGAGACCTTTTGGTGTAAAAGGAAATATAGCCTCTGAGAGTTTATGTAGAGCCAATATCACTTGTAATAAAAATGGAATCCCTTTTGATACAGAAAAACCAATGATAACTTCAGGTATTAGACTTGGTTCACAAGCTGCTACAACAAGAGGATTTGGCTTAAAAGAATTTGAAAAAGTAGGTGAATTAATAACCAAAGTAATAAAAGGATTATCTAAAAATCCAGAAGATAACAGTCAAATAGAGGAAGAAGTTAGGAAAGAAGTAATTGATTTATGCTCTTCATTTCCAATCTATAAAAATTTGAATAGATGATTTGTTCAATATGTAAGAAAGGTGAGACCTCCGTTGTAGACTCACGTCCAACAGAGGATGGCACCGCTATACGTAGAAGAAGATTGTGCGTGTGTGGTGCGAGATTTACTACCTTTGAAAGAGTTCAATTTAGAGAATTAATGGTGGTAAAAAAAAATGGAAGAAAATCTGCTTTTGATAGAGATAAACTTGCAAAATCAATTTACATTGCACTAAAAAAAAGACCTTTAGATACCGAAACTGTTGAAAAATTTATAAGTCGGATCTCTAGATCACTTGAGGAACTTGGTCAAAATGAAATTTCTAGTAATACAATAGGAACTATGGTCATGGAGGGTTTAAAAGAACTTGATCCAGTTGCTTATGTTAGATTTGCCTCTGTTTATAGAAATTTTAGAGAAGAACAAGATTTTGTACAATTTGTGGACAAACTAGATGTCTACAAAAAAAGATAAATTTTCAACTCAAGATAAAAATTTCATGAAATTAGCTTTAAACTTAGCTAATGCGCGAAGAGGTTTAACAGGAAACAATCCTTCGGTTGGATGTGTAATAGTAAAGAATAATAGAATAATATCTATAGGACAAACAGGCTATAATGGCAGACCTCATGCTGAACATAACGCAATTTTTAATTGTTTAGAAAATTTAAAAGACTCAAAAATGTATGTTACTTTAGAGCCATGTAATCATTATGGAAAAACTCCGCCCTGCACCAAAAATATTATAAAGAATAAGATTGGGGAAGTTTATTATTCAATGGATGACATTGATTTAAAAGTAAAAGGCAAGAGTTATTCAATATTAAGAAAAAACAACATTAAAGTTAAAAAGGGACTTTTAAGAAAAGATGCAGAAAATTTATACAGATCTTATTTTTTTAATAGAAAAAAGTGTCTACCATATGTAATTGGAAAAATTGCAGTATCAAAAAATAAGATTATTTATAGCGAAATATCAAAAAAAATTACTGATAAAACATCTGATAAATTAACTCATTATTTAAGATTAAAAAGTGATGGTATAATGATTTCTGTTAAAACACTAAATATCGATAATCCAAAACTAAATTGTAGGTTGGAGGGTTTTGATCAATTCTCCCCAAAAAGAATTATTTTAGATAGAAATTTAGAAATAAATTTGAAAAGTTATATAGCTAAATCGATAAAAAATCAA
>NZ_JBNGZH010000024.1:0-3922 GCF_052049775.1 Candidatus Pelagibacter sp. | reverse complement strand
TTTAGCCACAATTTTATTTATATTTTATCTTCATAATTTGAGAGCAATATTATTAAAATCTTTTTTAATTTTTTTATTATTTATAATGTCAACATTCATTACTAATTTTGGGAAATCTGATCCATTTAACAGAATTTTTATTAAAACTTTTAATCAAATAACAAATAGTTTTTTTTTAACAAAAAGAGATATTCAGCTTGATAAAAAAAATTTGGGGGATTTGACTAAAGATTTAAAACAAAATATTCAAATTTTTTCTACTGATCATAATGGGCATTATTTATTAGCCTACAATCTTTTTAAACAATCTCCAATTTTTGGAAAAGGTCCAGAGGGCTTTAGGTATTATTGCAGGAAGGTTGAATATAATAGCAAGATAGGTATGTGTTCCACTCACCCGCACAACATTTTTATGCAATTATTATCAGAGACGGGATTGATTGGAATATTTTTTTATGTTTTTGGCTCAATATTTGTGATCATAAGTTTGTCTAAGGTTTATAAAAAAAATATGGACCTAAAGAATAAATATAGCTTTTATATAGCTTCTATAGCTATTATTGTAAATTTTTTTCCACTAGTGCCAAGTGGTAATTTTTTTAATAATTGGATATCAATAATTAGTTATTATTATATTGGAATTTATATTTATAGTTTTAGAAAAGTTATACTCAAATGATCTTAGTCACATTAATTTTAAATATAATAATATTTTATTATCTTGATACAATAGCTAGATTTGTAAACACATATGATGTTCCTGACAAAAAATTAAAAATTCATAAAAGAAAAACTCCATTACTGGGTGGTATTATTTTAATGATAAATTATTTATCATACTTTCTATCGCAAGAATTTTTGGAAAATAACTTTTTTATAAATCATTTTGAACTTGATAATCTTTTAGGTATGTTATTTCTTATAATAGGTTTTTTCATATTAGGTTTTTATGATGACAAAATAAAATTATCACCAAACAAAAAATTTCTTTTTTCAATGTTGATTGTTCTAATGGCTCTTTACCTAAATAATAATTTAGTCATAAATAAGGTATCTATTTCATTTTATGAAAACAAAATTTTTTTTGAAAATTTTTCAATTTTTTTCACCTTATTTTGTATATTAATTTTAACAAACTCACTTAATTTTTATGATGGAATAAATGGACAATCTTGTATCTTTTTTATTATAATTTTTTTATATCTATATATTACAAATAATTATAATGAATTTTATCTATTTAACATCATTGTATTGATATTTTTATTAGCTTTAAATCTTACTGATAAAATTTTTTTAGGAGATTGTGGGGTATTTTTATTAAGTTCAGTCGTCTCTATTTCTCTTATTTATGAGCACAATGTAAATAAAAATATCTTTTTTGCTGATGAAATCTTTCTTTTACTTATTTTACCAGGCTTTGATCTAGTTCGATTAACATTTACAAGAATATTGAATAAAAAAAATGCTTTTTTTGGGGACAGAAATCATATTCATCATCTACTTGTAAAAAGATTTTCTTTATTAAATAGTAATTTAATTTTAATTATCCTTTCTATCTGCCCCATATTTATGTTTTCTGTGTTAAAAATAAATTTCTATTTATCCTTTTTCTTTTTTACGTTTTTGTATCTAATATTAATCACATTTTTAAAACACAATGATAAAAAATATAATTATAGGTAAAAATAGCTTTATTACAGAAGCGAACTTAAAACACATAAAAAACTCAATAGCTTTTTCTGCAAATGAATTGATCTCGAGTCAGATCAGAAAAGAAATTAAAACTTATAGAAAAGTAAACCTCATATTTAATAACTTTTATCCTTCAAAATTTTTGAATGAATTAAATTTCAAAAATTATGACAAATTTCTTCAATTATCTCTAAAAAAAATAATTACAGTATTAAACACTCTTCCAGCCAACAAGATTAACAAAATTATTTATACCAGTAGTTCTGGCGTCTATGGTCTAAAAGAGAGTCTTAAAGATGATAAAATAGATGTGTATAATAGAGAATTATACTCATCTTTTAAGCTAGCTGCTGAAAAATTAGTCATTAATTATTGTAATAGAAATAAAAAAGATTATTTCATAATGCGTATTTTTAATACATATGGAAATAAGAAAGATACATTTTCATTTATAGAAAAAATTATTAGAGCCAAAAAAAAAGGATCAAATATCTACTTAATTAACGAGGGACTTTCTTTAAGAGATTTTATTCATTTGGAAGATATAGGAAAGATCTATAAAATTTTTCTTAGGCAAAGGATAAAAAAAGGAATTTATGACCTTGGAACTGGAAGAGGTTTTTTAATCAGAGATATTGTTGAAATTATAAAAATATCAAAAAATAAATTAATTAAAATAAATAAAATTAATGAAGTTCAAAACTCAATTGCTGATACATCAAAATTACTTTCACAAATAGGAAACTTTAAATTTAATGATTTAAATCAATACTTAAAAAGAAGCATAAATACTAAAATTAAAATTAAAAAAAGGATAAAGAGTTATCAAGATAAAAGTCAACTAAATTCTAAATCAGTTGTAATTTATGGTGCTGGTTATGCAGGGCAACAACTATATGATGAATTGATTAAAATTCATGAAGATGTTCTATGCTTTGTTGATGATAATATAAAAATTCAAAATTCAATTTTAAAAGGTATTCCTATAATTAGTTATTCAGATATTTTAAAAATAAAAGAGAAAACAAACATTAAAAGAATATATTTATCAATACCCTCAATAAATAAGTTGAAGCGAGATAAATTGATAAAAAAAATTAAAAAAGATTTTTTTGATGTACGTTTTTTACCAGAAAAGAAATTTCTATTCTCAGATCAAATTAGTATAAACGATTTAAATATCGATGAGATTAATAATATATTGAGAAGAAAACAAATAAAAATTAGTAAATTAAACCACTTTGCAAAAAAAAATGTTTTAGTTACTGGTGCGGGGGGGTCCATAGGATTTGAGATTTGCAGACAATTAATTCAACAAGATGTAAAAAAGATCATAGCTTTGGATAAATCAGAGATAGCAGTTTTTAATTTAAAAAATAACGTTAAAGATAGAAGGCTACATATAAAATTAATCGATATAAATAATAAAAAGTATATTGAAAAAATTTTACAAAAAGAAAGAGTTGATTATATGTTTCATGCAGCAGCTTATAAACATGTTAATATTCTAGAGAACAATATTTTTTCAGCTGTAAAAAACAATATATTTGCTACTTTAAATTTATGTGATTTATCTCATAAATATAAAATAAAAATGGTTTTTATTTCTACAGATAAGGCAGCTAATCCAAAATCGGTTCTTGGTTATTCAAAAAGATATGCTGAAAAAATTTGTGAGTTTTATAATCAGTTCATTAACAAAAAAAATTTAATAAATATAGTAAGATTTGGAAATGTTTTTGGAAGCTCCGGTTCTGCAATTACAAATTTTTTAGACCAAATTAATTTAGATAAAACAATAAATATTACTCATAAAAATGCCTCTAGATATTTTATGACAATTTCTGAAGCTTGCCATTTAGTTCTCAGAACAATCAAGATTCCATCAAAAAATAAAATTTTTGTTTTAAATATGGGAAAATCTCTAAATATTTTGAAATTAGCAAAAAATTTAGGTGAATTAAAATCGAGAATAAATCCAAATTACAAGTTTCTATATAAAATCACTGGTTTAAAACCAGGTGAAAAATTACATGAAACGATAATTGATAACAAAGAAATTAAGTCGAGGCTTAATAAAGACATATTCTTCGTCAAAAGTAAAATTGACATTAAAATTAATTTTATGGAAAATTGTAAGAAATTAGATTTAGTTTATCGAAAAATAGACGAAAAAAGACTTTTTAGAGAATTATACAAAATTAAAAAATTCTAACATTTAAATAAA
>NZ_JBNGZH010000023.1:0-11365 GCF_052049775.1 Candidatus Pelagibacter sp. | reverse complement strand
GATAATAGTAAATAAATATTACCTATTATTTGACTTTTTTAAGTAAGTTCTCTCTTCTTGAGATGTAGATTCCACTTAATACAATAAAAAACAAACCTAAGAAAGTCCAATTATCAGGGAAATCACTAAAGAAATAATAACCTATAATTATGTTTGTAATGATCTCAAAGTAACTAAATGGAGCTAATTTTGAAGCATCAGCGTATTTTAGAGATAATATTAGAAATAAATGACCTACGCAGGCAAATACACCAATAGCAGCCATCATTGACCACTGATTAATTGTTGGCTTGATCCAAACAAAAGGCATTACACATGAAATGATAACAGCCCCTACTACACCGGTTAACAATAAAGTTAATAAAGGGTTATCTGAAGTACTTAACTTACGAGTAATAATTAAATAAAATCCATACATTATTCCTGTTCCAAGTGCAGCAATACTTGCTAAATTAATTTCTACAAAACCAGGTCTTATAACAATCAAGGATCCTATAAATCCTATAATTACAGCTGACCATCTTCTAAATCCAACCTTCTCACCTAAAAAAACTGGAGAAAATGCTGTAACAATCAAAGGTGCAACAAATGCCAAAGTTAACGCTTTTGCTAAAGAGATTACTGAAATGGCATAAAAAAAACAAATATTTGCAGTTAAAAGTATTAAGCCTCTTATAAATTGTAGCTTTGGTTTGTCTGTCCAAACGAGATTTTCTCGAAAAAAGAAAAACATAATTGGTAAAGTGAACGCCACAGTAAAAAAATATCTTGCCCAAGTGATTTGTAATACAGGTAATTCAGCGCTTAAATATTTAGCAAAACCATCCATAATTGGAAGCATCACCCACGCTAAAAGATTAAATGTAATAGCCTTCATATAAGAAAGATATAGACTAATTAAAGTATTTTAAAGCAAAGAATACAACAATTGGAATTGTTATAAATGACATAAGTGTTGACACAACAATTGTACTAGCAACACTATCAATAATTTTTTTAGGTGAATAAATTGATGCAACAAGATAATTAAGAACTGCGCTGGGCATTGAACATTGTATTAGTAATACACCAGCCGCAAACCCCTCTAGACCAAAATATAATATCAATAAATACCCAATAATAGGTCCCACAATAACTCGGCCTAAAGATGAAAATATTGCTTTATTAAGTGAAAAAACTTTAAGTCTTGTGAGTGCTATTCCTAATGACATCAAAATTAAAAATATTGTGGCATACATTAATAAAAAAGTAGTATTTTCAATAAATCCTGGAAGTTCATAATCATAATAAAGTAAAAAAACTGCAATAATGATCGCATAAAAAGGTGGGCTTTTTAGTATGACTTGTAAACTAAATTTTCTATCTGCTAAAAAAACACCTAATGTAAAGTGACACAAAATGATTAAGGCTGAAATAGCGGCTGAAACACCAAGGCCTTGAGAACCATACGCGAATAAACATATTGGTAGACCCATATTACCTGTGTTAGGCATTGTTAAAGGTGGAAGCTCTCTTATTATATCTTTAGTATTTAAAAGAAATAAAATAATTATTCCAACAATAATGAACCCAACAATTGCGATTGCATAATACCAAAAATAGTTAATGAAAATAGTAAACGATATATTTACTGGATTTAATGCATAAATAATCATTGCTGGTGTGCCAACGTTTGCAGCGAAATTAGTGATAAATGTAGTATCAATTTTAGGATTTTTTTTACCAAGATAATATCCAATACCCACAACAAAGAATACTGGAAACAAAACTTCAAAAAGTTTTATATAAATATCCATTAATTATAAAGTCTAATTAAAGTTGGAAATTTAAGAATATTTCTATTTTTTTTAAAAATTGATAGACAATTTTTAATATTTTTTTCAGTTGTTTTATGACTTATAATGACAATTGTAGCCTTCTTATTTTTCTTATCAGGAGTTTGAATAATTCTTTTTACTGAAATCTTAAATTTTGATAATCGATTTGTTATCAAAGACAAAACGCCTTGTTTATCCTTAACTTCAAACCTAAGATATAATGAATTAGAGTAATTTTGATTGTTAAAGGGTTTTATAGATTTTCTTTTATTATATGAAATTCCAAAAGGGGGTTTTATATTCCCTCTCAAAATTGATAGTAAATCTGATAATAAGGATGAGGAAGTTGGTCCAGGACCTGCCCCCTCTCCTTGTAAAATACTTTGACCTACTGGTTTGCCCTCTACAATAACCGCATTCATCACACCATTCACATTTCCAATATAGGAGTTTTTACTCACTAAACATGGGTGTACTGTTTCGAATAATTTATTATTAATAATTTCAGAAATACCAAGTAATTTTATCCTCAGTCCTAATTGATTTGCTATTTTAATATCTTCTAGTTTAATGTTTTCAATTCCTTCCATTATACACTTACTTTTTGATGTTTTGATATTAAATGAAAGTGCAGATAATATTCTAATTTTAGCAAAAGCATCAAAACCATTAAGATCTAATTTAGGATTACCTGGTTCAGCATATCCAAGTATCTGGGCTTTCTTTAAAACTTTTTCAAAACTTTCATTACTATTTTCCATCTCTGATAAGATATAATTCGTTGTCCCATTTAGGATTCCATAAACTTTTTTAATTTTATTGGTTGCTAAACCCTCTTTAATAGTTCGAAGAATTGGAATTCCTCCAGCTACAGAAGCTTCGAATTCTAGATTTACTTTATTTATTTCAGCTATTTTCGTTAAATGATCTCCATGTTTAGCAATTAATGCTTTATTCGGCGTTATTACATTTACTTTATTTTTCAAAGCGTATTCTACTATCTTTTTGGAAATACCATCAGATAAACCAATACATTCAAATAAAATATCTATTTTTTTTTCTTTAAAAATTTTCAAAGGATCTGAATAAAAAATTTTTTTATCAATGTTAAATCGTCTTTTTTTATTCTTATTTTTAGCAGATATAGCTACAATCTTTATTCTTTTTCCAGTTTTTGTCTCAATTTCTCTCTTTTTTGAGTTCAATTCATTATATAGAAATATTCCAACCTGACCTAATCCAACTAGTGCAATATTTATATTTTTATTCATTAGTTAATATCCGGAAATTTACTTTTTTTGATATAATTATTAATATAAATTTCATACTCTTCAATCGTCATTAATCTAACATCATTTGATTTTTTTATTATTTCGGTCAATTTGTTATTATCATTTTTTTCATTCAAATTATTAGAGTCAATATTTAATGAACATGCATTTAAAAATATAAATAAAGCTATAAATAATAAATTATTCATTTAAAACCAGCATCTTTTGGAAAATTAAATTTCATATTCATATTTTGTATTGCCTGACCCGCTCCCCCTTTAATAAGATTATCAATAGCAGAAAGTATAATTATCTTATTCTCATTTTTTGATTTACAAACAGATATATTGCAATTATTCGTATTAATTACATCATTTGTGCTTATTAATTTGTTTTTATTTAATATTTTTATAAAATTTGCTTTTTTATAATATTTTTTCAACGTGTTTAATACTTTTGATGCTGAAGAAGCCTGATTAAGCTCAACATAAATTGTGCTTAAAATGCCTCTAAACATAGGTGATAAATGAGGAGTAAAATCAAATTGAATATTTCCTTTAACGCATCTCTTGATCATTTCTTCAATTTCAGAATTATGTCTGTGTGATGCAACACCATAAGCACTTAAAGATTCATACAAATTTTTATCTTTATATTTTTTGTGTACACCTCTTCCAGCACCAGAATATCCTGATTTTGAATCAATTATAATATTATGATTTTTTATTAATCTATCTTTTAATAAAGGTATCAAGGGTAATAGAATAGAAGTCGGATAACATCCAGGACAAGAAATAATTTTATAATCTTTAACTTTTTTTCCTGTAATTTCAGGTAAAGAATAAATACTATTCTTAATATTATATTTTGCTTTATGATTTTTTTTATACCATTTTTTGTAATCTAAAGCTTTTTGAAGCCTAAAATCTGCGGCAAGATCAATTAAAACGTTCTGTTTATTCAAATATTTTGAAATTACTTGCGCTTCTCCATTGGGAAGTGCTGTAAATACAACATCAATTTCACTCAAAAATTTTTTATTGAATTTTACAATTTTGGGTAATTTTTTTAATCCAATAGTCTTATCGTAATAAGAAATTTTTTTTCCTACTGATGTGTTTCCACATAAATACTTTATTTTTACATATTTATGTTTGTTTAACAATTTTATCAATTGGATACCAATATAACCAGTTGATCCAGCGACTAATACATTAATCTTAGGCATTTCTTATTATAACAGTTTAAAATTAAAAAAAAATTATCTTTTAGAAAACTGAAAGCTTCTTCTAGCTTTTCTTCTTCCAGGTTTTTTTCTTTCAACTGCCCTGGAATCTCTCGTGGTTAATTTCTCAGTTCTAAGAGTAGATTTAAAGCTTTCATCTAATAATACTAAAGCTTTTGAAATTCCATGTACCATTGCCCCTGCTTGTCCCGTTGGACCACCACCTTTAACATTACATCTAACATCATAACCTGTAGCTTGATTTATCAATTCAAAGGGTCTTGTAATTTGCATTTTGTGATTCTCACTAGAAAAATACTCATTGTATAATTTGCCATTAACATAAATTTTTCCTGAACCCTTTTTAAGCCAAACTCTTGCAATAGATGTTTTCCTTCTTCCAGTTGCATATTTGCTATCCTTAAAATCAAGTTTTAATTTTGTTATTTTTGATGAAGTTTGAGTGTTTTCCATATTAATTTCTTACTATATTCTTGCTATTCAACTTATCTAATTCAATTATTTTAGGATTTTGAGCTGAGTGAGGATGACTGTCACCAGCATATATTTTAAGTTTTGTAAGTTGTTTTCTGCCTAAAACACCACCTGGTAACATTCTTTTAACTGCTAATTTTAATGCCTCACCTGGTTTTTTTTCATGTAATTTTTCTGGAGTTGTTTCTTTAATACCTCCAGGATGGCCAGTGTGTCTGTAATATTTCTTATTTTGAAATTTTTTTCCTGTAAATTTTACATGCTCTATATTTTTGACTACTACAAAATCTCCTGTATCCATATGAGGAGTATATGTTGCTTTATTTTTTCCTCTAATTATTTTAGATACAATTGTTGCAAGTCTTCCTACAACAGCGTTTTTCGCGTCAATTTCAAACCATGATGAATTAAGCTCACTTTTTTTAACAAATTTTGTCATTAAGCGAGGATTAATACTATTATTAAGTTTAAAGTCAATTTTATATTTACCTTGTAAAATAACTCTATTCTGGTAAAAAGAGATTGCCGATTTGATCCTATTGCGGGCATTAACTGCTAAAATGGAAACTCTCTAAAAATCGGTAGGCATTTGAACTATATTGTGCGCCTTGCATGAAGCATAAGCACTAAAAAAGGAGCAAAAATGAGTACTAAAAGAAATAATCCAGAGACTTTAGCCATTCATGGTGGTGACTATAAAAGTGATCCAGCTACAAATGCTGTAGCAGTACCTATCTATAGAACAACATCGTATCAGTTTAATAATACTGAACATGCTGCTAATCTTTTTGCATTAAAAGAATTTGGAAACATCTATACAAGAATTATGAATCCAACTAATGATGTTTTGGAAAAAAGAGTTGCTGCCTTAGAAGGAGGTTTGTCTTGTGTAACAGTATCTTCAGGTCAAACAGCATCATCTTTTGCAATATTAAATGTGGCTCAGGCGGGTGATAATATTGTAAGTTCAACAGACCTATATGGTGGAACTGTGTCTTTATTTACACATACATTAAGTAAATTAGGAATTGAAATTAGATATGCAGACCCAAGTGATCCAAAAAATTTTGAAAAAAAAGTAGATGATAAAACAAGAGCTTTTTATGGAGAAACTTTACCAAATCCTTATCTTAGAGTTTTTCCTATAAAAGAAGTTTCTGATATTGGCAGAAAATATAATATTCCATTAATTATGGACAACACTGCATCACCAGTTATTTGTAAACCTATTGAACATGGTGCAGCCATAGTAATTCATTCCCTTACTAAATATATTGGTGGACATGGAACCGCAGTAGCAGGAAGCATTGTTGATAGTGGTAATTTTGATTGGACAGCTGATCCAAAAAGACAACCCTTATTTAATGAACCTGATGCTAGTTATGGTGGAGTAATATGGGGAAAAGCAGTGCCTGAGCTTACAGGAGCAAATGTTCCTTTTGCAGTAAGAGCTAGAGTATGTTTATTACGAGATCTTGGTTCCGCATTAGCCCCTGATAATGCATTTGCAATAATTCAGGGTTTAGAAACTGTTGCTTTACGCATGAAACAACATTGTGAGAATGCAGGAAAAGTTGTTAATTTTTTGAAAAAACACAAAGAGGTTACAAAAGTAATCTATTCTACTGAACATAATAAACCAATCGCTGATAGAGCAAAAAAATATCTAAAGGGTGGTTATGGGCCAATGGTTGGTATTGAATTAAAAGGTGGTATTGAGACTGGAAAAAAATTCATTGAGTCTTTAAAAATGTTTTATCATGTTGCAAATATTGGTGATGTAAGAAGTTTAGCAATACATCCTGCTAGCACAACTCATAGCCAATTAAATGAAAAAGAACTAGCAGCATCTGGAGTTACACAGAGCTATGTAAGACTTTGTATTGGTATTGAGCATGTAGATGATATCATTGAGGATTTAAACCAAGCTTTAAACAAATCTTCTAAAGGTAAATTAAGGGCAGTTAGTTAAATCTTGTATTAAGAAATAAAAAATAGATACAAGAACTTACCAAAAAGATTGAGCTTATTTGATGCAAAGATGCTATATAGATTTGTGCACCATATAAGACTGTTATTATTCCTAAAAAAATTTGTAATAAAATAAAGAAACCCAATACATTTATAGACTCGTATAAATCAAAAATTTTATCTTTATAAATTTTGTAAAACATAAATAAATAATAAAATCCGATTATATAAGCTAAGTTTCTATGAATAAATTGGACTAAAGATGGATCGCTAAAAGCAGATAGTTTAAATAAATTAAAAAATTCATTATCATCAGGAAAATATGCTGTACCCATATTTGGCCAGGAATTATAAATTTTTCCAGCATCCATACCAGATACAAAAGCTCCTATAACAATTTGCGTAAAAACCAATATTAAAAAAATGAGTGGTATTAAAGGATTTATTTTATTTGTTGTATTATAACTCAAATTTAGCTTGAGATAGTTCCAGAATATTAATGATAAAATAATAAAAGCAATCAATAAATGAATAGATAATCTAAAATGACTTACATCAACTCTATCTACAAGACCACTACTGACCATATACCAACCAATAAAGCCTTGAAAACATATTAGAAAAAAAATTAAATACAAACTATACAATTTTGAAATACTAATTTTAAAAGAAAAATAAATTAATGGTATTAAAAATCCGATACCAATTAATCTTCCTAAAAGACGATGTGCCCATTCCCACCAAAAGATAATTTTGAATTCTTGCATATTCATGTTGTAATTTTGTAATTTAAATTCAGGTATTTGCTTATAAAGATTAAAATATGAAATCCAGTCTTCTTGATTTAAAGGTGGTAAAAATCCTGAGAAAAGTTGCCATTTAGTAATTGAAAGACCCGAGTCCGTCAATCTTGTTAAACCACCAACAACAATCATAATGGACACAATCCAAAACATTGAAATTAACCAGAGAGATAATTGATTATTAATCTTATGATTTGCTGTGTACATATGCGAATAAATATAATAATTTTTTAATTATCCAAATATATAAATGTCGCCGCAAAAACGAAAAAAACTAGGCAAAATTAGATCAGAACTAGATAAAATAGATAATTCACTTATAAAAATTATAAAAAAGAGAACATTTCTCGTGAAAAAAGTTTTAGAACTTAAAGATAGAAAAAATCAAATAGTTGATCAAAAAAGAATTAAATCCATACTTAGCAATATTAGAAAAAAATCTTTAAAGAATAAAATTGATCCACGTATTACTAATAGAATATGGAAAAATATGATCTGGTCTTATATTGATTACGAAAGAAGAAATTTTAAAAAAAAATGATTATTTACTATGTGGTGGTAATTTTTTTTCAACAAAAATTTCATGTTTTCTAGTTGAAGGATTATATTTTCTAGCTTTTAATTTTACTTTGGCTTTTTCTCCACCAGCTGGCTTTTTTACATAATAAAAAAAAGGACTATCAGGTTTTTCTTCAGGGACTAAACGAACTTTTATATGAGTTTTTTTTGCCATCTTATTTAAATTTTTTTAAACTTTTTACAATATTTGAAATCTTATTTAACTTATTTTTTAAATTACCTGCTCTTATAGAATTATCTGCCATTTCGTCAAGCTTTAAAGGTTCTTTATTATTTAGTATTTTCTTTACACCTTTGATAGTCATTCCTTGATCTTTTAATAAAAAATGAATTTTTTTTAATAATTCAATGCTTTTTTTGTCATAATATCTTCTATTTCCAGTTAGTATTTTAGGTTTAATTTGTTTAAATTCTTTTTCCCAAAAACGAAGAGTATGAGTGGGTAGAGAGTCCCCTTTTTTTGATTTTAAATTTAATATTTTAACAACTTCACTTATAGTTTTGTAGGAATTATCTTTTTTATTCATCTATTTCATTTTTTGATTTTATTATTTTTTTCAAATTTGTAGATTTATGTGTAATGAGCGTTTCTGATATATAATTATTTTCCACTATTTTAATCCCAGAAACAATGTCCCCGTTTGTAATGCCGGTAGCGCAAAAAATTGAGTCACCTGTAATTATTTCATTTAACAAATACTTTTTATTTAAATCATCTATACCCATTTTTTTTGCCCTATTTACATCATTTTCATTATCGAAAATAAATCTACCTTGAAAAAAACAATCAAAAGCATCTAAAGCAGAAGCTGCAAGCACACCCTCGGGTCCGCCGCCAATACCCATAAAAATATCTATATTATATTTTTTATCAGAAACTAATAAAGCTCCTGATACATCTCCATCAGAAATAAGTTTTAAATTCACTTTCAAATTCCTCAGTTCTTCAATAATCTTTTTATGCCTTGGTCGATCTAAAATACATGCAGAAAGTTCATTAGGTTGTTTATTCTTATAATCTGCAAGATTAGAAATATTTTTTTTAACTGAATAATCCAAATCAATAATACCCTCAGAGGGTACATTTGCAGAAATTTTGTTCATATAAGTCTCTGGTGCACTAAATAAATTTGACTTTTCTGCAACTGCAATAACAGATAATGCTCCTGGCTGATTATTTGCTGCAAAATTAGTTCCCTCCAAAGGATCCACAGCAATATCTAACTCAGGACCATTCATGGTGCCTAAAGTTTCCCCAATAAAAAGCATAGGAGCTTCATCCAATTCTCCCTCCCCTATAACCACCTTTCCTCTCATTTCTATTTCATTGAGTTTATTTCTCATTGCATCTACAGCCGATTTATCTGCTGCTATTTTATCTTTTTTTCCAACAAAATGGTAAGATGATAAGGCTGCTTTGATTGAAACATTTAAAAATAAGTCTTCAAATTTTTTGTCTAATGACATTATTTTGCAGTTTCAATAGATATATTTTTCTCTAATTTTGATTCAAATTCTCTCAATCTTTTCCAAACTGAAATTAGTTCAACAATAATTGGCCAGCTTCTAACTAAATATTGCAGTGATGTTTCAACTCGACCAAAAGCTCTTATAATTTGTTGAACAAAACCAAGTGTTATTGCACCAGTTACAATCGTTGGTGCTAATGCTAAATATGGAACAATTACCATACCTTGTAAGTAACTCCATTTTACTGCATTAAAGTAAAGGTAGTGAAAATACATCTTATAATGAATTTTTCTAACACCCCCATAAAGATCTGTAATTTTTGCAGGTTGTGCACTTTCTTTAAAATCCTCTCCTAAAACTAATTCTTTCCTATAAGCAGCCTCTTCTTTTTGAATATCATATTCAATGCCAGGAAGTTTAATCCCAACACTAGCTAATAATATTGTTCCACCCAGTGCTGATATAATCGCGACCCAAACTAAAGCATGTTCAACTTCGCCAATCCATGGTAACACTGTAATACTTTTTGATAAGCCCCATAAAATTGGAGTGAAAGCAATCAACGTCATTACACTTCTCAGTAATTCAGCCCCTAGCCCTTCCATTATTCTAGCAAATTTAAGAGTATCCTCTTGAACTCTTTGAGATGCTCCCTCTATAGAAGAAGCATCATTCCATTTGTCATGATAAAAATCTGCCATTGCAGTTCTCCATCTAAATGTCCAGTGGCTGGTAAAATAATCACTAAAAATAACTACTAAAATATATACGGCTGCAATTTTTGCAAATGTAAAAAGATACGCAATAAATTCTTTTTCAGATACAGAATTGGGATTAGTGAGAGCTTTTTGTAAAGTATCGTAAAATTCACCAAACCATTCATTAATTCTCACATCAAGTTGAACCTGATACCAAGTAGCCATTAAAATCAGTAATGTTCCACCTATACTCCATAAATACCATCTTCTATCTGTAAAAAATTTAAACATTATTTATCTATTTTAAAAAATTATCTGCGTAGGATTTTTTTACCATTTTTCTTTTTTTTGGCTCAATTAGTTCATAATCAATTTTTTTCTTCTTTGCATAATTTATCGCTAATTCTTTGGTTGAAAATTCTAATTTCAGCTCAGTATATGTATCATTAGAACTTTCCCATCCCATTAAAGGATTTTTTGTTGGATCATTAGTTTCAAATTCAAGTATCCATTTATCAAGTTTCCCCAAACCTGATTGCATTGCACTTTTATTAGGTATGTAAATTTTTGCTTTTTTCATAATAATGGTCGGAGTGGCAGGATTTGAACCTGCGACCCTCTGGTCCCAAACCAGATGCGCTACCAGGCTGCGCTACACTCCGAGAGTGTTCGTTATAGCGCTTTTACTTATGTTTTCAATAAAAAGAAAAAGGTTAAATGATAAGGAAAAGTAGAAATAATTGATTTTACCATCTATATTTTAATATAATTTCTAGAAGCGACAATGTTTATATTAAATAGGTATTATAAATTTTATAAATACAATGGTTTAATAAAAACTATTACAAAAATTCTAACAACACCGTATCGAATTATTAAAAAACGCATTTATCAAAAAAATAAAAAACTAATCTTTAATCAAGATACATCAGAAAAAAGATTTGATCTTATTTATAAAACTAATTTCTGGTCCTCAAATGAAAGTGTTTCAGGGTATGGATCTGAATTAAAAAATACTATCAATATTGAAAAGGAA
>NZ_JBNGZH010000022.1:0-2263 GCF_052049775.1 Candidatus Pelagibacter sp. | reverse complement strand
AAGAGTTGGAGACTTATTATAATGAAAATTATTAATTTGTTTCATATATGTGTATGTAAAAAAATTAAGCACTATCAATTACTACGATGGTTAAATCATCTTTTTGAATTCGACCAGACTTAATTATATCTTCAACAATTTTATTTAACCTTTCATAATTAGGAGCTTGTTGATATTTCTTTATATAATCTTTAAATCCATCCGACTCTAACATATTTCCCCGAGTATCTTTTATTTCTGTAATGCCGTCAGTAAAAATGTACATTGAGCTATTGGAAAAATCTAAAGTTGTCTCTTTGTATTTTATTTTAGACATAATTCCTAAAGGTGGTCCTGCCTCAGTGAAGTTTGAAAATTTTCCTTCCTTTGATAGAATTAGTGGCGGCTCATGTCCCGCGTTAGCAAGAGACAATTTTTTTTTATTACTATCATAAATTCCAATTAACATTGTCACAAACATACCGCGTGCAGCAGTTTCACAAATTTCAGAATTAAGTAAGTTAAGTAATTCAGATGCAGAAAACATGGTCTTACTTAAACATCTATAAAGACTTGAAGCTTTAGACATAAGCAAAGATGACTTGATTCCTTTTCCCGAAACATCTGCTACACCAAATCCATATATCCCATCTCCAATCTCTGAAAAGTTATAAAAGTCCCCTGAGACAACTTTTGCAGGAATATTGATTCCTGCAATAGGAAAATTTTCTTTTTTGTTTTGAGATAGCAAAGTTTTTTGAATCTCTCCGACAATTTCAATTTCTTTTTGCATTCTATTTTTGTCAATTAAATCTTTTGCCATCTTAGCATTATTAATTGCTAACGCTGCTGGTCCAGATAAAGTTTCTAAAAGTTTCCTATCGTTTTCTTCAAAAAGTTTATCATTAGTTTTTTTGTTTAAGCAGTGAATGACACCAATACATTCATCAGATACAATTAAAGGCGAACATAGTACAGAGTATGTTGTAAAATTTGTCTTATTATCTAAATCAAAATAAAATTCAGCAATTTCTCTTATATCTTTTCTTACATCACCTACTCTAATACATTGTTTCATTACAGCAGCTTTGCCCATTACTCCTTGAGTGATAGGTATTTCAAAATCCTCAAGATATGCCTGGTGTTTTGAGGCAATACATTGAAATGATTGGTTTTTATGATCTATTAAAAAGATATTAGCCGCTTGGGCGTTAATTCTTTTTATAATCAATTCTAGAGAATTGTTTAATGTTTCTCTCAAATCAAGAGACTTCGCAAACTCTTGATTCATTTTTGTTACTAGTTCTAGGTCTTTACTACTAGTATCATCTGTTTTGCTTAATTCCTTTTTTTTTACACCAAAAAACATATTATTTATAAATTGATATTCGTTAATTTTTTGATATTTTTCAATGTGATGGAAGTCATTATTCATGCGCCAAATTTCTATTTGCACATTTCAGATGCAATCATGTTTGTGCAATACTGCATAAATGGGCTCATAGAGTTTTCCTCTCAAATTAAACTATAAATTGTGTTATATATTATAGTATTTGTTCTTGGAAGTATATGGGGAAGTTTTGCTAACGTTTGTATACATAGAATACCTATTAATGAAAGTATTGCTATAAAAAGATCTTATTGTCCAAAATGTAATGAAAAAATCAATTGGTTTAACAATATTCCACTGATCTCTTTTTTAATTTTGGGTGGAAAATGTAAAAATTGTAAGTCCCACATAGACAAAAAATATTTTGTAGTCGAACTAGTAAGTGTTGTGAGTTTTGTATTTATCTATCATTTGTTTGGTTTAACAATTACTTCATTATTGTTAGCGGTATTAAGTATATTTTTTATAATAATTTTTTTTATAGATTTAAAACATTATATCATTCCTAACTCACTTACTTTTCCGTTAATGGTAATTGGCTTTTTTAAATCTTTTTATCCAAATTTGAATACAAATTTATTTCCGAATTATTTAAATTCTTTAATTGGTGGAATTTTAGGCTACCTAATTATTTGGTTAATAATTCTTTTTTATAAAAAGATAAGAAATAAAGAAGGGATGGGACTTGGAGATGCAAAATTATTATCTGCAATAGGTTTTTGGTTTGGATGGGTTAGTATTCCCTTTATAATTTTTTTATCCTCAGTAATGGCACTTCTTGTAGTAGCTCCATCGTTAATCAATAAATCAAAAGAGATGTCTTCACAAATTCCTTTTGGGCCTTATCTTGTAATGGGTTGTGTATTATACTTGTTTTTTCTTGAACAAATTTTA
>NZ_JBNGZH010000021.1:0-17574 GCF_052049775.1 Candidatus Pelagibacter sp. | reverse complement strand
TAATTCTATTAATAGAAGAATGTTCATTACAGGTTCTTTGAAATTTTTTATAATGATTGGAATAGTAAGTAGATTATTTTTCTTACAAGTTAAGGAAAACAAAAAATATTTAACTCTTTCAGATAAAAATAGAATTAGAGAATGGAAGTTAGCTCCTGTTAGGGGTGAATTTCATGATTATTTTGGCAATATAATTGCTGGCAATTTTGAAGCTTATCAACTTCATGTAATACCAGAACAAGTTGAGGATTTTAGGTATGTTATTTATAGGTTAAAAGACTTACTAGAATTATCGGATAAAGAATTTAAAAAAGTATTAAAAAAGAAAAATGAAATTAAACCATGGGAGACTTTAATTGTTTCAGAGAATTTAAGTTGGCAAAAATTTTCAAAGATTAATAACCACTTATATGATTTAAATGGCGTCAAACCTGTCATCTCGATTTCAAGGAACTATCCTTTTAAAGAAAACTTTACTCATTTAATAGGCTATGTAAGTCAAGCAAACCAAAATGATATTGAAAACACTCAAGCTATAAAAAAGAATTTTGTTCCAGGTTTAAAAGTTGGAAAAGTAGGTTTAGAAAAAACATTTGAGGAAAAATTAATAGGGACCAATGATATAGAAAGATATGAAGTCAATGCTTATGGTAGAAGAATTAGTCAGTTGGAATTTCAAAAAGGTCAAAAAGGTAAAACTTTAAGACTGACAATAGATACCGAAGTTCAAAAATTATCAAATGAGCTGCTAAAAGATAAAGCAGGCTCTATCTGTGTAATGGATATTTACACAGGCGCAGTAATTGCAATGCATTCATCACCATCATTTGATCCAAATTTATTTGTTTTTGGCATTAGTCAAGATGATTGGCAATTAATTCGGAACGATCCAATGAAACCACTAGTAAATAAAACTTTACAAGGTAATTACTCTCCAGGTTCAACGATTAAACCAATCGTTGCTTTATCTGCGTTAGAAAATGGAATTGTTAATACCAATTTTACAGTTCAATGCACTGGTAAAACGGAAATGTATGGTCAAACCTATCATTGTTGGAAAAAAAAAGGTCATGGCTATATGAGTTTGAGAAATGCGATGAAGCAATCTTGTGACACTTATTTTTATGAGGTTGCGCGTAAACTTGGAGTTGATAAATTAAGTGAGACTGCAAAAAAATTTGGTCTTGGAGAAAAAGTTTTTGGTGATCTATTTGATATTGAAAAAAAAGGTTTAATTCCTAATACACAATGGAAAAAAAATGCTCTTGGCAAAGGATGGTTACTAGGTGAAACAATAATTACAGGAATTGGACAAGGTTACATTCAAACTACTCCAATTCAATTATGTTTGATGACAGCCCAAATTGCAAATGGAGGTTACAAAATTTATCCTCATCTTGTAGTCGATGAAAAAGTTAAAGCTCAGCCAATTGATAAATTTACACCGCTTTATAAAAATTCAAAAAATATTAAGATTGTTCAAGATGCTATTTTTGGCTCCACAAACGAGGTGATGGGTACATCTTATCGTTCAAGAATTGATAATCCAGAATATCAGTTTGCTGGTAAAACCGGAACAGCACAAGTAAAAAAAATTACTGAAGAAGAAAGAGAATTAGATCTTAAAACATTTGAGATACCATATGAGCAAAGAGATCATGCTTTATATGTAGCTTTTGGACCATATAAAAACCCTAGATACGCTTTAAGTGTCATTGTAGAACATGGGGGAAATGGAAGTACAACAGCTGCTCCTATGGCAACCAAATTATTTAAATTAATCATTGATCGACACAAGATAAGAGAGTCATTAAGCAATAAAAAATATTTGGAGATATAGATGTATCAGCATACAAGATTAACAACTAACAGACTTAGTTTTTTTCAAAAATTCAGAAACTTTGATTATATATTATTAGTCTGCATATTGTTGCTTGGCTTTATTAGTTTAGCAACCATGTACTCCACAGATGGTGGGGAGGTTAAATTCCATACTAAAAGTCATTTTACAAAATTAGCAGTTTTTACTTTGATGATGTTAGTAATGTCTTTTATCAATATTAAATATTGGTTTTCAATTGGTTATTTAGCTTATGTAACTGTTATAGGTTTATTGGTTGGGACTTATTTATTTGGAATTACCTCATCAGGGTCTCAAAGATGGATTAATTTATATTTTATAAATTTACAGCCATCTGAATTAATGAAAATTTTTATCATTGTTTGTTTGGCAAAATTTTTTCATCGAATGAAGTTAGAAAATGTCAATTCAATTTATACAATTTTAACTTCTTTAATAATTATTTTGTTACCAATGGGATTGGTCATTGTACAACCTGATCTTGGAACAGCTGTCTTAATTGCTATCAGTGGCATTGCTGTGTTATGGTTTGCTGGTGTCAATTATAAGTATTTTATTTATACTATTTTAGGATTTATAATTTCCCTACCTTTTGTCATAGCTTTTTTGAAACCCTATCAAAAATTAAGAGTGTTAACATTTCTAAATCCAGACAAGGATCCTTTGGGTGCGGGTTATCAAATCATTCAATCTAAAATAGCTGTGGGATCAGGAGGTATATTTGGCAAAGGTTTTTTAAAAGGTACTCAAAGCTATCTTGAATTTTTACCGGAGAAACATACTGATTTTATTTTTACTCTTTTTTCGGAAGAGTTTGGATTTGTGGGTTCTGCAATTCTTTTAGTGATTTATGCAATTATTATTTATAGAATTGTTGCGATCGGAGCTAATTCAAGAAGTTATTTTGCAAAGATTTTCTGTTATAGTTTTGGTGCAGCAATTTTTGTATTCATTACTATTAATATGAGTATGGTCTTGGGTTTACTACCTATAGTAGGTTCTCCTTTGCCAATTATGTCTTATGGTGGTTCCTCAATGTTAGCAACTATGATTGGTTTTGGAATAGTCATGAGTGCCAGGGTTCATAATCAACAATTGATTGCCTAAGTATAATTTGTCGCTTAACTTATTTGATAGATAGATTGTATATTTTTCTATGAGTAAAAATTTACATGTTGGGATTGTTGGCTCAGGTATTCAAGGAGTTTCAAACGCTTTATTTCTCCAAAAAAAAGGTTTTAAGGTAACTATATTTGACAGAGATAATCCAGGCAGTCCAGCGGCTTCATATGGGAATGCAGGTCACTTCTCACCTTATGCTTCACTATCATTGAATAGAACTGATGTTCTTGCTGATGTGCCAGCAATGTTATTAAGTTCAACAGGCCCGCTTGCTCTTAAATGGAATTATGTGCCAAAAATGTTGCCTTGGTTTTTCAAATTCATATTAAATACCACTAAAAATAAGATGATGCACACAGCAAGAAATATGCATCAAATTTTAGACTTAGCATTACCAGCGTATGATGAACTTTTTGATGAAATAAATTTAGATGGTCTCGTCGAAAATAAAGGTATTCTATATATTTGGAATGACAAAGATCTAAAGAGTAGAGAATTAGAAATTAAAGTAAGGGATGAACTAGGTGTAAAACAACAATTAGTAAATAAATCTGAAATTCATGATTTAGAACCTAATATAAAACCTTTTTATCATGCGGGAGTTTATTATCCATACGCAAGGCACGCTCGAAATCCAAAAAAAATCTTACTTAAATTATTTGATTTATTTTTAAAAAAAGGTGGAAAGTTTGAAAAGAAAAATATTAATGATATTCAATTTGATACAGAAAAACCTGTTTTTATTACTGATGGTGAAAGACATACCTTTGATAAAATTGTAATTGCTTGTGGTGCATTTTCAAAAAAATTAACTGATAATTTAGGTGAGCGAATTCCACTCGATACTGAAAGAGGTTACCATGTTCACTTCAAAGATTGTGATCATCTTTTAAGTAGACCGGTAATTTTTTCTAATAGAGGATTTGGTATTACTCCTATGGAACAGGGTTTAAGAGTAGTTGGCACAGTTGAATTTGGTGGACTAAATAATCCACTCTCGAAATCAAGAATAAAAAATTTGATTAATAATGCCAAGTATATGTTAGGTGATCTTCCAGATCATGAAGACGAGTGGTTAGGTTTTAGACCTACACTGCCAGATTTTTTGCCTGTAATGGGACCTTCAAAAAATTACAAAAATGTATTTTATTGTTTTGGTCATCATCATTTAGGATGGACATTAGGTCCAATTTCTGGAAAGATTGTTTCTGGAATGATAGCTAAAGAAAACACAAATCTAAATTTAGATCCTTATAGCTCAATAAGATTTAGTTAATAAAATGCAAAATACTAGGGCATATATAATGCTAGTATGTGCAACATTATTTTGGGCAGGAAACTTTACATTAGCAAAGCTTGCTTATTTAGAAAATATACCTCCCAACTCACTCGCATTTTTAAGGTGGTGCCTAGTATGGATAATATTACTTCCCTTTACCTATAAAGAGATATTAAAATTAAAAAATCAAATTAAAGGAAATTTATCATTATTTCTTATTCTAGGTTCTACTAGTGTATGTATATTTACTTCTTTTACTTATAACGCTTTAAATCACACTCAAGTAATTAATGCGTCACTTTTTAATACCGCAATACCTGTAACAATAATTTTAGTTTGTTTTTTATTAAAAATTGAAAAAACAAATATTTTTCAAATATCTGGATTAATAATTTCAGTTTTAGGAATTTTAGCTATTATTACTAAACTTGATCTAAATATTTTACTTACCTTAAATTTTAACAAAGGAGATTTATTTATGGTCGGAGCAATTATTGCTTGGGGAATATATTCTGCTTATTTGAGAAAAAGAACATTTGAAGTATCTTTACTTGCTCTTGTCCATATAATTTGCACATTTGGATTAATTTTTCTTTTGCCTCTATTTATTCTAGATATGACACAAGGCAAAATTATTGAGATGAGTAGTAATTTTTTCTATATTTTAGTTTATGTTGCAATATTTCCAAGCATTGGCTCTTACTATTGTTGGGCTGGCGCTGTTTCAATCATTGGGGCAAATCGAGCTGGAATATTTCTATCTTTAATTCCATTATTTAGCACTTTGATGGCGATATTCTTTTATAATGAAAGATTTCAATTTTTTCACTTGATTGGGGCAATTTTAATTATATTAGGTTTATTTTTATCCAATAAAGAAATTAAAAATGCTTAAAGTTGCAATATTAGACGATTATCAAAATGTTTCTCAACAATTTGTAGATCTTGAAAAACTTGCAGGAAAATATGAAATAAAAATTTTTAGTGAGCCATTTGAGGATGAGGCTGATGTTATAGATAAGTTGGCTGATTTTGAGGCATTATTAGTCATGAGAGAAAGAACACCGATTACAAAAAATATTATAGAGAATTTATCTAAGCTCAAATTTATAATCACCAGTGGCTTGAGAAATAAATCAATTGACTTGGATGCCACAAAAAAAAGAAAGATTATAGTTAGTGGAACAGAAAGTAATTTAAACCCAACTCCAGAATTAACTTGGGCTTTAATTCTTGGATTAGCTAGAAATATAAAAGAGGAAATAGATAATATGTATCAAGGTTACTGGCAAACAACCGTTGGTATTGAGCTCAAAGGTAAAATCCTAGGATTAATAGGACTTGGAAAAGTAGGTTCTCAAGTTGCAAAAATAGGGAAAGCTTTTGGTATGGAGGTAATGGCTTGGAGTGAAAATCTTAGTCTTGATAAATGTAAAGAGCTAGATGTTTTACCTTGTTCTAAAGAAGATTTAATAAAGAATTCTGATTTCTTATCAATTCATGTTCAAGGCGGTGAAAGATATAAAGATTGTATTACTTTAAAAGAAATGGATAAAATGAAAAAAACTTCTTTTTTAATCAACACCTCAAGGGGCCCAATCGTTAATGAAGACGATTTGATCATTGCTCTATCTACAAATGTAATTGCAGGGGCTGGATTGGATGTTTATGAAAAAGAACCTTTACCAGAAAATAACAAACTAAGATTTTTACCTAATGCTTTGTTAACCCCTCATTTAGGATATGTGACTGCAGAAAATTATAATGTTTATTATAGTCAAATGATCGAGTCACTCGAAGCTTGTGCATCGGGCAAGCCAATCCGCGTAATCGAATAGTTATGGATTTATCAGTTGTTAATCACGAAGATTATTTTGCAAAAATTGGTGATGATCATAAGTTTCCAATTAATAAATTTGGAGAACTTGCAAAATATTTAATTGATAAAAAAATTGTTAAAAAATTTCATCAACCATATCCATGCTCTGATGAAACTTTAAAGAGAGCACATTCAGAAAAATATATCAAGGATGTTAAAAACAAAACCCTAGATCAAAATACAATTAAGAAAATTGGATTTCCTTTAGTGGATAGTGTTATTCAAAGATCATTAGTTGCAACTGGTGGAACTGTGCTTGCCACAAAGCTTGCAATTAAAAATGGAGTTGCCTGTAATACTGCAGGCGGTAGCCACCATGCTAATTTTGACGGGGGTGCAGGGTATTGTGTATTTAATGATGTAGCAGTCGCGGCTCAATATTTACTTGATAGAGGTTTAGCAGGAAGAATTTTAATTGTTGATTTAGATGTTCACCAAGGCAATGGTAATGCTGATATTTTTATGGAAAATAAAAATGTTTTTACTTTTAGCATGCACTCTAAGTCAAATTATCCCGCAAAAAAATCAATCAGTGATCTTGATGTTGAACTGGAGGATAACATGGAAGACACACAATATATTAAGATACTTGAATTTTATCTTAATCAATTAAATGAGGAAAATTTTGATTTTGTTTTTTATATTGCGGGAGTAGACATTCACCATAATGATCGCTTAGGAAAACTTAAAATTTCCGATGAGGGAATTAGAAAAAGAGATGAAATGGTAACAAAAAATTTCTTTTCACAAGGAGTACCTTTGTGTGGTGTTCTTGGCGGTGGTTACAATAAAGATTTTAACAAATTAGTTGAATTACATTCTTTTTTACATCAATCCTGTGCTAAATTACTTAAATGACCAAAAAGAATCCAAATTTAACTGCTGAACAAAAATTGGTAATGTTTGAGGATGGCACTGAACGCGCGGGAAGTAGCGAACTCAATAGTGAAAAGCGAGAAGGTAGTTATCATTGTGCTAATTGTGGAATAAAATTATTCGACTCTGATGCAAAATATGAAAGTGGATCAGGGTGGCCATCATTTTATAAATCTTTGCCAGATGTCTTTGAGACTAAAACTGATTATTTAATTGGCTATGCTAGAACGGAATATCATTGTAAAAATTGTAGTGCCCATCATGGACACATTTTTGATGATGGTCCTCAACCCACAGGCAAAAGATATTGTAACAATGGTGTTTGTTTAGTATTTCATGAAAAAAATAAAAAATGATTTTAAAGTATATTAGTTTTTTAATTGGTCTAACCTGGTCTTATTCATTAATAAAGACTCAATCTATTTTTAGTAAAAAAGCAGGTCTTATATTCAAGATTTTTATTTCTAAAGTTTCTTGGTTGACTTTTATAATGGCAATTTATTTTGGGTATAAGAATTTTTCTATTGAATATGCTGTAGTTGGAATTCTTATTTCAATTGTTCTAGTTCACATGGGATTTATTTTTTTAAGTAAATTTTTAAAGACAAAATTCACAGAAAAACAATTACTTTTAGCGAAAAAATTTTTTGAGTATTCATTGATTGTATGGATCTTATATTACTTTATCTTTTAGATAATTACCTATTTTGGTCGCTCTTAGATAACTAAATATTGTTTTTTTAAGAAATTAAATATAAAATTTAGTATGTTTGAAAAATTAGAAGAATTAGCAAAAAATAATAAAAAAATTTCCGACTTTCATATTAGAAGTGGATGGCCTCTAGCTTATAGACAGACTGGTGAAATTCATAAAATACCTGAGGTTTTGGTAAAATCACAAGATCTCCAAGATTTGATTTCAACAAATTGTAATGAAGTAGAGATGAAAAGATTTAACGATACTCACGAGCTAGACTCATCGGTTACTTTAAGTGGTTTAAGATTTAGAGCAAATTTTTATAAAACAATTAATGGACCTGCTGCAGTTTTAAGAAGAGTTGAAAGCATAATTCCAACGATGGATCAGTTTGATCTTCCACCAGTTCTATATGATATAATTGATATGCATAAAGGACTAGTTTTGGTAACTGGTCCTACAGGTTCAGGTAAATCAACAACACTTGCGGCAATAGTCAATGAGATAAATAAAACAAGAACATCAAACATCATTACAGTTGAAGATCCTGTTGAATTTATTCACAAAGATATAAAAAGTATCGTCTCTCATCGAGAGGTCGGTAAACAAACCCAATCTTTTGCTAGTGCTTTAAAAGCCGCATTGAGAGAAGATCCTGATGTAATATTAGTAGGAGAGATGAGAGATTTAGAAACAGTCTCACTTGCTTTGACTGCTGCTGAAACTGGCCACCTAGTATTTGGAACCTTACATACAAGTGGTGCCCCAAGTACCATTAATAGAATAATTGACGTTTTTCCGCCAGAGCAACAAGCACAGATAAGAGCACAGATTTCTACATCCTTAAAAATGGTTGTAACCCAAAGACTTTTAAAAACTAAAGACGGACTAGGTCGTTGTGGTGCCTTTGAAGTAATGAAATGTACTGCTCCAATTCAAAACTTGATTAGAGAATCTAAAATTCATCAAATACCAAGCATCATGCAGACCGCCGTTAAAGATGGAATGATTACAATGACCAAGTCATTAGAGGAACTTGTTAAGGCAGGTAAAATAGATGCAAGTGCAGGTAAAGAACAATAAAGGTTTTACTACCTTAGAAGTTATTGTCGTATTAGCTATTGTAGGAGTGTTAGCTGCTATTTCATTTCCAAGATTTGATGATTGGAGTAAAAAAAGAGAAATTCAAGCTGAACTGATAAGAGCCATAACTATTTTTAATAATATAAATTCACAAGTTCAAAGAGGTTTATATGCTTTTGTCCAAGTTAAAATAGCTCCTGAAGTAGATGATGACGGCAATGATGTAATAACAATTGTATCAAGAGGAATGAAAGCAAATACTTTAGCCAATTATATTGCGACTGATACAGAAAGAAATTTCATTAGAAAAGATGATGAGGCAAGGTGTTTATTAGATCAAAACGAATGGGATGATAGTGGAGACACCCCTGGAAAACCAGAGGTAGGCAAAGTGGAGCTAAAAGAGTTGACCACGTCTCCTAGCTTGAATAAACCCGTGGTAGTATGTTTTTCTAAGGATGGAAGGTGGTATAGTTCATCAGCTAGCTTAAGTGATCAAAAATTGAATTTAAATGGTAAAGGTGGATATTGTGATAAAGTAGATGAGAGAACTGAAGCAAAAAAATGCGAATATCGCATTACTTGGACAAGATTCGGAAGTGCAAAACTTGAGAAAAAAATGTCATTTAAAAATAACGAGGGAAAAATAACATCAAATTGGGTTGGGCAATAAAATGAATAGAAAAAAAGAAAAAGGGATGAGTATATTAGAGGCAATTGTTGCAAGTGTGATTGTAGGCATAGGTTTTATTGGAATATTTCAAATGGTTGGTTACGCGGTAAATTCCATTGATGTATCAGGAGAAAGAACAAAAGCTACTCATTTAGCTGGAATGATTGCAGAGGGAGTAATTGGCTACAGGGATACTCTTGTCGGTATAGGTGAAGAAGATGAAAAAAATTTAGAATACTCACGAGACGGTATTTCCCTTGAGGGAGATGATACTAATAATTGTTCGACATTTGTTGAATATTATGCGTTCCTTGGCAAAGCAAACTCTACATTAGGTAAAGTATGTGGATCTGCACAGGAGACTGAGAATATAAATGATCAGATTAATATAGAGAGTTGTTCAAAAACTTCAACAGATGCTAGAACACCTCTTTATAACAAAGATAAAGATACAGCCTGGGATTCAAAAAGTGCAGCTGGTAATCAAATAAAAAAGTGGACTGCAATTCTGGCAGAAGATCAACTTATGAAATGTAAAAGTACTAATCAGACAACAAAAGCGACTAATGATACAAAATCGATCAAATTATTTGAGATGTGTCGCTGGGGAAAAGGTGCAAAATGTCAATATGCAAACTACAATGTTTTCGACGATCAAATGTATGTGGGTCGAATTCAATTTAATATGAACGATGGAAAAAAAAGAAGATTTCTTTACTTCCAGGCAGATTATAAGCCAAAATTTCAAACTATACCCAATGACGATGATGGAGGTGATCAGTTACAAGGACAGGGTTTAAATTAATGGTGAATAAAAGAAATAAAATTTCAGGTGTTACTTTAATTGAAATGCTTATAGGAATTGTTGTTTCCTCTATAATCATTGGGGCAATGTATACTTCTTATTCTATAATAAATAATACGTATTCTCGAGTTACTGATGTTGCAGGGATCAGTAAATCTGGAAGAGATATTGTTTCGATGATAATGCGAGACGTGAGGATGGCTGGTTTCAAGTATTATTATGGTTATAATGCTGAGAACGAAAAAAAATCTGGTAATGATAAAATACCAAGAAGTGATTATTTAACTTTTGATTCAACAGAAGAAAACAGTCATGCTCCAATCATAATTTACAAAAATCAAACTGGAGATAAACATAAAATTGGAAATGCAGTACCTATTGCGCCAGGATTTACATTAACAAATACTAAAATAAATAATGTATGTTGTGATCAAATTCATATCGTTTATGGTGATTTCGATGCAAAAGCTAATCCTGATAATGATGAACAATATTACAAGAGGTATAAAATATCTTATTTTGCAAGAGCATTAACTAAAGATAATGATGATTTTTATGGGGTATTTAGATCTAAGAAATATTGGAAACAAGAGATGTGCCAACAGCCTGAGGATCCTGGTGAGGATCCTGATCCTGGTGAGTCTCCTAGTTGCCCTAGTGGTGAATGGGTAACTGATAATTGTCCAGGTGATGATTGTTATGATGGGGAATTGGTGAGAGAATATCTTTCTGATATGTCATTTGTTGCTTTAGATAAATATGGAAAAATTGTAAATGCAATACCAGAAAATTTAGACGATATTTATAAAATTCGATCAGTCGATATTACTTTAACTTTTAGATCAGCAACCAAAACAGGTTTTTTTAAAAATATAAGAGAAGGAGTACAGAGACAAATATTGTCATTAGGAAGGGAGCCTGAAACATTTACTAGCAAGCAGGCTACATTCAAAAGAGATTCAATATTTCTGACTGTGCATACTAGAAACTTAGGAGGATAATTAATTGATGTATAAAAATAATGAGAAAGGATTTGCATTAATATTATCTATCATACTTTTAATTGTAATGTCTTTAATGGGTGGTTCATTGATAGTTATTTCCTCTGGAGATCATCAAAATAATAATAGTAGTGATCAATACCAGCAAACCTTTTATGTTGCAGAAACTGGACTGATAGAGGGTGAGAAATGGATCTTAGATAACTATCTTGGACATTGGCATTCAGGAACACCACCCACAGTTCTTGAGGTATTGGGACAACCACCTACTGAAGCAGGTGCTAATGCAGTTTACCAAATTAAAAAGGATCTCTATGAAGACACGCAGGATGGATACCAAGATCAAGCTGAAGATTCATTTTATAGACTTACTTTTGGCAGAGGACCAGCTGCGAATGATACAATTGTAAATATCGATGACTCACAGTGTTTAAAAAGTTTTAGAAATCTTGATTTTGATGAAAATGGTGACATTAAAATTGCTGGAAAAGGAAAACTACCAATTCAAAAAAGCTTTTTAGATATTGTTGGTCCCCTCTTGTGCGATGGTGATTATAATGATTGCTTATCAAGTACAGATGGCTCATCTTTTAGAACAAGCTCAGCAAAATCAGTAATTAATGAGTCAGATGAAAAAGCTAGAAAAAGTTTTGTCCAGGCTGAATTTAATTTTCTTAAAAGATTCGCTTATGAATATTTTATATTAAATATTGGAATGGCTGCTTTTAGAGATGAGGGTTCAAGTATCGCAATGGGCACAAGCAATGTTGACACTCAAGGCACAGCATATAAAATCTACTCATGTGGAATTTTTTATGGGCCTGGAGGAGAAGATGAACTTCATAATGGTGAAATCGAAATTTTGATAGCCCTTGAAAACGTGGTTGTAATGCCGAGCTAGAATTTATGAAAAAAAATTTATTTTTAATAACCTTATTAATATCAACACTCTTAAATTTCACTATTTTATATTCTGAAGAATGTGATCTTGAGTTTGAAATAGGTGAGGATTTTTCAAATGTTACTGAGATGCTTGGAGAACCTGATATCGATAGAAATATAGAGTTATTAGAGGCAAATTTAGATGATGAAAATTTAAGGTCAGTATTTGTAATAACGAACTTTAAACAATGGTGTCCAGACCATTATCCTCAAGAAACTGAAATTAGAATACATTCGGGCGGAGATTTTGTTGTAGGCTTTGAACTACTCTCTAGCAATCATGTGTTTGATATAAAGAATAAAGAGTCTTTTCTTTTTTATTATATACAAGATAATTATCCAAAAGAAGCAGAAGAGGTTTTTGATCCAAGATGGCTAGGACATATTAGTTGGGAAAAAAATAATAAAAAATACTATTATAGTAAGATATTAAAATTTAAGAGCTTAGTTGTTGAACAGTTGATAATTACAAACAATGAGTATAGGAGTTACTGGTAATGTTTAAAATCGGTCTTTTAAATAAATTATTTCTTTATATTTTTATAACAATCATATTTTTTAATCAAAATGTATTCGCAAAGTCATTACCTCCAGGATCTGGAACAGGTGACGTTAAGGCAAACATATTAATTCTCTTAGACACTTCTTTAAGTATGAATGCTACTGCTTTTGGTGGCGCATCTATATATAACCCAGGTGATTTGATTTTACTAAATGATGGCGACGTAATGGTTGGTCAATCAAGAGGTGCAATTGTAAAGTTTGATTACACCTCTGAGGACTTCGACCCTAGTTTTGTTGATCCAGATGGAGATGGTGTTGGTGCGAGATTATTCCAGGGATCTAATAGCATGCCTAGTTGTGAGTTAGAGGCTGGTCGGCAAGATAGTAGGATTAGAACAGTGGGTGAGATGGCTAAGTCCTCAAATGTTGCAAATACTACTCCTAATGGTAAAGAGGTTATTTATTCGATTTCTGAAACTTTTGGTACAGTTGTTGCTATAGATGCTGATGGAAATTGTGTTGAAGTAATTGATGTTAGTGAACTTGGAAGAACGTCGTTTGGTCGATTTGATCGAACTTATCCTAAAGGTTTGGATATAAGAACCTCAGGAGATGATGATCACTTAATAGTAACCGGGTTTCATAAGATTTGTCTTGATCAGAGAAGAGTGGGGAATAGAAGAAATAAAAGATGGCGATGTGTTAGATATATGGAAGAACCATTTTTTTTCACCAAAAATCTTTCAAGAAATATTCAATTCCTATGTACTTTAACAGACGATAACTCTCATATTAATTTTAGAAAAAGTCTTTTAGCGACGGAATCAATTTCAATGACGGATGTTGGGGACGGCGAAAAAAACAAACTTTTTTACGTGGATAGAGATGAAATCTATAGTTTTCCTATAGTATTAGATAGCACTCCACATGTCTGTCCCAACTCTTCTTCTGAACCTACACATTATACAAGAAACTCAGGTGGAAACTCATATAACCCAGTTGCAAGAATGAGTGTTGATCCTCAAGATGATAATGTGATGTATGCTACAAGTAGTTCCAGTCACACACTTCAAAAACTAAGTATTGGAGCTACAATAACTACTTCAGCAACTGTTGGAGTGTTTAACAATTCAAAGTCGTCGGCTAATAATATAAATCTTGTCCAGCCAAAGGGACTTCATGTTTCAAATGACAGAGTTTGGGTGGGAAATGCGAAAAATTCAGTTCAAGAATTTGATATTAGTGGGGGTGCTATGACCTGGGTGGATGAAATGGGGACAAGTGCAATAAGTAGAGCTGAAGGTGCCAAAAGAGCAATTAAGGCAGTTGTTAATGATAGTTCTTTGACTACTGGCGCCTATTTTGGTTACGGTTATTGGAATGCTGGAA
Organism: Candidatus Pelagibacter sp.; assembly: GCF_052049775.1. GTDB lineage: Bacteria > Pseudomonadota > Alphaproteobacteria > Pelagibacterales > Pelagibacteraceae > Pelagibacter. The sequence goes on along the minus strand of NZ_JBNGZH010000021.1, from coordinate 3,463 downwards.
CTGTTCCAAATGGAAGAGGTGCGGCAGGTAAATGGAGACCATTTTCTGAATACTCATGTCACAACATGTGTCCGAAAGCAAAAAGATTTCATAGATGTAATGACCGATGTGATTATTATAGAAGTTGGGATGCCACCAGAGGCCAACATCCAATGGGTCAATCGAAACAATGCGATGATAATTCGTGTTTAAAAGTTGGTGTTGGACCTAATACGACTACCAGAATTATAGATGCAGTTGACAAAATGAGATTAAGATTTGGAACTGATGGAACAGCATTTTCTCAACTTGCTTATGAATATTTTATTGATGATGACGTTGGATTGATCAACGATACTCAACCAGAATGTCAATTAAATTATGTAATTGTGATTGGTGATGGGATGTGGCAACATCATGATAGAACAATAAGACAAATCAAAGATCTTAGAACTGAAACTGCCAGGATGGGAGTTAATGCTGGGACCGGTGTAAAAACTATTTTTATTGCATATGGAGGTGGAATAAAAGAAAAGGGTGATGAACAATTTAAAGAGGCTGCAAAAGCTGGCAGTTGTGATGATCCAGACTTTGGCACTGATAAACAAAAAGATCCAAATTGTCGACAAAGAATCATAGCAGAAAATCCAAAACAATTAGTTACAAAATTAAAAAGTGAAATAGAAAGAATTGTTGCTAGTAGGCTTTCGTTCTCAGCTCCATCCATTACTGCAAATATCCAAGAGGGAGGAGATTTATTTCAAGGACAATTTGAACATGTGACTGCAGGTCAATGGACTGGGCATCTTATCAGAAGTGAAATAACTCCGGACGGCTTTGTGATTACCACCTCACCAAATAACTGGGACTCAGCTGAGAAAGTTCAAGCCCAAGCTGTAGCTGGTACGAGAAAAATTTGGACTGTTCTCAAAAATAAGGATTATAAAACTGATTATAACAATTGGGTGCCTGAAAATAGCTCTGAGATAAATTTTCTGTTTGAAGTTTTAGGGTCTACAGTTACAGACTATCATAATCCTAGTTCAGCGTGTAAAGCGCATATTGGCGAAACTGGAAATGCAGATGACATTAAAGGTTTAATTAATTTTGTAAGGGGTGAAGATTACTTTATATATGGAGGTAATTGTTCTGAGTCAGATTTAATAAGACCTCACGTTTTGGGAGATATATATCATTCTCAAATAGTTGAAGTAGGTGCCCCAGGAGCAAATGTAAACTTTACATCCACAAATCAAGAGGCTTACTATAGATCAAAATATGGTTACGAGAGCTGGGCGGCTAGTTTAGCTGATAGACCAAGAACTCTTTACGTTGGTGCAAATGATGGAATGTTTCACGCTTTTGATGCCGAGACTGGTGAAGAGCGTTGGGCTTTTGTTCCCCCGTTTATTGCTGGAAGGTTACCAGAAATGATAAATGATGGTCTGAATGGTATTGCTGGTTCTAAGAGGGGTGGTTCAAATGCAATATACGCGGTAGATGGTTCTCCAGTAGTTCACGACATGTATATATCTGGATTATTACCTGATGGAAGTTTTGAAACAGGTGGTGTTAAATCTTGGCATACCATATTAATGATACCATATGGGAGAGGCGGAAGAGGTTATTCAATTTTAGATGTGACTGATCCAGAAAAGCCACTTCATGTGTATTCTATTTACAACAATTATATTCAGAACAAAGTAATGATAGCGCTCCATGATGGTACAATTGTTAATAGTAATGTTAAACTAGTACCAGATTTGGATTACACTGGTGGAAAATTAACAATAGATAACTCTGAGGAAGCTTTAACGGCAAAGTACAACATAAATCAAGCAAGAGCAGTTGATGCAAGCAATCAAGTAGAAGGTGAAGCTGAAGTTTTTGATGAAAGAGATAAGATTGTAAGTTGTTCTTCGGACGCTAATTTTTATTCATCAGGAACTTCTGCCTGCTACACCGGCAGAGTTTATAATTTTTTATATAATATGCCTGAGGAATTTATAACTAATCCAGAAACCTTAGTTGTAAATAAAATTATAAATGGAGTAGAAACACCTTTGACTGTTGTTTCTGTTACTCAAGAAGCTTCTTTAGCAACAATAACTTTTGCAGAAGATATTACAATCAATTTAGGAGAAGGTGATAATAAATCTGACACAGAAACTGATTTTTTCAACATGTCAATACCAAATATAGGTACTGCAGACCCAACATATGATTATAGTAAATTAGGAGAAACTTGGGCAACTCCAAGAATATTTAGACTTCCAGTCAATAGACAAGGCACTATTGAAGAGGATAAATATGTTGCAGTACTTCCAGCAGGATTTGGAAAAACTGATGGTCTTGGTTCCGCAGTTTATGTCATAGATCTTGAAAGCATGAACGAACAAACAGGAGGTCAATATCCAGGTAAATTAGCAGCTGGAGGCAATGGATTGATTAATATAGTTGATATTAATAATAAATTTACTGATGTAGACAATGATCTTCATGAGGATATTCCGAACTCAATATTAGGAGATCCAGTTGTAATTACCCCTGATACTTTTATAGGTGCTAAATGGAGAGGAGCATTAGTTTATGTGAATGATTTTGAGGGAAAAATTTCTAAAATTAACTTAACAAGTGATACAACTGCAAATGATCCAAGTGGGACGAGTATAAATTTATTCGATCATACAACTTTATTCTCATTAAATGCAAATGGTGAAAATGGTAGATTAAGTTACTTTGGAATGGATGCAACTCTTGGAGAAGATACAAAGAATTTATATTTATTTGGCTCAACGGGAGATTTCGGTGATATTTCTCGAAAATCTAAAGGTATGGACAATATTTTGTATGGAATAAGAGATAAAGATTTTCCAAATTTTAGAATGGTTAACTCTGGAGCGGCTGCAAGTTTAGCAGAGGCAATGAATGCCAAAAAAATTGATGATGAATATGAATTAAGTCCTTATTGTGTGAACACAGCCGATGATGGAGCAGACCAAGGTGATTGTCCTGCAAACAAAAAAGATGCTTGGGTATTTAAATTAGACAAACCTCAAAACAAGAAAAATGATAAAAGTTTAGTTGGTCCACAAGGTAATGCTCAACAAACTGATAATTTATATCAAAAGGCTAGTGCCTCACCAACTGTCTTTAAAGGAACAGTATATTATCCAGTTTATCAACCAACTTCAGGTGCGTCATGTGCTGTTGGTAATGCATATGTATGTTCAGCAGATGATGAGTGTGGAATAAATACTTCTGAGGGTATAGTTAGTGCAGTTAGGATGGTGGACGAAAACGCAGGCTTTGACGAAAATACAAAGTGTTTTTACTTGCAACCTGGCGTTCTTTCAAAATTAGTAGTTTTTGCTGATAAATTATTTGCAAACATTACAACAGATAGTGAAGATCAAAAAGATAGTCTTATAAGTTTGCTCGCAAATGAAGGAATGATATCTATAGAAAGAGAAGGTTGGAGAGA
>NZ_JBNGZH010000020.1:0-22770 GCF_052049775.1 Candidatus Pelagibacter sp. | reverse complement strand
TCACAGATTTTGTAGATTTAAAAGTTGTATTACAATTAACAACCTGAAGTGTTATTAATCTAGATTGATGCTATTTTTTTGGTAAACCTTGAAACGTTTCTAGAAGCGTTTTGTTTCTTTACGATGCCTGTTTTAGCTATTTTCATCAACTCAGAATTCAACTTAGGTAAGAACTTTAAAGCCTCTGACTTCTTTTTAGCTTCAATTAAAGAATTCATTTTCTTCAAAGCATTTTTATATCTACTTTTTCGAGCCTTATTAACAGCTGTTTGTTTTGAAATTCTTCTAATTCTTTTGATTGCAGATTTTGTGTTAGCCATATGCGCAGGGGTATAACTTGAGAATGAATTTTGGTCAATTAAATAATTATTATATTTGGCAGATATTACAAAAAAAAGATGATCTATTGGAAATCATTTTTTTTTTAATAATTCCGTTGCATCCAGACCTCTTACAATTAAGTCCTTTTCTCTCATAAACATTAAAATTCTTTTGGAAATTTCCTGATTTACCTGATGTGTTTTTAAAATCTCTAATACTTGATCCCCCCTTCTTGATAGCATTAATCAAAACCTTTTTAGAATTAAATATTATTTTTTTACAATCTTCTTTATTTAATAAAGATACTTTTTTATCAGGTTTAATTTTACATAAAAATAAAATTTCACTTGCATAAATATTTCCTATCCCTGATACAAAATTTTGATCTAATAGAAAGTTTTTTATATTTTTTGTTTTTCCTTTTAAAAAAGAATAAATATAACTTAAGTTAAATTCTGATTGAAAAGGTTCTGGTCCAAGTTTAGAGAGTCTTTTATCCAAAAAATGTTCATTAACCACTATTTCAAAAAAACCAAATCTTCTTGGATCGTTATATACAATTTTAAGATCATCAAAAACTATTTCTACGTGATTATGTTTTTTAGGTAATGTAGGTGAGCTATAAAAACTAGTATTAGTCACCAAACTTTTTTTTCGATTATAAATTAGATGAATAGTTCCTGACATACCCAGATGTAAAAGACAATAACTTTGATTTGACAGACAAATAATCAGATATTTTGAAAATCTTTTTACTTTGATTATTTTTTTGCCCTCGAGGAATCTTGGAAAATTAAGTGGGATTTTAGTTCTTAAATTTCTATTTCTAACTATTACTTTTTTGACCTTTTTTTGTTTAATCTTTTTGTCTAAAGATTGACGTACAATTTCTACTTCTGGTAATTCTGGCATTTAATACTATATTGATTATATATTTTTGAATTATGCAACAATATCTACAAAATAAAAAAGGATTAGTCCAAAATGTGTTTAATCAAGTGTACGATCGTTATGATCTAATGAATGATTTTATGTCATTAGGGATTCATCGATTGTGGAAAAAAAGTCTATTAAATATGATGAATCCATCCAGTAATCAAAATTTAATTGATGTTGCCTGTGGTACTGGAGACATAGCTAAACTATTTGTTAAACATGTAAATAAATTATCTCGTATTGCATGTGTCGATCCAAATAAAGGGATGATAAGTAAAGGGAAAGAAAAGTTATCTAAGTTTAAAAATATAAATTGGATTATATCTCCAGCCGAAAAAATTCCTTTATCTGATAATTTATTCGACTTTTACACTATAAGCTTTGGTTTAAGAAACACTGCCAATATAGATAAGGCTCTTTCTGAAGCTTATAGAGTTTTAAAACCAGGGGGTCGTTTTTTATGCTTAGATTTTTCAAAAATTCAGAATACAAATTTAGAAACCCTTTATAAAAATTACTCTAAGCTAATACCTTCTATTGGCAAGTTTGTTGTTGGTGAAAAACAGCCGTATGAATATCTAATTAAAAGTATTGAAGATTTTTTAAACCAGGAGGAATTAATTGATGCAATGGTTAAAAACAATTTTAAAAAATGTACTTATAGAAATTTATCAGGTGGAATAGTTTCTATTCACAGTGGATGGAAATTTTGATGATAAAAAAATTAATTATTCTCTTTAAACTTGGAAGAAAAGTAGCTTGTTCTGATATTTTAAATATTGTATCAAAATTTAAGGAACCACCTTTAGCTATAAAGATTTTATTTAAGATATTATCATTTTCCTTTTCACCGAAAAAACAAATGGATGCAAATAAAGACGAGGGAGAGAGATTGTCTGACTCTTTAGAGTCAATGGGAACGACTTTTATTAAACTTGGCCAATTTTTAGCAACCAGACCTGATATAATTGGTGAAGAACTTTCCAAAAAACTTGAAAACCTTCAAGATAAACTGCCACCATTTTCTCTGTTACAGGCTAAAGAAATAATTAAAGATGATCTAGGTAATGAAAGTTACGACTCTATAATAAATTTAAGTGAACCAGTTGCAGCTGCTTCAATTGCTCAAGTCCACAAAGCTCAAATAAATGACAATGGAGTTCTTAAGGACGTTGCAATTAAAATTCTAAGACCAAACATAAAAAAAATATTTAATGAGGAAATTGATGCAATAATGCTTTTTGCTTTCTTAATAGAATCATTTATTAAAAAGACAAAAAGACTCAAGCTGGTAGAAGTAGTATTTTTATTAAAAGAAATCACAAATCTAGAAATGGATTTAAGATTTGAAGCAGCTGCTGCAAATGAATATGCTGAAAATACAAAGAATGATGTTGGATTTAGAGTTCCTCAAATTTATTGGAATTATACAAGCGAAAATGTAATGACCCTAGATTGGGTGGATGGAATATCTATTAGAGAAACAGAAGAACTAAAAAATAAAGAATTAAATACTGAAAAAATTGCAGAGGATATTATTCAAAATTTTTTAAGGCATGCTGTAAGAGATGGTTTTTTTCATGCAGATATGCACCAAGGCAATATTTTCATAGATAATGATGGTCAAATTGTTCCGATTGATTTTGGAATTATGGGTAGATTAGATAAAATGAGTAAAAGATTTTTAGCTGAAATTTTATTTGGTTTTATTCAAAGAGATTATCGTAAAGTTGCTGAAGTACATTTGATTGCAGGTCTTGTGCCAAAAGAAGTTCCAATAGATGATTTAGCTCAAGCCCTAAGATCCATAGGTGAACCAATTTTTGGTCAAGCAGTTAAAGATATTTCTGGAGGAAAATTATTAAAGCAACTATTTGATGTCACAGAAAAATTTAACATGCAAACTCAACCTCAGCTTCTTATGTTACAGAAAACTATGGTTGTTGTTGAAGGTGTAGCTAGAAAATTAAATCCAAACACAAATATTTGGACCACTTCAAAACCAGTTCTTGAAAGTTGGCTAAAAGAAACAAAAGATCCAATGACAAAACTAAATGAGACACTTCAAAATACATCTGAAGTAATAAAAAGATTACCAGAATTTCCTGAAATTATGGATAAAGCTAATCAAGCTCTTACTTATCTTGCTAGTGGACAAATCCCACAAAACTCAAATTCCTATACGGCCTTAAACACTCAAAAATCAGAAATGACTGCTTTTAGAAACCAATCTATTATTGGTTTATTAATCCTTGTAATTTTTGGTCTTTTAATATTTTAATTCAGTCGATGAAAGATTTATCAAACAAAAAAGTTCTTTTTATAATATGTGGTGGAATTTCTGCTTACAAAAGTCTTGAGACGATAAGAATGTTTAGAAAGAATAATGCTGAAATAAAAACAATACTAACTAAAAGTGCAAAGGAGTTTGTAACCCCACTATCTGTAGCCTCTTTATCTCAAGGTAAAGTTTATGATGATTTATTTAGCATAGAAAATGAGACAGAAATGGACCATATTTCTTTATCAAGATGGGCCGATGTAATCATCGTCGCTCCAGCAACTGCCAACACCATTTCCAAATTAAGCCAGGGTAACTCAGACGACTTAGCATCCACAGTTATCCTAGCTTCAAATAAACAAGTTTTTTTAGCTCCAGCAATGAATGTTAGAATGTGGGAACATCAGTCTACACAAAATAATCTTAAAACATTGAAAGGTTTTGGCTACAAAATTATTGGGCCTGAAATAGGTGATATGGCTTGTGGTGAATATGGTGAGGGTAAAATGTCTGAACCTTTAGTTATTTATGAAGAAATTCAAAATTTTTTATTTAGTAAAATTAAAAATAATAAACTCAAAGCCCTAGTAACTGCGGGTCCTACTAATGAATATATAGATCCTGTAAGATTTATTACAAATAAATCTAGCGGTAAACAGGGTTACGAGATAGCAAGATCGCTCTACAAAAGAGGTTTTGATACCACTTTAATATCTGGACCTACAAACCTAAAAATAGATGAAAATATTAAATTAATCAAAGTTGAGACTGCTGAAGAAATGTTTAGGGCCACTCAAAAAAATCTTCCGACTGATATAGCTGTATTTGCTGCTGCTGTTGCTGATTTCAAAACTAGTTATGAACATAAAGAAAAGATTAAAAAAGTTGATAATTTAACATTAAACTTAGAAAGGAATATCGATATTTTGAACTATGTTTCTAATCATAACTCTATGAGACCAAAAATGGTTATAGGTTTTGCTGCTGAAACAACAAGTTTAGAGAAAAATGCTGTGCAAAAATTAAAAGACAAAAATTGTGACTGGATAATAGCTAACGACGTCTCAAAAGATGAAAGTGGTTTTGATAATGAAAATAATGAAGTTACAATTTTCTATAAAAATGAAAAAATGAAAAAAGAGAAACTTTCATTAAAAAAGAAGTCAGAGATTTCAGAGGAAATTGCAGATAGAATAGTTGCTCAAATAAATTAATGGTTAAAGTTCTAATCAAAAAACTTGACCCAGCTGTACAATTACCCGAATATAAAACCAGTGGCGCATCAGGTGTAGACTTAATCGCATTTATAAAAGAACCCATTAATTTAAAACCTAAAACATCTGTTTTAATTCCCACAGGATTATCTGTTGCTTTCCCAGAAGATTTCGAGATTCAAATAAGACCAAGATCAGGTTTAGCAGCCAAAAATAATATTAGTGTGTTAAACACTCCAGGAACAATTGATAGTGATTATAGAGGAGAAATAAAGGTTATCATCTATAATCATGGTAATGAAAATTTTTCAATTAATAATGGTGATAGAATTGCTCAAATGATATTAGCACCTGTGGTCAAGATGGAATTAGAAGAAAAAAATGATTTACCTAAGTCTATCAGAGGTAAAGGTGGATTTGGTTCAACAGGCAAATGAGTATCAATTTAGATAAAAATCAAATAGAGAGATTTTCAAGACAAATAGTTTTAAAAAATATTGGAAGCTTAGGTCAAAAAAAAATTATTGGAGCTAAAGTTTTAATTATTGGAATGGGAGGTTTAGGTTGTCCTGCGGCTGAGTTTTTAGCAAGAGCAGGTGTAGGTGTTTTGGGCATTGTCGACCCTGATATTGTTAATTTATCAAATATTCACAGACAAAGTCTTTACAGCATCGAGGACTTAAAAAAATGCAAAGTAAAATCTGCTCAAAAAAAATTAAAAAAGATAAACTCAAAAATAAAAGTAAACGCGTATAAAATAAGATTAAATATTAAAAATTATCAAAAAATTATAAAAAATTATGATTACATAATTGATGGATCAGATAATTTTGAAACAAAGTTTTTAATGAATGATGTTTCAAGAAAATATAAAAAATTTCTTGTAACTGGAGCAATAAGTAAATTTGATGGTCATATTTTTAGTTTTGATTTTAAAAATAAAAAAACACCTTGTATAAGATCTTTTTATCAAGAATATGAGATTTCAGACGATATATTAAATTGTGAATATGAAGGCATCTTGGGGACAGTAGCTGGTATAATAGGAATTATGCAAGCGAATGAAATTTTAAAAAAAATTTTATCTATCGGTAAAAATTTGAATGGTCAAGTTTTGGTTATAGATCTATTAAATCTGAATTTTAGAAAGATTAAATTTAAAAAGTTAAAAGATGTTAAAAAAAAAATTTAAACTTTTTCTTATAATTTTATTTTTATTATCTTTTACCTCATTAAGTTATGCTCAAGAAACTTTCGTGTCTTTAAAGAAAAGTAAAGTGAATGTAAGGTATGGACCGAGTTTTGAATCTCCTATAAAGTTTATTTATAAAAAAGTGAATTTGCCTCTAAAGCAAATTGATAAAAAAGAGAACTGGCGAAGAGTAATTGATTTTAAAAACAACAGCGGATGGATACATTGGTCTCAATTAAAAAAAATAAATTCAATCATTCCCACAAAAGACAAAATTTTATTCAAAAATCCGACAAATTTCTCTAAACCATTGGCTAAAATTAAAAGTGGAAGAGTTCTAATAGTTCAAAAATGCAATGGAATTTGGTGCAAAATAAATACGGATGATTTTGAAGGTTGGATAAAGACAGACAATATTTGGGGTGTATTAGATTAAGAGTTTTTTGATTTACTTGCCCACCACTTATCTAAAATAAAATACCATATAGAATTAGCTATTGGTTCTACTATTGCGTCTGTTAGTGCTATCATAAAGCTGACATCAGCAACAAACATTAAAACAGTTATAGCTATAGCAAAATGACCTATTGTATAAATAATGGTTCTTAAAATTGAACCTCTATTATTTGTGTAAATCTGACCAGCAGCTTTGAATATGCCAGTTGTTAATTCCATTATTTTTTAAACGGACTATCAAGCACACAAGCAACTAGGTGCACTCTAGCCTGTTCTCCACCATTAAAAAAATTATGATATTTCGTATTATTTGTTATCCATACCTTACCATCAGCTGGAAGATGTTTTGCTACATTTTCAATTACCATTGAACAGCCTTTATTAGTTATAATGGGAACATGCAGTCTGCATTCAGGATCTTTATGCCAGCTTAATGTAGATCTTGGCTCTTTTAATAATAATCTAACTCTACCTAGTTTAAACCTTTTACTTAAAGTCTCATAAACTTCTTTAAAATAAGTATTTTCAAATTCAGGAACTAATTGAGTATATTTTGACTCATCAATATCAACATCTCTAGAAACTTCTTTTCCAGTTTCATCTGCAATTGTCCAATATTTTCCTCTAATATTATTTCCTTCGATAGAACTTCTGTCATTTGGGATTTGATTTAATGGTATCGCTCCAAAGTGGGTAACCCCTGGTGAGTTAAACTTTTTAGCTTTTAAAACTTTATCCAAATCATTTCTCAACTTTGATATATCAAAATTAAGATTAGGAACTTCGTAGAAGTCCTCAAAGTTTGCTGTTCCCATATTTTTTTGTCCTGTTTTATAGAATTAGTTTAATTTCAAATCAAATCGATCAGAATTCATTACTTTTACCCATGCCGAGATAAAATCTTTAACAAATTTATCACCCGAATCTTCACATGCATAAACTTCCGCTAGAGCTCTTAGTTGAGAATTTGAACCAAAAATTAAATCAACTCTTGTCGCCTTCCATTTAGTTTTTTGAGTTTTTCTATCTTTACCAATAAATGTTTGTTCAGATTTATCTTCCTCTTTCCAAGTCGTGTTCATGTCTAAAAGATTTATGAAATAATCGTTAGTAAGAGAACCAGGTCTGTTAGTAAAAACACCATGTTTCGAGCCGTCAAAGTTTGTATTTAATACTCTCATTCCACCTACAAGTGCAGTCATTTCTGGAGCTGTTAAACCCATCAATTGAGCCTTATCAACCAGTTTTTCCTCTGCAGAAACATTTGAAGCTCCACCATTTAGATAATTTCTAAAACCATCTGCTTGTGGTTCTAAAAGACCAAATGAGTTAATATCGGTCTGATCTTGTCTTGCATCTCCTCTTCCTGCTGAAAATGGGACTTGAACTTTATAGCCAGCTTTTTTTGCAGCCATTTCGATACCAACACCACCAGCTAGTACAATTAAGTCTGCCATTGAAACACTTTTCTTTTTGCTATCAAATTTGCTTTTAATTTTTTCTAAAGCTTTAATTACAGTTAATAATCTTTTTGGATTATTCACTTTCCAATTTTTTTGTGGTTCCAACATTATTCTTGCACCATTAGCACCACCTCTTTTATCAGAGCCTCTGAACGTAGATGCTGAAGCCCATGCAGTAGAAACTAAATCTGAAATTGATATTTTTGATTTAGAGATTTTACTTTTTAAATCTTTAACATCCTTTGATTTAAGTTTGTATTTAGGCTTATCAATTGGATCCTGCCAAATTAGTTGTTCTTTTGGAACCTCGCTACCGAGATAGCAAACTCTTGGTCCCATATCTCTGTGAGTTAATTTAAACCATGCTCTCGCAAAAGCATCGTGAAATTCTTTTGGATTTTGGTGAAAATGTTTGGTTATAGGTCCATAACTAGGATCAACTTTCATCGATATGTCGGTTGTTTGCATCATAGGTGGATGAAGCACACCTTTTTGATGTGCATCGGGAACCATTTTAATCTGTTGTCCATTTTTCTTCGGAGTCCATTGATGAGCACCGGCGGGACTTTTCGTAAGCTCCCACTCATGTCCATATAAACAATCCAAATAACCCATGTCCCATTGAATTGGATTTTGAGTCCAAGCGCCCTCAATACCACTACTTATTGTATCAACACCTTTTCCAGATTTATATCCACTATTCCATCCAGTTGACTGGTCTTGAAGTCTTGAAGCCTCAGGATCTGGCCCTTTGAATGACTCAGATGCTGCACCATGGGATTTTCCAAACGTATGCCCTCCAGCAACTAATGCTGCTGTCTCATAGTCATTCATAGCCATTCTACCAAATGTCTCTCTAATATCATGTGCTGCTAATTTTGGATCTGGATTAGCATCAGGACCTTGGGGATTTACATAGATTAAACCCATATGTGAAGCTCCTAATGGCTGCTCTAAATCTCTCTTTCCACTATATCTTTCCACGCCTAACATTTCTTTCTCTGAGCCCCAATAAATATCATCTTCTGGTTCCCAAATGTCAGTTCTTCCAGCTCCAAAACCAAAAGTTTTAAAACCCATTGAATCTAAAGCTACGTTTCCAACAAGTATAAATAAATCTGCCCAAGAAATTTTTCTTCCATATTTCTTTTTAATAGGCCATAAAAGTAATCTAGCTTTATCTAAGTTTACGTTATCTGGCCAAGAATTAAGTGGCGCAAATCTTTGATTGCCCGTTCCTGCTCCACCTCTACCATCACCAGTTCTGTAAGTTCCTGCGGCATGCCAAGCTAATCGGATAAATAATGGGCCATAATGACCATAATCTGCTGGCCACCACTCTTGAGAGTCTGTCATTAATTTTTTTAAATCTCTTTTTAATGCTTTGTAATTTAGTTTTTTAAATTCTTTTGCATAATTAAATTTTTTATCCATGGGATTAGATAAGTTTGAGTGCTGACTAAGAATTTTTAGATTCAAGCTATTTGGCCAAAAGTCTCTTACTGTCTGACCTCTTCCTGCAGAAAACTTTGCTGGTGTCCCTGCACCCGTAAAAGGACATTTGCTCATTTGATTGGCTTTAAAAGACTTGTTTTTGAAATTTTCAGTACTCATAACTTTTGTATTTCCCCCATGGTTATTTGAATTATTAATTTATAATAGTTCTAAACTAAATGTCAACAGTTTAGAACGATTATAATATAAATTTTGAAAGAAAGGTTTTTTAATTCTGATTTTGAGTATCACTCGCAACTCTTACCAAAACTTCCACAGAACTAATTTTTTTTCCAGTAATATTGTTTTTGATATTAACTTTTCCAATTTCGTTATCATTACAATCTATAAGTAAATTTGTGTCCTCATCATAAAAATGATGATGCTTAGTAATATTTGTATCAAAATAACTTTTATCGCTACTAATTGTAATTTCTTTTAAATATCCTTTATCTTTGAAAGCATGAACTGTGTTATAAATTGTAGCTAAAGATATTTTTTCATTAAAATTTTCTGAAATGTTTTTTGCTAAATCATTAATTGTAAAGTGAAATGTTTTGTCTCTATTAAATAAGACTTCACAAATTTTAAGTCTTTGTTTAGTGGGTCTTAGACCAGAATTTCTTAATTTGCTAACAAATTCGCTATTTTTTAACATTGTTAATTATAATAATTCTAAACTTTATGTATATTATAATGGTTTAAAATCAAGTATTAAGGTGATCTATTTTATGAAAAAAAACTCCTATTCTTATGAAGAGCTTATAAGTTGCGGAAACGGAGGTCTTTTTGGTCCTGGAAATGCAAAATTACCGCTTCCACCAATGTTAATGTTTGATAGAATTACAGAAATTAATGACAAGGATGGTGCTTTTAAAAAAGGCTCTTTAAAGGCTGAATTAGATATAAAGAAAGACCTATGGTTTTTTGATTGTCATTTCAAAGAAGATCCTGTGATGCCTGGATGTCTTGGTCTTGATGCTATGTGGCAACTCGTAGGATTTTATTTAGGCTGGATTGGAAATCCAGGAAAAGGCAGAGCCTTGGGCGTTGGTACAGTAAAATTTACAGGAGAAGTTTTACAAAATGTGAAATTAGTCAAATATGAAATCGATATGAAAAAAATTATGTCTCCTGGTGGCACAACAGTTGGTTTGGCTAATGGGATATTATTAGCAGATGAAAAAAAAATTTATTCAGCAGATAATTTAAAAGTGGGGTTATTCAAATAATGAGAAGAGTTGTAATAACTGGTTTAGGAGTAGTCTCTTGTTTAGGCAATAATCAAGAAGAAGTTCATCAATCTTTATTAAATTCAAAATCAGGAATCTCATTTGCCGAGGAATATAAAGAGCATAATTTAAAAAGTCACGTGCATGGCAAGCCAAACATCAAACTTGAAGATCATATAGATAGAAAAACAATAAGATTTATGGGTTCAGGCTCAGCTTATAACTATATTGCGATGAAAGAGGCAATCAAAGATTCTGGTCTTGAGGAAAAAGAAGTAAGCAACTTTAGTACTGGTATAGTTATGGGTTCAGGAGGGCCTTCAATTGAGAACGTTATTTTAGCAGCTGACAAAACAAGAGCAAAAACCCCAAAATTAATGGGTCCTTTTATAGTTCCAAGAACGATGGCTAGTACTGCATCTGCTACTCTAGCAGTTCCATTTAAAATCAAAGGAACTAATTATACAATGAGTTCTGCATGTGCAACTAGTGGACACTGCATAGGAAATTCTATGGAATTAATTCAAATGGGTAAACAAGATATTGTTTTTGCGGGTGGTAGTGAAGAGATTCATTGGGCGATGACAGCAATGTTTGATGCTATGACAGCTTTATCATCAAAATATAATGATACTCCACAATCTGCATCTAGAGCTTATGATAAAACTAGAGATGGATTTGTAATCGCTGGAGGTGCAGGTGTCTTAGTACTTGAAGAATACGAACATGCTAAAGCAAGAGGGGCTAAAATATACGCAGAATTAACTGGTTATGGTGCAACTTCGGATGGATACGATATGGTAGCACCATCAGGTGAAGGTGCTGTTAGATGTATGAAATTGGCGATGACAAATGCTAAAAATAAGATTGATTACATTAATACTCACGGAACATCTACTCCTGTTGGAGACATAACCGAGCTTAATGCTATTAAAGAAACTTTTGGAGATAAAATTCCAAAAATAAGTTCGACAAAATCTTTATCGGGTCATCCTTTGGGTGCTGCTTCAGTACATGAAGCTATTTATTGTCTAATAATGATGAAAAACAATTTCATTACAGGTTCAGCAAATATTACAGATATGGATGATGATGCTAAAAAGTTTCCTATCATATCAAAAACTGAAACAGGTGCAGTTTTAAATACAGTAATGTCAAATAGCTTTGGTTTTGGTGGAACTAATGCTGCTTTAATTTTTGAAAAGGTTTGATTTATGAGTTTAATGAAAGGTAAAAGGGGATTGATCATGGGTGTTGCCAATGAAAGATCTATTGCCTGGGGTATTTCTCAAAAACTTTCAGAAGCTGGAGCAGAACTAGCATTTACATATTTAGGTGATGCATTAAAAAAAAGAGTAATTCCTCTAGCAGAAAAATTAAATTCAAATGTCACATTTAGTTGTGATGTTGAAAATAAAGATGAAATAGTAAAATTATTTGAAGATATTAAGTCCCAGTGGGGAGAAATTGATTTTGTAGTGCATGCAGTTGCTTTTTCAGACAAATCAGAATTATCAGGTGAATATTTAAATACAACCAGAGAAAATTTTTTGAGGAGTATGTTAATATCATGCTTTTCATTTACGGAAGTAGCAAAGGAAGCTTCTAAAGTAATGAAAAAAGGTGGAAGTTTACTCACATTAACTTATGAGTCTACTAAAGCGATTCCAAATTATAATGTAATGGGAGTTTGTAAATCAGCTTTAGAATCTAGTGTTAAATACTTAGCTAGAGATTTGGGTGCTCAAGGCATGAGAGTAAATGCAATAAGTGCAGGCCCAATCAAAACATTAGCTGCATCTGCAATCGGTGATGCAAAATTTTTATATAAATGGAATGAAGACCATTCTTTCCTTAAGAGAAATGTAGATATCCATGATGTTGGAAATTCAGCATTATATCTTTTAAGTGACCTTGCAAATGGTGTTACTGGTGAAATTCACTATGTAGACGCCGGTTACAACAAAGTTGGAATGCCAGACCCAAAAAATATTTCTTAAAAAAACTTAACCTCTAAAAATAGAAGCTATTTTGAATTTATTTTTTGTTGGATAAATTTTTTGAACCATAAGTTGATAAAACAAAGTTCTCATTTTTAAAAAATTTTTTTTGATTTTATTTCTATTAAAAACCATATGATGATATGAGAGGATACAATACAATTTATTTAATTTTACAAAATCATAAATATCTTTTTCAAAAAGAAATTCGCCTCCCTCAATATCTACTTTTAAAATTTGAATTTTAGAACCTGAATTATTTATCTGAATCTTGATTATTTCCTTTAAAAATTTTTTTAGGTTTATTTTAGATTTTTTAGAATTTTGTTTATTCTTGTAATTAATAATACTACTCTCAGATTTTCCAAATTCGTTTGTATTTGAATAAAGATAAGCAATGGTCTCTTTTTTTGACAATCCAAAATTGTATATTTCTGGCTTATATTTAAACTCATTTAGTTGTATGTTTTTTTTTAATACTTCAAATGCTATTTTATCAGGTTCGAATGCAAATACCCTCATACCAAGTTTAGCTGCAACTAAAGTGTAAGGGCCAATCCATGCTCCGATATCTATAAAAATTTTACCTTTTTCAGCTTTTTCTATTACAAAGTCTAAATCTTTATTTTCCCAATTGTTAAGATTATCCCAAAATTCCTGGTAATCGTTATGATCAACTACAAAACTTAGACCTTTAAAATTTATTTCCATTAAATTTTATTGAATATCAGATATTCATAAAGTTACTGGTATACCTACTATTAGCTTATCATTCAGCTGCTTGCTTCATAGAGAGTTTTACTTTCCCTCTGTCGAAACCGATAACTTTAACTTTTACTTCGTCACCTTCTTTCACTACATCAGTAACTTTAGCTACTCTTTTATCTGCAAGTTCTGAAATATGAACAAGACCATCTTGTTTTCCTAAAAAATTAACAAATGCACCAAACTCCATAATTTTCATAACTTTACCTGAATAAATTTTATTTAGTTCAGCTTTAGCGGTGATGTCTTTAATCATTTGCATTGCAATATTTCTAGACTCTTCATCTGGAGCAGCAACAGTCACGACTCCTTCATCATTAACATCTACTTTAGCACCTGATTTTTCAACAATCTCCCTAATTGTTGCACCACCTTTTCCAATAACGGCAGCGATGTCTTTCTTATCAACATTAATTTTTTCCATTTTTGGAGTATGTTTTCCAACATCGGATCTTGATGCTGATAATGCTTTATTCATTTCTCCTAAAATATGGACTCTCCCATCTTTAGCTTGACTTAATGCTTGCTCCATAATTTCAAAAGTAATGCCAGTAATTTTTATATCCATTTGTAGTGAAGTAATTCCTTCTTTTGTTCCAGCAACTTTAAAATCCATATCACCTAGGTGATCCTCATCACCCAAAATATCTGATAACACGCTAAAGTCATCATCTTCTTTAATTAGACCCATTGCTATACCTGCAACTGGTTCTTTTATTGGCACTCCTGCATCCATTAATGCAAGTGATGTTCCACAAACAGTAGCCATTGATGAAGAACCATTGGACTCTGTAATTTCTGATACTACTCTAAAAGTATAAGGAAATGACTCTTTTGAAGGTAATGAAGAATGAATTGCTCTCCATGCTAATTTACCATGACCTATTTCTCTTCTACCAGTTCCTATTCTACCTGTCTCACCAACAGAAAAAGGTGGAAAATTATAATGAAGCATAAATCTTTCTCTTTGTAATCCATCTAAGCTCTCAATTCTTTGTTCATCATCAGATGTGCCTAAAGTGGCAGTTACGATTGCTTGCGTTTCGCCTCTGGTAAACAAAGCAGAGCCATGTGTTCTAGGCAAAACACCAACCTCACATGAGATTGGCCTTACATCAGACAAACCCCTACCATCAATTCTATTTTTATTTTTTAATATATCTGTTCTGACAATTGTTTTTTCAAGATTTTTTAGTTCAGAATTTACATCAAGATCAGTATAGTTTTCGTCTTCCTCATAAAGTTTTTTTGCTTTATCTGTAATTTCCGAAATTTGATTTGATCTGTCTTGTTTATCTCTTGTCGCAAATGCTTTTTTAAGATCTTCTGTGAATGTTTCCTCTAGTTTTTTCCTCACATCAGATAAATCTTTCTTTTCAACAGTCCACTCAGGTTTTCTACATTCCTCAACCAGTTCCTCTATCATTTTAATGACTGGAACAAATCCTTCATGACCAAATTTTACTGCATTTAACATCTCTTCCTCTGTTAACCCGCTCGCCTCAGACTCGACCATAAGCACAGCATCTTTTGTACCAGCAACAACCAAATCTAATTTTGATTTTTCAAGTTCAGTTTTTGACGGATTCAAAATATATTTGCCGTCGATATATCCAACTCTAGAAGCTCCGACAGGGCCCATGAATGGCATTCCTGATATAGCTAAAGCTGCAGAGGATGCAATAATTGATAAAATGTCTGCTTCATTTTCTTTATCATAGGAAATTACAGTTGGTAACAACTGGACTTCATTTTTAAATTCATCAGGAAACAATGGTCTGATCGGTCTATCAATTAATCTTGAGATTAATGTTTCACTTTCAGTTGGTCTTGCTTCTCTTTTAAAATATCCACCAGGAATTTTTCCTGCTGCATAGTATTTTTCCTGATAATTTACAGATAATGGAAAGTAATCCATGTCTGGATTCACTTTTTTTGCTCCAACGACTGTTGCTAAAACTACTGTCTCACCACATGTTGCGATAATTGCTCCGTCTGCCTGTCTTGCTACTTTACCTGTTTCTAAACTTATCTTCTTCCCTGCTACTTCAACTTCTTTCTTGTATACTTTAAACATTTCATTTCCATTTCGTTTCGTTCGTTTCGTTCCATTCCGTTCTATCTATCTTGACTCTTATTTTCTCAAATTCAATTTCGACAGGACATTCTTGTAAGAATCTATCTTATTTCTTTTAAGATAATCTAACAATTTTTTTCTTCTATTGACCGCTCTCAATAATCCAACAGATGAATGTTTATCTTTTTTGAATTGTTTGATATGTTTTGAAAGCGTTTCAATTTTTTCTGTTAACAAAGCAATTTGGATTTCTGATGATCCAGTATCTTTTTCATGCATTGCTAACTCTTGAGCTTTTTTATTCATACTTCCTTTTTCCTATTTATTTGTTTGTTTAATTAAATTCTCTATTTTTTCAGCATACTCAAAGGACTCATCTTTTCTAAAAAGTAGTTTTGGCAAAAATTTCATGACTATTTTTCGAGATAAAATTTTTCTAATTAGAAAGGAGTATTCTTTCAAAATATTAACAGTTTCTTCTGCATTTTTTCCTCCTAGAGGTAGCACATATGCTTTGGCTATTTTCAAATCTTGACTCATTCTCACTTCAGTAACCGTTATAGTATTTGTTTCTAAATTCGGAACTTTAGCCTCATTTCTTATAAAAATCATGCTTAAAGATTGTTTGATCATTTCACCCACTCTTAATTGTCTCTGTGAAATTGGTTTTCCTATCCTATCTGCCATTATATTGTCCTCTCTTTAGATGTAACACTAAAAGCTTCTATTGTGTCATTTTTTTTAAAATCCATGTAATCTTTGAGTGCAATTCCACACTCTTGACCATTGTTAACCTGTTTTACTTGATTTTTTTCTCTAAACAAACTTCCAACTTTTCCTGTAAAAACAATTGACCCATCTCTAATAACTCTTACATCTGAATTGCTATTAATTTCGCCCTCAGTTACTTTAGAGCCAGCAACTTTACCAGCACCTGAAACTTTGAAAATTTCTAAAATTTGTGCAGTTCCAATTACTTTTTCCTCCAAATCAGGTGTTAATAATCCAGACATTCTTTTTTTTACAAAGTCTAAAACTTCATAAATAATATTGTATGATGAAATATTTATTTTTTCATTTTCAGCAAGTTTTTTGGCTTCCTTGCTAGGCTTTACATTAAACGCTATCAAAACTGCATTCGAAGCTTTTGCCAAAGTCACATCTGTCTCAGTTACCATTCCAATATCAGCCAAAATTATTTTGGGTTTTACCTCATCATGCTTGATTTGACTTATTGCATTTTTTATTGCCTCAGAGGATCCGTGAACATCAGACTTGATTATAAGATTTAATTCTTCAGTAGACTTGTTAGAAAAAGCAGATTCTTGAGTGGCAAATGTCAGAGGATTTTTAGTATCTATATTTTCTTGAGCTCTATTTTCACTTAAAGTTTTAGCCTCTTTCTCGTTATCTAAGACTATAAAATCGTCTCCAGCTTTTGCAGCACCATTTATTCCAAGTATTTCTACCGGAGTAGATGGTGACGCTTCATTAATATTTTTTCCCTTATCATTAATAATAGCTCGAACTTTACCCCATTTTAGACCACTTACAAAAAAATCTCCTTTTTTTAAAGTCCCAGTAGTAACAATGATTGTTGCAACTGGACCTCTTCCAATGTCAATTTTCGACTCTAAAACAACCCCTGTGGCTTTTGATTCAAAATCAGTTTTAAGATCTAGAATTTCAGCTTGAAGGATAATTGCTTCAATAAGTTTATTTAAATTTGATTTAGTTTTTGCTGATATTTCTACCATCAAAGTATCTCCTGATAAATCTTCAGCTATTAACTCATGTTCAAGTAATTGATTCTTAATTTTTTGTGGATCAGCTTCTGGTAAATCACATTTATTGATTGCTACAACTATTGGAACATCAGCAGCCTTTGCATGCTTTATTGACTCAATTGTTTGTGGTTTAACACCATCATCTGCAGCAACAACTAGAACAACAATATCTGTTAATTTTGATCCTCTTGCTCTCATTTCAGTAAAAGCTGCATGGCCTGGTGTATCAATAAATGTTAATTTATTTGATTGATTATCTATTTGATAAGCACCGATATGTTGAGTTATTCCACCAAACTCTCCTGATACCACATTTGCACTTCTTAAAACGTCTAGAACTGAAGTTTTACCATGATCTACATGACCCATAACAGTTATTATTGGTGGTCTATTTTTTAAGTTTTCAGTCCTTGAAGCTTTAATTTTTTGAATTATCTCCTCTGCCTTTTCTTCTCGAATAGGGTTGTGACCAAATTCTTTAACTAAGTACTCCGCGGTATCAGCTGCTAAGTTTTGATTAATTGTTACAGTAACTCCCATTCCAAACATATGTTTAATAATATTACTAGATTGTTCTGCCATTCTATTTGCAAGTTCTCTTACAGTGATAACCTCTGGAATATTTACATCTCTTTTGACAGGCTTTAAACTTTCTTGAACTTCTTCTTTAGTTAAACTTCTATTTTCTTTTTGTCTTGCTCTTTTTACAGATGCTAAGCTTCTTTCTCTCGCTTCAATTTGATCACTTAAAGCTCGAGAAACTGTTAATTTTAATTCTCTTTTTTTGATCCCAGATTTTGAAGACTTTTTATTTTTATTTTCATTTTCTTCTTTAAGTCTTCTGGTAGCTCTTTGCTCAGCTAATTTACGTCTTTCAAAATCACTTTTTAGAAGCGGTGATTTAGGAATGTAATTTGGTTTTCCAAAAGTTCCTTTGTTGTTAGTAAAATTATTTTTGATCTTTGATGGGTTAGATTTAAATGAACCACCTTTACTAGTAAATTTACCAGTTTGTTTTTCGATTATTACAGAATTCTTTCCAAGATTTTTTGCTTTATCTATATTTTTAATAGACTTTTTGGCTATGCCACCTGATATTGTTAATTTTGTTTTTTTTTCCATTACGCATCTCTCAATCTTTATAAACAATATTTCTTGCAGACATAATCAGTCCATCTGCTTCTTCTTTAGATAAAGCAAAGTCTTCTAAATAACCTTGAATTTTTACCCTTTCACCTTTTACCACATCATATCCACCAGTTAACTCATCTGATGCTAGATCTGCAAAATCTTGAAGCGTAAGAATTTTTTGGTCACCTAAAGTAACCAGCATTCCAGGAGTTAATCCCTTCAAATTTATTAGTCCATCATCTAGGCCTAGTTCCTTAATCCTCTGAGAAATATCTTCTTGATCTTTTTGATGAAACTCTTTTGCTCTCTCTATGAGAGCTTTTGCAGTTTCCTCTTCTATTCCTTCAATTTTTAACAGATTTTCTGCTGAACTATCTTTTATATCATCGATAGTAGAATAACCCTCAGCCACAAGAAGCTGTCCAAGTGTTTCATCTAACTCTAAATTCTTCACAAAATTTTCTGTTTTCTCCTTAAACTCTAATTGTCTTCTCTCTGAATCCTCTGCATCTGTCATGATATTTATCTCAAAATTCAACAATTTTGTAGCAAGCCTTACATTTTGTCCTCTTCTCCCGATAGCTTTACTTAAATTTTCTTCTGTAAGTATCACATCTAGTTTTTTTCTTTCTAAATCTACATTTACTCTTTGCACTTCAGCAGGAGATAAAGCATTAGATACTAATATTGCGGGATCCTCAGACCAATTTACAATGTCAATTTTTTCACCTTGTAATTCATTAACAACTGCCTGAACTCTCGATCCTCTCATTCCCACACATGCTCCAACTGGATCTAGTGATGTATCAACTGCTTTAACACAAATTTTTGCTCTACTTCCTGGATCTCTAGAAGATGATTTAATTTCAATCAGACCATCATAAATTTCGGGTACTTCTTGAACAAAAAGTTTTTCCATAAACTTTGGGTGAGCTCTTGATAAAAAAATTTGTTGACCACGAGGCTCACGTCTTACATCAAAACAATAAGCTTTTATTCTATCTCCAGCTTTTATATTCTCTCTTGGTATAATTTCATTTTTTTGAATTATTGCTTCTGTTCTCCCAAGGTCTACGATTACATTACCAAACTCTAATCTTTTCACTATTCCACTTAATATCGAGTCTTTTTTATCAATGAAATCATTAAATTGTCTTTCTCGCTCTGCCTCTCTAACATTAAAATTAATTACTTGTTTAGCTGTTTGGGCAGCAATTCTTCCGAAATCAAATGAAGGAAGTGGTTGTAAAACTTCATCTCCGATCACTTTGTCTTTATTAGTCTCGTTTAATGTAATTGCGTCCTCTAATTTAATCTCAGTATTTGTATTTTCTGGATTTTCTGTAACAATCAATTTTCTAAAAATTTCAATATCACCATTATCTCTATTAATCATTACCTTAATCTCATTATCCTGACCAAATTTAGATTTTGCTGCTTTAGCAATCCCAGTTTCCATTGAACTAATAATAAGTTCTTTATCAATTGATTTTTCTAAAGCCACTGCCTCTGCAATTCTTAATAGTTCAAGTTTATCAGCTCTTTTATTTAACATAATTTAATTTTATCCAAAAAAAAATGGGCCAAAGCCCATTTTGATAATTCAACAATGTAAATGCATATATAAAAGTTTTTTTTTATTTTTCAATAAAAACTATTTTAAGAAAATGTCAGATTTGTTGGTATTTTCCCAAGAAAAAGCGCCTTCTTTATCCGGCTTCCTTCCAAAATGCCCATATGCAGATGTTTTTTCATATATAGGTTTATTGAGCCCTAACATCTCTCTTATTCCTCTTGGGCTAAGATCAAAACTTTCTTTAATCTTATCTTCAACAAATTTATTTTTGTCTAAATCATTATCAAAAAGATTTACATAAATAGATAATGGTTTTGATACACCAATCGCATAAGCTAATTGAATCAAACATTTGTCGGCAATTTTTGATGCAACAACATTTTTAGCAATATATCTGGCTGCATAAGCTGCAGACCTGTCAACTTTAGTTGGATCTTTTCCAGAAAAAGCTCCCCCACCATGTGGAGCAGCACCACCATAAGTATCTACAATAATTTTTCTACCTGTTAAGCCACAATCTCCATCAGGACCTCCTATTACAAAATTTCCAGTTGGATTTACATAGAATTCATCTTCATTAAAACCTTCCAAGAAACTTTTTGGTATAGAATTTATCAAATATGGTCTTAATAATTCTCTAACCTGTTCTTGGTTAACATTGGCAGTATGCTGAGAAGATATTACAACTGATTTTACTCTTGCTGGTTTACCATTTTCGTATTCAAAAGTTACCTGGCTTTTAGAGTCTGGTTCAATATTTTTTAATCTACCTGATTTTCTATCCTCTGCCATTAACCTTAAAATTTTGTGAGAAAAATGAATTGGTGCTGGCATTAAAACATCAGTTTCATTACAGGCATAACCAAACATAATACCTTGATCTCCTGCTCCTTCATCTTTATTTCCAGAAGAGTCTACACCCATAGCAATATCGCTTGATTGTGAATGAAGATGGCTTTCTATTTTCGTAGCTTCTTTCCAAGTAAAACCTTCTTGATCATATCCAATATCTTTAATGCACTCTCTTACCTTATTGATTAAATCGTCTTTTTTAATTTCTGGTCCCCTGACCTCACCAGCTAATACAACTTTATTTGTAGTTGTAAGCGTTTCACATGCTACTCTCGAATATGGATCGTTAGACAAATAAGTGTCCACTACCATATCAGATATCCTATCCGACACCTTATCTGGGTGTCCCTCTGACACGGACTCGCTTGTAAACAGAAAATTTTTTAAATTACTCATTTTTGATCCTATTAAATGAAAAAGTTAGTATAATATACAACAAAATTAATAGGAAAAATATTTTATTTCCATATTTAGAAAACAATGTTGGTTTTAATTCTTTTATAATTTCTAAATCAATATAACCTGAAACTCCATAATCTATTTTATTCTCTATAAAACCTAATGGATTTATTATTGCTGCCATCCCATTATTTGATGATCTGATAACATATTTTCCATTTTCAATTGCTCTAAATTTACTATGTATGAAATGTTGTTTAGGTCCAATAGATTTACCAAACCATCCATCTTCTGAAATATTTAATATAAAATCAAAGTCAAAATTTTTAGTTAAATTTCCACTATAAATAATTTCATAGCAAATTAGTGGCAAAAAATTAAGTTTTTTGTTATCATTTTTGAGCTGGATAATTTCTCTCTTATCACCTTTGTTAAATGACCCAATTTTGTTTGTAATTGTTTTCAAACCAAATTTATTAAGAACATTTTCTAAAGGAACAAATTCACCAAACGGTACAAGATTAATCTTATTATAATTATCAATTAAATCTAATTGACTATCAAATATTGAAAATGAATTATAATAACTGTAATCATTATTCATATTTTTTCTGCCTGTTATTCCTAAACCGATTAAGTGATTATCATTAAAATGTTTTACAAATATATCTTTGTATAAATCTAATTGATCTTCATAGGTGTTGGGTATTATTCCTTCTGGCCATACAAAAAAAATCTTTTTTTCTTTAATGGGCGTACTTATTGAAATTAACTCGTTAATCACAGTCTCTGCATTAATATTTTTATAGTATCTATCTAAACTTATATTTGTTCCAATTGCTCTAACTGCAAAAGGAAGTTCTTTTTCTTTACTGTTATAAAAATTTTTTTTTAACATTTCCCCGTATACATAAAAAGTAATAGGCAATAACGATAAAAAGATACACACAACCACTTCTTTTTTAGATTTTCTTAATATGAAAAGGGCAGGAGCTGTAAAAAAACTTACTACTATAAGATTTAATGAATAAGTTCCTATTATTGATAAAATGCTCAAGAAACTATTAATTTCAGAAAAACTATAAATTACCAAGTTCCATGGGAATCCAGTTAAAATTGTTCCTCTAATAAACTCTATTAATCCAAATAAAAGAGAGTATAGGAAAAAAGCACTTAATATATTTTTCGGTTTGTATAGATAAAAAATAGCAACACATAATGCATAAAATAAACCTAAAAATGCTGGGATGACAATTAAAGATATAGGTATTAAAAAATTAAAACTTTGATCAAAACTTAAAGATATAGTTAACCAATACAAACTGGACAAAAAATAACTAAAACCAAACAACCATCCATAATAAAAGAATTTTTTTATTCCATGTTTAAAACTCTTAAATAAAAAAGTAAAAAAAATACTAAATGTAAAAAAATTTAAAAAAAAAAAATTATAAGGAGGTAGACTTAAGGAAGTTAAGCTTCCTAAAAAAATTATTAATAAAGTCTCAAATATAAAATTTTTTTTCAATTTAAAATGGAAGTTTTTTCTATAAATTTAAAAATTTTTTTTTCTTCATTTACCATCTGTTTATAC
>NZ_JBNGZH010000019.1:0-29584 GCF_052049775.1 Candidatus Pelagibacter sp. | reverse complement strand
CAAAATATCTTTTTTTCTATTTATTTTGTTCTCTAATAATAAAGGAATATCTAAAATGATAAGCTTTTTTTTTTTTGTTTTTTTTTATAAAAATGTTCATTTTTGTTCTTACCTCAGGATGAATTATTTTAATAATTTTTCTTAAATTATTTTTGTTTGCCAATATTGACTTTGTTACCTCTTGTTTTTTTATTGGAAATTGTGTGATGTATTCAGGTAAAGCCTTATTAAGTTTAAAAAAAATTTTCCTATTTTTTTTGTATAATTTTCCTACTTCGTTATCAGCATTAAAAACTGGGTAACCAAATGAGTTAGCTACAAAACTTTTTCCAGATCCTATATCTCCTAAAATTCCAATTCTAATCATTTTCTAAAAGCTTAAACGTATCTGTATTAACTTTTGGTTCAATCTTATGCCATAATTTAAATGCTTCTAAAGCTTGGTAAATAAACATTGTTTTTCCATTTTCTATTTTATGTCCTAATTGTTTTCCCACTTTTAAGAAATTAGTTTCGTGAGGATTATAAATTACATCATAAAATAATTTATCATCACCTAAGCTTGAAAAATCTAAATTTATTTTTTCATTATTTAAACCAAGACTTGTTGCATTTATAATCATATGAAAATCGGTTAAATTTCCCCACTCTAAAATTTTGAGATCATTAAATAAAACTCTCAAATTTTCTGCTTTCTCTTTAGTTCTGTTACTGATTATTATCTCTTGAACATGCATATTTTTTAAAGCAAAAATTATTGAAGGAACTACACCACCAGCCCCCAAAATTAAAACTTTTTTGCCTCTTAAACTAAAATTTAACTTTTTAATTGCAGCATCAAAACCGGCTATGTCTGTATTATGTCCAACTAGATCACCATTATCAAAAATAATTGTGTTTACTGATTGTGTCTCTTCTGCCTCTCGACTTAATTTATCTAAAAAAGGAATAACTGTTTTTTTGAATGGGACAGTTACATTGCAACCAGCTATTCTTTGTTCCTTAATTTCTTGAATGAAGTTTTTGATTTCATGAACCTCAAGTTTAATTTTGTCATACGTAGCATCAATATTATTTTCTTTTAACCACCAGTTTTGCAGTTTGGGAGACAAAGAATGGTCAATTGGATTTCCTATTACTAAATATTTTTTCATTCGTAATTGCTCAAGTATTGTTTTATTTTTTTAATTGGTAAACCCATAATAGTATCTTCGTCACCCTCTATATTTAAGAATAATTTCCTACCTTCTCCTTCAATTTGATAGACATTGTAAGCATATAAGGCTTCATCTGTAATTTTTGATAAATAACTTTCAAGCTCATCTAAACTAAATTGTTTCATTGTTAAAGTTGCTTTATCAGTGTAGTTCCAAATCATGGCACCATTTTGAGAGATACAAACTGAACTGATGAGATTGTGTTTTTTACCATTTAGTTTTTTTAAAATTTCTAAAGCTTGTTTTCTATTTATTGGTTTAGATATTAATTCACCCTCTAAATCTATTACACTATCAGCACCTAAGACCAAAAATCCTTGGTTTTTTTGACTAACCTTGTTTGCTTTTAACTCAGCTAAATTTTTTGATATTAGTTCGGGAGATGCTTTTTCTTTAATCAAGCTTTCTTTAACAATATCCTCATCTAAATTAGAGTTTTGTACCTCTGTGAAGATATTGTTATCATCCAAAATTTGCTTTCTTACTTTGCTTTTTGAGGCAAGTATAATTTTAACCATTATTTTTATATATTTCGTATATCTTTATAATTGAGGCAGCAGTTTCCTCGACCGATTTTCTAGTAACATCTATAATTGGCCACCTATATTTTTTAAAAGTATTTTTAGCGTCCTCAACTTCTTTTTTAATACTAGATAAATCCGTATAAGATTTATTTTGAGATTCTTTTAATGAATTCATTCGATTTTTCCTTATATCAGCTAACCTTTCTGCCTCTGTGCTTAATCCAATAATACAAGTTAGGTTTGGGTCTTCTCTTAAAGTCTCAGGAATAGAATTTTCATTTACCAGAGGAATATTAGATATTTTATACCCTTTGTTTGCTAGATAAATTGAGGTTGGTGTTTTGCTGGTCCTACTAACCCCCAATAAGATAATATCCGATTTTTTAATGTCTTTAACTAAATTTCCATCATCATGGTTCATTGTAAATTGAATTGCTTCAATCCTTTTGTAATACTCATCATTAAGAGTGTATTGACCACTGGGCTGGTGAGATGCTTTTTGGTTGAGCAGCTTTGAAAAGCTTAGGATTAAATCTCCCAGAACACCAAAACAAGGTATTTTCTTTTCTTCACTATTTCTTGCGAGATATTTAGCAAGGCTACTATCTACGATTGAATATAAAATGATAGAGTTTCGATTTTCTTTAGCATTGGATAAAATTTTTAAAATTTGATTTTCAGTTCTTGTAAAGGAATAAGTATGTATTTTGTAATCTATATTTTTGAATTGAGCTTTAATTGCAGTAAAAATTCTATCTAACGTTTCACCCGTAGAGTCTGATATTAGATAAATCTGATAAATATTACTCATGTATAAAGTGTTAATAGTTTTGTTTTATTTAGACAAAGTTGGTTAATTTTATAAATTTAAAATTTATGCTGTAAAACATAGCTTTTATTAACATTATTAAACATCTGTATAAAGTTTTTCATTAAATTGAAATATTGGTAATAAGCTTCAATATTACTTATATATATATCAAAAAATTACATTTAAATGTTAATAACTGGTTGGTAAAATGTATATAAAATTTAATCCACGTATTTCACAGCTCATACTACAAATACTATTAAATAAACTTAATTATTAATATGTCTAACATCAAGAAAGTTATTAAAGACAAAAAAACAAATTTAAATCCTGTATGGATTATGAGGCAAGCTGGTAGATATCTCCCAGAATTTAGAGAAATTAGAAAAAAAAATACTGATTTTATTAAACTATGTTTAAATTCTAGTTTATCAGCTGAAATAACCTTACAACCTTTAAAAAGATTTGACTTAGATGCAGCCATAATCTTTTCTGATATATTGATTTTACCTTACGGTTTGAAACAAAAAGTAGAATTTAAAAAAAATGTTGGACCCATTCTTGGCGACTTAAACCTTGATCAGGCATTTGAAGTTACTGAAAATGATTTTATTGAAAGAGTTGATCCTGTTTATAAAACTATAAATTTGGTAAGAAACAACAATCTAACAAAAAACAAGTCTACCATAGGTTTTGTTGGAGCTCCTTGGACATTACTTGTTTATATTCTAAATAAACAATCTCCAAAAATAAAACTCAAAGAAAATTTTTTTAAAGATTTTTCTACCATTGAAAAAACTTTAAAAATAATAGATAAATTTTTAAAAGTTCATATCAAAAATCAAATTGATAGTGGTGCAGAGATTATACAAATATTTGATAGTTGGGCAGGACTGTTAGAAGATAAGGATTATGATTTTTACATCTTTAATCCAACTTGTTCCTTAGTTGAATTTACTAAATCTTTAAATGTTCCAGTGATTTGTTTTCCACGAGGTATAAAGGATTATAAAAAATATTGTGAAATTGTAAAACCAGATGCAATTTGTATAGATTATGAAGTTGATCCAATAAAAATTGAAAAAGAGATAAAAATTCCTGTGCAAGGCGGGATGGATCCAAAAGTTTTACTCACCGATAAAGAAAACCTTAAGAGAGAAGCAATCAAGTATCTGGATATTTTTAAAGATCATCCATATATATTTAATTTAGGTCATGGAATATTGCCCGAAACAGATCCAAGTATGATGGATTATTTAGTTAAAACTATAAAAGATTATTGATGGAGAAAGAATTAAATCACCCACCTATTAATTTTGGTAAAACAGGAGCTCTCATAATTAATTTGGGGACACCAGATTCTACAAGTTGGTTTGACATTAGAAAATATTTGAAAGAATTTTTGTCAGACAAAAGAGTAATAGAAGTTAATCCTATTCTTTGGCAAATTATATTAAATGTTTTTATATTAAATTTTAGACCATCTAAAACTGCTAAAGCTTATAAAGAAATTTGGATGAAAGATGAAAACATTTCTCCCCTTCTTTATTATACACAAGAACAAGCCAAGAAATTATCAAACT
Source organism: Candidatus Pelagibacter sp. (assembly GCF_052049775.1). Taxonomy (GTDB): domain Bacteria; phylum Pseudomonadota; class Alphaproteobacteria; order Pelagibacterales; family Pelagibacteraceae; genus Pelagibacter. The sequence continues at coordinate 25,449 of NZ_JBNGZH010000019.1, read as the reverse complement.
CACTTTCTGGAAAAAACCTAATTATTGACTATGCCATGAGGTATGGAAATCCGAGTATTAAAAGTAAAATAAAAAAATTACACGAAAAAGGTTGTGAAAACTTGATTATACTTCCTTTATATCCTCAATATGCTGCTGCAACAACAGCAACTGTTTGTGATGAAGTTTATAGAACGTTAATGAATATGAGATGGCAACCATCAATCAAAATAATACCACATTATGAGTCACATCCTTTGTATATAGATGCTTTAGTAAATTCACTAAATAAGAAAATAAAAGAAATAAATTGGAAGCCAGATCTAATATTGGCATCTTATCATGGTATACCCCAAAAATACTTTGATAAAGGAGACCCATATCATTGCTATTGTCAAAAAACGACAAGATTGATTTCAGAAAAATTTAATTCGATAGAAATTAAAACAACATTTCAATCTAGATTTGGTCCTCAAAAATGGCTTGAGCCTTACACAGATAAAACTCTGGAGAAATTGCCTAAAGAGGGAAAGAAGAATGTTCTAGCAATATGTCCTGGTTTTTCCTCAGATTGTGTTGAGACATTGGAAGAAATTCTTATTCAAGGTAAAGAAAGTTTTTTAGAATCTGGCGGAGAAAATTTCGATATGGTACCATGTTTAAATGATAATAATGATCATATAAATTTATTAAAATCATTAATTCAACAAAACATATAATTGATGAATACCTACTTGCTTTTCAAATCTCTTCATCTAATAGCAGTAATTTCTTGGATGGCAGGTCTTTTATATCTTCCTAGAATTTTTGTTTATCATTCACAAAATAATGACAAACCATTGGTATCAGATGTATTTAAAGTAATGGAAAAAAAACTTTTTTTTTACATTATGACTCCTGCAATGACTCTATCCTGGATATTCGGGTTAGTATTAATACATGAAATAGGTTTTGAGCAACTAGGGCAAAAGTGGATGGTATTAAAATTAGTTTTTGTGATTATTTTAACCTTGTATCATTTTTATCTTGGAAGAATTTTAGGACAATTTAAATTAGATATGAATAAACATTCTCATAAATATTATAGATACATTAATGAAATACCCACATTATTGCTTATTTTAATCATATTTGTTGTAATATTTAAGCCTATCTAGGGTTGAATAATTTTAAATAGTATATATATTCTCCCTATTATTAAGTCCTTAATAATTTACTCATGAACATACAAGAATTAAAACTCAAATCATCAGAACAGCTTATTACTCAAGCAGAAGAGCTCGGCATTGAAAATGCAAGTACTTTAAGAAAGCAAGAGATACTTTTTGCAATTTTAAAAAAAGTAGCAGAAAAAGAGGAGATTACTGGAGCAGGTGTATTACAACTACTTCAAGATGGTTTTGGTTTTCTGAGGGCAATGGAGTCAAATTATTTGCCGGGTCCAGATGATATTTATGTAAGCCCAAGTCAGATTAGAAAATTTGGTTTAAGAACTGGTGATACTGTCGAAGGACCAGTTAGAGCTCCAAAAGAAGGAGAAAGATATTTTGCATTACTACAAGTAAGCAAAATTAACTTTGAAGAACCTGACAAATCCAGACATAAAATAGCTTTTGATAATTTGACGCCCCTTTATCCAGATAAACAACTTGTTATGGAGGTAGAGCAAGTAAAACCAGACAAAAAACAAGATTTAACTCCAAGGCTTATAGATCTTGTAAGTCCTATCGGAAAAGGTCAAAGATCAATTATTATCTCACCTCCAAAGGCTGGAAAAACTATGATTTTACAGAGTATAGCTAATTCAATAGCAAAAAATTATCCAGAATGTTATCTAATTGTTTTGTTAATTGACGAGAGACCCGAAGAAGTAACTGATATGCAAAGAACGGTAAAAGGAGAAGTAATTAGTTCAACTTTCGATGAACCAGCACAACGGCACGTAGCTGTTGCTGAGATGGTAATAGAAAAAGCCAAAAGACTTACAGAACACAAAAAAGATGTTGTTATTTTACTAGATTCAATTACGAGACTAGGAAGAGCTTATAATGCTGTAATACCAAGTTCTGGTAAAGTTTTAACAGGTGGTGTTGATGCAAATGCTCTTCAAAGACCTAAAAGGTTTTTTGGTGCAGCGAGAAATATCGAGGAAGGTGGATCGTTAACAATTATTTCTACAGCATTAATAGACACTGGAAGCAGGATGGATGAAGTAATTTTTGAAGAATTCAAAGGAACTGGTAATAGTGAGACAGTTCTAGATAGAAAAATTGCGGATAAAAGAATCTATCCAGCTATTGATATTACGAAATCAGGTACAAGAAGAGAAGAATTGTTATTTGATAAAAATGATTTACAGAAGATGAATGTTTTGAGAAGAATAATTGCACCAATGGGAACCATGGACGCCATTGAGTTTATAAATTCAAAACTTAAAGATACAAAAAATAATGCTGAGTTCTTTAATTCAATGAACAAACCAGCATAATTTAATTTCCCAATACCACATAATTGAAGTTATAATATTTGAATGACTATTTATGCTTTATCAACGGGACCGGGTGTATCTGGTGTGGCAATTGTAAGAATTTCTGGCCTGAAGGCGTCAAAAGCAATTAAATTACTCACCAAGAAAGATTTACCTACTCCCAGAATAGCTACCCTACGAAAAATATACAATATCAACACTTCTGAATTGATTGATGAAGGTATTATTATCTGGTTTCCTGGTCCTGAGAGCTACACAGGTGAAGATATGGTTGAGGTCCATGTTCATGGAGGGAAAGCGATTGTCTTAGCATTACAAAACGAATTGTCTAAAATAGAAAACTTCAGATTAGCTGAGCCAGGAGAGTTTACAAAGATAGCATTACAAAATGGCAAAATTAATTTGTTAAAAGCTGAAAGTATAGGTGATTTAATCTCAGCAGAAACTGAAATGCAAAGATTACAAGCTGTAAAAATTATGGAAGGTAAGTCAGCTGAGAAATTTAATGATTTAAGAGAAAAGTTATTAAAGATCTTATCTTTTGTTGAGGCAAAAATAGATTTTCCTGAGGAAGATTTACCTGATGAAAATATTAAACAGATTAAAAAAGATACAACTGAAGTTTTAAACAAAATTGAAAAAATTTTAGATGATCAAAAGATCGGTGAAATAATCCGCGAAGGATTTAAAATTGCTATCGTTGGTCCAACCAATGCTGGGAAATCTTCATTGTTAAATAATTTATCAAATAGAGATGTAGCGATAGTATCCGAAATTGCTGGAACAACAAGGGATGTAATTGAAACACATTTAAATATGGATGGTTATCCAGTTATTATTTCAGATACAGCGGGTATTAGGAACTCTAAAGACGAAATAGAGAAAAAAGGAATTAAATTATCCTTAGATAGAGCAGAAAAAGCTGATCTAAAATTAGTAGTAGTTGATGCTAAAAGTATTGATTTTAGAGGATTTTTAAACGATTTACTAAAAGATAATGCAATTTTAGTTATAAATAAGTCAGATCTTATCAATGGTGAATTGGATCCGGAGGTAAATAAGTTAGACCATGTTTTAATTTCATTAAAGGAAAACATAAATTTAGATAAATTAATTTTAAAGATCAAAAATAAGTTAAAGACAAAATTGATTATGAATGACGATATATTAATTACTAGGGAAAGACATAGACAACACTTAGTTCATTGTTTAGGTAATTTGAAAAATTTCTTAGAAAAAAATGATAAAAAAGATTTTGATAAAGCCGCTGAAGATTTAAGGTTAGCTACCAGAAATTTAGGAATGATTGTTGGAAAAGTCGATGTAGAGGAAATATTAGGTAGTATTTTCAACGATTTTTGTATTGGAAAATAAGTTCCTTGTAAAATTTTTTTTCAAATATAAATTTACATCATGAAAAATGAATTTTCATTTGATGTTGCTGTAATAGGAGGAGGCCATGCAGGTTGCGAAGCAGCAGCTGCTTCAGCTCGCCTAGGTGTGAATACTGCTCTATTTACTCATAATAAAAATACTATTGGTGAGATGTCATGTAATCCTGCAATTGGTGGTTTGGGCAAAGGACATTTAGTCAGAGAAATAGACGCATTAGATGGTGTTATGGGAGAGATTGCAGATAAATCAGGAATACAATTTAGGTTACTTAATAGAAGCAGGGGGCCAGCCGTTAGAGGTCCAAGAACTCAGTCTGATAGATCATTATATAAGCAATATATGCAGGAAAAACTTGCAAACTATTGTAATTTAAGCATTTTTTCAGATCCAGTAGTTAAGTTTATTTTTTCAAATAATACGATAAATGGCTTTTTAACATTAAAAGGTAACAAGATTAATTGTAAAAAAATAATACTTACAACAGGTACTTTTTTAAATGGATTGATACATATTGGTGATGAGCGTACTCCGGCCGGAAGATATAATGAAAAACCCAGCACAGGTTTAAGTGAACAATTAGAAAAATATAAATTTAAAATAGGTAGATTGAAAACAGGTACTCCTCCTAGACTCGATGCGAGAACAATAAATTTTAAAAATTTGGAAAAACAAGCAGCGGATGACAATCCTTATTTTTTTTCCTTCCTAACCAAATCAACAACTAACAAACAAGTGTCTTGTTCGATGACGTATACTAACGAAAAGGTGCATAAGATAATTGAAAAAAATTTGTCTAGGAGCGCAATGTACTCTGGTAGTATTCAAGGGGTGGGCCCTAGATATTGTCCATCAATTGAAGATAAAATAGTCAAGTTTGCTGAAAAGACGAGACATCAAATATTTTTAGAGCCGGAGGGTCTTAATGACTACACAATTTATCCAAATGGAATATCAAATTCTCTGCCTGAGGTAGTACAAGCCGAAATACTCAACAATATCAATGGTTTAGAAAATGTAAAAATGATTAGACCAGGATATGCTATTGAATATGACTATGTAGACCCTAGGGAGCTTTTTCTAACTCTTGAGACTAAAAAAATTAAAAACTTGTATTTAGCCGGTCAGATAAACGGAACCACTGGATATGAGGAGGCCGCAGCTCAAGGTCTTGTAGCTGGCGTTAATGCAGCTTTGTCATTTATGAATAAAGAGCCATTCATCCTAGATAGGTCAGATGCTTATATTGGAGTGATGATAGATGATTTGGTTACAAAAGGTGTTGCAGAGCCCTATAGAATGTTTACTTCAAGAGCTGAGTATAGGCTGAGCTTAAGAGCAGATAATGCTGATTTGAGACTTACCAACAAAGGTATAAAAATTGGCTTAGTGTCAAGTGATAGAAAGTTTAAATTTGAGGACAAATTTGCTAAAATAAGTGAAATATCTCTTCAAATGTCTAGTTTAAGTATATCTCCAACAAAAGCCGATAAACATGGTGTTAAAGTTGCAAAGGATGGTATTTTACGTTCAGCAGATGAAATTTTAGCCCAAAAAGATGCTAATATGAATAAAATGCGAGAGATTTGGCCTGAAATTAGAAATTTTGGACAAGAAATTGACGAACAAATAGAAATTAATTCTCATTATAGAGGTTATTTAAAAAAACAAAATGCAGATATCATAGCTTTTAAAAGAGATGAAAACCTAATGATACCAGATAATATTGATTATGATCAATTTTCCGGCTTATCTAATGAGGTAAAAGCTAAATTCAAGAAAATACGACCAAAAACTATGGGACAAGCGTTACGAATAGATGGCATTACACCAGCAGCTGTATATATTTTGTTGTCACACGTTAAAAGAAAGTCTATTAAGCATATAGCTTAATGGATTCGATAATTTCTAAAAATTACTCTCAAATACAAAAATATGATGTTTCACGTGAAACTTGTAATGATTTTGAAAGCCTAATAACCTTGATACAAGAGAAAAATAGGGAAATTAACATAATTAGCAAAAAAAACACTGAAAAAGAGGCTATTAGACAAAGACATATTATTGATTCTGCACAAATAATTGATTTTGTTGATTTAAATAGTAATACAACCTCTGATTTAGGATCTGGAGGTGGAATGCCGGGATTAATCATAGCAATCATAATGAAAAAATTAAAAAACAGCATGAAAATAAAACTTTATGAAAAAAGTTATCACAAATGTGTTTTCTTAAAAGATGTCTCAAATAAATTAAATTTGAATACAGAAATAATACAAGAGGATATTTTTAGAATTAAAAATATTGAAACTGGAACCATTATGTCCAGAGCCTTTAAACCAATGCCCATAATTCTTGATCTAGTGCAGAAAAATTTTGGCAAGTATAAAAATATAATTTTATTCATGGGCAAAAGTGGAAGAAAAATTTTGAAAGATAGTCTAAAAATTTGGAATTTGGACTATGAGGAAAAAAAAAGTTTAACAAGTAAAGATTCGTTTTTGTTAAATATAAAAAACATGGAAAAAAAAATTCAATGAAGATTATTTCAATAATAAATCAGAAGGGTGGAGTTGGCAAAACAACTACAGTAATTAATCTTGCGTCAGCGTTAACACAACAAGGAAAAAAAATTTTAGTTATTGATTTAGATCCTCAAGGAAATGCAACAACTGGTCTTGGCTTATCTAATTTGGAAAGATCTGACGAAACTATTTATGGTATTTTAAATGGAACCAAGTCTATCCAGAAGGTAATTAAAAAAACAAATTTTGATAATCTCGATGTGATAACTTCAAATGTTGATTTGTCTGGCCTTGAGGTTGAGACAGCTGGTGATAGTGATCGGGCATTCATTTTAAAGGTTAAATTATCCGCGTTTTTAAATGATTCTAAGGGGTCATACGATTATATACTCATAGACTGCCCACCATCCCTTAGTTTATTGACCGTAATGGCTCTCGTGTGCTCAAACTCACTCCTAGTTCCACTTCAGACAGAATTTTTCGCCCTGGAGGGTTTAACGCAATTAATGAAAACAATTGATCGAATAAAAATTAATTTGAATCCTAAATTAGAAATTCAAGGGATACTCTTAACGATGTACGATAGAAGAAATAAGTTATCATCGCAAGTTGAACAGGAGGCAAGAAATTATTTTAAAGAAAAAGTATATCAAACAGTAATTCCACGTAATGTAAGATTATCTGAAGCACCATCTCATGGGGTACCAGTTTTAATTTATGATAAAAATTGTCCAGGTAGCAAATCGTATTATAGTTTTACAGATGAATTTATTAATCAAGAAAATCAAGTAGGGAGTGCAGCTTAGTGAATAAGATCAAAAAGGGATTGGGTAGAGGATTATCATCATTAATAGGTGAAACTAAGATTGAGAAAAACACAACTAAATTGTCAATTGGTGATTTAGATCCAAATAAATTTCAACCTAGAAAAATTTTCGATGAGGATAGTTTGAATGAACTAGAAAAATCAATAAAAGAAAGAGGTATTATTCAACCAATTATCGTTCGAAAATCTGATCAAAATTCAAAGTATGAAATTATAGCTGGAGAAAGACGTTGGCTTGCAGCACAAAGAGCAGGCCTACATGAAGTGCCAGTGGTTGTTACCGAAGCAGATGATTTAAAATCTTTAGAGTTCGCAATTGTTGAAAATGTTCAAAGAAATGATCTTAACCCACTAGAAGAAGCACAAGGTTATCAAAGATTAATAAATGATTTTTCTTATGATCAAGAAAAAGTATCAAAATTTATAGGAAAAAGTAGAAGTTATATCACAAATTGCTTAAGAATATTAACTCTACCTAGTGATGTGTTGACTTATATAGAAACTAAAAAGTTATCTCCTGGTCACGCGAAGATATTGGTTGGTCTTGAAAATGCAAGTTTTGTTGCACAAAAGATTATTGAAAAAAAGCTCTCAGTTCGCCAATCAGAAAATTTTGTCAAAATTTTTAAGAAGAAAAAAGGTTCTTATGTTAAATCTACAGATCCAAATATCCAAAACCTTGAAAAATTAATTTCTGATAAAATAGGTTTAAATGTTTCAATTAAAAATAACAAAAAAAACAAAGGGACAATAACTTTTGTTTATCATGATATTGATCAACTAAATAAAATAATTGATATCATTAAATCTAATTATTGATATCCGAACATCCTTTTTCTAAAATAAAATTAGTTGTAATTAGTATAGAATTATTGAAGTTTTTTTTGGTTTCAAGTTCGATGTTATTGATACTATTTATTAGTTTTCTTATTTTTTCAGGTTTCCACTTATTGAGTTGAATTTTAACAATATTTTTTTCCTTCCAAAAAATTGGAGGTTTTGCTGAATTTATTGTTTTGTTGATATCCTTATTTTTTTCAAATTGAATAGCTAGTTTAAGAATTCTTTTTGCTTTTGACAAAAAGGTTCTAAGAATAATTATACAATCCTCAGTATTAAAATTGTTTTGATTTAGAATGTTAATTATTTTATTTTTATTTTTTGCTAAACAATTATCTATTAGTTCTGAAAACTCAAAGTTTTCACTTAAATTAATTAACTTTAATATTTCTTTGGATGATAATTTTTTTTTACTCCTTTTGTAATTTTTAATTTTATCCAGTTCATTTCTCAAAAAACCTCTATCTCCATTACATTTTTCAATAATTAAGTTAATATTCTGTTGTGAGATTGAAATTTTTTCATCTCTAAAAAAAATTGTAGCTAACTTCGAGAGTGTATCATTATTATCCTGATACGTAGGAATACAAATTAGATCTTTTTGTTTTTCAAACAAGGATCTTATCTTAGATCTTGTTTCAAGAAGCCCTGCATTAATAATTATTTTTATATTATGAATATTTCGATCAATTAAATCTTGAATAATTTCATAAATTTTATCTGTGGCTCTGTTTATAATTATTATTTTGCTATCTTCAAATAATGAACCAGATAAAATGTTTTCGTAGAAAGTTTCAATTTCATCCTTTATTTGCTTTTCGTCATAATTATAAACTTTGCCAATACTTTTATTAATTATTTCATCGATACATTCTGATTTTAAACCATCATTTTTTCCGTATAAAAGATAAAAAATTGTTTCATCCTTGATTTTACTTAACTCAAATGTTTTTAATATCATTCAACAATTGCCAATCTAAGAATTAGTTTTTGAGATATTGAAGAAGCAAAGTTTTTTTTGATATCTCGTTCATAATTTTTTTCCTCGTATTTATCTGACATTTTTTGGAAATTAAATTTTTCTACAACTACAAAGTTTTCAGTACTATTTTTTTTTGTAATAAGAAATGTTGTTTCAACATTACTTTGATAGTCAGTGATTGTTCCTTTGTTATTTTTAGCTAAAATTTTTTTTGTGTAAACTGTATTAAAACTAATATTAATGTTACTTTTAGAGCTTTCTTTGCTAATTCTCTTTAAATTATTAACAATTAAATTATTTATATCCTTATCTCCATTAAAACTTTCTACCACTACCTTGTGATTTATATTGTTTTGTTTTGAATAAACTGGTTTGTAATCGCAATGATTTAATAAATTTAATGATAGAATTATAAAAAAAATTTTTTTTAGCATTTAAATAATTATATTTAAAAGTTTATCCTTTATATAAATTTTCTTTTTTATATTTTTTTGATCAAAATATTTCATTATTTTCTCATCATTCTTTATAATTTCAAAGAGTTTTTCTTCAGTCATATCTGGTTTTGATTGAATTAGACCTCTTTTCCTGCCATTAATTTGTATTACAATATTTACAATTTCTTCTTTTAACATTGATTTATCATATTCTGGCCATTTAAAGTTTTTTGCTTGAATGGTACTAAGACATTCATTAGCAAAATGTGGAACAACTGGTGTCATCGTAATTAAGATTTTTTGATAATTTTCTAAAATTGTGCGTTTGGTATAGGGTTTTTCTATTTGTTTATTTAAGAAAGAATACATTTCGTACAAGTTTGCAACGATTTTATTGTAACTAAAACTTTCAAGATTATCGTGAATTTTCTTCAAGTATTTGTTGGTATATTTTTTTAATTCATCATCATTATTGCTATTATGATCTTTGTTAATTTCATCAACAATTTTTTTATTTAAATTCCAAAGTTTCTGAATAAATTTATATGATGAGGCAATCCCCTCCTCTGACCATTGGATATCTTTTTCAGGAGGACTATCTGATAATATAAATAACCTTGCTGCATCAGCTCCATAGTTATTGATAATATTTTCTGGATCAATTGTATTCTTTTTTGACTTTGACATTGACTCTGATGGACCAACTGAAATTAATTTAGATTTATCTTTTTTCAGAAATTTTTTTCCATCAATATTCTCAATTTCGTCGGGACTTACCCAGTTATTATCGGGATCTTTATAGGTTTCGTGGCAAACCATTCCTTGTGTAAACAGACCATTAAATGGCTCTAATATATTAAAATCTTTATCATCATATGATAATGCATGCATAAAAAATCTTGAATAAAGTAGATGTAAGATCGCATGTTCTACACCACCAATATACTGATCTACTGGCATCCAGTAATTAATATCTTCTTTTTTAAATCCATATTTTGTTTCTGTGGGAGAGCAGAATCTGAGATAATACCATGATGAACAAACAAACGTATCTAATGTATCAGTCTCTCTTGTTAATTTTTTTCCTGCCAAAATAATTTCTCTCCAATTTTTCTGATTATCAAGTGGATTTCCTTTGACATTGAGATCTATATTTTCTGGAAGTTCCACTGGTAACATTGATTTAGGTATTGGATAAGCTTTTCCTTGATCATCATATGCTATTGGAATTGGGCACCCCCAATATCTTTGTCTTGATACACCCCAGTCTTTTAATCTAAAGTTAATTTGTTTTTTACCTAATTTTCTTTTTTCTAAAATTTTAATTGTCTCAAGAATAGAGTCATCTGGCACTTTAAGATCATTTAGAAAGTCAGAATTAATCATCACGCCGGGGCCAGGATAAGCTTCATCTCGTACCTCAAAATTTTCATTTTCATCATAAGGACGAACAACAGTTTTTATTTTAAGATCATATTTTTTTGCAAAGTCGAAATCTCTTTGGTCATGCGCTGGGCAACCAAAAACAGCTCCAAATCCATAATCCATCAAAACAAAGTTGGCAAAATACACTGGCACCTTTTGTTTTGGATTAAGAGGATTCACAGCTAAAAGATTTGTTTTAAAGCCAATTTTCTCTCCAACTGCTATTGCCTCTTCCGTTGTACCAGTTTTAGAACACTCCTCTTTAAAATTAATAAAATCCTTATTATCTTTAAAGAATTTAGAAACTTCATGATCTACTGACAATGCCAAGAAGGAAAATCCAAAAAGGGTATCAGGTCTTGTTGTAAAACATTTAATATTTTTTATAGGCAACTCTCCCTCAATTTTAAAATCAATTTCACATCCAAACGATTTTCCAATCCAATTTTTTTGCATTGTTTTTACTTTGTTCGGCCAATTATTTAATTTTTCAAGGCCATCTAATAATTCCTGCGAAAATTTAGATATGTTAAAAAACCACTGGTTTAATTTTTTTCTCTCAACAATAGCCCCAGAGCGCCAACCTCTACCATCTATAACCTGTTCGTTTGCAAGAACAGTCTCATCTACCGGATCCCAATTTACATAATTTTCTTTTCTATAAACAAGTTTTTTTTCAAATAGTTCTAAAAAAAAGGCTTGTTGATGTTTATAGTATTCTTTGCTGCAAGTTGAAATTTCTCTATCCCAATCAATTGATAAACCTAGTTTTTTTAGTTGGGTTTTCATGTTACTTATATTTATTTCAGTCCATTTTTTTGGATCTAAATTATTCTGTTTTGCTGCATTTTCGGCTGGCATTCCAAATGAGTCCCATCCCATTGGATGCAAAACATTATATCCTTGAAGAGACTTATAACGAGCAAGAACATCCCCAATGGTATAATTTCTAACATGGCCCATATGAATTTTTCCTGATGGGTAAGGAAACATCTCAAGACAATAAAATTTTTTTTGTGAAGGGTTTGTTTTGACTTTAAAACTTTTATTTTTTTCCCAATAATTTTGCCATTTTGTTTCTATCGATTTAAAATTGTATCTGTTCATTTCAATTTATGATCAATCTTTAGAAACTATTCGCGATTATTATCTGGAATCGACATTTTATAAGGTTTGAAATTTTTATCTTTTGATATTTTTTTATAAACAGCCGCTTTAGCAAGTATTTGTTTTGTGATTTCCTTTTTTAATTGCCCATCTTGTTTGCTTACTTTACAATTATTTTCAGCAATGCATTTTTTATAAAAAACATCCACATTTATAGCATCTGACCTTATTTCATTGCTTAAAAATTTAATTGTAATTTTAATAGACTCATTTGTGTTGCCCTGTTCTGAATACCAATCAGTAATTATAATTCCGCCACTATAGTTTGCTGATGTTAAAGGCATAAAATCCAAAACATCAAGAGATGCTCTCCACAATTCGTTCGAACTTGCAAATTCAAAAGTAGTACCTTTTCCTCCACTAATTGCAGTTTGTAATCTAAATCCTTTTCCCTCTTCCATATTTTTTTTTACTCTTTCTCTTGGATCTGGTGAAATTTTTCTAGCATCACCAGGTTTAAAGAAACCTTCTTTGGCACAAGAAGTTAAAGTAAAAATTAATATGAATAATGCGGATAATTTTTTATTAATAAGCATTTAGAGTTTTTAAAGTGAAATTATAATAAATATATATATCTAAATCAGTATTATAGTAACGTTTTACTAAAATAGGTGTTGTAAAAATGCAACAATCGATAAAAATTTAGATAAAATACAGCAATTATAGGGTTTTTAAGATAGAAAATGATATTTTGCCAATGTTTATTATTAATAATTAAACAATAAAAAGGAGTAATTAATATGAACAATTTAAGAAAAATCGGACTATCAGCTTTAGCTGGTTCTCTAGCGACTTTTTCTGTTAATGCTGCTGACATGTCAGTAAGTGGTTCAGCTGCTATCACATTTAGTGATGCTAACAGAGAGTTCGGTAGTAATGGAAACGGCTTTACTATGGGTGATAGTTTAAATTTCGCTGCAAGTGGTGAAATGGACAATGGTATCGGTGTTGCTTTAGCATACGAAATCGATGGCGGTGCTCTAGATGATTACAGCGTTACATTTTCAGGTGACTTTGGATCTTTAGCATTTGATGGTCATGGTGCTTCATCTGCATTAGGTGCTGTAGATGACGTAACTCCAAATGCTTACGAAGAAGCATGGGATGTAGTTGATACAAATGGTACTACAACTGGTGGAACTCCACTTGTGATTAATGGTAGTGGTGCAGATAATGCGTTTATCTACACATCTCCAAATGTTGGTGGTGCTACTTTTAAAGTATACTACGTAAATCACACAAGTGATGCTGCTGAGTCTTACATGGACTTCGCGGTTGATATACAACCAGAAATGGTTGAAGGCTTAAGACTTGGTTTTGCATCTGCAGATCATACAGTAGCAGCTGCTTCAAGTAGAGAGCAAGAAGAGACTACTATGTATGCTACGTATGCAATGGGTGGATTCACAGTTGGTGTTCAAGCATCAGACTTAGATGACACTACTGCTGGTTCTGACCAAGAATCAATTGCTTATGGTATCACATATGCTGTAAACGATGATTTAACAATCGGTTACACTGAACATACATTAGAAACTGAGTCGGCAACTGATGCGGATCAAGAGTCATCTGCTATTGGTGCTTCGTTCACTTCAGGTTCTATGACAATTGGTGGTTCAATGAACACAGCTGATAATATGTCTGGAATCGCTGCAACTGACAGAGAAGGTTACGAGTTCAGCATATCATTTGCATTCTAATTTTATTAGAAAACAAATTTAAAAAAAGGGCCCCTTTTAAGGGGCCTTTTTTTTTACTAAAATGTTTAGAACACAAATAGTTTATTAAAATGAGTATTGAAACAAAGATAAATGAGGCTAAAAATTTACTTCAAAGTGGAAAATTAGAAGAGTCAAAAGATATTTTTCAGGATATAATAAAAGATCAACCCTCTCATTACAAAGCACATACAAACATTGGTGCCATAAATTTTCAGCTTGGTAAACTGGATAGTGCAGAATTAAGCTTTAAGAATGCAATAAAATATAATCCAAAATTCGAAATAGCCTTTTTTAATTTAGGTATTACTCAAAAAAAGCTTGGAAAATTGAATGATGCTGAAATAAGTTTTAAGGAAGCAATAAATCTTAAACAAGATTATATTGATGCAATTACTAATCTTGGGATGTTGCTAATTGAAAAGAATAAACTCAATGATGCTGAAGAATGTTTCATTAAGATAACTAATTATAAACCTGAATTTGCTGAAGCTTACTATAACTTGGGTATTATTTATGGAAAATTAAGTAGATTTGATCTAGCAGAGGTGAACTACAAAAAAACATTAGAGTTAAAACCAGAATTTGTAGATGCTGATTATAATTTAAGAAAAATTTACAGACAAAATAAATTTTTATCCAGTATAGAACAATACAAAAAAGAAAATAATAAATCTGATATTCATCCAGGACTTAACGTTAATCCATATATTTCAATTAGAGAAGTTGAGTCCAATCTTATTGAAGAACTTTACAAAGTAAATACTATGGATTTAGACAAAACTTCTGATGTTCGATATGGAAATGGCAAATGTTCTAACTATGAATTATTTGATAATAAATCTTTAATTTTAGATAAAGTAGAAAAAGATCTTATAGAAATAATGAGTGCAGCGGTTAAATCTGAAATATTTATAATAGAGTCTTTCTTCAATATATTAAGAGCAGGCAGTGGTTTAAAATCACACAACCATATCAATGATTTTGACACAAAACACAACTTCATTAACAAAAAATATAGTCTTACTTACTACCTCTCTGTTGGTGATCAAAAATGTGCTGAACCAGGAATCTTGAAATTGTATGATCCTGATCATGAAATTTTACCCTCCCCTGGAACAATTGTAATTTTTCCAGCTGATAGACTACATTCGTCAACATATGGTGGAACAAAAGATAGAGTAATGATTGGTGTTAATTTTTACACTCTCGCTTAGATAGTCGATGAATATTATTCCTTAAAGTAAGAAATCCCTGCGAAACCTGAAATATTTAGTAATCTCAACACTTTGGTATTTTTTTTGGATATCCCTCCCAAAGCAACTATATTTTTTTTTGAATAGCTAGAGATTAGTTTAAATTTATTTATTCCAAGGAAATTATTATTTTTTTTAAAAAGTGATGAGATAAATATGCTTTGGACTCTTTGAGTTTCTTTTATTTTTATTTCTTTTAAATTATGCGCAGACCCTAAAATAATAAAATTTGAGTAAGTTGAATAATTTAAATGATCAAATTTATTATTAAAAGATGGTAGATAAACACCATCTAATTTAAGTTTCAGGGCCATTTTGAAATTATTTGCTAATAAAAACTTATTACCTCTTCTTTTGAGAAAATTTTTAAGTTTTAAAATTTTTTTAGTATCAAACTTTGATGTTTTATAATCTCTATAAATAAATGTAGTTCTTTTATCTTGTTTGTTGATAATATTTGTATCAAAAGAATTTATAAAGTAATATTTTTTTAGTAATTTATCATGCATAAAACTATTCAAAATTTAGTAGATATCCAAAAAAAAATTGACTTAAGTTTAGATACTTTAACGATCAATAAAGTACCAAAAATTATTGCAGTATCAAAGACTTTTGGAATGGATAAAATATCACCTTTAATAAATCATGGTCATACGGATTTTGGAGAAAATAAAGTACAAGAGGCAATAGAAAAGTGGAGTGATATAAAGTTAAGTAATAAGAATATCAAATTACATCTAATAGGGGGCCTGCAAACAAACAAGGTTAAATTAGCTGTAAAATTATTTGATTTTATTCATTCAGTAGATAGTGAAAAGCTTGCGAAAAAAATATCTGATGAACAAAAAAAACAAAAGAAAGAATTAAAAATATTTATTCAAGTAAATATCGGAGATGAACAACAAAAATCTGGAATACATAAATCCTTGGTGTCTGACTTATATAAGTATTGTAAATCTCTTAATTTGAATGTGGTTGGATTAATGTGTATCCCACCACTAGAAAAACCATCAGATATTTTCTTTAAAGAAATGAGCATTTTAAATCAAGATTTAAATTTAAATGAACTGAGCATGGGAATGTCTTCTGATTATTTAGACGCAATAAAAAATTCTGCTACATATGTAAGAATTGGCTCTGATATTTTTGGAGCGAGAGGTTAGTTGATTTGAATTTTTGTTTTTTTATCTATTAATTTTAACATTATTAAAAAATCTTTTTTTTGTAGGGCTATACATCCTGCGGTAGGTTTGTAATTATTTGTTAAGTGAATAAAGATGCAGCTTCCTTTGAATTTAATGGGTTTTGGATAATTATATTTTATTGGGATTATTAAATCGTACTTATGATCTTTTCTATGAAGCTTCTCACATTTGATTGTTTTTTTGATAGATATGAGTTTATTGTAATTTTTTTGATCTAATGGGTCATCACACCAACCCAAATTTTTTTTGATTTCTATACACTTTAGTTTAGTTGAAAAATTTTTGACTCTGTCTGATCTGTAATAGAGATGTTCAATTGAAAAACGTCCAATTGGTGTTTTTTTATCACCTTCAATTTTTTTTTTACTTAAACCATTTTTTCCAATACAGCATTTGAAATAAAAATCATCGATTAGAAGTGTATGTTTATTTTTTAAGTAAATTATCATATGGTTATGTTATATGAATAATCATAATCTCGCGATTTATGAGCTTGATGAATTATATAATATTTTTGTGGAAATTAACAAAGATATAAATTTTAATGTTGAGAAAACTGACCAACATCAATTATCTAATCTAAGTTTAAAATCAAATACTTTAATTTTAACTAAAAAAGAAATACCTGGTCTAAATAATCAAATAATTTTTAATAAATTTCCTACCTCAATTTTTAAATTATTGGAAAAAATTAATATTGAATTTATAAAAAAGAATTTTCATGAGCAATCTGAAATTCTAATTGGGAACTACAATTTCAATATTAATTCACGAGAAATGTTTTTAAAAGATAACAAACTCAAGCTTACAGAAAAGGAGATTGGTTCAATAGTATATCTTTTCAAAGCCAATAAACCAGTAGGAATTCAAGAATTACAATCAGAGGTTTGGGGATACCAGTCCCAGGTAGAAACTCATACTGTCGAAACACATATTTACAGATTGAGAAAAAAAATTCTAAAAGTTTTTAAAGATGATTATTTCATTATAAGCAATGATAATGGCTACGAAATTAATAAAAAAAAATAAATTTGCAAAAGAACTTTTTTCCAGAAAGTATAAGCCTAGAGTAATTAAGCCAAAAAAAGGCAAAGGAAGTTTCAAAAGAAAAAAACGTTAAAGTCTTGCACCAATTTGTTGAATTACTTTTGATGATAATTCCGTTCCCTTCTCTAGACATTGTTCAGTAGAAAGATTGTTTATAAAACCATGTAAATAACCAGCCGCAAAAAGATCACCTGCACCAGTCAAATCTTTAATTGAGAGATTTTTATTAGCATTTACTTCAACTACCTTATCTCCAAAAATTGATACTGCTCCTTTGTCTCCTCGAGTAATTACAACATGTTTTTTAATTTCTTTTGCAAAAGCAATTACTTCGTTAAAATTTTTAGTGTTGATTAGTGTCATGATTTCATTTTCATTTGCAAAGGTTAAATCTAATTGTTCTTTTACTAATTTTAAAAAATTTTGTTTATGTCTTTCTACACAAAAAAGATCTGATAATGACATTGCGACTTTATTTGAATTTTTTATCGCTTTTTCAAACGCTTTTTTAGGTTCTCCCTCATCCCATAAATAACCTTCTAAAAAAATTAATTCACTTTTTTTAATAATATGTTCATCCACATCATTCTCATTTATTTTTCCTGCAATACCTAAAAAAGTACACATAGTTCTCTCGGAATCTGGTGTTACTAAAATAAGACATGTTCCCGTTGGAAAATTTTCTTTTTGTTTTTTGTAAAAATATTTTACATTTTCTTCTTTTAATCCGTCTTCGTATTTTTTGCCAAAATCATCGTCAGATATTTTTCCTATAAATCCAACATCATTTTCAAGTTGAGATAATCCTACTATTGAGTTGGCAACTGAACCTCCTGAAACAGTTTTTTCAATTTTAAGATTGGCTAAAATTTTTTTGAATTCTATATCGTCAAAAATTAGTTTCATCGTACCTTTTGTTAAATTATTTTTTGTAATAAAACTTTCCTCCACTTTACAAATAACATCAATAATTGCATTGCCAATGCCCAGAATTTTCATATTAAGCTTTTTTAGTTTTTACAGGTTTTTTTCTATTAGGATAACAAGTGGTGCAAATTTTACAAGTCACACCATAACACTCTCTTGCTTTACAATATTCCCTTCCATAATATATGATTTGAAGGTGAAGTTTGTTCCAATTTTTTTTTGGAAAAAGTCGTTTTAAATCTTTTTCTGTTTGAACAACATTTTTTCCGTTTGTTAAACCCCATCTTTGGGCCAATCTATGTATATGAGTATCTATTGGAAAAGCGGGATATCCAAAGCCCTGAGACATCACAACCCCAGCTGTTTTATGACCAACACCAGGAAGGTTCTCTAATTCCTCAAAGGTTTTTGGTACTTTGCCGTTATATTTTTCGATCAGTATTTTTGATAAATTAAAAATACTTTTTGCCTTAATTCTAAAAATACCAATTTTTTGAATTAATTTTTCGATTTTTTTTCTTCCTAATTTAACAAAGTGTTCAGGTTTATAATATTTTGGATAGATATTTTTAGTTACGTTATTTACATTTACGTCAGTGCATTGTGCAGAAAGAAGAACAGAAATTAAAAGTGTAAAAACATTTCTACTTTTAAGGGGGACGTGTATTTTTGGGTAAGTTTTGTTTAAAATTTGTGAGACTGACTTAGCTCTTTGAATTTCATTCATTATTTAAAATTCATCAAATTTCTCATTGAATAAAGACCTGGTTTTTTATTTATTAGCCACTTTGCTGCTGACAAAGCACCCTCAGAATAAAGCGCTCTATCGAAAGCTTCATGATTTAAAGTAATTATTTCTTTACCATTTGAAAATTTAACCTCATGTTCTCCAATAATTTCCCCTCGTCTTATAGAATTAAAATTTATTTTTTTTCCAAAGGGAAAAGTTTTTTTATTTAAATACTTTTTTCCTAACAAATTATAAAAATTTTTGTTTTTACCCACGGCTATCCCTTTACCTAACATTAATGCAGTACCTGATGGATAGTCTTTTTTATGTCTGTGATGAATTTCAAAAATTTTACTTAAAAAATTCTTTCCCAACGAACTTGAAGCTATCTCTGTTAAATACATTAAAAGATTAATTCCTAAACTCATATTTCCAGCTTTTAAAATTGGTATTTTCTTTGAAAATTTTTTAATTAAATCCTCCTCTTTTTTAGTAAAACCAGTGGTTCCAATAACCACTCTTTTTTTTAACTTTGCTGCTATTTTTAAAACCTGAAAAGTACATTTTGGTATTGTAAAATCTATAATTAGGTCTACTTTTTTAAATAATGCTTCTTTATTAAGATCAACTTTAACCCCATCAATCTTTTTATTAATTTTTTTGTTTTCTGTCAGAGCGGTAAGTTTAAAATTTTTATCCTTTTTTACAGATGTAATTATTTGTTGGCCCATACGACCCATGCAACCGGTCACTAATAATTTAATTTTTTTCATTTAAAGATAAAGATAGAAAGTATCACAATGAAAGCAACAATTATAGACCAAATAAATAAATTTTTGATAAATCTTTTCGATTTTGAGTTAGACCTCAAAAATTCAGGTAGCACTAGAATTAAAACTGCTATCAAAAAAATAGCTGGAACGATTTCTTCTAATCCCATTTTCTAACTATTCCAAAAACTTTTAGCTTTTTGAAAAAATTTTTTTATACTTGGGTTTGATTTTTCATTTTCTATTTTTCTAAATCGCTCTAATAAATCTTTTTGCTCTCTATTTAAAAATACTGGTACTTCAGTTTTAACTTGAACATATAAGTCCCCAAAATCACCTCTTCGCATAAATGGCATACCTTTTCCTTTTAATCTAAATTGTTTACCATCTTGAGTTCCGTCTGGTATTTTAATTTTTGCTTTTTTTCCATCAATTGTAGGTATCTCTATTGTTGTACCAAGGGCAGCATCAGCAATTGAAATTGGGAATTCAAAAAATAAATTTACATCAGATCTTTTAAATAACTCATGCGATTTAACATTGATAAATAAATATAAATCTCCACTAGTACCTCCTCTTATTCCAGCTTCACCTTTGCCAGCAAGTCTAATTCTCGTCCCATCATCTACACCCTTAGGAATTGTTACAGATACTTTTTTATTTGTTTGTTTATTACCTTGTCCATTACAATCTCCACATGGATTGGTTATTTCTTCACCACTGCCTGCACACTGAGGACAAGTTTGTTGAACTGTAAAGAAACCCTGATTAGATCTAACTCTTCCATTTCCTCCACAATAAGTGCATCTATCTGGACTTGAGCCTGGTTTAGAACCATTTCCTTTACAAGTATTACATTTTTCAGACGTAGAGAATTGAATATTCTGTTTTTTTCCAGTGTATGCCTCCTCTAGTGTAATTGATAAATCATATCTTAGATCTGAACCTCTGTTATTTGAGCTTTTTCTTGAACTTCTTCTACCTCCACCACCAAAGTCTCCAAAAAAATCTTCGAAAATATCAGAGAAATCTGCACCACTAAAACCACCAAAACCACCAAAACCACCTCTCCCACCACCGCCATTTTCAAATGCAGCGTGTCCAAAGTTATCATAGTTTTCTTTTTTAGACTTATCAGAGAGCACACCATAAGCCTCACTGGCTTCTTTAAATTTATCTTCTGCAGATTTATCACCGGGATTTTTATCAGGGTGATATTTAACAGCTAATTTTCTGTAGGCTGATTTAAGTTCGTCGGGGCTTGCGCTTTTACTTACTCCTAAGACATCATAATAATCTCTTTTAGCCATGTATATAACCTGGACAAATAGATGTCAGTTAAGCGCTTTTTTCTTTATTCTCGTCTTTTACTTCCTCAAAGTCCGCATCAACAACATTATCGTCTTTCTTTCCCTTTTCATCATTTCCATCATCTTTACTAGAATCTGGTTTTGTGCTTTGTTGTGACTTGTAAATAGCCTCTCCTAGTTTCATTGAAGCTTGTACTAATGCCTCTGTCTTCTTCTTAATGTCCTCAATATCTTCACCTTTAAGAGATTCCTTTAATGCATTTGACCCATCTTCAATTGCTTTTTTCTCAGCATCTGAAACTTTAGATCCATGTTCTTTTAGATTTTTTTCAGTTGAATGAATTAGAGTATCTGCCTGATTTCTAACATCGACTGACTCTCTTTTTT
This sequence comes from Candidatus Pelagibacter sp., assembly GCF_052049775.1. Lineage (GTDB taxonomy): Bacteria > Pseudomonadota > Alphaproteobacteria > Pelagibacterales > Pelagibacteraceae > Pelagibacter. The sequence continues at coordinate 4,038 of NZ_JBNGZH010000019.1, read as the reverse complement.
TCTTGTCTGCTTCTTTATTGGCTTCAGCATCTTTCACCATTTTTTCAATTTCCTCATCACTTAATCCACCAGAGGCTTGAATTTGAATTTTTTGTTCTTTGCCAGTACCTTTGTCTTTTGCAGACACATTTACAATTCCATTAGCGTCTATATCAAAAGTGACTTCAATTTGAGGAACTCCTCTTGGAGCTGGAGCAATACCAACTAGTTCAAAATTACCAAGTAATTTATTATCTGTTGCCATTTCTCTTTCACCCTGAAGAACACGTATTGAGACGGCTGGCTGGTTATCTTCAGCAGTAGAAAATACCTGACTTTTTTTTGTAGGAATTGTTGTATTTTTTTCTATAAGTTTTGTAGATACACCACCTAGAGTTTCAATTCCTAGAGATAATGGTGTTACATCTAATAAAAGAACATCTTTTACGTCACCTTGTAAAACACCAGCTTGTATTGCAGCACCCATTGCAACCACTTCATCTGGATTAACACTTTTGTTTGGTTCTTTACCAAAGAAATTTTTTACCTCAGAAATGACTTTTGGCATTCTAGTCATACCACCGACCATTACCACTTCATCAACATCGCTAGCTGAAATTCCAGCATCTTTTAAAGCAGTTTTACATGGTGGAATAGTTTTAGCGATTAAGTCCTCAACCAAAGCTTCTAACTTGGCTCTAGTCATTTTTAAATTAATATGTTTAGGACCAGTTTTGTCAGCAGTTATAAATGGTAAATTAATATCTGTTTGCTCAGCTGCTGAAAGTTCAATTTTTGCTTTTTCAGCTGCCTCTTTTAATCTTTGTAATGCTAACTTATCAGTTTTTAAATCAATACCGCTATCTTTCTTGAACTCAGAAATTAAATATTCCACAACAGCGTTGTCAAAATCTTCTCCGCCTAAAAAGGTGTCACCATTTGTAGATTTTACTTCAAAAACTCCATCACCTAATTCAAGAATAGAGACATCAAAGGTTCCACCACCTAAATCGTAAACTGCAATTTTTTTATTTTGTTTCTTATCCAAACCATAGGCTAGTGAAGCTGCAGTTGGTTCATTGATAATTCTTAAAACTTCTAACCCAGCTATTTTTCCAGCATCTTTCGTAGCTTGTCTTTGTGCATCATTAAAATATGCAGGGACAGTTATTACTGCTTTTGTAACAGCTTGACCTAAATATTTTTCAGCAGTCTCTTTCATTTTTTGGAGAATAAAAGCAGAAATTTGTGATGGCGAATATTTCTCACCTTTCGCTTCAATCCATGCGTCACCTTTTTCAGAATTTACAATCTTAAAAGGTGCAGCCTCGATATCTTTTTTAACAGTTGGGTCTTCAAAATTTCTACCAATTAATCTTTTGACTGCAAAAATTGTATTCTCTGGATTTGTTACTGCTTGTCTTTTAGCAGGTTGACCTATTAATTTTTCTTTTTCTTCAGTAAAAGCAACTACTGAAGGTGTAGTTCTTGCACCCTCTGCATTTTCCAAGACTTTTGCTTGGCTACCTTCCATAATAGCCACACAAGAGTTTGTTGTTCCTAAATCTATTCCAATTATTTTGCTCATATCAGTTATTTGTCCTCCTCATATAGGGTTGAAATTGAATTCTACAAGTTCATTTAAATATTATTTATCTCCTGAATTTTCTTTATTTTCCTCATTTTTTTCCTCTTTTTTTTCACTTTTTTTTGCTACGCCCACTAGAGCTGGTCTCAACAATCTATCTTTAATTGTGAAACCTTTTTGTATTTCTTGAACAATTGTTCCGGGTTCTTTTTGATCATCTTCAATTTCAATCATTGCTTGATGAAAGTTTGGATCTAATTTTTTGTTGAGACATTCAATAGGCTTAATTTTATTTTTTGAAAAAATTGAAATTAAATCTTTATTGATAATATCAAAATGTTCGAGTGTTTTTTTTAATGCCTCAGTATCCTTTAAAGTTTCATCATTTAATAAGATTTGTTTTGATCTTTCAAGATTATCTATTAGATTTAAAGCTTCTCTTGCAAAGGAAAACCCTCCATATTCAAAAGCATCTTCTTTTTCTTTTTCAAACCTTCTTCGTTGGTTTTCCATTTCAGCAAATGATCTTGCAAGCTTATCTTCTAACTCTAAAATTTTCTCCTCTGGGGTTTTTTCTTGTTCTTGATCCTGTTCTTGGTCTTGTTCTTTATTATTTGTTTCTAAATTTTCAGTTTTTTGATCTTGATTTAAACTTTTTTGATCTTTCTCTGATGCTTTGTCTGTATTATCTTGGTTTTGATCTTTTTCCATATGGACATATATGGTAAGAAAAAATTAAATTTCCAGATGCTAAAAAAAAAAATTAAACAACTCCTTATAGGTACAAATAACAAAGGAAAATTAAAGGAAATTAGAGATTTGTTACCAGCTAATATCAAAACATTTCCTACCTCAAAATTTAATTTAAAGAGCCCAAGAGAAACAGGAAAGACTTTTAAAGAAAATTCTCTAATTAAATCACAATATTTTTCAAAAAAAACTAATCTGATCTGCCTAGCTGATGACTCTGGTTTAGAAATTGACATTTTAAATAAAAAACCAGGAATTTTTTCAGCAAGATGGGCTGGAAAAAAATTAAATTTTAATAAAGCAATTCAAAAAGTTTATAGGGCATTAGATAAAAAAGATAAAAATTGGAGGAATAAAAAAATTAATGCCAGATTTATTTGTGCTTTATCTATAAGTGATTTAAATAAAAAAATAGCTTGTGTTGTTGGAAAAGTTGAAGGGTATATTTCCAAAAAACCTAAGGGTAAAAATGGGTTTGGATATGATCCAATATTTATTCCTAAAAATAAAATAAAAACATTTGGAGAGATGAAGCCATATCAAAAGTATAAATTAGACCATAGGTCTGATGCTTTTAAAAAGCTTAGAAAATTTCTTTAAGTTCTCCCCCATCAATTTTGTAAAAGTTTAATCTATGGTTAATTTTGTTATTTTTTACATCAAAAATTCCAATTTTACCTTTAAATGAATTTTCTTTTTTAAAAATATTATTCACGTCTGAAAAATCAGATTTTAAGGATAAATAATAAATCAATCCCAAAAGATCATAACTTAATAGGCTTAGATGATTTGGTTCTGAATTGTAAGTATCTAAAAATTTTTTATTAAATGTCTCTAAGTTCTGTTTATTAATCGATGGATAATATAGGGGCTGGATATTTTCCTCTAAAAATAAACTTTCATCGAACCATTGGTTAAGAGTTATAAATAATTTATTTTTTGGTGATACATCGGTGTAGATAAGTGAAGTAATTACACTTTTAAGATTTTCATCAAAATCAGAAATAATAACAGCTTCAAAATTTACGTTTCCAATTGTATATTTTTTTTCCAATTTCTTAATTTGGTCCTCTTTATCCACTAAATCTGAGTTTTCAACTCTTAAAATTTCATCCACCAAGTTTTGTTTTCTCACCTCATAATTTGTTATCTTTTCAATTTGCTTAGTCAGTTTAGTTGGCTCAGTGTCATAAGTATATTGTTTAGAAATTTTGATTTTTGATTGTTTAATGGCTTTTTCAATTTCATTTTTGTAATCAAGGTCAGGTGTTAAAAAAATTGTTTTTTTTACTTTACTTAATTCTAAAAAATTTTTAATTGCATTTAACTGGGACAAAGAATTTACTCCACTGCTTATCACATTTTTTGGTAGATCATTTGTTTTATTTGTTAATGATAGAAAAATAACATCTTGTATTTCATCCAAATACATTAAGCTTTTAAAAAAAATTGGACCGATAAAAATCTTTATTCCTTCATTCTTTAATTTAGTAGCTGATTTTAAAGTTTGATTAGGATCTATACCAGTGTCCATTGGATAAATTTCAATTTCGTCGGTTCCAATATCATTCAAAGCCATTCGGGTTGATCTAATTATTGATTGTCCTAATTCTTTATATTCACCAGATAAAGGTGCAAGTAGCCCAATTTTAATTTTTTCATTTTGGGAAAATGCAATTGAATGATTTGTTAGATAGATAATTATTAATATAAAAATAATT
>NZ_JBNGZH010000018.1:0-49498 GCF_052049775.1 Candidatus Pelagibacter sp. | reverse complement strand
AAAAATAAGCCCCAACACCTAAAAAAGAAACAAAACCTATTACATCAGTTATTGTTGTTACGAAAACACTAGAGGCAATTGCTGGATCAATTTTCATTTTTTTTAACGTGACTGGAACAAGTATTCCAAATAAACCTGCCACTACCATTGTCAAAATCATTGAGATCGATATTATTAATGATAATTGGTAATCTTGAAACCAGACTTGGACGATAAAAGAACTTATTACAGCAAAAATTATTCCATTGAGAATGCCAATATTAAATTCCTTAATAATGTTTTGATTAAAGTTATTTTTTGTTAAATCATTTGTTGCTAAAGTTCTAACAGTGACTGCTAAAGTTTGCATACCTGCATTACCACCCATTGATGCAACTATTGGCATTAAAAATGCTAAGACAACCATTTGTTCAATTGTTGCACCAAACAAACTAATACAATATGTAGCCAGAAATGCTGTGAACAAGTTTAATAATAACCAGTTAAATCGTCTTTTAGTTTTTGTAATAACACCATCTGTAATTTCTTCGTCACCAACACCAGCTAATCTTAAAGCATCTTCCTCAGCTTCTTCTTTTAAAACTGTTAATACATCATCAGAAGTTATCATTCCTACAAGTTTATTATTTTTATCTACGACACAAGCTGAGTTTAAACCATAATTTTCAAATGAGTTACCAACTTCTTCTCTATCCATATCCACTGGAACTAAAAAAATTGAGTCATCCATAATTGTAGACATTTTTGTTTCTCTAGGTGTTCTTAATACTTTTGAAGATGGCACAGCACCAATAGGTTTAAAATTTTCATCAACAATGTAAATTTCTAAAAATTCTTCTGGTAAATCTTTATTCTCTCTTAAATAATCAATAGTTTGTCCAACCGACCAATTACTTGGGATTGCTGTAAACTCTCTTTGCATTATCCTAGCAGCACTATCTTCTGGATAACTAAGACCTTCTAATAATGCAAATCGATCTTTTGGGGGTAATAAACTTAATATCGAATTTTTATCTTTTTCTTCAACATTCTCTAAAATGGCTATGGCGTCATCAGACTCTAAATTTTTTAATATTCTAACAATTGCATCTGACGAAAGATATTTTATGATTTCCGATTGAACAGACTCGTTTAATTCAACAAATACTTCTGGATCAATCTTAAAATTATTTAATTTTATTAAACTTTCTCTGTCATTTTGACTTAAATGCTCAATAATATCAGCAGCATCAGCAGGATGCATTTCTTCAAAAGATCTGGTTATAAAAGATGCATCATTTGAGCTAATTTTATCTGTTACAACTTTTATATATTCTTTATTAAATTCAAAATTGACTTTTTTATCTTTAATTTTTTTTATTAAAGTCATAAATACACCTATTATTTAGACGGATCTTTTAATACATAATAAAAAGAATACAATTTTTAAATGACTATAGAAATTAAAAAGTCCCAAAATCCAGTAAAATATGAAGATGCGATATCATTTATGGAAAATCGACTTAAAGATATCGATCTAAAAAAAGTAGATGATTTAATTTGGGTTTTAGAACACGATCATATCTATACATCAGGAACAAGCTATAATGAAAATGAGATAATAGATAAATCTATAGATATTATAAAAACCAATAGAGGTGGTAAAATTACTTATCATGGACCAGGACAACTAATTTGTTATTTTGTAATTGATTTAAAGAAAGGTAAAAAAGATATTAGAAAATTTATTTCTGTAATTGAAAAATCAATTATTGAAACCCTGAAACTCTATAACATTGACACATTTGCTGATAAAGAAAATATTGGTATTTGGTATAATGATAATTCGACTATAAAAAAAGTTGCTGCAATTGGGGTCAGAGTAACTAAATGGATAGCCTATCATGGTTTTTCTATCAATATTAATAACAATTTAAAAAAATATGATGCAATAATTCCTTGTGGAATTAAAGATAAAGGTATTACTAATCTCAAACAAATTAAAGATCAAAATTATGATGAGTTAAAAAATAAGTTAATTGAAATATTTAAAACTAATTTGAAAAATTCAATCTTTTAGTCTTTAACAACTTATTAAAATAATCTGGTAATAAAGCTTTGTAAGTATATTTTTTTTCATTAATCATAAATTTTATTTGATAGGAATGAAGCATTAAATCTTTATTTATACCTTTAGAAGAAATAGATGAATTATATTTTTTATCACCAAAAATTGAATGCCCTATGTTAAATAATTGTTTTCGCAATTGATGTTTTCTTCCTGTAATTGGTTTCATTTGTACTAAACTAGCATTGGTATTTTTATCTATCACTTTAAAAATTGTTTTAGCTTTTTCTGTAATCTTTTTTCCATTGTCGTACCTTATCAAATTATCATTCCATTCACCTGAGTCTTTTTCAATTTCTCCATTACATATTGCCAAATAAGTTTTGTGTACTTTTCTTAATCTAAATAGAGAGGTCAATAGTTGAGCTGTTTGTCTATTTTTCGCAATAATAAAAACACCAGAGGTATCTTTGTCTAATCTATGAACAGAAAATGGTTTTGTTCCTTGAAATATTTCACTTTTTGCGAATATATCTACTAGATTTTTTTTTGACTTAGTTCCCCCTTGAACCGATATTCCTGCACTTTTATTTAAAACAATAAAATCTTCATTGTTATCTATAATCAGATCTTCGTTAGATTTTATTACCTCAATGGATGGATTAAATTGTTTTTTTTCGTATTTAATTTTTTCTTTAAAATTAAAATTGAAGAGTTCTATTTTATCATTTGTTTTAATCTTAAAAGAGCTTTTTATCTTTTTTTTGTTTATTTTAATTTTTCCTAACCTTAAACTCTTTTCAATAAGACTTTGCGGTATTTTTCCTAATTTATTTTTTAACCATCTATCAATACGCATGTTATTACACGTTGACTCAACGATAAAACTTCTAATCATGAATATTTAAGGCTTTTATTTATGCTGTGGCAGCTTTTTTTTCTTCTTTTTTTCCAACTTCTTTTGCTGGATCTTTCTTTTTTTTATCAACTTTTTTGGCTTGAATATCTCTATCAACAAATTCAATTATAGCCATAGGCGCATTATCTCCGTATCTAAAACCAGCTTTGATAATTCTTGTATAACCACCAGCTCTTTTTTCATATCTTTTAGACAAAGTTTTTTTTACTTTATTAGCTGATTTAATATCCTGCAATTGAGAAATTAAAATTTTAGTATTATGCAAACTATCTTTTTTACCTAATGTAATTATTTTATCAGCTTGAGGCTTTAAAAATTTTGCTTTTGGTAAAGTTGTTTTAATTTGCTCATACTTTATTAACGAATTAAGCATGTTTTTAAGTAGCGCTTTTCGGTGTTCAGAAGTTCTGTTTAACTTCTTATTTGCCATTCCATGTCTCATTAGATACTTTCCTCTAATTTTTTAGACATTTCTGCAATATTATCTGGTGGCCAATTTGGAATTTCCATACCTAAATAAAGAGACATACCTGTCAAAACTTCTTTTATTTCATTCAATGATTTTCTTCCAAAATTTGGTGTTCTTAACATTTCACCCTCAGATTTTTGAACTAAATCACCAATATAAATTATATTATCATTTTTAAGACAATTCATTGATCTAACAGATAGTTCAAGCTCGTCTACTTTTCTTAATAAATTTTTGTTAAATTCAGGCTCTGTTGAAACTTCTTTAACTGGAGCTTCTACAGGTTCATCAAAATTAATAAACATTTTTAATTGATCTTGAAAAATTCTTGCAGAATAAGCAACTGCATCTTCGGCAGAAATTGATCCATTTGTTTCAACTTCCATCGTTAATTTATCATAATCTAAAGCTTTACCTTCTCTTGCAGTACTTACTGAATAGGAAACTTTTTTAACGGGGCTATATAATGAGTCTATTGCAATTAAACCTAAAGGGGGCTCTTCTGGTTTATTTAAATCAGCTGGAACATAACCTTTTCCAGTATTAACATTCATTTCCATATGGAAGTGAGTATTTTCATCCAAATTACAAATAACTAAGTCAGGATTTAAAATTTCAACATCGGGAACTGATGTGATGTCAGATGCTTTTATTTCACCAGGTCCTTTAGCATCTAATACGAGTTTTTTTGTTCCCTCAGCAGCACATTTTAACGCTAGAGATTTAACGTTTAATACAATATCAGTAACATCTTCTCTTACACCTTTGATAGATGTAAATTCATGGAGTACACCATCAATTTGAATTGAAGTTACAGCAGCCCCTCTGATAGAGGATAGTAAAATTCTTCTTAGTGAATTACCAAGTGTTAAGCCATAACCTTTTTCTAATGGTTCAGCGATAATTGTAGCGTGAGTTAAATCATCGCTTATTTTAACATCAAGTTTTGCAGGTTTGATTAATGATTTCCAATTTTTTACATTTACATTTTCTACATCCATTAAACTCTCCTTTTTTTTGGTGGCCTAGTACCATTATGTGGCATCGGTGTTGTATCTTTAATTGATAAAATTCTAAATCCTCTTGCTTGTAACGCTCTTAATGCTGTTTCTCTGCCTGAACCAGGACCCTTAACCTCCACAGATAAAGTTTTCATGCCAAACTCCAAGGCTTTAGATGCAGCAGCATCTGCAGCTATTTGCGCTGCATATGGAGTTGATTTTCTTGAACCTTTAAAACCTTTTTGACCAGCTGATGCCCATGAAATTACATTTCCATTAGTGTCAGCGATAGAAATAATTGTGTTATTAAAAGTTGATTGAACATATGCAATTCCATTTAAGATATTCTTTTTAGTTTTCTTTTTTTTTGAATAAGAACTTTTAGCTGCTTTTTTTGGCGACTTATCTTGACTCAATTCTTTATTGTCTTTTTTTTCTGGTTTTGCCATGTTTATTTTTTAAGTGGTGTTAGTTTTTTTCCAGCTATTGCAATAGCTTTTCCTTTTCTCGTTCGAGCATTACATCTAGTTCTTTGACCTCTTACAGGTAATTTTTTTCTATGTCTCGAACCTCTATAGCAAGCTAAATCAATTAATCTTTTTATGCTCAGTGAATAATCTCTTCTAAGATCTCCCTCAACTTTAAAATTTTGATCAATGTATTCTCTTATTTTCAAAATTTCATCATCAGTAAGTTGGTTCACTCTTTTTTCTTTAGGTATTGCTAGTGATGTGCAAATTTGTTTTGAAAATTTATCACCAATACCATAAATATAAGTTAGCCCTACTTGAACTAATTTATTTTGTGGGATATTTATTCCTGCAATACGAGCCATAATTTTGAGATAAATTTAGCCTTTTATATAAGAAGTTCTTTCAAAGTCAATGTCTTAAACATTAAGAAAAGCATCTATTTTGGCGGTTATTTGTTCTATTTTAAGCGCACCATCTATTTCATAAAAGTTTGAATTTTTGGAATAGAAATCTAAAACGGGGCGTGTCATGTCCATATAGGTGTCATATCTTTTTAAAATAATATTGGAGTCATCATCAGATCTTTTTTCTAAAGTTTTTCTTTTTTCAACTCGTTTAATTATTACTTCTTTTTGGACATTAAGAAAAAAAATATAATCAATCTTTTGATTTGAACTTTCTAAAATAGTTTCTAAATTTTTAGCTTGTTCTAATGATCTAGGATATCCATCAAAGATAAGTTTGTTTTTATATTTTTCATCAAAAATGACTTTTTTAATTAATTCATTTACAATTTCATCACTTACAAATTTACCATCGTTCATGTCATTGATTATTTTTTTTCCTATTTCAGAATTTTTCTTGATTTCATCCCTTAACATATCACCTGTTGAAACTTGAAAACCATTTATCTTTTTAACTAAATATTTTGCTTGCGTTCCTTTTCCAGCACCGGGAGGTCCAAATAGGATTATATTCACGAATTATCTTCCGAATTTTGTTTTTTTAATCAATTGTTCGTATTGTGAACTCATTAACCTTGTTTGTATTTGCGTAACAGTATCAATTGCAACAACAACTACAATTAAAATCGATGTACCCCCCAAATAGAAAGGAATTGGATAATTAGCAATTAAAAACTCAGGCATTAAACAAACTAAAGTTAAATATAAAGCCCCGATTGTTGTCAACTTTGTTAAAATATTATCGATATAAATTGCTGTACTTTCTCCAGGTCTTATCCCAGGTACAAAACCACCATATTTTCTCAAATTGTCAGCTGTTTCTGTTGGATTAAAAGTTATCGATGTATAAAAAAAGGTAAAAAATATTATTCCTGATGCATAAAGTAACATATACAAAGGTTGTCCTTGAGTAAAATATGAACTTACATTTAAAAAAGTTTCATTATCAGAAAAATTAAAATTTGAAAAAGTTACTGGTAATAATAATAATGCCGAAGCAAAGATTGCAGGAATTACTCCAGCTTGATTAATCTTAAGTGGCAAATGAGATGACTCTCCTCCATACATTTTATTGCCAACTTGTCTTTTGGGGTAATTTATTAGTATTTTTCTCAAAGCTCTTTCCATAAAAACAATAAATAAAATTGTTAAGATTAACAAAACAAATAAAGCTAAGATCATTAATGTAGAGACTGCTCCTGTTCTACCAAGTTCGAAAGTGGTAACTAAAGCTCTTGGAATTTCTGCAACAATACCAGCGAAAATAATAAGAGATATACCATTACCAATTCCTCTTTGGGTAATCTGTTCTCCTAGCCACATTAAAAAAATAGTCCCAGAGACAATTGTGGAAACAGTTGAAATCTTAAAAAAGACACCTGGATTAATCACTAATCCTGGCGAAGCTTCTAATCCTACTGCTAATCCATAACCTTGAACTGTCGCAAGTAAAACAGTTCCATAACGAGTTATCTGAGTAATTTTTGCTCTACCAGTTTCTCCTTGTGATTTTAAATTTTTGAAATAATCAGAAACACCTGTTAATAGTTGAACAATAATTGATGAGGAGATATATGGCATGATTCCTAATGCAAAAATAGCCATTCTACTCACTGCACCACCAGCAAAAACATTAAACATTCCTAATAGGCCCTTTTGATTTCCTTCCATCATTGTTTTGAGTTGTTCAGGATCTATTCCTGGCAAAGGTACAAAAGTACCAAATCTATAAACCACTAAAATAGCAAGGGTAAATATTATTCTATTTCTTAAATCAGAACTTGATGATGATGCGCTCATTAAATCAAACTATTTTTTTAATTGTATTGAGCCACCAATTTTTTCAAGTTTTTCAACAGCAGACTTTGATGCAAGATCTGCCTCAATATTAATCTTATCTTTAATGGCTCCAGATCCTAAAATTTTTAATTTTATTGAATTTTGATCGATTAATTTAAGTTTTTTTAGTAAATTTGAATTCAGTGTATCTGTAGTTTTAATATTTTTTTTATCAATATAAGATTGGATTTTATCTAGATTTAATATAGCAATTGTTTTTTTATTAATAGGGTTGAATCCTCTTTTTGGAAGTCTTCTGTATAGTGGCATTTGTCCACCCTCAAAACTTTTAATTGCTACACCAGATCTGGATTTTTGACCTTTTACACCTCTACCAGATGTTTTGCCCTTTCCAGAACCAATACCTCTACCAACTCTAAGTTTACTTTTATTTATCTTATTTCTGTTATTTAATTTAATCATTATCCTCTTTTTTCTATAATCTCTGAAATCTTTTTATTTCTTATTGAAGATATTTGTTTTGGTGAATTTTGTTTCAATAGTGCTTTCATTGTAGCTCTGATCACATTGTGGGCATTTGATGTACCCATCGATTTTGCAACAATATCTTTTACTCCTAAAACCTCACACACAGCTCGAACAGGACCTCCAGCTATAATACCTGTTCCTTTAGAAGCTGCTCTTAATACAATTCTGCCGGATCCATCTTTAGCTTTAACATCATGATGAATAGTTCTACCTTCTCGAAGAGGTATATGAATAAGCTTTCTTCTTGCCATTTCATTTGCTTTTTTTATAGCATCTGGCACTTGTTTTGCTTTAGCGTGGGCTATTCCAATTTTACCGGACTGGTTTCCAACAACTACTAGTGCTGAAAAACCAAATCTACGTCCACCTTTTACAACTTTTGTTATTCGATTAATGTGAACTAATTTTTCTAAAATATCGTCAGTTTTTTTATCTTTATTATTATCCATGTTAAAATTCCATTCCATTTTTACGTAAAGTTTCAGCAAAAACCTTCACTCTTCCATGATATTTATAAATGCCTCTGTCAAAGTAAATCTTGGTAATCTTTTTTTCTTGTGCTTTTTTTGCTAACTTTTCAGCTACAATCTTAGATAATTCAGTTTTATTTACTTTTTCACCAGACTTAATATCTTTTTCAATTGATGATGCTGATAATAAAGTAACATTTTTCATATCATCAATTATTTGTGCAGAAATATTCTTTGATGATCTAGAAATACTTAGTCTATATCTGTCGTTAGAAGCAACGTTTTTAACTTTGTTACTAACTCTAAATCTTTTTCTTTTACTAGTATCCAATTTCATTATTTCTTCTTTCCTTCTTTTTTTAAAATATGTTGACCCTTTTCTCTCACACCTTTACCTTTATATGGTTCAATTTTTCTGAGAGTTTTTAGTTTAGATGCAATTGCACCTACTTGTTGTTTATCAGCACCACTTATTTTTAAAGTTGTTTGTTTTTCAACATTGATTTTAATTCCTTCTGGAATATCAAAATTAATATCATGGCTATAACCTAATTGTAGATTTAATTGATTGCCTTTTAAAGCAGCCCGATATCCAACACCTACCAATTCTAGTGTCTTTTCATATCCTGCGCTTGAGCCAATAACTGCATTATTAATTAAGCTTCTATTCATTCCCCATAATCGTTTGGTTTCTTGATCAATTTTTTTCGGTTTGATTGATATTTCTTTTCCATCTTTTATATCAAGATTGAATACATCTAAATCAATATTGATTGACTTTTTTCCAGAAGGCCCTTCTATGTTTAAATTATTTCCAGCCAAAGCAACTTTGACTTTTTCAGGGATTGAAATATTAATTTTACCAATTTTAGACATTAAAATACCTTACAAATTATTTCTCCACCCACTCTTTGTTTTCTTGCATCAATATCGGTCATAACACCTTTGGGGGTTGATACAATCGCTATACCTAAACCATTATTAATTTTTGGTAAACTTTCTGCACTAGAAAATATTCTTCTCCCTGGTTTTGAAACTCTTTCAAAAGTACTTATAACTGGGTTTCCTGAATGATATTTAAGCTCTAAAGATAATAAAGATTTATTATTTTCTTTGTTCACTTTGAAGTCTTTTATAAATCCTTCATTCTTTAAGATATCAGCAATCTTAGTTTTAAAATTTGAAGAAGGTAATTCAACTTTTTTATGGCTTCTATCTTGAGCATTTTTTATTCTTGCTATCATATCTCCAATTGGATCACTTAAACTCATATTTTCCTTTCTACCAACTTGATTTAATTAAACCTGGTATCTTTCCTTGCAGACCTAATTGTCTTAATGCAATTCTAGATATTTTCAATTTTCTATAAACTCCGTGAGGTCTTCCAGTGATCTGACATCTATTCATCACTCTTACTTTCGCAGAATTTCTAGGTAATTTTGATAATTTTTGTTGCGCTTTAAATCTTTCCTCTAAAGGGAGTTTTTTATTCATAACAATCTTTTTTAATTTTTGCCTTTTTTTAAATAGCCTGTCCGATAATTTTATTCGCTTATTGTTCTTATTTATTGAGCTTAATTTAGCCATTTTAGTTATCTCCTTTTTTAATAAATGGAAAATTTAACTTTTCTAAAAGAGCAAAACTATGCTCTTTACTTTTAGCTGATATTACAATCACAATATCAATACCACGAACCTTATCAGCACGATCAAAACTTACCTCGGGAAATATAATATGTTCTTTAACACCAAATGTGTAATTTCCAAATTTATCAAAACCATTTGCAGACAGGCCTCTAAAATCTTTAATTCTTGGTAAAGCTATATTCACAAGTCTATCTAAAAATTCATACATTTTATCTTTTCTAAGTGTTACCTTTAAGCCAGCATTTGACCCTTTTCTTGTTTTAAAATTTGCAACAGATTTTTTAAATTTAGTAATCACAGGTTTTTGACCTGTTATTTTTGCTAAATCCTCCTCACAAGACTTTAATATTTTAGAATCATTTCCGTCTAAACCTAAGCCCATATTTAAAACAATTTTTTCAATTTTTGGACCCATGTACAAATTTTTAAAACCAAATTGAGATTTTAATGCAGGTTGTATTTCTTTATAATAAAGTTCTTTCAATCTCGGAGTCATTATTTTTTAGCCTCGGTTTTTTTTGTTTTTGTTTTTTCATCAATTAGTTTCAAATTTGATAAATGAATAAAACTTTCCTTTGAAAAAATTCCACCTTTTTTTTCCTTAGTTGTTTTTATGTGTCTCTTTACCATATTAATATCTTTAACTTTTGCTCTATTGTTTGGTCTATCAATTTCAATCACTTCACCTTCTTTTTTTTTATCTCTCCCTGATAAAATTCGAACTTTTAAACCTTTTTTAATCATTACAAAACCTCTGGGGCTAATGAGATTATTTTCATTTGCCCTTTATTCCTTAATTCTCTAGTCACTGGACCAAAAATTCTAGTTCCAACTGGTTCACCTTTATCATCAACTAGGACAGCAGCGTTATTATCAAATTTTACTTTTGATCCATCATCCCGATGAATTCCTTTTTTTACTCTTACCACCACAGCTTTATGAACTGATCCTTTTTTTACTTTTCCCTTCGGAATTGCCTCTTTTACAGCAATAACTATCGTGTCTCCTATACTTGCATATCTTCTTTTCGATCCACCTAAGACTTTAATACATTCAATTTTCTTTGCCCCAGTGTTATCAGCTACATTTAATTCTGTTTGGACCTGTATCATTATTTTATGTTCTCCATTACTTGAAATTTCTTATTTTTTGAGAAAGGTTTGCTCTCAATGATCGATACTTTATCACCTGTTTTAAATTTGTTATTTTCATCATGGGCATTATATTTTTTTCTTACTTTTATTACTTTTTTTAATAATGGATGAGAATATTTTCGTTCAACTAAAACAGTTATAGTTTTGTTAGGTTTATCACTTACAACCACACCTGTTAATATTTTCTTAGGCATTTAATTTTCCTTTTAATATTGTTTTTAATCTAGCAATTGTTTTTTTTGTTTCACTAATTTTTGCAGGATTCGTAATCTGTGAATTCATCTTTTGAAATCTAAAATTGAATAAATCTTTTTTAAATTTATCGATGTTTTTTGTAATTTGATCTTTTGATAGTTTTTTAATTTCTTGTTTTTTCATATTAGGCAAATCTCTTTATAGTTTTTGTTTTAATTGGCAATTTTGCAGATGCTTTATATAACGCTTCTTTGGCTATCTGTTCTGAAACACCATCTACCTCAAATAAAATTCTTCCTGGTTTTACACGACACGCATAGAATTCTGGAGAACCTTTTCCTTTACCCATACGTACTTCAATAGGTTTTTTTGAAACTGGAATATTTGGAAAAATTCTTGTCCAAACTCGTCCTTGTCTTTTCATGTGCCTTGTTAAAGCAACTCTAGCAGCCTCTATTTGTTTACCAGTTACCCTATCAGGAGATAGTGCTTTTAAAGCGTATGCACCATAGTTAATGAAATTTGCTCTTGAAGCAGTTCCATGAATTCTACCTTTGTGAGCTTTTCTCCATTTTGTTCTAACTGGCTGTAGCATTTATTGTTTTCCCTCTTTAGGTGTGACTTTATTTGTTTCTTGACTAAATTCTTTAGCAAAGACCTCACCTTTATAAATCCAAACTTTTATTCCAATTATGCCATAAGTCGTAAGTGCTTCTGCCTCCGCATAATCTATATCTGCTCTTAATGTGTGGGATGGTATGCTGCCATCTCTTAACCATTCAGTTCTAGCAATCTCATTTCCACCCAATCTTCCACTCACTGAAACTTTAATTCCTTTAGCGCCCAATCTTAAACAAGATTGCATTGCTCTTTTCATTGCTCTTCTATAAGAAATTCTTTTAACTAATTGTTGAGCAATATTTTCTGCAACTAAATAAGCATTTGTTTCAGGTTTTTTTACTTCTTTAATATTTAAAGTAACCTCATTTGAAGTAAACTTAGATAAATTATTTTTTATCTTATCTATATCACTACCTTTTTTTCCAATAACAAAACCTGGTCTTGAGGTGTAAATTGTAACATAACATTTGTTTGCTGTTCTTTCGATCATCACTTTTGAAACCCCAGAATTAATTACATTTTTTTTGATATATTCTCTTATTTTAAAATCTTCTATAAGATAATTACCAAAATCTTTCTTCTTAGCGTACCAAACAGAGTCCCAGCCTCTGTTAACACCTAATCTAAAACCTACTGGATTAACTTTTTGTCCCATGACTCTCCATTTTTTTTGCCTCTGATAAAATAATTGTAACACTTGAATAAGGTTTTAAAATTGGTGCAGCTCTTCCTTTTGCTCTTGGTCTAAACCTTTTCATAGTAATTTTCTTTCCACAATATGCTTCTTTAACGACAAGTTTATCAATATCATACTGAAAATTATTTTCTGCATTTGCAACAGCAGATGAAATAGTCTTTCTGATATCACGAGTAATCCTTTTTTCTGAAAACTGAAGATCTCTAATAGCTAATTCTACTTTCTTCCCAACTATACCTTTTAAAATAGGATTAAGCTTTCTTACACTTGATCTAATATTGTTATTAATAGATTTCACTATTTTTTCTTTTTTTTTGACTAATTTCTTTTTTTTACTCATAATTATTTCTTCGCCTCTGCCTCAACGGGTTTTGCTTTTTTATCTGCAGGTGTATGACCAAAAAAAGTTCTTGTTGGTGCAAATTCACCTAACTTGTGACCAACCATGTCTTCAGATACAGTAATGGGAATAAATTTTTTTCCATTATAAATCAAAAAACTAACTCCTACAAAGTCTGGAATTATTGTTGATTTTCTTGACCAAGTCTTAATAGGAATTTTTTTGGGATCAGTCTTATATTTATCAACTTTTTTTATTAAGCTTTCTTCCACAAAAGGTCCTTTCCATACTGCTCTAGCCATTATTTTGTATCCTTCCTTTTGTTTCTTCTCTTCACGATGTATTTGTCAGTTCTTTTATTATCTCTTGTTTTCAATCCTTTTGCTGATTGTCCTTTAGGAGAGACTGGATGTCTTCCACCTGCTGATTTACCTTCTCCACCACCATGTGGGTGATCTACTGGATTTTTAACAACACCTCTTGTATGTGGTCTTCTTCCTAACCATCTTGATCTTCCCGCTTTACCAATTTTGATATTTTTTTGATCAGGGTTACTTAATACACCAATAGTTGCCAATGATCTTGAATCGATTTTTCTAACTTCACCTGATGCTAATTTAATCAAACTATAATTCCCATCCAATCCACTAATCGTAACAGAAGTTCCAGCAGATCTTGCAATTTTACCTCCGCCACCTGGTTGTATTTCAACATTGTGAATATCTATACCAACCGGGATATCCTGTAACGGCATGCAATTCCCGATTTTAATCTCTTTTTTTGATCCATTTTCAACTTTATCACCCACCTTTATTTTTTGTGGTGCCAGATAATATGCATGTGTATTATCATCAAATTTTACTAACATAATGTAACAAGATCTGTTTGGATCATATTCAATTCTTTCTACTGTCGCTGGCATATCAAATTTTTTTCTATAGAAGTCTACATGTCGATACATCTTTTTATGTCCACCAGCTCTATTGATAGATGTAATATGACCATTGTTGTTTCTCCCTTTCATTGCATTTTTTGGTGAAACTAAAGATTTAAATGGTTTACCTTTCCAAAGATCGGTTCTATCAACAAGAATTGTTCCTCTGGTAGATTTAGTATATGGTTTAAATGTTTTTAGTGCCATTTTAAATTCCAGTTGTTAGATCAATACTTTGACCTTTTTTAAGAGTTATAATTGCTTTTTTAAAACCAGAGACTTTAACTTTTCTTCCTCTAGTTAATTTAGTTCTATTTTGTTTATTGATAATATTAACCTTTGTAACATTTACTTTGAAAATTTTTTCGATGTTGTTTTTTATATTTTTCTTATTTGCTTTTGATGGCACTTTAAAAACAATTTTATTTTGTTCTGATAAATTTGTTGATTTTTCAGTCACTAAAGGAGATAAAATTTTGTCGTATAAATGTATCTTATCCATCTTAAGCATACCTCTTTTCTAATTCTTTTACAGATGTTTCGGTAAATACAACTTTTTCAAACTTGACTATATCAAAAGCACTAAAATGATTAATGTCTGTTACTTTAATATTTGGAATATTTCTAATTGATTTTTCAACATTATCTTTTGAGATTTTATCTAGGATTATTATTGAATTTGATATTTGAAATTTCTTTAAAATTAAGTTCATCTCTTTAGTCTTTTTTATCTTAGAACTAAAATCGCTAAAAATAAGAAGGTTATTATTCTTTATCTTATCACTGATTAAAGATGCTATACTTTGTTTTTTTTCACTCTTATTCAATTTTCTTTTTTTGTAGGATAACTCTCCTTTAGGACCATGAGCTATACCACCCCCAACAAAGATTGGGGCTTTTCTACTGGCGTGTCTAGCATTACCTGTTCCTTTTTGTGCATAAATTTTTGATGTTGGACCTGAGACTTCGTTTTGCTGCTTAGTTTTTGCGTGTCTACCTTTGTAATTAGCATTAGTCTTATATAAAACTGTATTCACTAATTTCTTATTTATCTTAGCTGAAAAAATCTTATCTAAGACTTCAATAGAACTTTTTTTACCATCTAAATTAATTTTATCAACTTTCATTATTTTTTCTTTTTCTCCGGTGTTTTCTTAGCTAATTCAGCAGCTTTATGTTTTTCACTGATAGTCATTTTTTTTATATTTTTAACTGAACCTTTTACGAGAATTTCAGAGTTTTTTGCTCCTGGGATAGAACCTTTTAAATATAGAAGCTCATTTTCTAGATCCGTTTTGATAATTTCGATATTTTGCATAGTTCTTAATTTATCTCCCATATGTCCAGCCATTTTTTTTCCCTTAAATACTTTACCAGGATCTTGTCTTTGACCCGTTGAACCATGTGATCTATGTGAAATTGAAACACCATGTGTAGCTCTCAAACCACCAAAATTATGTCTTTTCATAGCTCCTGCAAAACCTTTTCCAATCGTTTTTGATCTAGTATCTACAAATTTAACATCTTTAAAAATCTCTAAACCAAATTCATTTCCCTCTTTATAATTTTCAATATTTTGAATTCTATATTCTTTAAGTTTCCTTTTAGCTTCAGTATTTCTTTTTGAAAAATAACCTTTCATAGCTTTTGTTAGTTTTGAGTTTTTGATTTTTCCGTACCCAAGTTGAACAGCGGTGTAACCTCTTTTTTCTTTATCTATTACCTGGATTACTCTAGCTTTTTCCATTTTTAAAACAGTAACTGGCACCAACTGACCAGATTTATAAAACTCTCTAGTCATTCCAATTTTTTTTCCTAACAAAGCAATCTCACTCATAATTATATCTTAATCTCCACATCGACACCTGATGCTAAATCTAACTTCATTAAAGCCTCGACAGTTTGTGGTGTTGGCTCAATTATATCAATTAATCTTTTATGGGTTCTCGACTCAAATTGTTCTCTACTTTTTTTATCTATATGAGGAGATCTTAAAACTGTATATCTTTCAATTCTAGTTGGTAATGGAATTGGACCTTTTATTGTAGCCCCAGTTCTTTTGACTGTATTTACAATCTCTTCAGTTGAAGCATCTAAAATCTTATTGTCGTAAGCTCTGAGTTTAATTCTAATATTCTGTTTTTCCATTTTAGCCTGCTATTTTTTTTGTTACTTCGTCTTGAACATTTTGTGGGACTTTTGCATAATGATCAAAAAACATTGAATATTGTGCTCGCCCTTGTGACATTGATCTTAAACTATTAATATATCCAAACATATTCGCTAAAGGCACCATTGCAGTAATTACTGTTGCATTACCTCTTTGCTCTTGAGTACTTATTTGTCCTCTTCGACTATTTAAGTCTCCAATAACATCACCCATATAGTCTTCAGGTGTTACGACCTCAACTCTCATAACTGGTTCTAATAATTTTAAACCACCTTTTGTACAAGCATCTTTGAAACATGCTCTACTTGCGAGTTCAAAAGCTAATACGCTAGAGTCAACATCGTGATGTAAACCATCTAAAATTGTAACTTTATAGTCAATCATTGGAAACCCTGCTAAAATTCCACAATCAGATACTGTTTCGATACCTTTTTCAACGCCTGGAATAAATTCTTTTGGAATTGCTCCACCTTTAATTTTGCTTTCAACAGCTCTCCCTTTACCAGGTTCTTGCGGTTCTACTAATAATTTTACTTTTGCAAATTGTCCTGCACCACCACTTTGTTTTTTATGTGTGTATTCTACTTCTGAAGAGTTTTCGATTGTTTCTCTGTATGCTACTTGTGGGGCTCCAACATTTGCTTCAACTTTAAATTCTCTTTTCATTCTATCAACAATGATATCTAAGTGTAATTCACCCATTCCTTTTATAATCGTTTGTCCAGATTCTTCGTCAGATGAAACTCTAAACGAGGGATCTTCTTTGGCTAATCTGCCTAATGCTTCTCCCATTTTCTCTTGGTCAGCTTTTGTTTTTGGTTCAACAGCAATTTCAATAACTGGATCAGGAAATTCCATAGGTTCGAGAAGAACTGGATTATCTTTATTACATAGCGTGTGTCCAGTAATGGTATTTTTCAAGCCAGCTAGTGATACAATATCACCTGCATTAGCTTCTTTAATGTCCTCTCGAGAGTTAGCATGCATTAATAACATTCTACCAACTCTTTCTTCTTTTTCTTTTGAAGAATTATATACAGCCGTTCCTGTTTTTATTGTACCTGAATAAATTCTAATAAATGTTAATGATCCAACAAATGGATCATTAGCCACTTTAAATGCTAAAGCAGAAAATGGCGCACTATCGTCAAATTTCATTTCTATTTCATCCTCTGATCCCAATTTAGTTCCTTTTATTGAACCAATATCAATAGGACTTGGAAGATAATTAATCACTGCATCAAGTAGTGGCTGAACACCCTTATTTTTAAAAGCTGAACCAGTTAATACAGGAACAAAATCAAAATTTAATGTTCCTTTTCTTATACATTTAATTAAATCTTTTTCTTTAATTTCTTCACCATTTAAATAAGACTCCATCAATTTTTCGTCTTGTTCTACAGCCATTTCGACTAATTCTGTTCGGTATTTTTGAGAGATTTCTTTAAGATCCTCTGGGATATCTTTATATTCCCATTCGGCACCTAGAGCTTCATTTTTCCAAACTTGTGCTTTCATTTTAACAAGGTCAACAACACCAGTTAAAGAGGCTTCAATACCGATTGGTACTTGTATGACCAATGGTTTTGCTCCCAATCTGTCTTTGATCATATCTACACATCTAAAAAAATCTGCACCCGTTCTATCTAATTTATTTACAAAACAAATTCTCGGTACTTTATATTTATCAGCTTGTCGCCATACTGTTTCTGATTGAGGCTCCACACCTGCTACACCATCAAACACTGCAACTGCACCATCAAGCACTTTAAGTGATCTTTCAACTTCAATGGTAAAATCTACGTGACCTGGTGTATCGATAATATTAATTCTATGGTCTTGCCAGAAACAGGTTGTTGCTGCTGATGTAATTGTAATACCTCTTTCTTGCTCTTGTTCCATCCAATCCATGGTAGCTGCACCATCGTGAACTTCACCAATCTTATGACTTTTCCCCGTGTAATATAAAATTCTTTCAGTTGTAGTTGTTTTACCAGCATCTATGTGGGCCATGATCCCAATGTTTCTATATTTGTCTAATGTGTGAGATCTAGCCATAATATTTTACCACCTGAAGTGTGCAAAAGCCTTGTTAGACTCTGCCATTTTATGCACATCCTCTTTTTTCTTTACAGCAGCACCTTTTTTTTCATATGCATCATAAAGTTCATTAAAAATTTTATCAGACATATGTTTATCTTTTCTTTTTCTTGCTGAATCTATAAGCCATCTGATAGCCAAAGCTTGTGCTCTTTTACTTTTAACTTCAACTGGAACTTGATATGTAGCTCCACCTACTCTTCGTGATCTCACTTCAACAGTTGGTTTAATATTATTAATTGCTTCATTAAAAATATTAATAGGTTCATCTTTTGACTTAGTTTTAATCTTTTCAATTGCATCATAAACTATTTTTGTTGCTACACCTCTTTTACCATCGTACATAATATTATTAATTAACTTAGGAATAATTGTGGAATTAAATTTTGGATCAGGAACAATATTTTTTTTAGGTTGTGTTTTTTTTCTAGACATATCTATTTACCTTTTTTTGTTCCATACAAAGATCTTCTTTTCTTTCTATTTGCCACTCCTTGAGTGTCTAAATTACCTCTTAAAATGTGATAACGTACACCTGGTAAATCTTTAACCCTACCACCTCTAATTAATACAACAGAGTGTTCTTGAAGATTATGACCTTCTCCAGGTATATAAGCAGTTACTTCAAACCCATTTGATAATCTCACTCTAGCAACTTTTCTCAAGGCAGAATTAGGTTTTTTTGGAGTTGTAGTATAAACTTTTACACAAACTCCTCGTTTGAGTGGTTGTTTTTGTAATGCTGGAACCTTGTTCCTAACAATTGGTTTAGTTCTTTTTTTTCTTAACAACTGGTTAATAGTTGGCATATCTGTAAATTTTATAATTGTTTATTTTTGAATGAAATAACTGACAGGTTATTTGTGGCAGCGTTTAGTGTCTAAAGTTAACACTACATTCCAACCAAAAAATATCGCCAAAATACTTATTAATTTAATTTTGTCAAACTAAAACTAATTAGCAAACCTGTTATTTTTATTGATTTACAGGGGTTTCTGGCTGTTCAATCTGCTCTTGCTCAGAAAGAAATTTATTGTCATCTTGTAGAGCTTTTTTGTTCCATTTGTTTTTAATATTACCAGTTCCCGCAGGGACTAATCGTCCAACTATTACATTCTCTTTTAAACCATTAAGTGGATCAACTTTACCTTTGATAGCAGCATCTGTGAGAACTCTTGTAGTTTCCTGGAATGATGCAGCAGAAATAAAAGACTCGGTTTGCAGAGAAGCTTTAGTAATCCCCATTAAAACTCTTTCTCCAGTAGCTGGCTTTTTACCCTCAGATTTTAATTTTTCATTAACATTATCAAATTTAATTCTATCAATGATTTCACCCGGTAAATAAGATGAATCACCAGTTGTTTTTACCTCAACTTTTTTTAACATTTGTCTTAAAATAGTTTCTATGTGTTTATCGTTAATAATTACACCCTGTAATCTATAAACCTCTTGAACCTGATTAACAAAATATTCAGTTAAATCTTTTATGCCCATAATTCTAAGTATATCGTGTGGTAATGGCTGTCCATCTAATAAATATTCTCCTTTTTTAATTTTTTCACCCTGATTAAAATTAATATGTTTACCTTTAGGTATTAAATAATTAGATGGTTCTGATCCATCTTCAGGCACAATTGATATTCTTTGTTTTCCTCTAACCTCTTTTCCAAATATAACTTGTCCATCATTTTCAGCAATGATTGCGCTATCTTTTGCTTTTCTAGCTTCAAACAATTCAGCAACTCTTGGAAGGCCTCCAGTGATATCTTTAGTTTTAGTAGTTTCTTTAGGTAATCTAGCAATTACATCACCAGCAGAAACTTTTTGACCATCCTTAACTGATAAAATAGAGTCAGGAACTAAATAATATCTTGCTTCATTATCATCCGCCTTTTTAATAACGTTTCCTTTTTCATCTCTTAAAGTAATTCTTGGTTTTAAATCTGTACTTTTTGATTGAGAACGCCAATCAACTACTGATTTTGATGAGATACCTGTCGCATCATCTGTAGTCTCTTGAATAGATACACCATCGATTAAATCAACATAGCTTGCAATACCACTTTTTTCAGCAATCACTGGGGTAGTATAAGGATCCCATTCACAAATTTTTGTATTAGCTTTAACTTTGTCATCATTTTTAAAAAATAATTTCGAACCATAAGCTACTTTATAAACAGCAATTTGAACTCCATTATCGTCCTCAATAGATAATTGTGTATTTCTACCCATAACAATTAAGTTCTTTTTAGAGTCTTCTAAAATATTTGAGTTAATGATTTTTAAAGTTCCCTCATTTTTAGTTACTATTTGTGAATCTTGTTTAACTGAAGCAGTACCACCTACGTGGAAAGTTCTCATTGTTAATTGTGTCCCTGGTTCTCCAATCGATTGTGCAGAAATCATTCCGATAGCTTCACCAACATGTACCATTTGACCTCTTGATAAATCTCGTCCGTAACAAGTTGCACAAACACCTTCTTTAGAACTACACGTCATAACTGAAAAAACTTTCAATGATTTTATTCCAGCAGAATCAATTTTATCGCAACCAAATTCGTCTATCATTGATGATTTCTTAATTATTACTTCACCAGTTATAGGGTGCTTTACATCAGTTGCAACAACTCTACCTAAAGCTCTTTCAGATAAACTCACAACGACATTACCACCTTCTAATATTTCTGATAATTCTATAAAACCAGGATTATCACAATTTTTTTTAGTAATTGTTAAATCTTGAGCAACATCGCAAAGTCTTCTAGTTAAATAACCCGAACTTGCAGTTTTAAGGGCTGTATCAGCTAGACCTTTTCTAGCACCATGGGTAGAGTTAAAATATTCTAATGCAGTTAAACCTTCTTTGAAATTCGAGGTTATTGGACTTTCAATAATTTCACCTGATGGTTTTGCAATAAGTCCTCTCATTCCAGCTAATTGTTTCATTTGTGCTGCAGATCCTCTTGCTCCACTATCCGCCATCATAAATACTGAATTTATTTTCAATCCCTCTGAAGTTTTTTCTGTTGCAGAAATTCCTTTCATCATCTCACCAGCAACTTTATCAGTACATTTTGACCAAGCATCAACGACTTTATTATATTTTTCACCTCTAGTGATTAAACCTTCTGCATATTGTGTCTCATAATCAGCAATTAGTTTTTTTGTATCATCGATTAATTGAGTTTTATTTTCGGGGATAACTAAATCATCCTTACCAAAGGAAATCCCAGCTTTAAATGCATGTTTAAAGCCTAGATCTTTTAATTTATCACAGAAAATGACTGTTGTTTTTTGACCACAAAATCTAAAGACAATATCAATAATTTCTGAAACTGTTTTCTTTGGTAAAATTCTATCTATCAAAGAAAACTTAATATTATTATTTTTTGGTAATAAGTTAGCTAGTAAAAATCTTCCTGCAGTAGAAGTGTACTTCTCAAATTTTTGATTACCTTTTTCATCAATTGTTTCAAATCTAGAAATAATCGTACTATGGACTTTTATTTGACCAGAAGAAAGCGCAAATTCAATTTGATCTGCATTTAAAAAATATCCAGCTGGCTTATCAGTGACTGGTTCTTGAGATAAATAATAAATTCCTAAAATCATATCCTGACTTGGGACAATTATTGGCTTTCCGTTAGATGGAGAAAGAATATTGTTAGTTGATAGCATTAATATTCTGGCCTCAAGTTGTGCCTCCAAACTTAAAGGAACGTGAACAGCCATTTGATCACCATCAAAATCTGCATTAAACGCGGCACATGTTAAAGGGTGTAATTCAATCGCATCTCCCTCAATTAATTTTGGTTCAAAAGCTTGAACTCCCAACCTGTGAAGTGTTGGAGCTCTATTTAGTAAGACTGGATGTTCTCTAACAATTAATTCAAGTGCATCCCAGACAGCGTTAGTTTCTTTCTCAACTAATTTTTTTGCTTGTTTAATTGTTGAAGCTAAGCCTAATTTATTAAGTCTTGCATATAAAAATGGTTTAAATAACTCTAACGCCATTTTTTTTGGCAATCCGCATTCGTGTAATTTTAAGTCTGGACCTACTACGATGACTGAACGACCTGAATAATCAACTCTTTTACCAAGAAGATTTTGTCTAAATCTTCCTTGTTTTCCTTTTAACATCTCAGCTAAAGATTTTAATGGTCTTTTACCTGTTCCTGTAATTACTCTACCTCTTCTTCCGTTATCAAAAAGTGCATCAACAGACTCTTGTAACATTCTTTTTTCATTTCTGATGATAATATCTGGTGCCTTAAGATCCATTAGTCTCTTTAAACGATTATTTCTATTAATAACCCTTCTATAAAGATCATTTAGATCCGATGTTGCAAATCTTCCACCATCTAAAGGAACTAATGGTCTTAATTCTGGTGGAATAACTGGAACAACAGTCATGATCATCCACTCAGGTTTTTGACCAGTTTCAATAAAAGACTCAATTAATTTTAATCTTTTAATAGCTCTTTCCTCATTAACTTTTGATTTTGTCTCTTTGATATAGTCAACAAGATTTTTTCTCTCTAAATCTAAATCAAGATTTTTAAGCATTTCCAGAACTGCTTCAGCTCCAATTCCTGCTGTAAAAGCCTCCTCACCATATTCATCTTGATATTTTGCTAGTTCTTCCTCATTTAAAAGCTGATTTTTTTGCAGACCTGTTAAACCTGGTTCAATCACAATAAAATTTTCAAAATACAAAACCCTTTCGACTTCTTTGAGCTTCATATCAACAGCAAGTGCTATTCTACTTGGTAGTGATTTTAAAAACCATATATGTGCAACAGGTGTTGCTAAATTAATGTGACCCATTCGTTCTCTTCGAACATTTGATTTTGTTACTTCAACACCACATTTTTCACAGATGATGCCTCTAAATTTCATTCTTTTATATTTTCCACACAAACACTCGTAATCTTTAATTGGACCAAATATTCTTGCACAGAAAAGACCATCTTTCTCTGGTCTAAAAGTTCTATAATTAATAGTTTCTGGTTTTTTAATTTCACCATAGGTCCAAGATTTTATTTTCTCTGGGCTAGCTAATGAGATCTTGATACTATTAAAATTTTGAGCTTCAGATATTTCTGAATTTTTAAATAGATCTGTAAGTTCTTTTTTCATAATTAATTTAATTCCACATTTAATGCCAAAGATTTAATTTCTTTAACAAGTACGTTAAATGATTCTGGTATTCCAGACTCAAAGTTTTCTTCACCCTTAACAATAGTTTCATAAACTTTTACTCTTCCAGCAACATCATCAGATTTTACAGTAAGTATCTCTTGAAGTGTGTATGATGCACCATATGCCTCAAGTGCCCATACCTCCATTTCACCAAACCTTTGTCCACCTAATTGAGCTTTTCCACCCAATGGTTGTTGAGTTACTAAACTATAAGGACCAGTAGATCTAGCGTGAATTTTATCTTCCACTAAATGATGAAGTTTAAGCATGTAAATTATTCCAACAGTGACTGGTCTGTCAAATTTTTCACCAGTTCTTCCATCCCATAAATAAGTTTGTCCTGATTTAGGTAAATTTGCTAACTCTAACATTTCTGTTACATTTTTTTCCTTAGCACCATCAAAAACTGGAGTGGAGATAGCTATACCATTTTGTAAATTTTCACATAAATCCTTAAATTCTGTTTTACTTAATTTATCTACTTTTTGATCAAATATTTCTTCACCATAAACAGATTTTAAAAAACTCTCTATTTTTTCATTCCTCTCAATTTTTTTATTATTTTCATTAACTAAATTCTTAATTTGTTCACCAAATTCTTTACAAGCCCATCCCAAGTGAGTTTCAAGTATTTGCCCTACATTCATACGACTAGGCACACCTAAAGGATTTAAAACTATATCTACTGGTCGTCCATCCTCTCTGTAAGGCATATCTTCAACTGGTACAATCTTACTAACAACTCCTTTATTACCATGTCTTCCTGACATTTTATCACCTGGTCTTAGTCTTCTTTTGATGGCAACAAAAACTTTTACCATTTTCATCACACTAGGTAATAAATCATCACCACTTCTTATTTTTAAAACTTTATCTTCAAATCTTTCAGTAATATCTTGTTTTGCTTTGTTATACTGATCTTTTAATTGTAAAAATGCATTCTCATTTTTTGAATTTGAAATAGTTAATTTAAAAAGATCATTAATTGATATTTTATTAATAGTTTCAAAATCTAATTTAGAACCAACTTCAACATCTTTTATTTTCTTAGAAAGGGTTTCTCCTGATAAAATTTGAGCAGCTCTTTGCTTAATACTTCTCTCCAAAATTTCTTCCTCAACAATTTTATCTTGTTGCACTTGATCAATTTCAGCTCTTTCAATTGTGATAGATCTTTCATCTTTTTCTATTCCGTGTCTATTAAACACTCTTACATCAACTACAGTACCACTACTTCCTCTAGACATCCTTAAAGATGTGTCTGTCACATCAATTGCTTTTTCTCCAAAAATTGATCTTAACAATTTTTCCTCAGGACCTGATGCTGAATCTCCTTTTGGAGTTACTTTTCCTACAAGTATATCGCCCGCATTTACCTCTGCACCAATATACACTATTCCTGACTCATCTAAATTTTTTAGAGCTTCTTCATTAACGTTAGGTATGTCTCGTGTTATCTCTTCTTCACCAAGTTTTGTATCTCTTGCCATAATCTCATACTCAACAATATGTACTGAAGTAAATACATCATCAGTTACGCATCTTTCTGAAATCAAGATAGAATCCTCAAAATTGTATCCTTGCCATGGCATAAATGCTACGGTA
Source organism: Candidatus Pelagibacter sp. (assembly GCF_052049775.1). Lineage (GTDB taxonomy): Bacteria > Pseudomonadota > Alphaproteobacteria > Pelagibacterales > Pelagibacteraceae > Pelagibacter. The sequence continues at coordinate 24,662 of NZ_JBNGZH010000018.1, read as the reverse complement.
ACATTTTTGCCTAAAGCTAACTCGCCTAATTTGGTCGAGGGACCATCTGCAATAATATCACCAGTTTTTACTTTATCCCCTACTCTGACCAAAGGTCTTTGATTAATACATGTGTTTTGGTTAGATCTTTTAAATTTTTGTAAATTATAAATATCAACACCAGATTTTGAGAAATCAGTTTCTTCTGTAACTTTAATTACAATTCTTTTACCATCAATTTTATCTACTACTCCGTCTCTTTTAGCAACAATTGTTACCCCTGAGTCTAATGCAACATCACTTTCTATTCCAGTACCAACCAAAGGTGCCTCAGGTTTTAATAAAGGAACTGCTTGTCTCATCATGTTAGAACCCATTAACGCTCTGTTCGCATCATCATTTTCTAAAAAGGGTATTAATGAAGCTGCCACCGAAACCAATTGTTTAGGTGATACGTCAATATAATCTATCGTTTCAGGTTTTGCTAAAAGGAAGTTTAAGTTTTGTCTACAAGAAACTAATTCCTCCACTATTTTACCATTTTTATCAATTTTAGTATTTGCTTGAGCTATGGTAAATTTTGTTTCCTCCATTGCTGATAAATATTCTACTTTATCTTGAACAACACCTTCTTTGACCCTCTTGTAAGGACTTTCAATAAAACCATATTTATTAATTTTTGCATAAGTAGATAAACTATTGATTAAACCAATATTTGGACCTTCTGGAGTCTCAATAGGACAGATTCTTCCATAATGTGTTGGATGCACGTCTCTAACTTCAAACCCCGCTCTCTCCCTTGTTAGTCCACCAGGGCCTAAGGCAGAAACTCTTCTTTTATGAGTAATTTCTGAAAGTGGGTTTGTTTGATCCATAAATTGAGAAAGTTGAGAACTTGCAAAAAAATCTTTTAGTGAAATTGTGAGTGGTTTTGCATTTATCAAATCTTGTGGCATTGCTGACTCGATATCTAAAGTGGTCATTTTTTCTTTAATAGCTCTTTCCATTCTATAAACACCAATACGAGCTTGATTTTCAACTAATTCACCTACAGATCTAACTCTTCTATTTCCAAGATGGTCAATGTCATCAACATCATCTTTACCATCCCTTAAGTCCAACATTTTACGAATTATTGCTAAAATATCATCATTTCTTAATATTGTAATTTTATCTGAGCATTCTAAATCTAATCTAGAATTCATTTTAACTCTTCCTACGTCAGACAAGTCATATCTGTCTGAACTAAAGAATAAATTATTGAAAATTTGAGTTGCTATTTCAATTGTTGGAGGCTCACCAGGTCTTAACATCTTATAAATTTCAGTAATTGCCTCATCTTTAGTATTATTTTTGTCATTCAGGATTGTAGTGAGTAAATAAGGCCCTTTGTTTATAGAATTTGTTACAGAAATATCTAGACTTGTAATATTTGCATCTAAAATTTGTTGAATGATTGTCTCATTTAACTCAGTACCAATTTTTAATAATCCATCTTCTTGATCATTTAATTTAATATCTTTATGTAAAAACTTTCCAAATAATGATTCTTTTGCAACTAGTATATCTTTTAATCCATCATTAGATAATTTTTTTGCATTTAAATAATTAATTTTTTCTCCTAATTTAATTACAACTTTCCCTGATTTAGCATCAACAACTTCTTCAGAGAAATTTTTAGCTTTATAATTTTCAAGGTTAAATTTTGTTTTCCACTTTTCTGATTTTGTATCAAAAATAAATTTTTCTGATTCATAAAATTCATTTACTATTTCACTTTTTGAATAACCAAGAGCAAGTAATAAAGTAGATGCAAGAATTTTTTTCTTCCTATCAATTTTAAAATATAAAAAATCTTTAACATCATATTCAAAATCTAACCAAGACCCTCGATTTGGTATTACTCTACAATTAAACAAAAGTTTACCACTTGCATGGGTTTTACCTTTGTCATGATCGAAAAAAACTCCTGGACTTCTATGCATTTGGTTTACAACAACCCTTTGAACACCATTCGTTATGAATGTACCACTATTAGTCATCATGGGCACTTCACCCATATAAACTTCTTGCTCTTTTGCTGACAAAATATCTTTAGTGTTCGTTTCTTGATTTATTTCATAAACAACTAATCGTAATGTGCATTTTAAAGCAGAGGAGTAAGTTAAGCCTCTTGCAATACATTCTTCTACATCAAATTTTGGTTTTTCAAGTCTGTATGATACATATTCTAAAGTTGCTTTATCATTTAGATCTTCAATAGGAAAAATACTTTTAAATACTCTGTCAAATCCTTTAGTTAAATCACCTGCTTCAGGGTTAAAAAATGTTAATTCGTCGTATGAATTTTTTTGAACTTCTATTAGATTAGGAATGGATAAACTTTCTTTAAGTTTTCCGAAACTCTTTCTAATATTTTTCTTTTCAGTAAAAGATATTTGCATCTATGTCTTAATACTGATTAAATTTAATTAATCAGTACTTAAAAATTTCCTGTTAATTTACTTAAGTTCTACTTTTGCCCCTGCAGCTTCTAACTTAGCTTTAATTTCCTCTGCTTCTTTTTTAGGTACACCAGCTTTTACTTCTTTAGGTGCGCCCTCTACCAAGTCTTTTGCTTCTTTAAGACCAAGAGAAGTTGCTGCTCTTACTTCTTTAATAACATTAATTTTTTTATCTCCTGCAGAAACAAGCATGATTGAAAAGTCATCCTTATCTTCTGCTGCCGCTGCTGCTCCTGCTGCAGCTGGAGCTGCTGCCGCCATTGGCGTAACACCCCATTTTTCCTCTAATTGTTTTGAAAGATCTGCTGCTTCAGCAACAGTTAAACTTGATAAGTCCTCAATAATTTTATTTAGATCTGGCATAATTTACTCTTTAGGTTGTGTTTCAGAATTTTCTGGGGGTAAACTACTCATTTTTTCCGATCGTGCAAGCAAAATACTCACTAATTTTGATGCAGATGCATTCAAAATACCCACAATATTAGCCCTTGCTTCGTCTAAAGTAGGTAAATTTGCGACATTCATTACTCCAGCTTGATCAAGAATTTCATTTTCCATCATTCCACCAATTAATTTAAGATTCTCATTATCTTTTGCAAACTTAGATAAAATTCGAGCTGACATTATTGCATCTTCTCCAAAAGCAACAGCTGTCGGACCAGTAAATAAATTTGATAAATCTTTACACTTAGTTTTTTCTAATGCTAATTTTGTAATTCTATTTTTTGTGATTTTAAAAATTATATCATGTTCTCTCATTTTTGATCTTAATTCGTCTAATTGAGTCATTGTCAGACCTTGATAGTGAGTAACCATAACTGCTTTACTATTCTCAAATTGCGTTGTCATTTCAGCAATATAGTTTTTCTTTTGCTCTTTATTCATCATAACTTAAATATTTTTTCCTAATTTTAATTTATACGAAACACCCATTGTTGATGTTAAAAAAACAGATTTTATTAAATCTCCTTTTACAGTATTATTTGATTTTTCCTTTTCAAGTGTATCTATAACAGCATTAAAATTTTTAATTAACTTATCATCAGTAAAAGATTTTTTTCCTATACTTACACCTATATTTCCATCTTTGTCATTTCTAATTTCTACTTGGCCAGATTTTGCATCTGAAATTGCAGTTTTTAAATTTTCTGTCACAGTTCCTAATTTTGGATTAGGCATCAAACCTTTTGGTCCTAACACTTTTCCTAACTTTGACAATTTAATCATCATGGATGGAGTACAAATTAATTTTTCAAAATCCATTTCACCATTTTTAATTTTTTCAATAAATTCATCATTACCAACAATATCAGCACCAGCACTTTTAGCTTCATCAGATTTTGTATCTTCACATACGACAGCAACTTTAATCTTTTTACCAGTTCCACCAGGAAGATTTACTACAGTCCTAATATTTATCTCACTTTTTTTTTGTTTATTGTTGATCTGAAAACTTAAATCGACTGACTCATCAAATTTAGTTGTACAATTTTTTTTAATTACCGGAAGTAATTTTTCAATTACCTCAGGTGAAAGTTCTGTAGTTTTTTCAGGAAGTTTTTTAAATCTTTTTGAAGACATAATTAATCTTTTACCTCGATACCCATTGATCTTGCGGAACCAGCTATAATTTTGACCGCTTGATCTAAATCAAGAGCATTCAAATCTTCCATTTTTTGTTTAGCAATTTCTTCAGCTTGTTTTTTTGTTATTGAAGCAACAATATTTCGGCCAGGTTCTTGAGAACCACTCTTAAGTTTTGCGGCTTCTCTTATAAAAAAAGACGCAGGTGGAGATTTAATTTTAAAATCAAATTTTTTGTCTTTGTAGACAGTAATTTCAACTGGTACAGGTTTGCCAGCTAACTTTTTTGTTTTGTCATTAAAAGCTTTACAAAATTCCATAATGTTTACTCCACGTTGACCCAATGCTGGTCCGACTGGCGGAGCAGGATTTGCTTGACCACCTTTAATTTGTAACTTTATAAAACCACTAATTTCTTTTTTAGCTGCCATAAATTTAACTTACTTTCTCCACTTGATTATATTCTAAATCAACTGGTGTTGGCCTTCCAAATATAGAAACTGACACCTTAAGTCTAGACTTTTCTTCATCAATTTCTTCAACCATTCCACTAAATGAAGCAAAAGGTCCATCAATAACCTGAACTTTTTCACCAACTGTGTACTCTATTGCTGATTTTGGTTGGGCAACTCCATCTTTTATCTGACCTAAAATTTTATCAATTTCTTTGTCTGATACTGGAACAGGCATACCCTTTGTTCCCAGGAAACCACTAACACGTTTTATATTTTTTATCATATGATAAATATCATTATCCATTTCACTCTTAATCAGAACGTAGCCTGGAAAATATTTTTTTTTTCTTTGAATTCTTTTACCTCTTTTAACTTCAGTAACATCATGAGTTGGAACGATAATTTCCTCAAATTTTTCTGAAATTTTAGCCTTGTCTGCTTCTTCTTTTATTAGTCCTGCAACTTTGTTTTCAAAACTTGAGTGCGATTGAACTATGTACCAGTTTTTCATTATATGCTCACTTTAAGTAATAGTTCTAAGAAAAATTTTAAAACTTGATCTAACAATAAAAAAAATAAAGACATTACGACTGCCATTGCAAAAACCATTAATGCACCTTGGAGCGTCTCTTTTCCTGTAGGCCAAGAAACTTTAAATGCTTCTTGTTTTACTTCTTGTATAAATTTAATCGGGTTCTTCATATTTATCTATTTTATATTGGCAGGAGCGGAGGGACTCGAACCCTCAGCCTCCGGTTTTGGAGACCGGCGCTCTACCAATTGAGCTACACTCCTATATAGAGTTTACTCTATAATTTTAGTTACTACTCCAGCTCCAACAGTTCTTCCACCTTCACGAATAGCAAAGTTTAATTTCTCTGACATCGCAATTGGTGTAATTAGTTTAACAGTGAATTTAGCATCATCACCAGGCATAACCATTTCAGTCCCAGCCGGTAACTCTACTTCTCCAGTTACATCTGTAGTTCTAAAATAAAATTGTGGTCTATACTTTGTAAAAAAAGGTGTGTGTCTTCCACCCTCTTCTTTTTTAAGTACATACGCTTGAGCTTCAAACTTAGTGTGTGGTGTTACAGATCCTGGTTTACAAAGAACTTGGCCTCTCTCTATATCAGTTCTCTCTACACCTCTTAAAAGTACTCCAACGTTGTCTCCTGCTTCACCAGAATCTAAAAGTTTTCTGAACATTTCAACACCAGTACAAACTGATTTTTTAGTTTCTCTAATACCAACTATTTCAAGTTCATCTCCAGTTTTTAAAACACCTGACTCAACTCTTCCAGTTGCAACAGTACCTCTTCCTGAGATTGAGAAAACATCCTCTACTGGCATCAAGAAATCTTTGTCTTTTGGTCTATCTGGTTGTGGAATAAATTCATCTACATTCTTCATCAATTCCAAAATTGAATTTTTTCCAATCTCTTCATCTCTGCCTTCAACTGCAGCAAGTGCAGAACCTTTTGCAATTGGAGTTTTGTCACCTGGGAATTTATATGAGGTTAATAATTCTTTAATCTCTTCTTCAACTAGATCAATCATTTCTTTATCATCAACTTGATCTACTTTATTTAAATATACACAAATTGCAGGAACTCCAACTTGTCTTGCTAAAAGAATATGCTCTCTTGTTTGAGGCATAGGACCGTCAGCAGCGTTGACAACTAAAATTGCACCATCCATTTGTGCTGCACCCGTAATCATGTTCTTTACATAATCAGCGTGACCCGGACAATCTACGTGTGCGTAGTGTCTTTTTTCAGTTTCATATTCAACATGTGCTGTTGAAATTGTAATTCCTCTTTCTTTCTCCTCTGGAGCTTTATCAATTTGATCATATGCTACTGCCTGAGCTCCACCTGTTTCAGATAAAACTTTAGTGATCGCAGCAGTTAAAGTTGTTTTACCATGATCGACATGACCGATTGTCCCAATGTTACAATGCGGTTTATTTCTTACAAATTTTTCTTTCGACATTACTTATATTCCTCACTTTTGTTTTTTTATAAACTATTTTTTTCTTGGAGCGGGTAAAGGGAATCGAACCCTTACATCCAGCTTGGAAGGCTAGCGTTCTACCATTGAACTACACCCGCACAACCCCAAGAGTAACACTCCAGTATTGCCCAAGATTATTGAATGGTGGAGGGGGAAAGATTCGAACTTTCGAAGACCGAAGTCAACGGGTTTACAGCCCGCCCCATTTGACCGCTCTGGAACCCCTCCCTTAGGGGAAGTGTCCCCTTGTTCAATAAAGCTTCAAACAACAAGCGTTTTATATATTTTATTTGTCTAAATGCAACACGTGATTTAATGGGAAAATATTTAAAAAAACGTGTAAAACAAAGGAAATTTTATGAATAAATCATCTTTTTTTATCATTGGACAACATGCTGTAATTGAGGCTCTTCGAAACCCTAAAAGAAAAGTTTTAAGAGTATTTTTAACTGAGGACACCAAGAAAAATATTCACAAAAAAAATCCTAATAAAAACTTATTAAATGATGTCAAAGTATATTTTAAAACAAAAAAAGAACTTGATAAGTACAGCACTAGAGAAAATCTACAACATCAAGGATACGTTGCAGAGGTTGAACATATACAAAAACCATTGCTTAAAGAATACATCAAAGAAAGGGATAATATTACATTAGTTTGTCTTGATGGTGTGACTGATCCAAGAAATATTGGATCTTTGATAAGAAGTGCAACTTCTTTTGGTATTGATGGAATAATTATTAAAGAAAGAAATTTCCCTAGTGAAAGTAAACTTTTGTATAAAGCAGCAAGTGGTGCAATTGAATATATGAATATATTTGAGGTTTCTAATATCAATTCAACATTAAAAAATCTTAAAGAAAAAAATTTTTGGGTATATGGCTTCGATGGCGATGGCAAAGAAGACTTTACCAAAATTGAGTGGAAAGGAAAAAATATATTATTATTTGGGTCAGAAAGTTCTGGTATGCATAAACACACATCCAAATATGCAGATTTTTTAGTTAAGATTGAAATAAATGAAAAAATTGAGAGCCTAAATATATCAAATAGTGCAGCAATTGTATTCCATCATTTAAGTTATCTAAAAAAAAAGAGTTGATTAATTAATAAATAATTAATAATTATTGCGCATGCCCTTGTAGCTCAGCTGGTAGAGCAATTGATTTGTAATCAATAGGTCCGCGGTTCGAATCCGTGCGGGGGCACCATCACTCAATAAAATTAACGTTAAATTTTTCAAAAAGTTAAATTTCTATCCTGACTGTGCTTATAGTGTGCTTTGATTGTGTATAGAGTGTGTATAGATTGTGTATCAATCAAGTAGTCGTTAGATAATTATATTAAGTTAAAGATTTTAAATATTGTCCCAAATTTTTATAAACATCTTTCAAACTTTTAGAAATTAGTTGCTCTTTTTTTGGATAAGAGGTTGGATGATGAGTTACAAAAAATTTATTATTTGAACATACTAAAAAATCTTTTTTAATATCTTCAAATTTTGAATTGGCTATTCTTTCCCAATATGGTCTAAAATTTAAACCAATACTCAAAAAAACAATAAATTTAAATGAACTTAATTTAATAAAATTTTGAATAATTTCTATTCTTTTATTAGTTATATAATCTTCATAATTTTTTTTTGTATTTAGGTAGTTTAGTTTTGAGAAAGATTTATAAAACCACTCTGATCCTCTTAAAGATTTTGATGGCAAAGGTCTTAATTCTATAAGTGAATGGTTCTCATTCTTTCTGCCCAATCTATTAATTTGAAAATTTAAAATATTGGCGTGTGATAGATCTTGGTTTTCATAAGAAAGAATAGTTCTTATAATTCCTTCCCAGGTTTTTTGTATAGCTGATGTTTCTTTATGCCATAAATCGTTTGTTTTTAGATGGAATTCTTTCCCATCTACCAAATGACTCTCTCCTAATGTTTTCCAAGTTGATAATTTTTTATTAACTTCTTTAAAACCAAGGTCTGGTTTTTCTTCCAAAAGTTTGCCACTAACTCCAATACCCTCTTCCAGGCCAATAAAGCATATGTCTCCATTAATATTTCCATAACCCAAAAAGGTATTTATATATTTCTCTAGTATTTCGTCGTTAAACATTTTTTAAATCAAATAAAGGATTGAACCCTCTAATATGTTTTCATTTTAATTTAATTATTTCTTCTGGATGTTTTTTAATACGATCTAAAGACTTTTTATCTTCATAGCTTTTATATAAATTATCTATTCCAGCTTCTTTTTTAATTTTTTCAAGATTTTCTAAATAATCATCTGGACCACCGTGCATTTTTAATTTCTGCATTTCATCTCTCATTTTTTTATATTTTAGATATGTCAGTGTTGCTGTTGCTTTTTCTTTTTCATTAAGTTTTTCTCTCAAATCTTTTATTAGATAATCTTTTTCCTCCCCTTCTAGCCTCTCACTTGCTTCAAGCGAAATTAAAGTACTTTGAATAAACGCAAAGGTTCTATCAATTATGTGTTTTTGTTTTTCAATATCCATTATTATTGAATTTAAAACTTTATGTTTATCGTCTTTATTCATTTTAATATTTAGAGAATGGTACAAAATTCTTCATCAATTGTCTTCGTGAAAGAGGTTTTTTCGGATCATAAAGATTTTTCATAATTTCAACCAATTCTTCTTCAATAAAACTTCTATTATAAATGATATAACTACGTTCTTCATTTTCACTACCGCCACTGTTCGAAAGCCAGTTGAAACTTCCCATAACGGCATATTTGGTATCACAAATTAGAATTTTAGAATGATTAGGGAAATAAAATGTCTCCAGCGTCCCTTTAGTTTTGTTTGAGGCTGTCCATTCTTGAAGTTCTCTGACAGCCTTTTCTCCAGCATTCTTGTGTTCAGAAGAAATGCTTCCTGATTTTTTGTAGCCCCAAGCAATAATAATATCTACTCCCCTATCTAAACAACTTTTTATCTTATTCCTAAATTCTTCATTAACTGAATAATCAGTTAACCATCCTGAAAAAATGACGATTGTTTTTTTTGCTTGATCTAAGGTTTTTAATAAAAATTTTCTATGATCTTTAGCATTTTCTATAACTTTAATTTCGTTGTTTGAAATATTATTTATGTTTGAATTGAAGTTTTGATTATCAATTTTTTTAAGATTTTTTTTTAAATCATTAATTAGGTTTTTATTTTTCCAAGTTTTAAAACTAATATAAAAAACAACTACAACAACTCCTAACTGGACAAAAAGAAGTTCACCACTTAAAGCATAGCCTACAAAGACTGCAGATAACCCAAGTGTCCAAGCTAACCAAAAACCACCTACAGCTAGTCCTGCTATTTTTCCTGCAAATTTTCCTTTCATATTCCACGCAAGAAAAATTGTTATTGCTATTATAATTGAATAGAGAAGAGGTTTCATAGTTTCTTTTAATATACTAGTGTGTCTATAGTGTGTATAGATTTGAAATAACTTTCAATTAACGTTGGTAGTATTTATCTTTTTGAAATTAGACTCTCGATTTGTAATCAATAGGTCCGCGGTTCGAATCCGTGCGGGGGCACCATTAAAATCTTACTTATTTCAAATAAAAACTTAAATTACCTTATTTTTTTTAGAATTAGAAATTGTTGAATAAGACTGCAGAAAGGAAGAGAGAAGAACTCTTTGTAGTGAATTTGTAGTGAATTTTAATTTACCCTATTAGGTTCTATTTATCCTTAAAGGTTTAGTTGGGTGGTTATAGAGAAAATTTTTTAATTTCTATATAATTTATAATATGAAAAAAAAAGCTCATAAAATAGTTGATAGGTTTTTTAAATTTTTTGAAATGAACGTATTTGATCCTGAAAACATTAAACATAAAAAGATTGTGCAAAATAGGATCAATAAAATGATGCAAACTGAGTTAATGAATAAATGGTTAAAAGAAAATAATTGGTTTAATACAGATGTTATATTGACTGAGGAAGCAATCAAATTTCTAATAGATTGTGCTGTATGTTTTTTTGATGAAAAGGAATTTGAGGAAAAAATTAATTATAATTCTCAAGAATGGTTAGAGGCATTGGATTTAAGAATTTCTAAGGTAAAAAAAACAAACTAGTGTTTATTAATTTAAAGTTTTAAGTCTTTTAATTAAAAAATCTTTGATTTCATTTTCGCTTGCATTATCATCTAGCTGTTCATTAAAACCAGTATTAAGTACTTTGATAAAGTTTTTTAAGTTATAGAAATCATCGTTTCCATTTATAATTTTTATAATAGACTCTAGTTTTTTAATTAATAAATTGATCTGAAATTTTTTGTCTACCTTTTTTACATTACCCATAGGATGAGCAATATCAAGGTGTTCACCGGAGGTTATTAAAATTATATTTTCTCGAATATATCTTAAATCAGGGAAATCACCTTTTGGAAAAATATGATGGGCATGATTTGCTTTTTCTCCACTGTATTCACTAAGATGATTATGTTTTTCTTTTACATCTCTTTTGGCACCATTCTCAAAAACATCTTCTTTTTTATTTTTTTCCTGATTCTGGTAGTATAATTTTCTCCATTCAGCCCTAGATATATCTTTTGGTTTTCTGGTATCATGATCATGCCAATTTTTAGAATTATATTGTAAATCCTCTAGCAAAATTGTGTCATGTGATATAGCACCTTGGTTACCATAACTTCCTTTTTTACCTAAATCGTAAGCTAAATGATTTATTATCTTATTGTAAATTCTTGATGGCTCATGCGGATTTGGTCTTCTTTCTCCAATATTGGTATTTGCTCTAATAAAAATATCCAAATTTGTTCTTAGGTCTTTGAACGAGTCAGATGTCTCTTTGCTAAAAAAATCATTAAAATAATTTGATAGATTGTTTTGTTTTGCAAATTCTTGCGAAACAAAAACCAGAAATTTCAAAGATCTATCTGATTGAGAGTGTATATAACTTAAAACATTCTGATCTAAAATCTTAAATTTATGTGGTATTTTTTTTTCATCTCTACTTAAAACACCAAAGTAACTCAATAAATTCATTGGTTGAGCAAAAAATTTATCATATTCATTTTTTTTATTTTCGTCATAAACAGAGCCTTTGCCATAAATTTTAACCAATTCATCTGACACATCATGTTTCCAAATATAGCTTTTTGTAAAATGATCAATTTTATCTTTTTTAGTAATTTCAGAAATACATTTAGCAACAGTGTAAAGATTATCCATAGTAAGTTTTTGATCGAATGGTCTTGGATTAGAATTTTTTTTTGTAAGTTTTAGATTTTGACTTGATAAAAAACTTTTAACTTCATCATCTGAAAGCATATTAATTAGCTTTTTTTAGTCCCCAGAAAAAAACACTATTTTTATCTATATTAAGTGATCTGGTTCCAAAATTTCTGGCTATACGATAAAAAGCTGTAAATTCTTTTGAAGCAAAGAACTCTAATTGTTTATTATTAATTTTTTTATTTTTTTTTGGAAATAAAAGTGCCGCTGAACCATCAACAATTGAGTTCTCTGGTAGCTTACATGCTCTTGGATAATAAGTAAGGTTTGGAACTAAATATACATTTTTCTTATTCAAATATTTAGATACTGCGAAACTATCTATTTCATTCAGATAAGTGTCATACCCATCAAGTGAAACAATATTATTGTTGGATATATTTCTTGATTTTAAAACTCTTATTTTACCCTTATTCAAAGTATGTTTTTTTGTGATTTGTCTATCTCTAAAAAAGTTAAAAACGCCAAATTCCATTTTTTTACAAACGTCATCAAAAAACTTATCTCTATAAAGTAACCAGTATGGAAATTTTGAGTCTATTATATAGTCTTGATTTTGTAGGATGTAATTTTTATTAGTATAACTATAAAATTTAACTTGGTTATCTTTTGTTTTTTTTCCGTTTAATACAAGGCCAATTGTTTCAATTTTAACTCCCTTAAAACCATTTTCTCCAAAATCTAAAATTGAATATATATTTTTTTTCTCAATTTTTGATCTTATCTGATCATGTTCTGGTGATGATATTAAACTCTTTGGTAAAACGAGAGCAACATTTTTACTCAAACTTAAAGACTTATTAAGAAACAAGGTAAAAAGATTATTAGTGGTGCTTAGACCATGTTTTTTATATTCTTTTAGAGTGTTTTTTAACTTTATTTTACCGAATGGAGGATTTCCAATAACTAAATCATAATTATTTTTAAAAGTATGCGTTAAAAAATCTTTATTGAAATATTTAATATTGATATTTTTAGGAACTTTTATTTTTTTAAGTAATAATTTTAATAAACTTAAAATTTCTGTATCTATATCAAAAACATCAATTTGAACTGATGGTAAATGAGAAAATTTCTTAATCATTTGAAGTAGAAAACTTCCTGAGCCAACCGATGGTTCAAGTATTCTAATTTTTCCTTTAAGTGTTGGAATATTATTCAATATATCAATACTAAGAGAGCTATCCGTAAAATAAGAGGAGTTCTTTTCTTTATCTGGATTAGAAAATTCCAATATTTTAATAACAAAATCTAAATCGAGTTTATTGTAAAATTTGTTAATAAAAGCTTTCTTATTATTAAAATTAGTCAAATTGTGTAATTTAATAATCTTATTAATTGATTGAAGATTATCTTTAAAACCAATGTCTTCTATATTTGATAAATCTTTAATTTTTTTTGCAATATTATTGAAAACTTTTGTTGGTACGGCCTCCCCTATACATCGCCTAATATTCAATTCATTCTTTTTTAAAAACTTTTTCTTATTTTCAAGGCTCAATGAATTTAGAGTTTCTTCTTTTATATCGGACCATTTAAAATCATCCGGTATAGACATAAATCGCATTAACTCTCTAATACTGAAAACTCTATTCTCCTTTGGATGAATGGTATTCTGACTAGCTAATATATCGTTTCTTGTATGAATACAGGGTGCAACTTGATTTAAAAAATTTCTTTTATACTTGTCACCATTTTTTTTCTGATTAATTACAATCTTATTATCAATAATTTGATGAGGTTTACGAAAACTTTCTCTATTATCAAAAGCACTTTCACCTTCTTTAAGTTTCTCAATCCATGGAAGCATTTTTTGATCGTAAGGTCTAAAAGAGTGATAGATATCTTTTGATATCTCACCTAATTTATTCAATTTTTTTAAGCTTTTTGTTAATTCTTTAATTGTTTTTGGTTCAGTTATATCTGGAAACAATCCCTCTGGATTAATTTTCTGATCTCTTCTAACACCTATGACAATAGTTCTTGTTCTGCTTGAATTTGAACCATAATTCTTAAGATTAAGTACTTTAGATGAAATAAAGTAATCTTGTAATAAATTTTTATTCATAGCGTCTTGAATTCGTATCAATTCACCATCAATATCTGTGCAAAGAGTTTTTAAAAAGCTTTGAACGTTTTCATAAATAAAAAATTTTGGTTTAATCTTTTTAGTAATTTTAAAACTTTCAACAATTAAAGAATTTCTATTTAATTCATTTTTTTTCTTATGGTTTGCAACAGAAATACCTTGGCATGGTGGTGTAGCAATTAATAAAGTTAAATCTTTGACGTTATTATTTTCTTTAAATATTCTTACATTTTTGAAAATTTTGTCTTGTATTTCACTTTTTTGAATATTGCCTGTTATATATTGTTCAGGGTCTTCACAAATCTGATTATTTTTCTGAATCTCTATTCTTTTTGGATCTATCTCACAAGTCGATATACACTTAAAATTTTCTTGATTGAAACCATAACAACCTACACCAGCTGAACTGAAAAGAGATATATAATTTAGTTGTTTCATATTCATAGTATATATCACAAAATTTTGGTCCTTATATTAAAAGGAATTACTATTAAATTTTGATATTTTTTTTTATATTTTAACTGTGATTCGTTTCAATAATTTTTGAAACGATTTAATGAATTTTTTATAGATATACATAGGTAAAACACCCAATAGGAGAACTTCCCATAACATTTGAAAATTTTAATATAAAAGAGTGTTTATATTTTTTTTAATTTATTTTTAAGTGTATTAAATTTGTACTTTAAGACTTTATATACTATAATTAAATTGTCCTGATTTAGAATTAACTCTACTTGCTGGGACTTTAAACACAACGCTAAAGGAGAAAAATGAAACTAATAATACAATCAATCAAAAACTATTTTAAATCAAAAAAAGATAAAGGTTTAGAGCCTGTATTCTTTGAAAAAATAGGTGATAAAAATACTTCTAGAGATGAAATGAAAGAAAATTTAATTAAAGCATTAAAAAAGAATGGCTGGACTATAAAAAAATAATATTAATACAACAAAAAAACATGTAGTGAATTTGTAGTGAATTTATTTTACTTGCTTGATGGGGATTTCAGAAGTTACTAATATCAACGTTAATGAAAGGAAATTTTAAGAAGCTTTTTGATTTGTAATCAATAGGTCCGCGGTTCGAATCCGTGCGGGGGCACCATCAAGAAGTTTCTCTTCTTAATTGTTCTATCTTGATTTTCTTTTGTAGACTTCTATTTCTATCGTAAAGAAGATTAAATTTAATTTTTTGATTAGTTTTTACTATAATATTTTTTGCATTCCTCACTTCACTATTATCAGCAACAGCAGAAATTGGTCTTTTTTTAGAATTTAAGTTCCTAATATTAATTTTAGATTTATCACTTACAATTTTACCTTTCCATCTTCTTGGTCTAAATGGACTTATTGGAGATATAGATAATCTTTTTGAATTCAAACTTAATATAGGTCCATGAACTGATAAATTATAAGCAGTACTTCCAGCGGGTGTGGAAACCAGGACACCATCGGAGACAAGTTTTTTTATGACTTGTTTAGAACCATGATAAATAGATAAAGACGCGGCTTGCCTACTTTGTCTTAAAATAGAAACTTCATTTATAGCTATATGTTTTTTTGTTTGGTTTTTATTATTTTTAACAGACATCTCTAAAGGAGAAATAGTTATCATTCTTGCTTTATGTAAATTGCTTATGATATTTTTTGATGAAAATTTATTCATCAAAAATCCATAACTTCCAGAATTTACACCATAAAAAAACTTTTTTGATTTTTTATTCTTTTTTAATGTTTGTAGCATGAAACCATCACCACCAATAACAATTATAATATTGGATCGTTTTATATTATTTTGTTTAATCTTTTTTTGAATTAATGATTTAATCTTTAAAGATTTTTGATTTTTATCAGATATGATTTGAACTCTATTCATTTAATGGTGCCCTCGGCCAGACTCGAACTGGCACTCCGCAAGCGGCAAGGATTTTAAGTCCTTTGTGTCTACCAATTTCACCACGAGGGCATTAATGAATTTCATGAGTGTTTATGCCAATATTTATAATTGAACAAGAGGAATAAGTAAAATTTTTTTATTTTATCTCTCTGTGTAATAGTCTAGTAATAGTTATCCTAAAAAATCCTATAATAGATTTAATTCTTTGCCTCACCATTGATAACAGAACCAGGATTATATTTGTAACCTTCTCCGTAAAGTTTGCCATCTACACTTCCCCCAATAGTTACTTTATTATAATTAATTATGTCACCAGTTAAACTTCCATAAATTCTTAAGTCCCCATAATTTTCGATATTACTTTCGGCGGCTCCCCACATTATAACTTTAGCATTTTCCTCAATTTTAATATCACCAACAGTCATACCGTAGATTGTTATTGATGAATTACTTCTTATAACACCTCCTCCAAACATATCATAAATTGTTTTGCTACCTCCTATTGATTTAGCTTCTAATTTTTTTTGAACAACTTTAACTCTTGCACAATCTCCAACTGTTTCTCCAGTTGAGGTATTTACTGCACAAGAAGTTGGTTCAAAGCAAGATGTTAGAAACAAAAAAAATAATGGCAGTATATAAGTCAAAGTTTTTTTCATTAAATAATTGTACAATAAATCCATCTCTCTGTTTACTGGTCTTGTACTGGTTGTCCTATAAAATCCTTGAACTTAATTAATCAAATTTACATTGAAGTATATTTGTTAAGTTATTCCATTTACTTGTAACTTTTTCAGTTTTTTTATCAAATGTAAATCCTCCATTACCATTTTTTACATACAAGTAGTCATCTGTAACCAATAGATCAAATTTTTCCATTTCAACTATACCATCAAAAGCCGTTATTCTTGTTGCTGTTTTATCTTTCAGATTTAATTCCCAGTCCCATATTAGTGAAACTTTCCTTCCTTCAATTTGTAAAGATCTTAATTTATCTAATTTATGTTTGTAGCTTTTGTATGGACGATCATAACATTCAGTCACATTGATTTTTCCATCAAACCAACCAGCATTTACAAAATTACAAAAGGCAAAACTTACTAAAATTATAAATATAAATTTATTAATTTTCATATTTTTTATTAATCTTTTTTGCACAATATTCAGCAGCAAACTTTGTTTTCTTATTTAAATATTCTATACCTTTTGACACAAATGCATCTAATTCTTTATCAGAATATTTTTCACTAACTTTTTTCACGGAGCATAAGCAATATTCTCTTGATTTTAATTTATTTTTACCTGCACTAACCATTATGTCGACGCATTGTTGAAATTCTCTTCTTTCTCTATCAATACTCAAACTATATGAGTTAACCGATGTAAAATTAAAAAAAATTAAGAATATTAAAAGTTTTTTCATCAATAAAAGATACAACATTATCTCTCTGTGTAATAGTCCTGTAATAGTTTGAGCAAATTAATTAACCCTTATTTTCTAATCTTGATTGAAGGCTAATTTAATGTTATGTGATTTTATAAGATGTTTGGACTACGTTAGACTACCACGGACTGACTCGTCTGTGAATCCCTCGGCTTTTAAGTCCTTTATGTCTACCAATTTCACCACGAGGGCATGAGTTATTTTCATGAGTGTTTATGCCAATATTTATAATTGAACAAGATGAATAAGTAAATTTTTTTAATTTACTCTGCCGTTTTTTATTGGATCTAATAAAAGTTTTTTAACATTATATCTAAATTTCTTATTGTTATAATGCAAAGAATTTAGAACAACTATTCTTGAATTTTCTACATCAATCAAAATCGCCTGACCACCAAAGCCTCCTAAACCAAAAACTACCCTATTTTTTAAACCTGGATAATCCATATGAAATTGTCCACCATAAGTACTCGAGAGATTAAAGCCAGGTTCGTGTCCTTTTTTTAAATTTTTTTTAATTCTCCTTTCATGAATTTCTTTTAAATATTTACCTACACAAGTATCATTTTGATAATCATCCATGATTGCTTTTGCAATTCTTAGATAATCATATCTACTAGCTCTAAATGAATATCTTCCTGGACCTTGCTCATCTGAAATTCCTTTTTGTTTTAAAAAAAACACACTATTTTCTACTTTGGCTTTTTTTTGAAAAATTTCATTTAAAAGTTTTTGAAAATCTTGATCAGTTTTATAAATTACATAATTCATTATAATATTTGTTGCTAAACCATTATAATGATACTTTTTAGAATTAGATGGTTCTGAATCTTTTAATTCTAAATCAGCAAAAGCAGATATAGGAAAGCTATTGTACCATCTTCCAGTCTTTTTTAATCCATCATGATCATCAACATATTGTTGATCTCCAGCAGCCATGTTTAGAATATCAATTAATTTTTTTTTAGAATAGAGAGTGTTCTTGATCAAAGGCCAGTCGTTTAATGTTGTATCAATACTATCAATATAACCGCCACAAATTGCATGACCTGTCACGTAAGAAACTAAGCTTTTACCCATCGACATGGAACTCCATTTAGTATCATTTTTAAAGATAATACCAAAACGATCCTTAGGTGAAATTTCATCAACAATGATTTCATCATTTTCAAAATAAAGATAACTTAGAATTGCTTTTGTTTGTAATTGTTTTTTTACAATTTTATCATCTATTAAATTTGATTTGAATTTAATTGGATTTTTAGATGGTTGTACTAAATATTTACCAAATCCTTTTATATCCTCTAAGTAATGAAAAACATAAAAGAGTAAAGTGCCAAAATTAGGATTGGCTTGATAATTTATTTCGTTTCCACCTCCCCTTTTCATTATTTTTACATCTAAATTATTTGGATAAATTAGAGTGTATTTACGATCTTTGGTTGGTATTAATTTTCCATCAGCTCCAACACATTCGTCCCAAGTTGCCTCAGATGTACAAAGCGATCTATCAAGCACCATATCAACAGGATCTCCTGTTTTATCTAAATACTGATCATAACCATTTAAGCTTAGCCATCTATTAAATTTTATCAAACTTTCATATGGTCCTGCAAAAGCATTATTGTTTAATATTAGTCCCAGAAAAATTATGCCTAAGAATTTTTTCATCAGTATGAATATATGTTATTCACTCTCTTTATAATAGTTTAGAATGTATTTCTTAATTCAAGGTTTGTTGCATATTCAGGAATTTCACTCATTAAACTATAGTTAGAACTTATGTTGATATCAAAACCACTTAAATTTCTTTTATAATTTAAAGTTGCTTCATTATTATCTAATTTCATAGCATACTCAGTACTTTCATCAGGCACATAGCCAAACCCTATATATAAAGTGTCGCTATGAGCAATTTCACTTTGACTTCTTTCATAGATCGTCATTAAAGATAAACCATTATCCATTTCTAAATCAAATCCAATATTGCCTCTAATACTTTTAGAATCTTGACCAATACCTCTAGTATATTCTGTTGTTTGTGAGATATACCTATATGTTGCATCTGATGTTGGGCTAAAGTCTAAGCTAAATTCTAAACCTGCATTTGGCTCAAGTGTTAATGAATTATAGTCAATAATATTACTTAAATTAAAACCTGAAGATATCATTCCAGTTTCAACTACTTGTTTATTATAAACAAGACTAGCTACTCCCGTTTCTGAATACTTAGATAATTCTGTGTAGCTGAGATCAATTCTTATATTAGGAGAAATATTAAATTTTTCTTTTTGGTAAGTAGAAAAATAATTAATTGAGCCAAATACTTGTGATCCATTTCGATTACCTGTTCTAGTATTCCCTCCGCCTTTTCTAACATGATCAGTCTTTAACTTGCTTACTCCCAAAATACCTTCAATAAATCTTTCATCATCCTGTGGAAAAGTTCCATAAAGTGATAAACTAACTGAATCAGTATCTAGTGTCGTGCCAAAAGAGCCTACATCCACTTCATCTCGACCATACCGGAATGCGTATCCATATAATTTATTTTCACTTATCTTTTTATCCATTCCAAACGAGACACCTTTACTATCAATTTTTTTTGACGACGAATGTGAGGTATCTCCTGCTCTTCCAAAACTAATACTGCCCTCACTCCAAAATGACCATTCATCCGACAATTTATCTAAAAACTTATTAGTTTTATTAGATACTGGAAGCATTTCTGATAATGAAGCCATCATTGAATTAGAAAAATTTAATCTAATATTTTGGTTACTTAATTGGTCATTACTTCTATGACGTCTTAACCAAAACATACGATTTAATACTGGCGTGGTGGCGTGGATAGCAATTTGTTTTGCTGTTGCTGTTTGAGAGTCAATTATAGCTAATTGATCTTTACCACCTTTATATTTACCAACAGGGTCATCACAAGCACCATCGATTACACTCCAATTACAGCTTAGGTTAAATTCAAAAACTTTATCATTTTTATCACCAATGAAAAACATTTTACTTCCATCGTTGCTAAAAGCCATTTCTCTTGGTTGGATATCATGAGAACTTACATCAAAGTTGCCTTCAAGGGATAAAGTAGAAGCATCATAAGGTGTAGTTAATTTAAACTGAGAAATCCTATCTTGAGCACTATTAATGATAAACATTTTGGTACCATCGTCTTTAAAAGTAATTCCATCTAAGTAATTGTGAGAGGAACTTAGGTCTTCAGTATTAAGATGAGTAACTGTGGAGCTAAGATCATATGGTGTATCAAGTGAATATTCATGAATACGATGTTGGGACATATTTCCTGCACCAACAACAAACATTCTGGTACCATCATTGTTAAATGCAACTGAATTTGCTCTAATTTCTTGACCAGAAATAGGAAAAGCACCATCGTGTGTAGCAGTTGAAATATCAAATGCAGTGGTTAGTGACCAATAATCTATTTCCTTATCATGACCATGGTTAACAATAAACATTTTTGTTCCATCGTTATTGAACACTACTTGTGTTGCTATAAGACTTCCATCTACATATATATTTTTAGTTTGGTTTTCGGTTGCCGTTGAAATGTCATATGCGGTACTTAATATAAATTCGATAACTACACTATTTGTATTAGCACTTTTTAGTGCATACATTTTTGTACCATCGTTATTAAATGTAAATCCATAATAATTATCGGCTGTCTCGAGTGATTTACTTTGCACAAAGGTTGGCTCCGCTATAGCTTTTGAAAAAAATAAAGCTAAAAAAAATACAATGTAATAAATTTTATAAATATTTTTCACAACTATTAATCATTAATAACTCAATTTATTCAATTAATGAGTGTTAAAAATGTTAAAACATTATAATTCAAATGTCTAGGTAGGACAAAATTCATGATGAATAAATATCTTTAATAGTTATTATTATTTAATGAAAAACAATATTGTTAAATCTCACTTAAAAAAAAAATCACAGGCAAAGCTTGCCTTATCAATTAGCCTATTTTTTGTGCTTTTAACCGCAACTGGATACCTCTTTAATTCCAAAGAAGTAATTTTTCTATTTTATATTTTTTGTTTTGTATTTTTCTATAATTTAGTAATTCAATTTTTATTAGAAAGGTTTGATATTAAATCATGATAAAAACACTTATTAAATTAAAGATATTAAAATTAATACTAATTGGTGGGGTATCAACAGCTTATGTTTTTAAGAAATATTGTGATCAAAAAAATGAAATAAAAAGTAAAAAAGATAAAAAACTTTTAAATTAAAAGAAATACCAAACAAATCATTTGAACAAAATTAATTACTACTGAGATAAAATGTGAATATTTGAATTTTTTATCCTGTTTTTCATCTCTATATTTATTGATTAACGGCATTAATAAATAGTTCGATATAGCAAATAAAATTGTGATTAATAAAATTAGATAAAAATCAACGCCTAATTTACTTAAAAATAAAAATAGTAGTAGAACAACAAAGCTAATCGCTAAATTAACATTATAATAAAAAGGAAATATTCTTCTTATAAACTTTCGAGCATTATCTTCATCTAGAGTAGTAAATACTACTGGAGCAATCACAAAGGAAAAAAATAACATTATCCCTAGAATCATTGCTATTAAATAAATACTAACTTGTTCAATCATAATTTAATTTTCAATTGAATTTTTTTCCATCATTAATATTGATCTTCCATCATGAACATTATTAAATCTTTTAATCTCTATCATAAACTTTTTCTCTCCAAATAGATCTTTTTTCCTCAAGGTGGATATTCTCATCTTTTTTCTTTGTGTGCCTGATATTCGTTTCAAATGATAAAGAAGAAGGAGGTAGCTGATAATTTTTATCTATAAAATTTAATATAGACGAATAAGACGGATAAAAGTCTTTTTTTTCATCAAAATTACTAAATTTCTTGTATTTTCTTGAAAATAAACCATTGCCATCATCATAAAATCTTTCTGTGGTTAAACCATATTTTTCATAAGGATAATAATTTAAATCATCTTTATTTATATGATTTACCCAACTGGCATAAGTCCAATATTCGCCAAAAGAACCATATATATTTGTAGCTTTTATTATTAATTCAATCCAATTTTGGTCTGATTTGAAGTGATCTTTAAATTTTAACTTAAGACTTTTTAAATACTTTTTTTTAAAAACCATATGATGTGAAGTAAATGTTCCTCTGATGTCCTCAACAGGATTTATTTCCAATACATTGATAATTAAATTTTTCCATGAATTTAAAACATCCTGGTTTCCATATGATTTATCTTGAAGTAAAGCAAACTTCTCATTATTTTCATCAATGATCGGCCATGATTTTACTGGTAACAAATCTGCATCCCATACTAAAAAAACATCCTCTAATTCATCTATAACATCACTAGCTCCTAATTTAATAATCTGTTGATACAACCAACCAGGGGAATAATTGGGTTTATTTTGAGTAATTTGAGAAAAGATATCTTTTTTTGTTAAACCATATTTATTTAAAAAAAAATTATTCTCTTCCAGCAATGTTAAATTTTCAATATCCCAAGAATTAGATTTATCTTTAAAAATTTTTATCTCATGATCAGAAGTTACGACATAAATTTGTTTTGGTTTATATTTTTGGGAAATTCCCTCGAGAACTGATCTTGTACTCCAATTCACATGGTGAATTGGAATCACAAATTGGTACATTTTATTAATTTAATTTTGCTTCTTTTAATATATTTTCATCTGCTTTAAAAACAGTGACTGGATCTTCAAGGCCTGCATCTGAACAAAGAGGTTCAACACCCAATCCTTTTCTAGGATATTTTGAAACTACTTGTTTAAATTCTTGTATGATTTCTTTTAATTCAGGTTTTGTTAAATCATTAATATATTTACATTTTCCGATAGCAATTGGAACTGGAATAGCTAGGTTACCACCTCTTTTTTGAAGAATTTTATCAAAACCTTCATTCATGCATTTTTCATCTAACAATATGTCATGCCATAAACTTAATTCGTATTCGCTAAATAATTTCAAAATTCTATGTAAATCTTTTTCACTTAACCAGCCTCTTTTGTAAGACATAAAAGAACTTAAGGTCATTTCAACACTTATAGCATGACCATGTAGTAATCCTGCTTTAAGTTCAAAGTTTGCACTTAATCCATGGCCAAATGCATGATCTCTGATGCTGTGAACTTCGTGTAAATTATCATATTCACTCTCAACATAGCTTTTTAAAGACAATCCGATAATTTTTTTTGATTTAGATACTATTTCATTTTGAGAACTGCAATTTATTGTACCAAAATGAGTTTTCATCAAATCAAGCCCTGTGTCCTCAAGTAAAATAAATAATTCTTTGTCTCTAATTACTGCCATCTTATGAATTTCGGCAATCCCATGCCTAACCCAAGAAGTTCTCAGGCTTTTAAAAAATGATCGATCAGATATATTTAGCACTGGTGCATGAAAAGATCCTAAAAGGTTTTTAAATCCACCAGCGTCACAACACGATCTTGGACTAGGTCCACTATCTATTGCGCTGACAACTGATGTTGATAACATTATATAAGGAGTGCTTCTATGATAAATAGATGCAGCAAAAGCTCCTATGTCTCCTATAACTCCTCCACCAATTATCAAAATAGGTTCATTTCTGTTTACACCTAATTTTCTAAAATCCTCAACTATTTTTTCCACATTTTTTATATGTTTATCAACCTCCATAGCTCTATAAACCAATTTCTCTAATATAATAGAATGATGATTAAAATAATTTTCAATTGCTAGTCCATAATTATCCTCAATATTTTGATCTATTAAACAAACACATCTTCCAAATGATTTATAGTTATCTCTTAAAAGAGGATTGTTGATATTAAGCGTGTCCTCTTCAACCTTAATTGATGTAAATGTGTTTAAGTTCATTGTTGCTTCTATTTGTTGATAATCTTTTGAGCTAACAACATGTCCATTAGAATTTCTATAACTGGAAGTTGGATACAAAGCTAAGGGATTTTTCTGCTCATAATCTAAAATAAGCTGTTTATAAAAAGCATGTTTGGAGCTGTTAAGTAAATTTGAGATTAATTTAGAGTTTCCAAACTCTGTATCACTGATACTTGAAGATAAAAAATTTAGGTTTTTTGATAAATCTTTATTAAAGGGTAAAACTAAATGTGAAAGTTCAAGAAAAAATCTTTCAGTTGTTAAATTTAGAGAAGTTTTTAAAATTCTCAAATGAGGTAGTGAGGAAATAGCATTTAGTTTTGAAAATTCATTTGCTATTTTTACATCATAGGGATTTATTTCTGTAAGATTTATCAATAAATTTTCAAAATGATTATTATTTACAAAATTTTCTATTAAATCTTTATTAATTACAAAATTTTTTTTACTTGAAA